>CAWHQP010000010.1:0-517878 GCA_963831535.1 uncultured Acidimicrobiaceae bacterium | reverse complement strand
GACTCGACGCCACGGACTGGGACGCCGTGCTCACCGATCAGGTCGGCGAGTACGACGCCTTCGGTCCCTTCTCCGATCGAGACGCCTACCCCGGGCCGGAGTGACCGACCGAGGTAGATCGACTCGGTCTGACTCGAATCCCGAGCATCGGTAGAACTGGAACATACGGCATGAAGATTGAGACCGACCCTTCAGCGGTGTCGTTGATGCTGGTCAGAGAGGTACGGCCGTTGACGTTGAGCAGCACCTCTGCCTCATAGCTTGGGCCTTGCCGATGCCGCAGTGCGGAGGCAACGAAAAATCTGTCGCGAACCTCTTGCCCGATGACCGTTTAGGGGTGAGGGCCGTTTAGTAGTCCCTCGATGCGAGAACGGAGGCCGGAAGCATCGGCAAGGAGTTGTAGATAAAGCTAGTCATCGTCTTGGCCCAGGGTGCCGTAGGAGTGTGATGAACGACTACCCAGAAGATGGATTCGGTGGAGAAGAATTTTTAGCACCTCGGCAGGAAGATGAGGTCCTCGCTCTGGATGACTCGGTATTTGCTGGAATCGCCTACGGAGTCGTTTCCGCCCATCTCAGGCTGCCCCAAGAGCGGTGGCGCGACGTTGACTTCCGGGCGGCTGATGAGCTTTGGCAGCGACTCAAGAGACGCACAGCTACGACTGAACTTAGCAAGGAAGATGCTCGTGCTTTCGCAGAGCAACAATATGGATTCGCCAAGGCTGAGGCCTATCGGGACATCGTTCGCGGTGGAGATCGTCGGCCGCCTCCGGTTGTCTTTCGTGACGACCTACGCATTCCGTTCGTTACCGAACCTCAGAGTCCAGAGGATCTGGCAATCGCCAGCGAACTAGCAGAAGAGCTGGATCGAATTACACGAAGTGCTGGCAAATCAGTGCGGGAAATAGCCGAATACCTGAAGTACGGGTACAGCTATCGAGAGATCGATGTCATTAGAGGAAAGAAGTTGGGAACTTCTAACACCACATTTAGGCGAGCTAGAGCGAGCCTTGCCCAAAAGATCAAGCGGTACCTAGGAGATGACGAAAAGTGAAAGAGTCAAAAGTGACGACCATGCTTGGGCTTAGGTTCCTTCGGCGTCGTCTTGAGAGCCGGAGCCAGGCCTCTGCCGAAGCACTGCATGTTGTCGATGACTGGATCGAACGTAGGCGTGCGGAGCGCCTTCGTGAGGAGGCGATGTTCGAGAGTCCGGCGCGGAATGGCGCACTCATTCCGATCTCCCAAGCGGAGCTGACGGATAATCAAAGCCTTCGACGAGGTTCGACCGAAGAAGACAGCGTTCGTCAAGCCATCCGTTCCTTCGCACGTCTTGTGGAGTTTACGCAGGTAGCTGTGCCCACGACTGCCAACCATCTCCTGGCATTGCGGGAGGTCGCCTTTCATGCTGACAAATTTTCGGCAGAGATCAGCCATGATATCGATGAGCAGCTTGCAGACTCTGATCCAAGCGAGGGCTTGGTCAGACGGATTTTCAGATGGCTTCGAAACCCAGTGGGCACTGGATTTCCAGCACAGGTGGATAGACTTAGTCCCCAAAGGATCTATCCTTTGACAGCCGTTCTCCGGATGGTTGGGGCGATAGCTGCTTCGGTTTTCTTTGTTTGGGGCAGTCCCTGGATCGGAGTAACACTGCTTCTTGGCAGTGTGATTACGAGCGGTCTCCTCCGCTTCCTTACAAATGCAGAGACTGCGGTCACTCTTCGAGCCCGATACCTAAGCTGCATGCTTGGGAATCTCGGCGACATCCTCGTACTGCTGAGTCTGACTTTGTATCTCAGCGATGTCGCAGGGAAGGCGCTTGTCATCGGCGGCGTTCTGACCACTGTCGTCATGGTATTCGGATCGCTGATGAGGACAGGGGCCCTTTCAGCTGGAGTGCACGTAAGCCGAATCAGAATGGAGCGAGTCGTTCGAGTCGGTGGGATCGCTCTGGGTGCCTCATTAGCCGCGGCTGGTCATCCGAATGGACTAGTGATCACGTTTTCTCTTATCGGCCTGTGGAGCATCTTGGAAGTCGTTCGGGTAGTGCGTCGAATCGTCGTCAGCACAACGACTCACTTTGCTTGGGTTGCCACCTCAGGAGTTGAGGGATCCTTCAGCGGTGGGTTGGTTACTACTACGACAGGTGGAGACGAGAATGCAGGGGCTGCACCCGATCCGTTGTCATGAAGATGCCCAATTCAGAGGGGAGAGGGCGTGCCGAACAACATCGAATCGGTCCATGCTGCGTTTGACTTCGACAAGACGCTAACGACCCAAGACTCACTGGGACCTTTCTTGCAGCGGGTGGCTGGTCGGGGTCGACTCTATTCAACAATTGGAGTTCATCCTCTGTCCGCAATCGGATCTCTCTATTCTGGCGATTCTCGGAACAAGCTAAAGGAAAAACTATTGAAAGCCTGTTTCGCCGGTCGGTCTGTCGATGACGTGGAAACTATTGCGGCCGACCATGCGGGGGAGATCCTGGCCAAATTTTTGCGCTCAGACGTCATTCAGAGAATGAGGTGGCATCAGGACCAGGGTCATATTGTTTCGATAGTCTCGGCGTCTCTCGATACCTACCTGAAGTACATCGCCCGAGAGCTTGAGGTGGGCTATCTCTGCAGCACCGAGCTTGAACAACCCGAGAGCGGAATCCTGACTGGTCTCATGCAAACCCCAAATTGTCGCGGTCCGGAGAAAGTTAGGCGGATTGAACTGCTCGGCATAAGTGCAGGAACCACTTATGCCTATGGAGATTCCAAGGGTGATGCAGAAATGCTCGCCTGGGCGGACTACCCCACACTCGTTACCAGCGCCGTGCTCTCTGTCGAACCAAAAACTCAAGATTCTCCGACGAACTGAGAGTCATGGGCACACGATAACGCTTTGCACAACTGCACAGCTACCCATCCGGACTACGGCTGAAACGAGTCATTGTCGGGTGCGGGGAAAGACCCGAGGCGCACGGCCGCCTTTAGCATGTCCCTCAGAAACGCATTCGGGTCGGTAGTCCGGCAAGCGAGGATAACGACCGAGCAAGCGATGGCGAAGATGAGAGCTGAGATCGCTATTGTCAGCAATAGTGGCGAAACGGCCATGAAGACGAGACCGGCGAACGTGTAGACGCCGTAGCGTTCGAATGCAAGGACTTCACTCGGGTACCACCAAGTGGTGGAGATCGGTGAGCCTGCAGACGGGGCCGCCTGTTTGTCTAGCGCCATCTTTACCTCCCCCAACGGTGGTGCTCTTCTGTCCATAAACGGTGCAGATGGCCCTCGTACGCGACATGATGTTTTTGAGCATCTCCAAGGCCATCGTTCTGTCGGTGGCTATCCCGACCGATCCTGCTGTCCAAGGTCATCGATCGCAGAAGATGGAAATGCGCCAAACGCAAGTTGAGAGCCGGAGCAGACTTCGAATTGCTGGCGCTTGGGAAGTGCAACTATCGCGTTCGACTTCCGTATGGTGTCCGTCAACTCGGGCCTCACTCTGAGGGCGGCAATTACCGAAGGCGTTTATCGCAGATGCGCCAACCGCGCGACGCGGTCGATTGAACCCGCCATCCTCCAACGTCACCCTCCCTGCTCAGCGGGGTTGTCAGTCGCACACCGGCCCCCTGGCCGTCAAGGTCGACGCTCCGAGGCGCCGGCACGGATGGTGGCCCTTCGGGCCCGGCTCGTTCCTCGCCTCACCATCCGGCCTCCGCTTCTCACTCTCGCTCCGCTCGCTCCCCTGACTGCCGGGACCGGCGTGGGCAATCGGCATTCACCGATTGATGTCGGGCCAAGCGGGGCGAAAAGCGCCCCACCCGGCATCAATCGAAAAGGAGAAACACCATGGCAACCATCACCGCAGTCACCGTGGCCGGCAACCTGACCAGGGATCCGGAGATCCGCTACACCCGGGAGGGCCAGGCCACCACCTCCCTGTCCGTCGCCGTCAACCGCCGGTGGCAGAACCAGCAGACCAAGGAGTGGGAAGAGTCGGTGTCCTTCCTCGACGTCGTCTGCTGGCGGGACCTGGCCGAGAACGTCGCCCTCAGCCTGACCAAGGGGTCCAGGGTGCTCGTCTCCGGCCGCCTGGAGCAGCGGAGCTGGGAGACCGATGGCGGGGAGCGCCGGTCCAAGGTCGAGATCGTGGCCGACGACGTCGCCGCCTCCCTCCGGTTCGCCACCACCGACGTGCACCGGGTCCACCGCCCCGTGGCCGACGACGACCAGAACGCCGAGGCCACCCCGGTCTGAGCGCCTGGTGATCGTGCGGGCGGGGCCGGTGATCCGGTCCCGCCCGCTGGTCACGCGGTCCGAGCAGGCTCCCCGGAAGTGACTCCTCCCGGTGGGCCGACCCGGAGCACGAGGCCCCGGAACAACCAAGGAGAAGCAATCCCATGACCGGCACCATCCATCAGCACCCGTCCGTCTACAGCCCCGATGAGGCCCCACAGCCCCCAGGCCCCGAAGGCTGGGAACTGCGCCACGTCGACCCGGCCACCGTCCTCGACAATCCGGACAACGCCCGCCGTCCCGAGCGGGACCGGGAGGGCCTCGCCGCCTCCATCGCCGCCCTGGGCATCCTCACCCCGCCCCTGGTGCGGACCACCGAAGCCGGAGAGCTGGTCCTGATCGCCGGAGAGCGCCGGAAGTACTCGGCCATCGCCGCAGGACTTGCCACCATCCCCGTCTACGTCCGCAACGACCTGTCCCCGGTCCACCAGGTGGCCGGGATGCTGGTCGAGAACATCGGGCGGGACGACCTCACCCCGGTGGAGGAGGCCGTGGCCATCCAGCAGCTGGCCGGATTCGACGGCGTGACCCAGAAGGACATCACGGCCATGACCGGCATCAAGGCCGGAAAGGTCCGCCAGGCCCTGGTCGTGGCCCGCAGCGAGGTCGCAACCGAAGTGGCAGGACGCTACGACCTGACCCTGGACCAGGCCGCCGTGGTGGCCGAGTTCGGGGACGACCCCGAGGCCGTCAAGCTGCTCACCGCCGCCGCCGTCAAGCAGCCCGAGCAGTGGCCCCACGTGGTGTCCCGCCTCCGCCAGGAGCGCCAGGACCGCCAGCGCTATGAGGCCGCAGTGGCCGAGCTCACGGCGACCGGGTGCCCGGTGATCGAGCTCGAGGCCGGCTACTGGCTCCCCGAGGGTGCCCGATGGCTGGACGAGCTCCCCCCGGTCAAGGACAAGCCGGTCACCGAGGCCAAGCACCGGGGCTGCCCCGGCCATGCCGCCGCCGTCACCGAGTCCGACGACGACAGCTACGAGGTCGCCTACCTCTGCCTCGATCCCGTCGCCCACGGCCACGTCACCCTCGATCAGGGTGACGTTGAAACCCCTGGTCAGGCGAGTTCGGCCCAAACCGAGGGTGGATGGACCGAGGAGCAGAAAGCCGAGCGCCGCCAGGTGGTGGCGAACAACAAAGCGTGGGATTCGGCCGAACTGGTGCGCCGTTCCTTCGTGGCCGACCTGCTCCACCGCCGGTCGACCCCCAAGGGCACCCTGCGGTTCGTCACCGAGATGCTCCTCCTGGACCCGTCCGTGGCCACCGCAGGGGACGACAGGGACCTCGACCGGGTCCTGGGCCACGACGAGCCGACACCGGGGGACTGGTGGTCACGACCGGCCGCCACGGCCCTCCTGGAGCAGGCAACGCCGGACTCCCGGCTCCCCATGCTCCTCCTGGCCCAGGTGGCAGCGGGCATCGAGGCCACCACCGGCCGTTCGGCGTGGCGGACACCCAGCGACCGTCTGGCCCGGTACCTGGGCTTCCTGGAGTCCGTCGGCTACGGCGTCTCCGAGGTGGAGCGCCTGGTCTTCCCCGAGGAGGTGGCCGCACCGACTGCCTGAGCATCTCCACAACCGAACCTGATCAGCGAGCCCCGGCATCGAGCCGGGGCTTCGCTGTGTCCCCACTCGGACCGGAGGGACTCTGTACGGGGCTCACGTCCGCTCCTGCGGCCCCTCACGATGGGATCCGGGACTCACATCCTCCCGGGGATCGAGAGAGGCGCCCAGGCGGGCATCGAGCCCGCCACGGGCGCCTGGGTGACTCAGCGAATCGGCTCCGCCGCAAGCGGTACGGATCATGTCCACACCCCTGCACTCGATTTGGTCCAACGCCGCATATTCGACCGGATGCGACCCTCCTGGCGAGTCCGTCCAACCGTGTGACCAGGGACGTATCGGCGAGGGTGACGTTGAGGGTGACGTTCGATTCGGACGATAGAGGCATGGACCGGTCCGGACACCACGTTGCCAACGCCCACATGCTGTCGATAGGCAAGCTGGGTGTAGCCGGCGGGGCCGACTACTACCTCGACAAGGTGGCCAACAGCGTCGATGACTACTACCTCGGCCGGGGCGAGGCGCCCGGCCAGTGGATCGGGCAGCGGCAGAGGCGCTCGGGCTGGTCGGACAGGTCGATCCCGAGGCCCTCCGGAACCTCCTGGCCGGCATGTCCGCCTGCGGAGAGGACCTCGGGTGCCCCAGGTCCAGCCGGGTCGACGTCCCGGCTACGACCTCACGTTCTCGGCGCCGAAGGGCGTCTCGCTGCTGTGGGCTTCGGAGCCCGACGACGTGCGGGATGCGATCTCCGATCGGCCACGATCGGGCGGTCGGCGCCGTTCTCGATCAGCCTCTCCACGGAGGCGTGCTTCGTCCGGCGAGGGCCGGGGGGCCGCCAGCTCATCGAGGCCAACGGCTTCATCGGCGCGGCCTTCCGCCATCGCACCAGCCGGGCCGGTGATCCCCAGCTCCATACCCATGTGGTCGTCCCCAACCTGGTGAAAGGAGCCGACGGCCGGTGGTCGGCCCCAGACGGCCGCCACCTCTACATGTGGCAGAAGACCGCGGGCACCCTCTACCAGTCCGCTCTGCGGGCCGAGCTGACACCTCTCGGTCTCACCTGGCAGGTGCGGCAGAATGGCCTGGGCGAACTTCGGGACATCCCCAAGCCGATCCTCCGGGCCTTCTCGAAGCGCAGGGTCGATATCGAGTCAGCGATGGAGGACAGGGGGACCGTCGTCCAAGGCGGCCGAGACGGCCACGCTCGCCACCCGGGACCGCAAGCCAGTGGGTGGCGCCCAGATCGACGTCCTCCGTGAGGGTTGGTGGGAGCAGCTCTGCGCTATCGAACTCCCCGATGGCGAAGGTGGAGCCGGCCGGCCACCATCGATGACCTTACCGCCGCTCTCGGGACCGAAGCGCCCACCGCAGGCCCGATCCGGCAGGACTCGAGGCGGTGTTCCGGGTCCTGGAAGGAGAGCGCGGCGTGTCGCTCGACGACTGGGAGATCGACGAGCAGCATCTCTCCGATTCCGGTCGCCTGGCGGCCCGGGCCATGCCCGTCACCCTGCTCGGATCGACCTTCTCCCGGCGAGAGGCCCTCAGTGCCGTGGCCAGGGCATTCGACGTCACCCCCGAGGAAGCGGTGGAACTGACCGCCGACCTCCTCGAGCGGGAGCGACGTGGTCCGGGTGCTGGCCGACCCCGGTCGACACCGAACAGCTCCGGACCAAGAGCGGGCATATCGTCCCGGCCACCAGTGGCGACCGCCGCTACACGACCACCGAACTGCTGGCCGCTGAGCAGCGGATCGTCCGCTCAGCGGTGGCCGGCGTGGACACGGCCACGCGCAAGTGGGACCCCCCCTGTCGACGAGGTCCTGCGACGTCACCGCCATCTGGACGGCGAACAGGCCGAGGGGGTCCGGAGCTGCTCACCTCGGGCAACGGCTACGACCTGGTCGTCGGCCAGGCCGGCACGGGGAAGTCCACCATGCTCGCCACCGCCCGGATCGGCTGGGAGCAGGCCGGGTTCCGGGTCATCGGCACCGCGGTGGCCGCCCGGACGGCCGCCGACCTCGAAGCCGGTACCGGCATCCCGAGCTCGTCGCTCACCCACCTCTCTGGCCGACCTGAGGGAGGCGGGCGGGCTCACCAGCCGGCATGTGATCGTGGTGGACGAGGCCTCCATGGTCGGCAGCCGCACCCTCGACCAGCTCTGCCGCCATGCTGATGCGGCCGGTGCCAAGGTGGTCCTGGTCGGAGACAACCGCCAGCTGTCGTCCATCGACGCCGGAGGAGCGCTCCGGACGCTGTCTCAGGACTGGGCCCTGACGTGATCACCTTGACCACCAACCGCCGTCAGGCCGGCGCTGACCAGGAGTGGGAACGGGAGGCGCTCGCTTCGCTCCGGAGCGGGGATGTGGTCCCGGCCGTCGACGCCTATGTCGACCACGGCCGGGTGACCATCACCGGCTCGATCGACGAGGCACGCCAACGCCTGGTCGAAGACTGGTGGGCCGTCCACAACGATCACACGACCGCCATCCTGGCCGTGCGGAGGGTCGACGTCCGGGCGCTCAACGAGATGGTCCGGGACCACCGCAAGGCGAATGGTGAGCTGGGTGAGGAGATCAGGTTCGGTGAGAAGACCTTCAGCGTGGGGGACAGGGTCATCTTCGAGCAGAACCAGCGAGTGAGGGAGCCAGGATCAGAGGCCGGAGCGGCAACCGTCAGGATCCGCAACGGCACCTTTGCCACCGTGGTCGGCGTCACCGATCCGCCGCACCCCGGAGAACAGAGGGCTGTGACCAGGGAGGGTGACGTTGCTCGAGTGGAGGGTGACGTTGTTTTGGCGGACCAGAAGGAAGGCACCGAGCGGCCCAGGAGCGGCTCGAGGACAGATCTGGTCGTCCAGCTCGATGACGGACGCCGGGCCGTCCTTCCCCAGGGCTACGTCGAGAGCTCCACCAGCCTTGGCTACGCCCTTACCGTCTTCCGCTCCCAGGGAATCACCGTGGACCACACCTTCGGCCTCGGTGGCGACAGCCTCTTCCAGGAGGCCGGGTACACCCAGCTCTCCCGGGGACGTCTGTCCAACAACCTGTATGTGACCGCACCGGAGAACCCACGGTGGGAGATCGGACACCACGGCGACGGCACCGATCGCCGGGATGCGCTGGACTCCCTTGTCGACGCCCTGGATCGGAGTCGAGAGCAGACCATGGCCATCGACCGATTGCCGGAGACGACGGTCCCCGCTCCCTGACGACCTGGCGACGACCTATCACGAGCACGCCGTCTGGGAGCTTGGCTGGATGATCACGCGCCGGCCGATGTGACCGATCAGCTTGCCGCCGCCATGGTGCGGGACCAGCGGGCCCGGGCCACCGGTCACAATCAAGCCGAGACAGCTCAGGAACTGGCGAGGATGGCGGCAGCCCAGCGCGCCCGCAACCACTGGGTCGACCGCCACCAGGAGGAGATCAGCCGATGGTCCCAGATGGAGGGTGCCCTCCGACGGTATGAGTACCGGCTCGGCCGGGCGGCCACGTATACGTCACCCAGCCATGTCACCGATCTGCTCGGCCCGCTTGCCCGACCGCCTGGCCGCTACCGAACGCTGGCAGGCGGCGGCCGGTGCCATCGAGGCCTATCGATCCCGCTGGAACGTCACGGATACGGACGATCGGCCCCGAGCCGGCCGACCCCGAGCAGCGTGACCATTGGCGTACGACCGTGGCCACTGTGGGAGCGGCAGGATTTCTCAGCAGCCAAGGATCCCGCAATGGTCGAGTCCGAACGGGGAAGCCTGGCAGCTCATTGGGAAGTCGATGCGCTCTGCTGACCAGTCACGAGAGGCGGATCGGGTGCGGGAGGATGACCCCATCGAGCATTCGCCGGAACGTCACGGTCCGGAAGCGCCAGGACCTCGCCCTCGATCGAGAGCCGCGATTCCGGATTCGGCCTGTGAGCCGGCCGACCACTATCCGACGAGGAGGCCCGAGTCCATCGCTCCGGGGATAACCCGCATAACGCACCACTGTCAGGGGATACGTTGCGTGACGGCCGGCTGACCCCGTCGAGGATCGATTGGTAGGCTCTAACAGCACCACTGCAACGACTCGGCATCTCCTGTCCGGGATGGCCTGTCGCGGATCTTATGCGACTCGTCGCAGGGAACTGCGCTTCGCCGAGCCACATCAATACTCAGATTAGTTTTGAACCAGATTGTCCGAACAATTAAAAAAAAAAAAAAAAAAAAAAAAAAAAAAAAAAAAAAAAAAAAAAAAAAAAAAAAAAAAAAAAAAAAAAAAAAAAAAAAAAAAAAAAAAAAAAAAAAAAAAAAAAAAAAAAAAAAAAAAAAAAAAAAAAAAAAAAAAAAAAAAAAAAAAAAAAAAAAAAAAAAAAAAAAAAAAAAAAAAAAAAAAAAAAAAAAAAAAAAAAAAAAAAAAAAAAAAAAAAAAAAAAAAAAAAAAAAAAAAAAAAAAAAAAAAAAAAAAAAAAAAAAAAAAAAAAAAAAAAAAAAAAAAAAAAAAAAAAAAAAAAAAAAAAAAAAAAAAAAAAAAAAAAAAAAAAAAAAAAAAAAAAAAAAAAAAAAAAAAAAAAAAAAAAAAAAAAAAAAAAAAAAAAAAAAAAAAAAAAAAAAAAAAAAAAAAAAAAAAAAAAAAAAAAAAAAAAAAAAAAAAAAAAAAAAAAAAAAAAAAAAAAAAAAAAAAAAAAAAAAAAAAAAAAAAAAAAAAAAAAAAAAAAAAAAAAAAAAAAAAAAAAAAAAAAAAAAAAAAAAAAAAAAAAAAAAAAAAAAAAAAAAAAAAAAAAAAAAAAAAAAAAAAAAAAAAAAAAAAAAAAAAAAAAAAAAAAAAAAAAAAAAAAAAAAAAAAAAAAAAAAAAAAAAAAAAAAAAAAAAAAAAAAAAAAAAAAAAAAAAAAAAAAAAAAAAAAAAAAAAAAAAAAAAAAAAAAAAAAAAAAAAAAAAAAAAAAAAAAAAAAAAAAAAAAAAAAAAAAAAAAAAAAAAAAAAAAAAAAAAAAAAAAAAAAACCCCCCCCCCCCCCCAAAAAAAAAAAAAAAAAACCCCCCCCGGGGGGGCGGTGAAAACCGACCCTGCTCCTACCGAAGTACCTAACCAAAAAAAAAAAAAAAAAAAAAAAAAAAAAAAAAAAAAAAAAAAAAAAAAAAAAAAAAAAAAAAAAAAAAAAAAAAAAAAAAAAAAAAAAAAAAAAAAAAAAAAAAAAAAAAAAAAAAAAAAAAAAAAAAAAAAAAAAAAAAAAAAAAAAAAAAAAAAAAAAAAAAAAAAAAAAAAAAAAAAAAAAAAAAAAAAAAAAAAAAAAAAAAAAAAAAAAAAAAAAAAAAAAAAAAAAAAAAAAAAAAAAAAAAAAAAAAAAAAAAAAAAAAAAAAAAAAAAAAAAAAAAAAAAAAAAAAAAAAAAAAAAAAAAAAAAAAAAAAAAAAAAAAAAAAAAAAAAAAAAAAAAAAAAAAAAAAAAAAAAAAAAAAAAAAAAAAAAAAAAAAAAAAAAAAAAAAAAAAAAAAAAAAAAAAAAAAAAAAAAAAAAAAAAAAAAAAAAAAAAAAAAAAAAAAAAAAAAAAAAAAAAAAAAAAAAAAAAAAAAAAAAAAAAAAAAAAAAAAAAAAAAAAAAAAAAAAAAAAAAAAAAAAAAAAAAAAAAAAAAAAAAAAAAAAAAAAAAAAAAAAAAAAAAAAAAAAAAAAAAAAAAAAAAAAAAAAAAAAAAAAAAAAAAAAAAAAAAAAAAAAAAAAAAAAAAAAAAAAAAAAAAAAAAAAAAAAAAAAAAAAAAAAAAAAAAAAAAAAAAAAAAAAAAAAAAAAAAAAAAAAAAAAAAAAAAAAAAAAAAAAAAAAAAAAAAAAAAAAAAAAAAAAAAAAAAAAAAAAAAAAAAAAAAAAAAAAAAAAAAAAAAAAAAAAAAAAAAAAAAAAAAAAAAAAAAAAAAAAAAAAAAAAAAAAAAAAAAAAAAAAAAAAAAAAAAAAAAAAAAAAAAAAAAAAAAAAAAAAAAAAAAAAAAAAAAAAAAAAAAAAAAAAAAAAAAAAAAAAAAAAAAAAAAAAAAAAAAAAAAAAAAAAAAAAAAAAAAAAAAAAAAAAAAAAAAAAAAAAAAAAAAAAAAAAAAAAAAAAAAAAAAAAAAAAAAAAAAAAAAAAAAAAAAAAAAATTTTTTTTTTTTTTTTTTTTTTTTTTTTTTTTTTTTTTTTTTTTTTTTTTTTTTTTTTTTTTTTTTTTTTTTTTTTTTTTTTTTTTTTTTTTTTTTTTTTTTTTTTTTTTTTTTTTTTTTTTTTTTTTTTTTTTTTTTTTTTTTTTTTTTTTTTTTTTTTTTTTTTTTTTTTTTTTTTTTTTTTTTTTTTTTTTTTTTTTTTTTTTTTTTTTTTTTTTTTTTTTTTTTTTTTTTTTTTTTTTTTTTTTTTTTTTTTTTTTTTTTTTTTTTTTTTTTTTTTTTTTTTTTTTTTTTTTTTTTTTTTTTTTTTTTTTTTTTTTTTTTTTTTTTTTTTTTTTTTTTTTTTTTTTTTTTTTTTTTTTTTTTTTTTTTTTTTTCCCCCCCCCCCCCCCCCCCCCCCCCCCCCCCCCCCCCCCCCCCCCCCCCCCCCCCCCCCCCCCCCCCCCCCCCCCCCCCCCCCCCCCCCCCCCCCCCCCCCCCCCCCCCCCCCCCCCCCCCCCCCCACGTCGACAGCGGAGAGCCCCGGTTCTCACGGTGTCCCTTTCATTTGGCCAGGGCCCTGGCTTCTGGACGCCTCGGAGTGTCTCTATTTTTTTTTCTCTCTCTTTTTTTTTTTTTTTTTTTTTTTTTTTTTTTTTTTTTTTTTTTTTTTTTTTTTTTTTTTTTTTTTTTTTTTTTTTTTTTTTTTTTTTTTTTTTTTTTTTTTTTTTTTTTTTTTTTTTTTTTTTTTTTTTTTTTTTTTTTTTTTTTTTTTTTTTTTTTTTTTTTTTTTTTTTTTTTTTTTTTTCCCCCCCCCCCCCCCCCCCCCCCCCCCCCCCCCCCCCCCCCCCCCCCCCCCCCCCCCCCCCCCCCCCCCCCCCCCCCCCCCCCCCCCCTTGGAGTGGGCCGCAGTTTTTCGTTCGAAGCTTGCTTTTGATTCTTTTTTTTTTTTTTTTTTTTTTTTTTTTTTTTTTTTTTTTTTTTTTTTTTTTTTTTTTTTTTTTTTTTTTTTTTTTTTTTTTTTTTTTTTTTTTTTTTTTTTTTTTTTTTTTTTTTTTTTTTTTTTTTTTTTTTTTTTTTTTTTTTTTTTTTTTTTTTTTTTTTTTTTTTTTTTTTTTTTTTTTTTTTTTTTTTTTTTTTTTTTTTTTTTTTTTTTTTTTTTTTTTTTTTTTTTTTTTTTTTTTTTTTTTTTTTTTTTTTTTTTTTTTTTTTTTTTTTTTTTTTTTTTTTTTTTTTTTTTTTTTTTTTTTTTTTTTTTTTTTTTTTTTTTTTTTTTTTTTTTTTTTTTTTTTTTTTTTTTTTTTTTTTTTTTTTTTTTTTTTTTTTTTTTTTTTTTTTTTTTTTTTTTTTTTTTTTTTTTTTTTTTTTTTTTTTTTTTTTTTTTTTTTTTTTTTTTTTTTTTTTTTTTTTTTTTTTTTTTTTTTTTTTTTTTTTTTTTTTTTTTTTTTTTTTTTTTTTTTTTTTTTTTTTTTTTTTTTTTTTTTTTTTTTTTTTTTTTTTTTTTTTTTTTTTTTTTTTTTTTTTTTTTTTTTTTTTTTTTTTTTTTTTTTTTTTTTTTTTTTTTTTTTTTTTTTTTTTTTTTTTTTTTTTTTTTTTTTTTTTTTTTTTTTTTTTTTTTTTTTTTTTTTTTTTTTTTTTTTTTTTTTTTTTTTTTTTTTTTTTTTTTTTTTTTTTTTTTTTTTTTTTTTTTTTTTTTTTTTTTTTTTTTTTTTTTTTTTTTTTTTTTTTTTTTTTTTTTTTTTTTTTTTTTTTTTTTTTTTTTTTTTTTTTTTTTTTTTTTTTTTTTTTTTTTTTTTTTTTTTTTTTTTTTTTTTTTTTTTTTTTTTTTTTTTTTTTTTTTTTTTTTTTTTTTTTTTTTTTTTTTTTTTTTTTTTTTTTTTTTTTTTTTTTTTTTTTTTTTTTTTTTTTTTTTTTTTTTTTTTTTTTTTTTTTTTTTTTTTTTTTTTTTTTTTTTTTTTTTTTTTTTTTTTTTTTTTTTTTTTTTTTTTTTTTTTTTTTTTTTTTTTTTTTTTTTTTTTTTTTTTTTTTTTTTTTTTTTTTTTTTTTTTTTTTTTTTTTTTTTTTTTTTTTTTTTTTTTTTTTAGCGTCATCCGGGATTTTTTTTTTTTTTTTTTTTTTTTTTTTTTTTTTTTTTTTTTTTTTTTTTTTTTTTTTTTTTTTTTTTTTTTTTTTTTTTTTTTTTTTTTTTTTTTTTTTTTTTTTTTTTTTTTTTTTTTTTTTTTTTTTTTTTTTTTTTTTTTTTTTTTTTTTTTTTTTTTTTTTTTTTTTTTTTTTTTTTTTTTTTTTTTTTTTTTTTTTTTTTTTTTTTTTTTTTTTTTTTTTTTTTTTTTTTTTTTTTTTTTTTTTTTTTTTTTTTTTTTTTTTTTTTTTTTTTTTTTTTTTTTTTTTTTTTTTTTTTTTTTTTTTTTTTTTTTTTTTTTTTTTTTTTTTTTTTTTTTTTTTTTTTTTTTTTTTTTTTTTTTTTTTTTTTTTTTTTTTTTTTTTTTTTTTTTTTTTTTTTTTTTTTTTTTTTTTTTTTTTTTTTTTTTTTTTTTTTTTTTTTTTTTTTTTTTTTTTTTTTTTTTTTTTTTTTTTTTTTTTTTTTTTTTTTTTTTTTTTTTTTTTTTTTTTTTTTTTTTTTTTTTTTTTTTTTTTTTTTTTTTTTTTTTTTTTTTTTTTTTTTTTTTTTTTTTTTTTTTCCGGAATGAATTCGATCTACTAAAGGAGATTCACCACCCGAACATCCTTCAAGTGTTCAAGTACGACGACGAAAAGAACGAGTACTCAATGGAGTTCTGTGATGCTACCCTTCGCGGTTTCATCGGCCAGCACAACAATCAACTCCCGTTCGGGACTCGAAAGCGTATCGCGCTGCAGTTCCTCTTTGGCCTCAATCACCTGCATGGCCGGCAACACCTCCATCGAGACGTGAGCCTCCAAAATGTGCTTGTGAAGGCCTACGACGGCGGAGCCGTTGTGGTGAAGGTCTCGGACTTCGGATTACTCAAGGAGAACGACTCGACGTTGACCAGAACTGAGTCCGAAATTGCGCGGGACGATCCTCGACCCCACCATTGAGAGCTTCAAGGCGTACAACATCCTGAACGAGATCTATTCAATCGGATGGGTCCTTTCATTCATCTTCTCAGGACGTGAGCAGCTTGGCGCATGCTCTGGTGAGGTGCAGAGGATCATCGACAAGTGCGTCAATCTGACCGTGGGGCATCGCTATCCGGACGTTCGATCGATCATTGACGAGGTTGAGCGGCTCGTCGAGCCACCCGCACGCATATAGTCAGCGCGGGCACCCGAAGTTGGCTTGGGTCTGGAGCAGAGCGAATGTCATCGTGTCCCTCCGAAATCGGGCGGCGGGGATTAACCGGACGAGTTTCCATTTTTCCTTATGCGGGGCGGCTCGACAGCTTGCGCATACCGACGACCGTTGACGCTATTTGGATTCTTCTGTCAGGTAAGTCGCCAGTAGTTCCCGCTCTTCAACCCAGCGGTGATCCTTTGTGCGTGGCCGTTCGGGATAGTGCTCGACGGGTGTGCAGCCCGGCCCATCGCCGATGGCCTTGTGGATGCGCACTCGGCACTTCTCGGCCGCCTCGTGCCAGTCGAGGGCTGCGCTCGGCTCATCCGACGTTTTCAAGCCAAGCCATGCCGTCCGGAGGGCGATGAGCTCGTTCACGGCAAAGCCATGCTGCCACCAGCAAGGCACCAGCCAGTCGCCGGCGGCCGCGTACTGCATCTGCAGCTCGTCGACCCATTCGGCCAGTGATCCAAGTTCAGCTTGTTGTTCCTTGGGGGATGGCCACTGTCCGTTGCCGTCTGTTGGGTTCTTCTGATCCTGTTTGGGCCTCCCGACGTCTGATCTCCTCTTCAGGTCGCGTCGCACCTCAGCCACGAGGGCCTCCAGCCCCTCGATCCGATCGATGAGTGAACCAGAGCCAACTCCCGGCGCTTCACCGTCCATGAGGCGAAGCTCCAGTCGGTGCGGTCGCTACGGCCTCAACAAGGCGTGCGAGATGTCGATCCCCACGCCACGGAGGCAGGTGGGCGATACGTGGCCTGAGATGGGAGGACACGACAACGGCGTGATGCGGTGGAAGGTTGGCAATGTCTTCGATGGGCAGCACCGCTGTGCGCCGCGCCGTCCACGAGCTGACCCTTCCGCTCGGACCGAACGTGGTGGTCTCGACCTGCTCGTCGTGCTCACCGGCCAGACGGCTGATTTCCGTCAGGAATGAGATGTCCTTCTGCCCTCCCCAGACGAGTGTGATGTTGGCCAGATCACGGAGTGCTCGCTCGCCGGCTTCACCCCAGACGTTGCGGGCAGACGCCACTGATTGCAGGATGACCGCGGTGGTGATGCCGAGACCACCCAGTTCGGCGACCAGTTTGGGCAGGTCGCCGAGGGGGGCGATGTTGGCGCACTCATCCAACATGAGGAGGAGCGCCGACTCGAGACGCCGGGTGGCCGAGTAGGCCGCTTGGCGGCGTGACTCATCGACGATGTCCTCGATGAGGGCGGCGACGATGGGGGCGACCGAATGCTGGGCGCCGGGAGAGCCCATGAGGTAGATCGTTCCGGAGTGTGCCAAGAATTCGGATGCATCGAGCGTGTCGTCATCCACCCGGGTGGCCTCCAGCACCTTGGGATCGGCAAAACAGTCGAACGCCCGGCGCACGGTGGCCCAGATCGAGTCACGATGACGCGGGTCCACGACCGTGGATGCGGCCAGGTCCTCGCTCCAACCCGGCGCTGCCTTCGGATGGTTGCGAAGAATGTGAACCGGGGCATCTTCTACGGGATGGCGTGACCATTTGAGGAGCCGTTCGACACCCCAGGCCTTCCAGAGCTGCCGCGTGGAGGTAGCAGCGGATGACCGAGGCTGCCACCTGTTCCCAGTAGTCACCTTCGCCGTCCATGGCCTGTCCCACGCCAGCGAATCCGGCGAACCCTCGCGCCCGGAGAATGGCCACCTGGGGTACCTCGCAGCCTTTGACCGGGTTCCAGCGCAGCTTCTGAGCCCCGGGAACCAGGTCCTGTGGATCGAACACGTAGACCGGCCCGAGCTCGGACCTCACGGAAACCGTGTCCATGTAGGTGTCGTGCCGAGTTGCAGTCACCACGGCTGGACCCTTGTGCCGCAGCACAGAAGGGATCACGAAGCCCTCACCCTTGCCTACCCGGGGCACTCCGAGGGCCAGGATGTAGTCCTCCGACTTGGCGAACAGCCGGGTGCCGGTGGCGACGTCGATGCCAAGGGCTACGGGTTCACGCGCTGCGGCGGCACTGCTCCCGTAGATGGCGGCGGTATGTCGTTCGACTGCCTTGCGCCCCATACGACGTTCGACCTCGGCCCGTCCGATCTTGCCGGTGCCTCCACCGGGACCGCCGAGCGACCTCTGGACCCGACGGACCAGCCGAAAGGCCACGATTGCCGCGGCTACGAGAAGCAACTCGGTGAGAACCAGCGCCGTCCACATGGCGGCCGGGCCGGGCAGAAAGGCCCGGGCCCTCGGGCCCCAGGCCAGTCTCGGATCACCGGGGTGGCTCCACAGGTGGAGGAACGCCGTAGCCCCTGCGCCGATGCCACCGGGGACGACGTGGTGGGCACCGAAGGCGAACGAGGCCAGTTGGCCGGCGACGTCGGTGGCCACGCCCTCGCCGATGACGAATCCGATCACGACCAGGAACACCAGGAAGGTGCCATCGAACGGGGTTTGGGACTGGGACTGATTCATGGAGATGCTCGTTTCATGGGTTGGGACTGGTCTCGAAGAACGAGAGCTGGATGGGCGTCGGGTGAGGACGCGGCCAGGGGCCATCGGCTGTCACGGACGGACAGGGTTCGGGCGAACCAACGGAGGGGTGCGGCGCCATCGTCGACCGCCTTGGTCGGAAGGGGATGATCGAGGCCAGGGTGTCGGCATCGTCGACCGGCTCGGATGTCGTCATCAGGCGGCCGCCGACTGAGCGACGGGGTCGGCCGCTCCGAGCACGACCTGACTACCCCAGGCCGCACCGACGCTCATGGGGATGGTGTCGATGCGCACATCGGCCCCGGTGTAGGGAGCGTCCACCATGGCGCTTCCGCCGACGTAGATCCCGACGTGGTCCGCATAGTCCCCGGTACCGAAGAAGACCAGGTCTCCAGGGACGAGTTGGTTCATGGCCACGTGGGGTTCGTCGTGCCACTGGTCGTTGGCCACCCGGGGAACGACCACCCCGGCCAGTCCGTAGGCCCAGACGACCAGACCCGAGCAGTCGAACCCGGTCTTCGGGCTGGTGCCGCCCCAGACGTAGGGCGTGCCGATCTGTGATTCGGCGTAGGTGACGACCGCCGCCTGGACGACCGTCGGCACACCGGACGAAGTCCCGGCCCCGGTGCCTGCCGGCTGCCGTGTAGCTGGCCGCTGTGGCCAGCACCTGGGCGGCGTAGCCCGCCGAGGCGGCCTGGCAGGCCGGGCCGGGATTGCCGCAGTTGTAGGCGACCAGGGCCGAGGTGGGGTTGGCCACGATCCCGAGCGAGCACAGGTAGCGGGCGGCGGCGTAGGTGGCATCGGTCGGATCGAAGGGGCTGGGAGGGACAGCCCCGCCGGTCGGAGTCGGTCGGTCGTAGGCGGCGAACGTGCCTGGCTCGAACTGGAAGAGACCCTCGGCTCCGGCCGATGAGGTGACGCTCGGATCGAAGTCCGACTCGGTGTGGGCGACGGCGGCCAACAATGTCCACGGCACGCCACAGCTACTGGCCGCCGACGCCTGCTGGAACAGGGCCAGGAGTGCCGCCGGGATAGTCGAGCTGGCCACGGACGACGGATCGTCGCTGGCCACGGCGGGAGCTCCGCCGGCCACGGCGCAGGCCACCACCAGGCAGAGACCAACGATGACGGCCACGACCTTCCCGATCGCGCTCATCCCGACACCGTTTCGACTCGGCCCTGCTTCATGAGCCGGCCCCGACATCGGTGACCACCCAGTGGGAGGCGTTCGGTGAACCCGCAGGGCCGGTGGGGCGCAGCGTGACCCGCTCGTCGACCGGCACCTCCGAGGTCTGGCCGATATCGGTGGTCACGACCATCCGGCCAGTGACGACCACGGCAACCTGGCCGGAACCGACTGGAACGACCGGACCGGGCGGGTCGAGCACCACCGTCGTCCTTCGGTCTTCGGCCACCCAGGCCTCCGGCCACGTCACTCGTCGCGGCACGGTCAGGGCTGGCGCCAGTGCAGCTCGCTCGGCTGTGTCGCCCTCCGGGTGTGTCGGGTCAGTGGTGTCTGTGGCCTCGACGAACTCCTCGGCGACCTGTTGGGCTGCACTGTTCTGTACCGACACCACCGGTGTGGTGGCCGTTGCGATCGCCGAAGCGTGAATCTCATGCGGCCCCACCCCGGAGATCTGTGCGACGGGGTGGGTGGAGCGGGGGAGGGCGGCATCGATGGCGCCGAACAGCACCAGCCCGACTGAGATCCCGATCCCCAGGCGGGACCAGGTGAGGTGAGGCCGCTATTCCTGATGTCATACGTGGCTCCGCATGGCCTGATTGCTGTCGCACATGGCGATGTCCCGGGGCGACAGGATGGTCTGGACGATGGCGCCGTGCTCACCCACCCGCCAGAGGGCCCGCCCCCGGGGGAGCCTGGGCACAAGCAGGGTCTCCGACTCGGTCCAGTCCATGACGTCCCGGGAGGCTTTGGCCTCCCCTCCGGACAGGTTGAAGGTCACCTTGGTCTCGGCCTCGGTGACGAACCCCTGGGCTCGTTTGGCCGTTGCGGTTCCGTCGTCGGCCTGGGAGGCCAGGTCGGAGATGCGCTGCACGATGGTGACGAACTGGACCCCGTAGCCGCGGGAGAGCTTCTGGGTCTCCTCCCCCCAGGCCACGAACCCGGCGTCACGGATGGCCTTCCAGCACTCGTCGACGACGATGATCCGCTGGCGGTCTTTCCTGGCCACCACCTGGGCCAACCATGCCCCGGCGCAGACCAGGATGGACGAGAAGGCCGGTGACTGGAGCACGGCGGACAGGTCGACCACGATGCCCGGGCCCGACCAGTCGATCGTGGCCGTCGACTCACCGTCGAACATCCCGGCCAGGTCGCCCTCGACCAGTCGGTGGAGTCCTCTGGCCACCGACTGGGCGTCTGCGGCCAGGCTGGCCGGTTCCGTGCGGAGCTCTGTGGCCATACCCACGGTCGGCTCCATCAGGAGGTCCATCACGTCGCGCAGCGTCGGCGCACGTGGCACCCCAACTGGCCGATCGTTGACCCATCGCTCCAGTTCCATGAGGGCAGCGGTAACCACCGAACGCTCGTCACTGGTAACCGGGCGACCGGTGGCCGACTCGGCCAGAGCGATGACCACTCCGATCCGCCGGCCCCGGATGTCGTCGCCCGTCCCGGTCGGGCCCACGGCCGCGGCTGTCCGGGCCCGGCCTCGAGTGGGTTGAGCCGCACCGAGCCCCCCGGGCGCAGGGCCAGGACCGAGAGCTGGTCCCGTTCGGCCAGGTCGAGGTACTCGCCCTTCGGATCGAGGATGGCCATCCACTTGCCGGCCATGGCCTGGCGGTGGAGGTAGGCCTTCACGAAGGCCGACTTGCCGTAGCCCTTGTTGCCCGAGACCAGCATGCAGGGGGAGAGCAGCGTCTCGGTCTCGTAGAGACAGAACGGGTCGTAACAGAACATGCCCTGGCCGAGGACCTCCTGGCCGATGATCGGCCCGACCAACGGCAGCCCGGCCTGGCACTGGAAGGGGTAGGCGGAGGCCGAATGCCGGGTGGTCACCGACATGGGCGGGAGTTTCAGCATCAGAGCAGCCCCCTTGAGAACTGCAGACGGCACAGGGGCAGGGTGGCGGCCCATCCCTCGTGGCCCCGGGCGTGGAGTTCCCGGAGGTCGAGGTGGCACTCGGTGGCCTTGCGCTCGGCCTGCCTCCAGGCTCGGGCCGCCGTCTCCTCGGCGGGAGAGGACACCATGACCAGGCCGGCGATCCGGTGCTGGCGGAACCCCCGGGTCAGCTCCCGTTCCCGGGAGCGGGCCTCGTCGACCCGGCGCTCCTCCTCCTCAGAGGTGATCATCCCCTTCTCGTCCCGCTTGCGCTGCGCCATCCCTCCTGTGGTCCGGGCGTCTCGGACCTCGGCGAAGGCCTGCTCGGTGGAGACGGCCTCGAGGTGCATGGACACCGTCCGGACCGACCCCGGCACGGCTGCGGCCAGCAGCGGGTACATCCACTCCGTGCCCACGTCGATCCGGGGCCAGGCGGCGATCTGGCCGACCCGGTGGACGTAGCCGTCGGTGCGGACGGTGTCGTAGCCGACGAGGCGGGAAGCCGGCCCCGCCTGGGTGGTGGGGATCGACTCGTCGCCCCAGCAGGCCAGCCGTTCGTCCGCCGTCGGATCGGCCCACTGGCGCAGGACGGCAGCGATTCCCCGACGGGAGAGGACCTTCGGCCGCAGACCGATGGCCAGCAGGTGCTCGCAGAGCTGGGCCAGCTCACTGGTGGCCTCGGACAGTGCGTCTGCGCCACTTGCTTCGGTCTCCACCTGGGCACCCAGGTAGACGTCGTGGTGGATGGCGGCGGTGCCGATGGACGAATGCAGCGACTGGTAGTCGTCCCATTCCTCGGTTGACACCTGGCCCATGGCTGCAGCCGACCAGTCCGACTGGACGGTCGAGGGCTGGGGAGTGGCCCGTTCGACCCACTGCAGACGCCGGAGACCCGAGCCTTCAGCGGCCATTCCTTTCAGCACCTCGCCCCACTGGCTGATCTGGGCGGCCTGCTCGTCGGGACCGGAGAATACGAAACGGTCGCCTCCCGACACGGAGATCACCGCGGTGAGCAGCCTCCGGCGTCCCACCCGCTCGGCCACGAGGCCAGCCTCGGCCCCGTCGTGAATGCCTGCCTCGAAGCGGAGCCGACCAAGCTCCGGCGGTAGCTGTTCGGCCACCCTCTTGCGTGCTCTCTGCGGCCTCGACTTCCGACTTCGGTCGACCGATGGTGGATCTGGGGTCGGTGCCGTAGCGCTGCCAATGGTGCGGCGTCGATGGGGGCGCTGAGTCCGTTGCTGCTCTGGAGCAATGTCGGTGACCGTGCTGATTCCGACGGCCCGCCAGGTCTGGGGCATCTCCCAGTGGGCCTGACCGTTGGCCCGGAGGAACCCGTACCGTGCGTACGGACCGACCAGGGAGCGCACCTTGGCTCCCCGGTGCCGGCCGAAGGGAACCCGTCCGAGGGCGAACCAGAAGCCGAGCAGCACGGGCAAGAACGGCAACGGCATGGGGACAGAGCCCAGGACCATCACGAATCCGCACGCGGCGCCCAGCACCCCCGGGGCGAGCTGGCCGGCGGTGCGGCTGACCAGCTCGTACCGCTTGGTGAGGACGCCGAAGTTGTAGAGCGTGTCGTGCTCAGCCACGGGATCCTCCCGGTGCCTTCGGGGTCGATGGGCCAGCTCGCTCGACTTCCCCGACTGGCTGCTCCGCCAACCGGACCCGGGGGTGCCGGACCCACCCGG
Organism: uncultured Acidimicrobiaceae bacterium; assembly: GCA_963831535.1. Lineage (GTDB taxonomy): Bacteria > Actinomycetota > Acidimicrobiia > Acidimicrobiales > RAAP-2 > Bog-756. The sequence continues at coordinate 495,461 of CAWHQP010000010.1, read as the reverse complement.
ACTGCCGGAACTCGAGGCCGGGCCTTCCGGCGACCGACGTTGGCCCGGGCTGGGTTGACTGCTGCTGGAGCGCCCCGCCCCGCCGGCGCCGGGCGCAGCTTCCAGGCATCGGCCCGCCGGGACTCGGGCTGCCGGAGCTGCCGCCTCGTTCCCGCTTCGGAGCCGGCAGATGATGGGGCCATACCCGGGTTGGCGCCCTCAGCGGCGCCGGTGGCCGCCTGCGCCCCGGCCTTCGCCGCGCCGGCCGCTGCCCCCACTCCGGCGGTGGCAGCGACACCGACCGGTCCGGCCGCGGCTCCCGCTTCCACCAGGGCCTTGCTGCCGCCCGAGCCCCCCATCATCTTCGCCGTACCGGCGACGCGGCTTCCCATGTAGGTCATCCGACCCGGGGCGCTGATCATGGCCGCCGTGGCTGCTGCGTGCTCGGTGGCGGCCGGCACGTGCCGGAGGGCCATGGGAAGGGCCAGCGAGCCGAGGATGAGGAAGGCCAGGCAGAGGAACAGGGTGGTCATGTCCCCGCCCACCGCTCCGGGGTTCGTCCCGGACAGCTGGCCGCTGTTGAGGTCGGCGGCGGCCAGCACCATGAGCATGGTGATGACCAGCTGGGAGAGGATCGTGGCGATGATCAGGTCCACCAGGCGCTTGATCCAGTGGGCCGTCCCGCCCCAGTAGAGCCCGATGAGGGCGAGGGGTATGGCCAGCACCTCCAGGTAGAGCAGCGCTCCCCGGAGGGCGAGGACGAACCAGATGACCAGGGCGGCCAGTCCGGCCAGGGCGATGATCAGGGCGGCCGCCAGTCCGGGCAGGCTGCTGCCGCCGGTGGTGACGGTGGCCGACAGGGCGAAGTTGGACAGGTGGTCGAGGCCCTGGCCGAACCCCTGGTTGCCGCCGAGGGCCTGGTCGACCAGGAGGCTGCAGCAGGCATTGACCAGGGTGAGCACCCCGGCGGTCACCGGGAGGGCGACGGCGGTGCCGATGGCCATGATCACCGGGGCCCCGAGGCCCCGCTTGAGCACCGAGGTCAGGTCCCCCTTCAGGGCGGCGGTCCCCACCCCGATGAACAGCACCGGTACCGACAGCCAGGCGACCACGGTGAGCATGGCCCGCCACGGGCCCTTGAACCACGAGGTGAAGTCCGGGGTGGTGGTCGACTGCATGGCGTGGATCACGCCGCCGATGGCCCAGCTGGCGAACCCGCCGATCCCCTGGGAGATGGAGCGTCCGATCCAGCCGACGATGTCCTGGCCGACACCACCCAGGGGGTCGAGGAGTGAGAGTCCGATGAGCATCTCAGCTCACCGAGGTGCCGAAGTTGAAGGCCCAGGTGATGAGGAAGACCCCGGCGCCGATGATGACCGCCCCGGCGAAGGCGGCCAGCACCTTGTGCTGGGAGACCGAGGTCCGGTTGATGGAGCCGTTCTGGACGCCCCACCAGAGGCTGGCACCGCCGACGATCAGACCGAGGAGGCAGGCGTAGACGGCCCACTGCTCGATCCCGCCGAGGAAGGACGTCACCTGAGATGAACCGGGTAGCGAGCTGTTCGGAGTGATGTTGAAGCTGGCCGCCAAGAGTGGTGACGCAAGACTCGAGACAAACGACGGAGGGATCATTCGGACTCCAGGGCTCTGTGCGGGACCGTGCGTCCTCGCTAGCCCTCATGATCCGAAAGCAACGTCACCCTCAACGTCACCCTCGCCGAAATTGCGTCCTGACCTGGGGAATCAACAGGCCTCGGGCAACGTCACCCTCGATCAACGAACGCAGTTTCCGGAGTGAGGGTGACGTCACCCTCGGGTTGCTCGACCCTCCCGTACGTAGCTCAGACGTCACGATCTGTCGGCTGAATCGCCTCGGCCAGCAGGCCATGGCAGCCGAGGGCGTTGCGAGCTCCAGAGACCAGGTCCGCTTCGTCAGACTTGGTCGAAGGTGACCATCTGAACCACGAAATCGACGTGGGCGAAGTCCGAATCCCCGTCGCCGATGATCACCGAATGCAGGCCCACGTCGTAGAACTCGAGCGGCAAGGTGAAGGCGAACGGGTGATGGTGGCTGAAGCCGTCCATGGCCCGGATCCCGAAGGGAATCTCGAAGGTGAAGTCTTCGTGGTGCATCACCCGATGGTCCTCGACGCGGTCCACAACGATCTCGAGTGTGAACGGACGGTCGTACTCGTCCATCGCTATCTGCACAACCAGGCCCAAGCCCAGGTCGTAGCGGAGGGGAAGGCTCGGGACTTTGACGTGGTTCAGGAAGCCGGACCGAACATCGAGTGCCTCCGTAAGCGGATCCACTTCGACGTGCCCGGCGATGAACGCACTCTCAATCCGCACGAGTCCAGGCTAGAACACGCACCCCACCTGGACTTACAGTTGTGGCCTAACGGGTCCGGCGGAACGGCATCGTGAAGGCTTGGACGCCACAACCGCGTCAATTTCGCACCCTGGGGGGCGTCACACCCACTCGGTACGGTCCTCCCCATGAACACTGATGAAAGACCCCAAGACGAATGATTGATCTCGATCTACTCGGGCTTCCCACTGCCTGCTGGAAGTGCGGACGGAGCACGGTGGCTCTGGTAGCGATATCACCGATGGAGCCCGAGATGATGACGAACTCTTCCAGACGGACGAGCCCGAAGCCCTGGCCTTCGCCGCTGCGCATCTCCCGGTAGGTGTCTCTCAGGTTGGCGAGATCAAGGTGCGGGCCAGCCGGACTGCTGGGGAGACCTACCTCTCCAACGGGTGCTTCCACTGCGATGCCCTACTCGGGAACTTCTTTCTCTTTCAAGAGGAGTTGCCCGAGGTCCTCGTCACGGAAGGGACATCGGGCCTCATTTTGCTGGGCTCGGTCAGCGTTCCGTTAGCCGAGTGGGAAACGGCCTGGACGGCGAAGATCAGCTAGGGCCATGGAGTTCATCGTGCGACCTCCTCCCCGCGCCCCCCACTGCTGCTTTGATGGCCGTAGCAATGTCCGGATCAGTTGAGCGGAAGCTCGAGTACCCCAGCCCTATGCGGTCATAGGCGACGTTCATAGCTTAAGTTTCGCACCGACATCACGGACCGTCGATCAGCAGTTCGTGGGATCTGGGCCTTGCCGGACGTACCGGTAGTCCAAGCAGGTCCACCGTCTCAGACTGGTTGGCCACGGAACGACCGAGTCCGTTGCAGAGAGCGACAGCCCGATCGACCACATCCACGTTGGTGGAGTCTCCATTGCCGGCCCAGTCCTCAAGCCCCACGTGGAGATGGCCACCTCGTTCGACGGCCATCCGACCAACCGGACTCTCGAGAACATCGCCTCCCATCACAGCGACCGACCATGGCAGAGGACACCCCTCCATCATCGAGAGGTACGCCTCCAAGGCCGGTTCTGTTGGTGGAAGTCCGAAGACACCACCGAGGTACCCGGACTCCTCAGCGAAGTAGAGCTTGATCATGGTCCCTGACGGCAGTCGATCTTCTCTATGGAGTTGGAGGGCCTTCCTCAGGAACCCTGGCTCGAAGATGGCCATGCTCGGGGCGAGACCATTTTGAGCACAGACGGTTACCTGATGGTCGATGTCCGATCTGGAGTTGGCGTACACAAAGTCACCCAGATTGACCGAGCCGGCATCGATGATGCCGATCCGGCACCCGGCTGCGGCAAGGTAAGGCAGGTGGGAATAGCTCATCTCGACGGGACCGGCGTTCACCGTGGGATAGAGGAGGGCCCCGGGGAACCTGTTCCACACCGGCTCCCACGACTCGAGGTAGCAGGCCGCAGCGATTGATCCATCCACCATCACCGTGTCGATGTGGTTATGCACGATCGAGGCCCCAGCATCGTGGCACGCCAGGATGTCGGCGGTGATCTCGTCGGCGGTGCGGGGAACGTGGGGATTGTCTCGCTTTGAGGTCAACCCATTGATCGCCGCCTCGATGATGACTGGTAGATCCATCTGATTCCCCCTGCATACCTAATATCAGGTAACATACCCTAGGTATGGAGCACATGTCCAGGAGAGCGGTGCACGCCGCCGACACCCGTCAGGCTCTAATCAGGGAGGCTCGTAGCCTGATCGCCGAGCACGGATACCGCGACATGCTGCTCTCGGACGTCTGTATGGCGGCCGGGGTGACCAAAGGGGCTCTGTACCACCACTTCGACAGCAAGGAGGACCTCTTCGTGGCTGTCCTGAACGACGTCGAACAGGACTTTATTGAGGCTGGAATGAGCGCCGCAGACGAGGGTGCGGACACCTGGGATCTCGTACGGTCTGGCTGCCAAGCCTTCCTCGACCAGTGCATGGAGCCCGACACTGGGCGGATCCTCAACGAGGCCACGGCCGCCATCGGATGGGAACGGGCCCACGAGGTCGAGGGGCGCTACGTGGCTCTCCTGGCGACAATGCTCGGTGCTGCCGCCGACCAAGGTGTGATCGCCGCGGAGAATCCAGAGACCCTCGCTCGGCTCCTGTTTGCCATGTTCGGCGAGGCGGCGGCCATCATCGCCGGTACGGCGGATTCCGAGTCGGCTCGGCGGGACGTTGGCCGGGAGGTGGACGTCGTACTCGAATCGCTTCGGATTCCGGCTTCGTGACCGACCTGTATCTGTCCCTGGCCAACCCGGAGTGGCATCCTGCAGGAGAATCCGGATTGCGGAGAACAACCGGGCCATGAACGTGAACACTGTGGACGTACGCATCGCACTGATCCGGCAATGGGGACTGATCGCGGAGGCCGTCGATCAGATTGATCTCTCGGAGCCGAGCCGCTGCACTGGATGGACGAATCGAGAGGTCCTTGCCCATCTCTACGTCCAACCCCACCTGGTCGCGAAGTTTCTTCGAACTGAGTCTGCAGACCAGGCGACGTTAGGAGTGACCGAGAACCTGTCGGGGACTAGGTCATACAGCGAACTCATCGACGCTTCTGCCCGAGAAGGGGCTGCATTGAACAAAGTGGATCTCCGCCAATCCGTGGAGGGAGCGCTCCCCCTCCTTCTGGCGACAGACTTGGAGCTGACAATTACGACGTTTCAGGGACCGATCTCGGTGTCTGACTACCTCGTCACGAGGTGCGTCGAGGCCGTGGTCCACGGCATGGATCTCCGGCCTTCGGTGGCTCCAGACCCTGTTGCGCAGAGCATCACATCCACGGCGCTTCTTAACGTCCTCAGTGTCTCAGCACCGAACTTGTTGCCTGAGGCCCGAGCGCTTCCTATCAGGGAGTGGATCGATCTCGCTACTGGGAGAACGATTGCGAACGGTCCACTTTCCGAGGTGCTTCCGGTCATGGCCTAGATGTATGGCCACATTGACCGATCCATATGAACACGGTCTTCACACTTGGTGGAGTCTCAGCACGCCATCCCCGGAGTTGGTCAAGGCTGAAGGAGACGGCTGGTTGGGCCGCCCCGGTGTCGCTTTGGATTTGGGCTGCGGAATCGGCGCAGAGGTCCAGCACCTGACCAGCTCTGGCTGGTCCGCCGTGGGCATCGATATTTCGATGTCGGCCCTTGAGTTGGCCACTGCCCGAGGAAGCACCTCCTGCTTCGCACAGGCAGACATTCGCCAGCTACCAGTCGTGTCACAGAGTGTCGACCTACTGCTGGACCGGGGCTGCTTCCACTATTTCCAACCAGCGCACCGCACCAAATACGAAGCGGAGGCATGGCGGGTCCTTCGACCTGGTGGCCGATTTCTACTGAGGGCCTGCTTGAATACGGCTGGATCTCCCAATGGACTCGATGAACAGGTCCTGCTCGACACCTTTGCTCGGTGGAATGTCGACGGCCTTGAGCGACATGATCTGGTCAGTGACACTCGGACCATGCCAGCACTGGTCACGCGACTCGAGACATCCGTGAAAGCGTAGGAAAAACGGGTCGGGTGAGCCCGAGTGGCTGGGTATCTTCCACGGGTGCCAGTGGCCTGGGAGCTGATCTCGATACGATCCACTTCCAGAAAACGCGCCAGTTCCAAACCTGCCAGGTGCATCAAGTTGCCTTCACGAACGCCAGGGGAATCCCCATGGAGCTGGTCCTTCGGACGTGGCGGGAGCCGGACGGCACCTGGGTTGTCTCGCCCGTTGGAGGGGGCTCTCTGGGGGGCCCTTTGCGTCAGCATCCCTGGGTCAACTTCACGGCCAGCTTCGGAGCATTCGGATTCGTTGCGGGCGGCGATGTCGAAGGGGTTGGATCAGATCAGGCCAAGGTCGTCCGAATGACATTCGCCGATGGCTACGTCGCGTTTGACTTAGTTGATAGTGGGATCGCGTTGTTCTTCGAACCCGGCGCCATGTCCTTTCCAGCCGAAGTCGAGATCCTTGACGCTGACGAAGTAGTTCTTGCGAGTCACCGGGCGTTTGAGGAGTTCGCATGCTAGAGGTTCAGGTTGGTCAGGCGCCTAACCAGTACGTGCTTGTTTGTCGCGTTTGTCGTGAGGACTTGCTCCCGCCGCGCCGCTTCCGGAGCCGTCAGCACCCCATATTCAACCCATAGATCTGCGAGCCACGACCAGGGACGACGCGGCGGAGAGTTTGATAAGACCTGTTCAGGAGTGACGAGGCGCCTCCGGACACCTCCAGACAGGGACCGGGACCCCCTCGTAATCGCGTGGCGCCGTGAATCCGCACGTGCTGCATGTGACAGGTATCCGGCAACTGGGCTTTGAACCGGTACCGTTGATCTGGCATGGATACGGGTGTTGTTCCGATTGCTGAGGTCGTTGGTTGGCTCCGGCGGGATCGCCGTGGCGCGTGGCTGCGCCTGTTGGTGGGGCCTGGGACGGAGGGAGAAAAGCAGATCAGATTTGCCGAGATCCTCATCGGCCCGAAGCCCGCTGGTTGGGAGCAGCGCACCTGGCTCTACCCGGCGTGGACGTTCACGACCCGGGAGATAACGGCAAGGAAGTTGGCGTCGCTGCTCGAGTCTGAGGACACTGAGGGTTCAGGAGACCCATGGTTTAGGGAAGTGGGCGCCGGGCTCATTCTTGCGGGTAGTCCCCAGTGGTTCCGTCTGGCGAGCCGGCAGGAGTACGATGGACTCGAATTTGAGTGGCCATCTCGGTTGTTCAATCTCCCGATCGATGGTGGGTTGATCAACCAACCGCCCGGCTTCATGGTCGGAACAGATGCACCTTCATTTCCGACCTTTGCCGGAGCGTTTGGCGCTTTCTTCTACGACCAGTGGACTCAGAGCGGTGCTGGTCAGCCGATGTTGGGTCAGATAAAAGTGCGGATCCTCGATAGGCGGCGCGAGTCCGTCGGGTAGTGGCTCGGGCTGCGTCCCTGGACATCTGGGTTGACGGTCGGAGCGCAAAGGGGTTGCAGCTCGAGTTGAACAGCACGACTGCGCACTTGGATGTGGAACTAGGGGGGAATGGGAAGGTAACCCTGCCGCTTCCAGCCGGTTTGGGTGACGATCCTTGGATTTGGTTGAAGCGTGGGTCCGAGTGGATCGACTACCGGTCACTGACGCCTTGGGGTGGGCGCCAGCTGCGAGGAGTCGAGTTGGAAGTTCCCGACGATGCCCTGGCTGAGATAACAGCGCTCGCAGCCCAGGGCGAGAGCACCTTCTTGGAGTACAAGCGAGTTCTTCCGGACGACAACCAGACAAGTAAGCGCAAGGTCCTGAAGACAGTCGCTGCCTTCGCGAATGGCGAGGGAGGCACGATCCTATTTGGTGTCGACGGTGACGACTCCGTGGGGACCATCCTGGGTCTGTCCGGAAGGACTGCTCCGTTGGTCCGGCGGCTCAATGACCTTGTTCGCGACTGCGTATCCCCCGCGCCAACCTTCACTGTGGTTGCCCATGAAGTGGACGGTAAAGTGGTCATTAAGCTCGATGTCGGATCAGGGAGCGGTGTGCTCTATGCCCTGATACTCGACTCCAGCCGACCGGAGTACTACGTACGTCGCAATGGATCCACCTATTACGCCAGACCTGAAGAGCTTGCGCAGATCGTAATCAGAGGAGCCCAGCAGACTCCGGGGGATCTCTTCCGACTCGGCTAGGCAATCCGGAGCATTAGACGTCACACGTCAGTTCTAGAATCACTTCATCTTGTGGAGCAATCGCAGCAGACTCGGGGATAGCGCTGAGCGACTTTCGCACCAGCTGGTGCGAAGTGACGAAATGGGTCACTGGGCTGCAAAGGAGCGACAAAGGGCGCGCCGTCGGAGAATCTCAGTTGCCTCCCTTGCACTTCGAGAGCTGGCAGACCAAATCCGACACTCGACTCGTATCTTCGGTCGCCTTGCTTGCATTGCCCTTATTGGGGCAGCTACTGCCATCGCACTTGTAGTGGGAGTACAGGCGATTGCACTGGGTCTCAGCCACGTCGCTCATTGGGGCTCTCTATTCACCGCGGTTCCGGCAGATTCGTACAGCACGCTGGTCGGAGTGGCAGTGGGCGCACAGGCGACATTTCTGGCGTTGTTTTTTACCACGGTCGGAGTGATGCCTCAACGGCATACTCACGCGTTCCTGGGGAAATACGGAGCCTGTTCGTTCGGGAACGAACTTCAACCATCTATGTATGGAATGTCGTAATTGCTCCTGGTAGTGGGGCTCGCCCTTCTGACGTTGCCAGTTTTATCTGGCCAGGAGTTTCGCGGTCTCGACGTGTTGCTTTTCGCAATGCTGTCTACGTTCTCCGTCCTCAGTCTGGTGATTCTCGGTCGAAATCTCTTCGATCTTCTCTCGACGCCTCTACGCTCTCAGAACGCCTCTACCCACAGTTCATGCACGCAGTCCGAAGTGCCTCTTGCAGCACTAAAGCGGATCCCTGATGAGACTGAGCAGTACAGGCTCACAGTCGGGCCGCAACGGTGCTGCGCCAATACGATCAACTCGTGACCCTTATCACCCAACGAGAGGTTCAAGACACGATTGCGCCACAGCGAATCGCCTATCGACTGATTGTTGTTGGACCTTTTCCGCTACGTTCAAGTCCACTATTCCAGTGAAGAGCGAACGGTTACCGGACTTGCATCCCATCCGAATTGGCGGTCATGGACCACTGACAACTTAATACGGCACTCGAGACCAGATCCGGGTGAAACCGACTCTTGATCCAGATCCGTTATGGGTCGAACGTCGGTTGTCCCGCATGATTCGCGATTTACTCCCGTGTCTCACCAGCGAAGGTGACTGGAGTCGATTGATCTCCGTACTTGATGCTTCGAACACATTGATCTTTGAGTCTGCGAAGAGATGCAGTTCGACGAGGCGTTGCTCTTGGTAAAGGAGATTCGTAGTTATCGTCAGGTAACGCTGACAACCGAATCAGAGCCCAGGTCCCGTGCCGTCGACGGAGAGCCTCATGTCTTTCGCCTGGCGGTCGCCGAGCGAGAGATCCTTGGGTACACGAGCCTTTGGCTTGGTCTAGCCCGTCCACTTCAGTACATGGACGCGGGAAATGTCGAGGGCGCCCTCGATAAAGCGGTGGCTGACTCGAAAAGTCCGTATCACGCTGGAGCATCCCGGGGAACTGTTGAGTCTCCTCGAGGATGTGGCAAACGGGGTTGAGTTTGAGCGTAAGACCGAGCGGCAACGTGTGACCCCGGCCTGGTGGTTGCATCATCTTGGTGCACGGGTCATCTCTCAGACGATCGTAAACGGAGTCCAATCCCTTGCCTCGGAAGTTGAAACGTCGTTGGTTGAACCCGTTGTCGGAAGCGAAGACGCGGACGCTCAGGAGTCATGGCGGTTCAGATCTTTGATCTGCTCGAACTGTTGAACAAGATCGAGTTTCACCTTGGCGTTGTCCGGAAGGCGCTGGAATCCCTTAAGACACTTCGTCATAATCCGACCGACGACGAACTGTGGCCAGAGTTGTCGTTGCCCGACGGCAGGTGCGAGCTAGAGGAGACTCTGCTGGTCAGCTTGGGTGCTGTGTCCGTGCGGCTTCCATCTGTGCCCCACGACAGCGACAAGCCGGACCTGTTCGGTCAGGCTTACAAGAGGCTCTTTCGACGCGACCTTCGACGCAGTTCTGAATAGTCGGGATGAAGTCGCTCGCCGATTGTTTCCAATCGTGCTCATTACGGCGAATAGGGCATGAGCTCGACTGGTTCAGGACCTGGCGGGGTACAGAACGAGGCAACAGGCCATCTTTGGCTCAGAACCTCTGATCGACGTGATGGAGATCAGTGGTTATGCCCTCCTGATGTCTTGCGGTTATGGCGCGGGATCTGGCCTGATGTCCGTGAGATGTGGGATCGCATCCTGGCGTCAGATGCCGGGCAAGGTGAGCTGCTTATGACAACTCTTGACTTCAGGAGGGTCTGTTCGTGTGACCGACGGAAGCCTGGCAAGGACCAATCGACAGATGGCAACTGTCGCGAACGCTTCGCTAGTCGCATCGAGAGTCAATCACCGATGTGGGGTCAGACTGAAGCTGATCCACATCCCGATCCGGTAGTTGCGACATTTGCTCCAGACGATCTGATGGGGAGTTCATCACGGCCTAGCTGATCTGTTTGTGGTCGAGTATCTAGTCCGGCGACCAGAGTTGGCTGAGCTCACGGTGCCGAGAATGGCGGACATGTTGCGAGAGTCCCTGGAGTTCGACGCCCCGCCGAAGAAGAACTGACGGTGGGGCTGGGAGCGAAGATGGTCAATAGAGATGAGGGGCTTCGTAGCACTCGCCGGTCGCATTCCTTCTTTCCAATCGACGAGCCACAGCTCGCTCAGCGTATGAAGGCAGCGTTTCCGGTTGAGGGCTTCTACCTACCTGCTGCACCAGGACCTTGAACATGTCATACCGTACGAACTGGACCGGAGCCGGGAAGCTCGACAGGTTGTGTTATTGGGCACGACTCAGAGCGGGCCCAGCCACTGATAGTGGAGGCTCTGTCAGATCGGGGACATTCATCTTTGAGCGATGGGGTTCGGAAGTTCGTAAGCGGGACTGCTCAGCATCTGATCTTGGGTGGGCCATGCACCTACGAGATCGACTATTTGCATCGGTTCGGCGGCGAAGCCGATAGTGGCCCGGTGGCGTTCCGAATGGAGCTCGTCCCGCCGGGAACACTCGGGGCCCTGAATGATGTCCCGATCCAGTACGTCCTCCCCTCCATGTCTCCTGATCGCGACAACACCGGTATGCATTATGTTCGGCTCGATTCTTCGACCCTCGTCACCTTCCATCTTCCGGAGGATCTCTCTGCGCCGGTACGAACAATGGTGGATTTTCTGTTAGTAGCGAATGGCGAGCAGGGTAAGGAGTTTGAGCTGACACGCCAGTCGATCGAAGGACCCACCCCGTATAACTTTGCCGCTCATCAGAGGGAGAGGGGAGAGCTGTTTGCGCAAGTGACACAGCCCGTTGGCTGGAACGTGCGTGACCTATTCAAAGCCGATCAGCTTGAGCCCTTTGGCGTGTGGCGGCAGATTCGGTTTCTTGAGTTCAAGATCCGTGTAAGAACGGCAATCTTCGAAACGTTGAATACGGCGATTCGGAATGTCGGAGAGGTAATGGGCTTTGAGGCTGCCCTTGAGATAGGCAACCTTCCGACGCTTGACGACGTGACTGCAATGAAGGATGACTTTAGTTCGGGCCATCGCAGCCTGAATGATCTGGTTGCAGCAACGCTCTAACAGTGTCTGTGGTGGTTCGGTGTTAGTGACGAGTCCCAATCCCGCCCCAGTCATGGAAGCCCGCCTGTAGGGTCTGGACCACTGTCAGGCAGCACTAAGGTGCTTCGCCACCGTCCGCATGATCTTGTGATGACGAAGGTCCTTCACGAGCATTCTGCGCGAGTAGAGCTATCAGCTCCTCCGGGATCCGAAAACCAGACGCAACCACATCGCCCCCATATACAGTCGTTAGGGGTGGCACAACCGCCGAGGCGATAAGGCCCTCGTCCTGCATATTTTGCATGATGCGCTTGGCGGGGCGGGTGAAGCCACGCAATGTCCGTTCGAGTCCGTACCCTCCAATCTCGTAAACCTCTTCTCGACTGACTACACCTCCATTGCTTGCCGCTCGGCGGATTGCCTCGCCCTGCACCGGCCCAGAACTTCGCAGCTCTGACATAAGACGGTCCACTGTCGCCTTGGTCCAACCTTCGCTGCTCTTCAGACGCTCGTCAGCTCGTTCAATTCGAGCGACGGTATCTGGCCCGATCTCAATCGCCAGCGCCTTCTGGGCGTGGAACAAAAGAGACGGTGGTTGCATTAGCGACAGTCTTGTATTCGCCTTCCTTCGAGCCTCTTCAAATATTTCACTCGTGCACCCCGGATCTCCCCCCCGTCCCTACGAAACCAGTCCTCATCTGAACTGTCACCAGTGACGACTATCAGCGCCTCCGTTTTACGTCTCTCAGCCTCGATGAGGGTCTGCTCCCACACCAGGTAGTCATTCGCAGCGTCGACACCCCCTTTGCCCTTGTCCTTGAAGCCAGGAGGGATCTGTCTCTCCACGCCTGCCGCATTCCTTCTTTAACGGCCGCCTCGTGGGCGTCGGCTTCCAGCGGGGAGCCAACCCTCCCCTCCAAAATTCTCGTCAGCCGATCAACTACTGGGTCTTGCTCCGTATCCTTTGCACGTTCAAAATATTCGGCGTCTCCGGAGTCATCGACCGATGCTGAAATTTCATCTATGGCCCCCGAAAGCTTGTCCAATAACGCGTCGCGTACTTCGTCGGGAGTGGCGAATCGATTCGCCCAGTCTCGAAGAGCCCTTTCCGCGTCATCTCGTGCTCCTTCTATTAGGTCAAGAGTCTGCTGGGCCATCCGAGTTCGGTCGCGCATCGCGCTTTCGCGGTTCTTCCAAAACTCAGCCATAACCTGATGGGGCACGAATAAGCGTGGGCCAAGTGCCTCAAGTGTCGAAAACAGAGCCTCTCTGGCCGATTCGTCATACCGGTACAGGCTGAGCAGCACGTTCGCATCGACAACCACAAGACCTTTCTGAAGATCCGCCTGAGTGTCAGCCTCCCGTACAGTCAGATAGCCCTCGAAGCCTTGGGCCAGACCGCTCAGGCCCTCGCAGTCCTCCGCACTCATGAGATGCATCATTCTCGGACAGGCTCAACCCCGCAAGCACCCCGAGCAGGTCAGAGCATCTGACCAGAGTCAGAAGCTCCAAACATGGTCGCCCGATCCGAGGGAGGCCGGTAGGCCTACTTGAACCTTCTGATCCAACCTTCTGACTTGGTCTTTCAAGGGGTGCGACAGTGATCAAAACCTTCTGACTCGCCCGCCTGCAAGGAACGAAAATAGCCAACAAAAAAGCCAACAATTGGGTCCCATGGTGTAGCATCGAGTCCCAGGTGAGTTCAGGGTCCAGAAATTACACCCCATTTGACCTGCATATTTGAGACAATTTGGGACTTGCCGGGATCTCCTGAAACGAACCCAAGGACGGCTACGGATCAGAAGGTTGCAGGTTCGAATCCTGCCGAGCGCACCAGAAAAGTCCACTTCACAGTCATAAACGAGCCAGAACTTTTGTCGGCCTGACCCATTTGCTACTCCTCTGCTACTCTGATGTGGAGCGGCAAGCAAACCGCGCTGCTCGCGGAGGAGTGCCGGAACCTCCTCTGGAGTAGCAGCCGGAGTAGCAAATGAGGTCGACGATGCCCGGGCACATTCGAAAGCGGGGGGACACTTGGGAACTTCGGGCCTATGTCGGCCGAGACCCGACCACTGGTCGGAAGAAGTACCTGACCCGCACCTTCCGAGGCGGTAAGCGGGCCGCCGATGAGGCCCTAGCCCAGTTCGTGGTCGAGGTGGGCGGTGGCGGCCACTCCTCTCAGGACACCACTGTCTCGGATCTGATCGACCAGTGGCTCGAGTCTGATCACTCCCGAGCGGTCACCGTCCACTGCGAGGGGCTACCGATGGATTGTCGACAACTACATAGACCCCACTTTGGGCGACGTGCCTCTCTCGAAGCTGAAGCCCGCTCAGCTCGATGCGTTGTACGGCTACCTAAGGAAGAGGGGTGGTTCCAAAGGCCAGCCACTGGCTCCAGCCTCCGTCCGCCAGGTCCACGCCATCCTGCGAACGGCGCTCAATCAGGCCGTCAAGTGGGAGTGGCTGGACTCCAATCCGGCTCTAAAGGCCACCCCGCCTCGACTCCAGACGCACGAAATCGTTCCTCCCGAGCCACAGGACGTCCTCCGGCTCATCGTGGAGGCCGATGTGACGGACCCCGACCTGGGGGCTTTTCTCCGCACCTCCTGCACGACGGGTGCCCGTCGAGGGGAGCTTTGTGCCCTCCGATGGAGAGACGTCGACCTGGAGGAAAGGAGGTTGGTCATCGCCCACAATCTCGTCGAGGATAGGGACGGCAAGCTCGTCGAGAAGGACACCAAGACCCACGCCGTCCGACGGATCGCTCTGGACGACACAACGGTCGAGGTTCTCAGGGCCCACAAGGACCGAATGGAGTCCCGGGCCAAGGAGTGCGGCACGAAGATCGAGCCTGACGCCTACGTTTTCACCCGGTCCGTCGACGGTCGCAAACCCTGGGTGCCGAACGAGGTCACCAAGGTGTTCATCCAGCTCCGTAACCGCATCGGGCTGAGGGGTGTCCGGCTCCACGACTTGCGGCACTTTGCCGCCACCCGACTGCTGGCCGCCGGAGTGCCCGTGCGGACCGTGAGCGGCCGACTCGGGCATGCCAATGCGGCAACCACCCTGGGCGTGTACGCCCACTTTGTTGAGGAGTCGGATCGTGAAGCTGCAGATGCGTTGGGTGCCGTGCTCGCCGCGACCAGAGCGGAACCCTCCGATCTTGGCGGGCTGCGGGTGAAGTTTTGACATCGGTTCATGTTCATGAAGGTTGCTGCCATTGATCTAAGCGGTGGTCGTAAGGCCTGAGAGTTGAACGCGAGTTGGACCAGTTTAGAAGCACCCTCCTCTTCGGCGGGTGCTCACCAAAACTCAGGTTGAGGATGTTGGAGCTATCAGGATCTCGGAGGGCGAGATGTCGGGCGAGATTGCGTTGAAGCCAGCGTCGGGGAGATCCCCTTGGTGCTGAGGGGTGAATCGTGCTCCACCTGGGGGCTGCAAAGTTGTCGCACCTTGACGATTGTCAGTCAACTAAGTTAGGTGCTTGAGACTTTTGTCATGCTATGACGCTTACATGGCGAACCATGACTAGAAGGGTAATGACGGGCCCGTTTCAGCGGCCCTCTGAGGGCAGACGTAGAATGTCGCGTAGTCAAGGCATCACTCCTCACTCGTCATGACCCAGCAGTAATTCCGACGAGCAACCGCACCAGATGATCACCGGACATCGCAAATGACTCTTAGCGCCATTCGACGCCAGATCAGTCAACGACAGGAATGAGAGTTGAGTCTCATTGTTTCTCAGCCGCGGGAAGACTCTTCTGGGGGCAGGCGCCGCCCGCATCAGATTGCTGGAACTCTCTCCAGCCGTGCAACTTGATCGTGAGAATGTGCTCAAAACAAGCCGCAAGAGATGAAGGTCGGCCTTCGCCGAGTGATCAATTGCTGCTGCCCGTTGCGCCAGGCGCCTTTACAGGCCGTTCGTTCCATTGATCATTCTCGGGATCTACGGTGCGATGACAAGTGGCCAGCACGATCCAGGGGCAGCAATCGTTTGCGACGGCGTGCTAACGGCGGTATGCGAAGAAGAGAGGTACCTCCGAGTTAAGTCAGCGTGGGGCAGGTTGCCAATCCGAAGCATTAGAGCCTGCCTTGCGCTAGCGGAATGCACGATGGCCGATGTTGATCTCGTGGTCCATCCCGGCGAGATCGTTGAGGATGTGCCGAACCGGATTAGGCAATACCTTGACCACTACTTCGGAGGTTGCCCGCCGATTGAGATCGTGCACCACCAAGTTGCCCACATGGCGTCTGCCTACTTCTGTTCGGGCTTTAGCGATGCCATGTGCTTGTCATACGACGGATATGGTGACGGCGTCAGCGTAGCCTCAGCGGTTGCGAGTCCTGATCGTGGCGTTCAGCTACTGCACCACGAGCCCCGAGACAAATCACTGGGTGTTTTCTACTCAGCGTTTACGTCGTACCTCGGCTTCCAAATCTCGGAAGACGAATACAAAATTATGGGGCTTGCGCCCTATGGGCGCTCGGGTGTCGTTGACCTCTCGCGATTCGTTCAGGTCACTGAGAACGACTATGCGATCAGCGAGACACTATTTCGCGATGGCCACATGCATCTGACCAATGACGAGCCCATGTATGGCCAGCGGCTCGTGGACTTCCTCGGGCCACCGTGTGCACCCGGCGGTCCCATTGAACAACACCATATGGATGTCGCCCGAGCCTGCCAAGATGCGCTCGAGGAGATAGCCATTGCGATGATCACGCGTCTACATCGCACCACCTCAAGCGGCAATCTCTGTATTGCGGGTGGCGTTGGGCTCAACTGCACTGCTAACTGGAGACTCAGCCAGATCCCTTTTGTGGACCGACTCTTCGTCCAGCCAGCAGCCTCCGATCGCGGCCTTGCCCTCGGGTCAGCACTTCAAGCGGCGCATGCTCACGGTGATCTGAAGGCGTCTATTCCGATCACCGGCACCTTTTTCGGCTCGTCCTACGACGACGCTGTGATTGAGGAGGAACTTCAACGTTCTGGGCTCCGCTGGTGTCGAGTGAAGGATCCTGCGGCGGCAGCAGCGGATCTGCTGGCAAAGGGCGCGATTGTAGGCTGGCACCAAGACCGATCCGAGTTTGGGCCCCGAGCCCTCGGCAACCGATCAATCCTTGCAGACCCGCGGCGGCCCGAAACGCGAGACAAGGTCAACGACGCAATCAAGTTCCGGGAGTGGTTTCGACCATTCGCACCATCGGTGCTAGCTGATCGCGCCGACCAACTCCTTGAGCTCAAAGGTGAGGCGCCGTTCATGACGATGAGTGTGCCGGTGAAGGATGCCTGGGTCGACCAGCTCGGTGCAGTCACCCATGTCGACGGTACGGCACGCGTGCAAACTGTGGAGGAAGGAACCGCCCCTCTGTTTCACGCGTGAATTTCAGGGTTTCTCAGAGCTCACTGGTGTGCCGGCAGTGCTAAATACCAGCTTCAATGTCCAGGGACAGCCAATCGTTGAGTCCCCCCGCGATGCACTCGCGACCTTTGCCGGATCGGCACTTGACGCAGTCATCGTCGGGAACACATTGGTTCGCCGCGAGGAGCGCTGAGTAATTGCCGCCTGACGATAGCGTCTACCTGCAGGAATTGCGGCTGTCCAACGGCCTCGTGATCGAATCCAACATGCGGACACCGGTGCATGCAATGTTTGCGGAGGTATTCCGGGAAGAGGCGTACACACCTCTTGACATGCCGCCAGTCAAGGCGAATGGCATCGTCGTCGACGTCGGCGCAAGTATCGGAATGTACGCGGTAATGGCAGCTACGCGTTGGCCCCACGCCATCGTTCATGCTGTAGAGCCGGCACCCGACACCTATGAGCTGCTCGTCCGCAACGTCAACATCAACGGACTCGAAAGCCAAGTCACCTGCCATCCATTTGCCATCACAGGGCAGACGGGCGAGGCACAGCTGTCAATTGCCACAACGTCAGCTTGTGACTCGTTTCTGCCCACGCCCGGTGACGGTCAACTTGGCGAGGTTGTGGTCCGCACGGTTTCTCTTGATGAGCTGTTCCAACTCCTCCCTCCTTCCGGACGTGTGCACTTGAAACTGGATGCTGAAGGCAGCGAGTTCGAGATCTTTGAGACAGCGTCGTCGGCTTCACTCGACAGAGTGGACTTTCTCGTCCTTGAATGCCACGATTACAAGGTCGAGACGCCGCGTCGGGCGGGGCTGCTCTCCCGGCTCCAGCGCAGCGGATTCACTGTCCGCCAGACGCGCACCGCAAGCGAGCTCATCTTCTTCGGCTTCCGGTGAGTGCCGAGCTGCCTGACTCCGCAGACGTCCTCATCGTGGGTGCCGGGCCTTGCGGCGCAACCATTGCTCGCCGCGTGCTGGACAGTGTCCCCACGGCCCGCGTGCTCGTTGTTGACGCTGGCCCTCGCCTCGGTGATCGCACGGGGATCAACGTACGGAACCTCCGACCGGTCGAGCGAGCGGCTGCAGAGGCCGTTTGCGCCATGGCCGAGTCTGGGCCGAGGAGCCGGTCGGTCCCATCCGGTGGGGCCATCGAGGCGCGACCTGGCACACACTTACTTATGCCTACCCCCCGAGTCCTCGGCGACGACGTGCCGGCCGCTGCTTATAGCTCCAACCTCGGTGGCATGGCGGCGTTTTGGACGTGTGCCTCTCCGCGCCCCGGCGGGTCAGAGCGCATCACCTGCGTGCCGCAGTCACGAATGGACGGGGCCTTGGCAGCCTCGGAGCGCCTACTCAGAGTCACGGCGAATCCATACCCCCCAAGCGCCGTGGCGGATTCCATCCGCAATCTTCTCGAGGACACTCTGGGGCTCCTTGTCGAAGGTGAACGGCCGATCCAACCGATGCCGATGGCGTGCACACCCAGCCTCGACGGGAAGCAACCCGCTTGGTCCGGCGTCGATACCATTCTCGGTACAGGGCCATGCGCACAGGTAGCGCCCAATACGTTGTGCCGTCGAGTCTGGATTAGGGACGGGTCCGTTACGGGGACACTTTTAGAGGATCGTCGAACCGGGGCTCAACTCACGGTTCGCTGCAGGTTCGTCGTGGTTGCTGCAGGCGCCTTTCACACGCCTCAGCTGCTCTGGACCTCAGATGTAAGGCCGGTGGCACTCGGGCGATACTTGAACGTCCACTCGCAAGTCGTGGCGACGGTATCAACTACCTTGCCCGGACAACTAATTGAGCCACCGCTGGGAGACGACCGAGAACACTTGCGGGCGATCTACTGGGTACCGTTCAACGACAGATCCCACCCATGGCACGGGCAAGTCCACGTCACCGAGCCTCCTTGCACAGACGCCGCAATCGTCGGCCTTGCCTGGTACGTACCGAAGGCGGTCACCTCCCAGTGCCGCGTTGAGTTCGTCAAGGACCGCCTCGACATGCGTGGGCTGCCAGCGCCGTCGGTGGTGCATTGGCCGACACCAGCCGACGATCGCATGACAGCACAAGCGATATCCACCGTCAGCCGTGTTGCCTCCGCCATCGGTCCGTACGTCTCAAACGGAGCACCCCGGGTGTTGGCCACCGGAAAGTCGCTACATTACCAAGGCACTACTCGCATGGGCCCCCTAGACGACGACACATCTGTCTGCGACACGACGGGGCAAGTTTGGGGCACCCTCGGTCTCTATGTTGCCGGTCCGAGCGTTATACCGACAGCAACTGCTTGCAACCCAACACTCACAGCTGTTGCGCTTGCTGCCATCACGGCTGATGAGATAGCACGAAACCTGGTGAGCAGCTGATCACCACCGCGGCAACTCCTCGAGCCCATGCTTCTGCAGCAAGTATGCCAAGCATCGCCTCTCTCCTGAGGACATCTCCGCAGCGCGGTTCAACCCACGGTATGCCTCTTCCGCCGCAGTGTGAAAGGGGTGGAATACGCCACAAGCCGGGTCGTACACCAACTCGGCTCCCATTGCCTGGAACCGCAGCGCAAGCTCAATCTCCTGGAAACCCCACCCCTCCATCTCTTCGTCGTACGGGCCGCTTGCGCCCAAATCCCGGCAAAGGACAGAAGGATAACTAAGACTTGCGCCCCACACAGCCGACGCCGGGATGCCCCGCCGGGGACCGCCGTCTGACGCCAGGCCCGCCCTTCGGCACGCCGCCAGCTCAAAGGTTGGCGCCTCACCCTCAAACTTGGCACCGCTGACCACACGAGTGGCGCCGTCCGCGTGCCACTTCGTGTGCTCTCGAATGAGGTCGGGACGGGCGACTATGTCATCGACCTGCACAAATATGGAAGTGTCGTTGCTCGCAGCAGCGATGCACCGGTTCCAGCGCGCAGCGCTCATATAGTTCTGCGTATGCCGGCAACCGATCAGTACGGTAGTCACCGGATGATGGTGCATCAGCCCCACCAACAAGGAGCCGGTCTTGTCATCGCTCCCATCATCAAGGACAACTACTTCAAATCGGTGCTTCGGGTAGTCCTGCTCCAGTAGAGACCGGACGGTCGCCAGGGCACGTTCCGGCTGCCTGTAGGTAATTGTGAACGCTGTTACAAAGGGCCATGCGTCCGTCACTGGGGCGGGTCCTCCGGCTGCCACAGGACGGTACGTATATGTTCGCCTGAGGTCAACACATAATCGTGCACAACCTCGACCGGAAGTGAGAAGGGCTCAAGCTCGAGCCAAAACCCGTTTTCGAAGTAATCCTGGCGCGTGTACTTGTCGGTGGGCTTGTCGATGTTCCGGCGCGCCACAGGTTCGATCTCAGGCTGGCCGTCAGTGATGAGAACGAACTGGTATTGCCGGAGCTTCTCAATTACTCGTTGGACGTCGGCAAAACTCATGATATAGAGCGTTAGTGCGACGAGACAAAGGTCGCCAGCCGGAAGATCGTCTTCGACGATATCGGCGCGTATGAACTCGTAGCCATATATTCCGTAAAGGGCGCGGTTGTGGTCAATCAAATCGCCGTAGATGTCAACGCCGATGTACCGAGAACTTCCAAGATCGATCGCTTGGGCCGCTTCGAAGTCGCCACAACCGAGGTCGACGACAGTCTTTACGTCATGAGTCGCGAGGAACTCTCCGACAAAGCGGCTGTAGGCCGCTGACGCCTCCGGCGGAGAGTCCGAGTAATAGCGAGCTCCAGAAGGGGACCGGCCCCAGCCGTTCGTCTCGTATACGGCGGCGAATAGCTGCTCGCGCTCGGAAGTCGTCTCCGGACCCTGTAGTTCTGGGTTAAGGTCACGCATCATTCAGCACTTCGGTGAGAGCTCGGACGACCAGCTCAACATCCGATTCAACCATCTCGGAGTGTACCGGCAGGCAGATATGGTTGTCCGCATACAGGTCGGCGTTGGAGTATCTGCCCTGACTGAATTCAGCGAAGGCTGCTTGTCGGTGGCACGGCACTGCATAGACACGACCAGCTGGTGTAACCCCTCGCGCTATGAGCCCACGCTCAATCTCATCCCCGGAGAGGCCCCTCGTCCGCACGATCACCTTGTACCAGTTTGAAGTCGTCCCTTCGACGGGCTTGACGATACGGATGCCGGCCTCGCTGGAGACTTCCAAGTAGGTAGCTGCGACGGCGGCGCGTCCGGCGATTGTAGACGGCAGCTCACGTAGCTGGTGTACCCCGAGCACAGAGCTAATTTCGGGTAGTCGCCAGCTATAACCCGTGGTACTCATCGCTCCCTTTTTATCCTTGGCGTGATCTCGCAGGAGGCGCGCATTAACGGCAACGTCCGGATCATCGGTGGTGAGCATTCCACCTTCACCACAGCTAAGCACCTTCGTGTTGAAGAAGGAGAAGGCCGCTCCGAGACCGTCATGTCCCGGACCCCTGCCACCAGCGGTACTTCCCGTTGCATGGGCTGCATCCTCGACGAAGGCAATGTCGCGGTCCCGGCACATCGCCGCTATCGCTACCGTGCCGGGATCGACAAGCCCACCAATGTGAACAACGACAACTGCGGCCGTACGGGCTGTCAAGACTTCCTCAACCTCGGCGGGGCCCGGCACGATCTCCCCAGGTGCCGAGTCGCACAAAACCGGCACACCGCCAGCGCGAAGTACGGCCACAAGAGTCGCGCCGAATGTCATCGTCGGAACGATGACTTCACGTCCGGCTACGCACGCACATCGCAGTGCAATTTCCAGCGCAGCGGTGCCACTAGCCGTCGCGACGGCGTACCGAGTTCCGGCGGCACGAGCAAACTCCTCTTCAAACCGCTGACCCCACACTCCCATCGTCAAGTGTTGGGCGGCCCCCAAAAGTTCTGCTATGTCTGCAGCAGCGCGCTCTGCCACGGTTGGCGACAACTCGAGCATGAAACCCGGGACGGGAAAGATCATTAGACCCTGTTTATATCAAGCATCGACCCTACAGTAGGGTTTACTGCTTGTTGCAATTCGACGTAGTCATAAAACACTTGCTTATCGATGCCCCAGTTTTTTAACGTCCATGGCGAGAACTGGGTATCGTAACGGTAGTCCTTCGTAAGGTCTTCGTATGCCCAGATGGCAACAGGAACAAAGTCCGGCGAGATTCGGCGGACATACGACCTCGTCGCCTCATAGTCCTCATCCGCCGCACTGCCTCCGATCAGAAGGTAAGTCAGCACCTCCATGCCAGCGCCGCGCAGGCGAGTGACGGCCTTGTCTATCTGATCTGGAGTTGTTCGTTTCTCGATGGACGAAAGCAGGGAAGGCGTAATGCCCTCGACCCCGATCTTTACGCGGGTAACGCCGAGCTCAGCCAACAACTCAATTTTTTCATCGTCGAGGCAATCGACTCGAGTATCGATCGTGTAGGTCCGCTGTATCCCTGCAGCGGCCAGGGCATCGATCAACTCACGCAGGCGGCGTTTAGGGGCATGACTAAAGGTCAGATCAGTGAAGTACACGTGGCTCGTTTGCCTCGCCGCAATGTCACGGACGACGGTGGCGGCCTCCACGTAGCGAACTCGACGGTCAAGCTGACTATAAAACTGCTGTGCGAGGCAGAAGGCACAAGGAAAGCGGCAGCCAAAGGACGTCATCACAAAATCTGTATCTGTGCCCGGAGGGTCCATATGGGCGAACAGCGGAGTGACGTCAAGGTCGATCGGCAGTCCCTCGACTACACCGGAAGGTAGACCGCGCACGACATCCACTATCTTTCTACTCGGCTCACCCAGTAGAAGGCTGTCGAAGTCGTTTACAAACCGGGACGTGTCCAAAGAGAAGAAGTGCCCAAAGCCAACTGTGTGTACGCCGAGCGCCCTAAATAGTCGGGCGTAGTTTGCAGCGATGAATGGATTGGTCCAGTCCTTTGTCGCGATCAGCGGCTCCCCGCCGAGAATTACTACCACCTTTGGCTGATAGCTCATTACTTTTTCTACCACTTCGCCATATAGAGAGCTCACGCCATCGACAGCATCAATAAATGGCTGAAAGTTGTCGAACAACCACCGCATGCTCCAATAGCGATCAGATCCGGTGTAGTCCGCATTCATGACGACATGTTCGACACCCGCCGCGTCCAAGTACCGTGAAAGGTACGCCAGTGACAGCGGAGCGCGATCGTTGTGACTTCCGCACACCCGAAAGAATGGCGGGGACAGGAGGACGACGTCCGCCACGGTCCGGCTCATGGCCCAACTCTAGACCAGCGTCGAATACGCTCTCGGCCATGGCTCATCAATGGTCGATTTCGTGCGCGCCCTCGTAACTGGAGGGGCTGGCTTCATCGGGTCGCACTTAGTGAGACGGCTCGCAGGGCGGGGCCACGCCGTGACTGTGCTTGACAACATGTCACGTCCGGGAGCCCCTGGGACTGCAGCCAAGCTTGCTCAGTTGCGAGGTGTAAATATTGAAGCTGTGGACATTCAGTCCGTCGATGACGTAACGGCTGTCGTTCGCGGGTTACGCCCAGATGTCGTGGCCCATCTCGCAGGACAGACTGCTGTCACGGGCTCCCTGATCGACCCCGTGCACGACTTTGAGGTAAATGCCAAAGGCACTCTTCATCTGCTTGAGGCGCTACGTGGGTTCGCGAAGGATGCCCTCATCCTCTTTGCTTCAACGAACAAGGTCTACGGAGACCTCACCCGACTAGACACCCACACCGAGGGCAACCGTTACGTGATGCCAGACCGTCCCGAAGGCATCGGCGAAGTGGAGCTCGTTGCTCCAGAAACGCCCTACGGGTGCTCGAAGGCGACCGCCGACTTATACATCCGTGAGTACAGCACCCGTTTCGGGCTCCGGGGCATCGTTTTTAGGCAGTCCTGCATTTACGGCCCGTACGACTTGGGGTTGGAAGACCAGGGTTGGGTTCTCTGGCTTGTCTCGCGCCTCTACCGGCAGCAGCCCGTGAACATTTTCGGCGACGGATTTCAGGTCCGCGACCTCCTCTGGATCGATGACCTAGTTGACCTGTACGAATGCGTGTTTGAAGACCCCGCGCCGGCGGTCGGAGAGGCGTTCAATATCGGCGGCGGCCGCGAATTCAGCCTCTCGGTATGGGGCGAGCTAGCCCCGCTAGTCAGCGAATTACTCGGACGGCCTGTAGAAGAGCCAGATTATCTACCGTGGCGCCCAGGCGATCAGCGTTGTTACATATCAGACACTGGCAAAGCCAGAGCCATGTGGAATTGGAGCCCGTCCCATTCACCAAGCCAGGGCGTAGACGCGCTCATCGCTAGCTTCGACAGGACGCCGGTGCAGTGAGGGTCCCACTGTCGACAATTCAGCTCGGACTGCGGGAGCGATCACTCGCAGTAGATGCGATCACCAAGGGTTGGATCTCCGGGACGGGTAGCAACATAGGTCGCTTCGAGGAAACGCTCGCCAGTCGGATCGGCCGATCCCACGTCGTCGCAGTGAACAGTGGAACCTCAGCGCTTGAACTAGCGCTCGCAGGACTCGATATTGGCCCTGGAGACGAGGTCATCGTTCCTGCTTTGACCTTCGTGTCTCCAGCTGCAGCGGTCCGTACTTCCGGGGCTCGCCCCGTGTTCTGCGACATTGATCCGAGCACATGGACAATCGACGCCGATGCAGCCAGGCTCTTGGTGTCCGAGCGTACACGAGCGATCATCGCTGTCGACCTACTTGGCTACGTTAGCGACTATCCGGCCTTGGAATCGATCGGGCTTCCCGTACTAGAGGATGCCGCGCAAGCGCACGGGGCACGACGCTGGGGCCGACCAGCAGGCTCCTTCGGCGTCATGTCGATCTTCAGCTTCCACGCCAACAAGGCCGTTACTACGGGTGAGGGCGGCTGCGTCGCCACCGATGACGCTGACCTCGCCTCGCGCCTTCGCATAATCGCTAATCATGGAATGACCTCGCAGCGACCGTATTTCCACGAGGTCGTCGGCCGCAACCTGCGGATGACGAACGTTTGCGCTGCGATCGGCATCGGTCAGGTCGAAAGGTGGGATGAGCTGATTGCTGCACGCATCGCCGTGGAATCTCAATACCGTGCCCTTCTCGAACCTGCGGGCGCCCGCTTCCGTATGCCGAGCGCAGACAGTGAGCCATCCTGCTGGCTCACGACGATTTCGGTCGACAATCGTGACAAGCTGGTCGATGGGCTGCGTGACCGCGGCGTGGATTCCCGCGGAATATGGCCGGACTTGCCCTCACTTCCCTTGTATGCCCCATTTGCACCACGACCGTGCCCGATTGCCGCTGAGATATCGCGGACAACTGCTTGGTTGCCTACTTGGTGTGAGATGCCAAAGGAGCAGATTGAAGAGGTTGCGACGATGGTAAGCGAACTGCTCGCACCGGCCCAGCTGCCAACGTGAGCCACATCGTCGGTGTTGTAATCGCCCACGACGCTGACGGTCTCAACGATCTGCTGATCAGCGCCCGGCGATTTGCCCCAGATATGGAGATTGTCTTGTACGACTCCGGGGTCAAGCGATTAGGGCGCACGACGGGACTTCCTTCGATCCCCACCGCACGACCCATGAAATACGCAAAGATAGGTGCTTGCTTTCTTGACATCATGGAATGGTTCGTCGATCGGGATGCAGGCGATGCATGGATAAACCTCGAGAGCGACATGTTATTCATCCGCCCCGGATTCACCAAGTGGTTGACAGCTCGGCTGACCACCGCCGACTACATCGCAGCGAGGCTTCATCCCATCAAGCCCGGCTCCGAGTGGCGCCCGGCTCGTTCGCTGCGCGCGGAAGGCCGGCGAGGCCTGCTCGACATCTTGGGCGGGGATACTCTCTACGGTGCTTTTAGTCCAGGCCAGGTATTCGGCAGCGCCTTCTGCCGCCGCATGTCGCAGCATCCTCGGCTTCATGAACTTCGGCATTTTGTCCTTAGCCACGAACGTGAGGGAGGGGCGTATTCGATGCAAGAGACGGTCCTTCCTTCAGCTGCGAAGGCATGGGAAATGCGGATAGCCGGCTACCCGGAGGGGAGCCGTTTCTCTAATCGCTACCGGCCGTATTTTGGCCGGGCCGGCGTCGCCCGGGCGCTCAATGACGAGAGCGTCTTCTTCGTCCATCCCGTCCGCCGGGATCCGGCCGACGCTGCGCGGCAGGCACTTCTCGCACAAGCGTGAACTCTAAACCTTCCGTCTCGGTCATAATACGGTCGCGTAACGAAGTTGGGCACCTCGGCGCGGTTCTCCGTGCCGTTCGAGCGCAACGATTGCCCAACGCCGTTGAGATCATATGCGTAGACAACCAGTCCCACGACGGGTCCAGGGAAATCGCCGAGGCACTTGCAGACCGGTGCCTCGACATAACTGGCTACCGGCCAGGGGCTGCCCTCAACATGGCGGCAGAGGCGGCACGGGGAGATTTGCTCGTGGTGCTGAGCGGACACGCACTTCCCGCCGACGATAGCTGGTTGAGCGCACTACTCCACCGGCACAACGAGAGCGATCTTGCCGGTATCTACGGGTCGCAACGCTACTGCGATCAAGCCAGATTCCTTGATAAGAAGGACCTGGACCTATTTCGATACGGACCGGCGCGCCTTGAGCGCGTTGACTCCGACTTCTGGAACGCCAACTCATCGTTTACCCGTCAAGCGTGGTCGACGGAGCATTTCGACGAGACGGTCTTTGAGCTCGAAGACCATTATTGGTCGAAGGTCCTCCTCCTTCAGGGGTTCCATGTTCGATACGAACCGGGCGCTGCGGTGTATCACTACGGCCACTATGAGCGGAATGACCGCATCCTTCCCGATTGCACCGATGACGACGACACCCTTGCAGCAGCCGTCGGTGTGCTCGCACGGCCCCAGCCATCTTGGCCCCAAAGGATGGACGCCATTCTGAGAATCAAGACCCTCGCTCACCGTGTCCGCGGCAGCGAGGCGATTGACCACCTCCTATTGCTACTACGCGAAGACGAAGACTTTGATGTCCGCTGGCGCGCAGCCGATGCGCTCTCACGTTTTCAGACACCGGAGGTCGCGGCGGCTTTAGCTGACGCCTTTGAGGATCGGTCCTTTTACGTCCGCGATGAGGCCGCTTGGAGCCTCGCTCGGCTTGGTCCGATCGGGGCGGAAGTCGCCGTTCGCCGCCTCCCGATGTTGCCGGGTGCCCTTCGGCACCTGGTCGCACTAGTACTCGCCGGTACTGGAATCCCTGAGAACGCTGAACGGGCGGGGGCACTACTCGTCGGAGATCTTCACGATGGAGCAAATGTCCTTGATGCCCTCTACGTTGCCGGTGAGCTCGGGCCCCGCGGCTCGGCAACGCCCCTGGCTGAAGTGGCTGCTAGATATCTGAACTCCAAAGACGTGACCTTGGTCCGCACCACCTGTTGGGCGCTCGGGAGATTGCGGGTCAATGAGAGCGCAGGACTTGCCCGAGCGATCGGGGACCTCGCTCTTAATCACCCGGCAGCCGAGGTGCGCGGTGAGGCTACGACGGCAGTCACTCATCACCTCTCGGGTTCGCGCTCAGCGTGGGCCGAGCACGTTGTCCGAAGGGCGGCGATCGACCCCGTCGGTGCCGTCCGTTTCTGTGCCGTCCATGGGGGTCGGCGGTCGGTTGAGCAGGGCGGGCGGGTAGCAGCTTTGGGCGAGCGCGACGACCCTGACTACGGGGTACGCTTTGAGGCCGACCTGTTGGCTACGCTCAAGCGTCGCAGCTAGCCGTCCTGCACCGTCGCCACCAGTACCCGCGCCTTCTTACCGTTCACTAAAACGGAGAATGACGTCTTAAGTTCGAAGCCCCTTCTCTCTAGCGAGTCGCTGGCGGCCTGGACTGCAGCAGTCAGCAAAACGACTGTCCCGTCTGGCGCAAGAATGTGCCGAAAGTTGGCGATTGCGGCATCATACAAGCTATCTAAATCGCTGATTGAACCCTGATACAGACCCCAGGGTGGGTCCGAAAGAACGACATTGACCTTCGTACCATCTAAGAGGTCGATGAGGGCGCCGCTATCACGCACGTCAAGCTGTGCGGTAATTGCGTTGGGCCCGAATGCTCCTTTTCGGGCATTGGTTCGCAACGCAGCGGCGAGAGTGGGATCGATGTCAGTCGCAAAGAGCTTCGCGTGAGGTAATCGCGCTCGCTCTAGTGCGAGCACACCGCTACCTGCGAAAGGGTCTAACACTACGTCGGCAGCCCCAGACGGAACAGATCGGACCAACGCAGCAGCGAGGTCCGACTTCAGGGCACCGGGCGCGGAGCGGGGCTGTTGCCGGTAATCAAGTCTCGCCGCCAGTGCCACGGAACGCTCACCTGTGCGTCGAATCAGCCAGACCTCAGATCCGCCGCCACGGGGGGCAAGGACCACGTCACCCCACTCCGAGACCGCTGATTCCAGCTTTCTTCGGGCTCCGGGTTCAACGCGAACGAGTTGGCCACTCTCGGACGTGCGGAGGCGGAATTCGCCGGCCGTCTTCAACGGCCACGGTACCGGCACTTCCTGTAGAGAACGCGAGAGCTTGATGGCCGCTCGGTCAAAAACCGGATCGTCCACGGAAGCCAACACCTGCAGGATGACCGAGAGATACGGGAGTTCTACGAGCATCCTGCCAATGTCAGGGTTCCCCTCAAGGACAATCGAGCCGGACTCAACATGTGTCACTAGAGCGCGCGGAACATCGATCTCTAGGGAGCGACTCACGACCTCCTCAAAGCCAGCAGCAACCGCCACTCGAAATACCGCCCGCTGGCGGCCACTCGGCCCTGTTCCGAGTCGGCGACGATCACCTGAGCGACGACTACCGTGCACTAGTAATCACCCTACCGGAGTGCCGCGTTCGGGCGGGGTCCTACGGAAGGCACCCCGGGCAAGTTGAAGGGCGGCCTCTAGACTGGCGCGAAGGTATGGCCGCTCAGCGTCCGCTCCAACGTTCACCAAGACGGCCGCGGTATGCAACTTACGCACAAGGCCGACGCCAAACAGGGCAGCAGTCTCCATATCAGTGGCGAGGACGCCGACAGAGCGAAGGGCGTCCCATCGTGCGCGGGTTGCGGCGGCGTCAACACTTCGCTCTGGCCTCTCGGAATAGTAAGCATCCTTTGTGTGCACAATGCCGACGCGCCAAGCAACTTCGGTTGATCGCGCTTCTTCGACGACAGCGGAATGAAGCCTGAAGTCGGGGAGCGCCGGCACCCCTTCCGGGAGGTAGGCTTGCGACGTCCCATCATCTGTCACAGCCGCTGTCGGGAGGACCAATTCACCAGGCCGCAAGATAGGCCCGAGGCCACCACAGGTGCCCACCCGGATAAAGCTACTGACGCCAAGGTCCGCCAATTCCTCTACTGCGATCGCTAGGGCGGGACTGCCAATGCCGGTGCTCATAATCACGGTCTCGGAAAACTCAACATACTGGTAGCCGCGTCTGTCTCCCCTGGAGACTGGTGCGCCGCCCCACACTTCAGCAAACCACGACACTCGCGTGGGGTCACCTGTGAGCACCGCTTTTGTGGCGTTGGTCGCGCTGAGGCCGATGTGGTCAGGCATTTAGTCGGCACCCACAGTCGGACTAAGCCCTCACAAGAAAAGGACTTACCGCCGCGGCGGAGCATTCTCGGAGGCGGTTCCAGCGATATCTAGCGACATTGGCTAGCCCCTCCCTGCGCAGGTGGGCTCGCCGATCGCCGTCGGTAAGCAAGTCGCCGATCGCATCTGCTAGCGCAGCTGGATCCACGTGATGAATGGCCTGACCGGTGCGGCCAACCCCAATGTCCGAAGCCGAAACGAGCACCGCCCCAGCGCCCGCCGCCTCGGCCATCACTCCACCATCGTCGGTGTGTACGAGCGGCACGCCGCACGCCTGGGCTTCGAGGATCACCTGCTCGATGTCACCCGAATGGGGCGTGTTAACGATCACATCGCAGGCTCGGACCCGTTCGACGTATTCCGATTCGCTCACCCCACGAAATTCATCAAATGATGGCGTCGCAGCAAAGGTCACTGTGCCATCGATCATGAGCGAGTCAGTGAGATCATCGAGAGGCCAAAAGCCACGTGGCGAGCAGTGTAGGTAGAGAGACACGGGCCGGGGAGAAAGCCGCCTCTGAACTGCAGGAAGGGCCTCAAGGATGCGTGGTATCTGCTTGCGTTCGGTATTCGTACCGAACACGCCAACGGTGATACCGTCCGGCGTAATGCCCATCCGGCATCGTGTCTTGGCCGATATCGGGCCAGGCGAAAACGCCTCGCTCACGCCCGATGGTGCGACCGCCACAACCGGGATCCCTTGATTGAGAAGGTAGCGGGCCGCCGTTTGTGAGCTTGTCAAGACTGCGTCACAGCGGCGTTGACAGTCCAAGTACCGCCGGGCTACCGGGAGGCCGTCAAATATGGCGTACGAGACAATCGGGCCCGACCATCCCGCCGCTCGGAGTTCGTCGACACATTCAACTGCATTGAAGGCATCCATATTCAAGTAAACGACCACCGGCTCGGTAGTTGCTAAGAACTCAGGCAGCGTGTCCGTCCAATGACCCCCTCGCTCCGCTGGCCACACGGTCACATTGCTATCGGTGGCAGTCCTCACATCGGCTGGCGTAGCTTTGAGCCCGAAGCACGCAACCGAACGCCTGTCGGCCACGAGCCCGGCGGCAATCTGGCGGGTTTCGCGCCCGAAGCCAGTTGTGAGCGTGGGAGCGTCCCCCAAGATGGCCACATCCATCGTCGGTACTCTACTGTTCGCACGGTACCAGCAGCGACAAACGAGAGCAGGCCGAAAGTTGGACAAAGAGGTTGGCGAGTAATGGTCCTCTTGCTTAAAGGCGGAGGCGGTCTAGGCTCAACACCGTGCTGGCGAGACCAACAGATGAGGCACCATGGCTTGTCTGACCTGGAGGGTGGATCTCATGCCGGTCGCGAGAGGACGGACGTAAGCCTTGCGTGCTGAAAGAAGTCAGTGGATCAGTCCCCAGGCCGCTGTGACTTCTCGATTCGATTACCCCCGCTGGCACAAACGGCACACCACGGCCATCCGTTTGCTGGGAAAATGACTCAAAAACCGGATGATTTTTCTGCCGTAACGCGATTAATCCATGAGGCCGGACACCTCAAGAACATTCCGCGGTCGGGATGGCTCCTATTGGGCGTTCAGAGCCCCGAGACTGTCGCCGAGCATGTTTCAAGAACAACCTTTATAGGCCTAATATTAGCCGCGCTATCGGGGGGTAAAGTCGATATAGGTCGAGTAACGATGATGTGTGCGATGCATGACATGATTGAGACCCGAGTGAGCGATCTGTCCTCCGTAAACAAGGAATACACGGTGACACCCGATTGGCGAAAGGTAGTGGGAGACCAGCTGTTAGGAGTGCCCCCATCGCTTGCTCGGACGTTGGAAGACCTGATTGAGGAGTATGAGGAACGGCGAACACTTGAATCCCGATTAGCGAGAGATGCCGACAAGCTTGAATGCTTAGCCCAAGCGCTGGAGTATATGATGCAGGGACTGTCGCCTGCTCGAGAGTGGCTAACGAGTCGAATTGAGTCGATTAGTACGGACATTGGGAAGCAAGTTGCATCGGTTATGATCGAGTCCGACGCGGCCGAATGGTGGAGAGGTTTTGTATCCCAATACCGCACGGCGCCGCCGCCAGAAAATTAGAGTGACATACCTGAAAGACAATAGGCTGGAGTGGCAGTGGCAGCAACGCCAGCCCACCTGCCCAGTCCTTAAGGGACTTTCCAAGCGCATCTAGCATCTGGCTCGCCCGGAGGGTTTTGTTTTCTGCCCGATAACTGGTCTGTGAACTAGGTACCGGTGCCCAGTCTTGAGAGGCGACTCAAGTACTTGTCGATTTGTTCGTCCCACGATGGAACCGAACCCGGTGTGGGTGGGATAATCGGTAACGAGCCATCCAACCATTGAAGGACCGCACGCTCCAAGGCTTCGTAGGTTGGGTCAACAACGACCTGACGGTGTCGCTTTAGAAGTGCGCCTACGCCCGGTGTATCAAATCCGACGACCGGCACCCCACAGTTTATTGCTTCTAGGACCGCAAGGGGTAGACCGTCTGCCCGACGATACGGGACAACGAGAAGGTCGGACCGCAGAAAGAAGTCAACTAGTTCAGCATCTGATAAACGTGTGCTCAGTTCAATGTCGGGCCCCGGTCCCGCTGGATTAAGCGAGACTGTATTAGCCATGAATCTGAGACCAGTACTGCGCAACTGGGTTGCCAGCCGCACAAACAGGTCAAAGCCCTTCTGCGGCTGTGGACGTCCGATAAATGAGACCGTTGCCCTCCCCCGCTTGACGACTGAGTGGGAACTCAACCGGGCTCCATTCTCAATCACAAAGATGTCCCCAGCATGAGGCACCACCTTCCGTAGCGCTTGAGCAACCTCTGGAGAAACCGCGATGACATCGGAGCTCGCCATCAGACCCGCCAGCCATGCTTCTTGAACGGAGATTGACCGACTCCCTGGATCGGAGTGTCCAGAGGTCTGCACGACCGTGACGGCTGGAGTCTGCTTGGAGGTAAGAAACTCCTGAGCAAGGTGAGCCAGCAGCCGGACATTGAAGCTGGTGACAACGAGAATCACGTCAGCGGTCGCCATTGCCTCCCACGCCGAGCGGACATCGCCATAGGTGGGGGCGCACAGATCTACGAATCCTTCGGGCACAAGAGCAGACGACTCCCAGGTGAGCAATGTGCAATCAAAGCGGCTTCTCGCCCTCGCCAAGAACTCACAGACGAATTGCTCCGCTCCGCCGGCCGGGTAGCCGTAGTCGCTCACAACTGTTAGCCGTGTCACATCAGCCAACTCTCGCGTCTACCGGATGCCTCCTGAGAGTCAGCTATCAAGATCGTTCCTCATAATGAGCCAACAGTCGTGGGCTGTATCGACTCGCCAGCTCCCACGCCTCAGACGTCCTCGTTTGTGGCCGAGGCTCGATTCGGTCTAACGAATCCGCGTCAAGTCGACCGAGGCCCCAGCTGCGCCGAAACTCCGATCTACACCAAAGGCTCGAGGAGTTTGCAAAAGCGACGAGGGAGTCGGGACTACGTAGGAACTTGTCAGCGTCCCTTGGCAACGGGACTCCCAACGTGGTGATGCGCAGCCATTGGCTGGTGGGATTCGATGTGAAGTCCTCATATGTAAAGACGGCATCGAACCACTCGGGATATGCGAAGAGCCCGTCGAACTTCTCAAGCTTGTCTTCGATCTTTCCGCCGTAGTCACGGTGCGATTTGTTGTTGAGGCTCGCCACCAAGTCCACCGGATGCCTGAGAAAGAGAATCTTGAGAGTGGGTTTGAAGGAAACGAAGTGACTCTCGAGTTCGACCTGGCTCACCGTTGCCTTCAAAATGACATCGCTGGAAAGCGGCAGAGCAGGTGCGGTGAACGGACTCCACAAGTCGATGACGGCAATCGAGTCGGGTAGTTGACCGAGGTATGCAGCAAAGAGGGAAGCACCCGTTGACTGCATCGAATAGACGAAAATCCTGTGATAGCAGCCCAGTTCACTCATCGTCAGACGGAGCGGGTCGATACGTAGCCTCGAAACTCGAGCGCGTTGATCGGATACGGGTACCCTCGAGAATCGATCGCTAGCCAGCCGTCGGAGCAGGAAGCGACGTTACCTTCGCTGGTCAGGCAATGGAAGGTGCCGACCATCCGGACAGCACGAGTCGGTCGAATCTTCACGAATTCCGATGGTTCCGGCTCGGGAAGGAAGTCTTTGCTGTAGAAATGCTGTTGCGTCATGTCGCCCACCGGTCTTCTTGAGCCGCCGAAACTCGTGCCCAGGACCTTCTATCCCAGAGGCCGAACTGGATTCCAATCGTGTAGTCACCGTGGCAGGGTCCGCTACGGCCGGGCCATCTCGTCGAAGTCGTATTGCCTTTGGTCATCCTGCGTCCCGTGCCGACCATCCGGGGTCACCGCCATCACCCCGTGCCTGCAGCCAGGCATCGAGCCAGTCGGACGTTGGAGGCGAAAGGCGTGCGCGCTTGTGGTCGGTCATCGGGTTCGAGACCTGGAGCGGCGACTCCGGTAACTCGGGTGCGGGATCTTCGACGACCGGAAGCGGCTCGTACGAAGGAACGCGCATCGAGGTGGTCTCGTAGCGGCCCACCCGGATGAAGGCATGGAAGTCGGCCTGATCGATCAACTCGTGCGCAGGCACATCGAGCATGTGGGCCAGCTGTGCGGCACCCTCCGGTGTTTGCCTGAAGGCCATCTTGACCGAAGCCGAGAACACCGTGTCCGAGAATCCTGCGGCCGTGAGTTGCGCGGGACTCTGAGCGGCGAGCCACAGAGCGGCACCTGCCTTTCTGCCTTCAGCCATGACACGGTCGATGCTCTTCGCATGGAACAGGGGAGCCTCATCGACGTAGAGGACGTAGCCCAGCGAGCTCTCGACTGTGCCCATCAGATCGAGTGACGTTTCGAGGCTGTCCGAGAGCAGGAGATGGCCCATCAGCCGGGTCCCTGTCGCACCGAGCCCGGCCAGGTTGCACACGAGCGACTTGGACCCCTGCATCAGCTCGCGCATGGTAAT
Organism: uncultured Acidimicrobiaceae bacterium; assembly: GCA_963831535.1. Classification (GTDB taxonomy): domain Bacteria; phylum Actinomycetota; class Acidimicrobiia; order Acidimicrobiales; family RAAP-2; genus Bog-756. The sequence continues at coordinate 460,988 of CAWHQP010000010.1, read as the reverse complement.
CCCCTCCCCGGGCGGCGCCAGAAGCTGAGCAGCCAGTCCGGTGACGATCGGGTCCACCTTCGAGATCACCCAACCGATCAGCTCAGCACCCTCTCCCTCCCTCATGGCATGGAGTAGACGAAGGGTCCTCCGGACCGAATCGGGCATATCTGGGTGCTCGATTGCTGCCCTTCTCTTCCGCACGTCGGCGTACCAGTCGACCGCCTCGGCCACATGGAGGCCGAATATTGCGGAGATGAATCCGATGGCGACCATCTGCTCCCGCCAGCGGACCCCAGCCCATTCGGGATTGGGGAGGCTGCTGGCTACCGCATCCGCAAACCGATCGACACTCAGGGCCACCTCTGACATGTTCGTGCCGCCGGGCAGGAGCAGTGGTATCGGCGAGTATCGGCTCGAACCTGGATAGGTGACGTCGAGCCAGTACAGTTCGAGTCCCTCGGCCCGCGCGACTGCGATCAGGTGGTGCGCCAACAGGCCGTGAGGGTCCCAGGTCATGAACGGTCGGCCTGAGCGCAGGTCGTCGAGACACCTGAGGCAGAACTCAGCACTCTTGCCGGAGCCGGTTCCACCGACCAGCAGGGCGTGCCGGAGCACCTCGGTCAGCGGCACACATACGTCGGCACCGTCCCGCCCCGTGCCCACCAGGAGGCCCGTCCTGAGCTCTGGAGGTATCGGGCGGAGGCGCGAGACGGCAGTGGGGATCGTGGGTATCGGAGCACCTGCCGCGATAGCCCATCCGATCGGGTTCTCTGTGAGCGTGATGACATCCCGAAGCGAACGTCGGCCCACACCCCCGGAGAGTGGCAGGCCCTGACGCAGGGCATCGGCCAATCTCGGTGGATCCCTCTGGATCTCGAAGCCGCCCAGCAGCATGCGTTGGCTGGCCACGACGATGTGACCCTGGCGTCGGAGGACGTCCCCTTCGCTCGTGAACGCGGATCCGATCGCCCGGAGGGTGGAGTCCGCGAGCGGGTCGGATGACGTCACAGCCAATTCGACTGCCAGGAGGGGGGACCGGAAGCTGGCCTTCAGGTCGACCAGCGTCGCTGAGGCACGCTCGAGTTGGAAACGCTGGTCAGGGTGGGTGATGCCCGACTCGGTCAGCGAGTGGACGATACCGAGGGTCTCCTCCAGGTTCTGGCGGTCATCGATGCTGAGTTCGGTGGCCAGCACCGTCGCCCGGACCCGGGTCGGTTGGCGACGCTCCATCAGGAGCCGGGCCACTGATGACCAGGGTGCCACTGTCGGGTTCCAACGGGAGAGCACCTCCAGCTCGGTCTTTCCGATCTCCATGCTCACCATTCGCTGCCTGATCAGGGCCGAATGAGCCGTCTCCTCCTCGGGGGGACTCAGGTAGCAGGCCGGATCGAATGCCTCGACCGAGTATGGGAAGCTCGGCCGACTGGCGATCGCTCCGAACACCTGTTGGACCGAAGTGGCCTCGAACTCAGTCGCACCGTGGGAGCCGAGGACCCCGACCAACAGGGTCAGTGTCAGGCCCTCCGGACTGTCGTCCGTGAAGGCAGCGATTTCACAGCTGATGGTGATCCGGCCGGGGGACCACACCGTCTCGACCAGCTCGTCGAACACCCCGCCGGCGTAGTGCGCATCACTGTCGTTCCTGATGGCGCGAGGACTTGCTCCGGTCATGCGCCATGCAACGAACGTCACCTGGTCGCACATCGGGTCGACAGCGGACTCCATAGTCGGGAGGAGCATCCGGGTCAGCATGCCGCTCTTGGCTGTCGACAGGTCCGGGCTCTCGATCTTGCGTACCGTCATGACCCCACCTGGTCCTTCTCGGTCATCGTTGCCTGCTTGATCCGGGGGGCCAGGATGCACAGTTCGTCCAGAAGCGTTTGGTACTGCGCTCGTACCTCCAACTTGTAGTCGGGGAGGTGCGACTCGAGCCACGCAAGCGTTTCCGAATCGTCTCCGGCATCGATGGCCCCTTCGACCTCTAGGAGCTCCTCTCTGTCCAGTCGGTCTGAGAGCACCCTCCCGACCCTTACCTGGAGCTCCTCGGAGAAGAGCTCCAGGATCTCCGACTTGTCTCGGGCCGAGAGGCCCTCGAGTCCCGCCGCGGTGAAGAGTGAGTTGTCGAGCGCAAGCTCGGCTGCCGTCCATGGAGTTGAGTCTGTGGTCATCGCTGGTCCTTCCGTGGTGGTTGGTGATGGGGGCTGAATCCACTGCTGATCGTCGTTCCGTGCATCACGGTAAGACGAGGCGTTCTCATCCGGCGAAGCCCCGCGTGATGCTGACGGCTATCCAGAGGACGACCGCTGCGAGAGCGAACTCGATGGTGGAGGTGGCCCCCACCCGGGCGAACGAGGTGACGAGGAACGCCACGGTGCCGCCGATGGCGATAGATCGGACAGCGAAGGCCGGTGCGAGCACCAGCCCCACCACTAGTACCGCTCCGCAACCGACTAGGGCAGCAACCAGTGGCGCAGAGGTGTGGTGGGCGCCGGAACTGACGATCTGGGTGGTCAGACTGGCGATCTCGAGGGTGGCGAGCACCAGGGCCAGATTCTGACCACTCAGAGAGCGCACCTTCGTCTTCGCCAACCTGGGAGAGAAGTGGTGGAGGCTCGGCCGTGCCACGAGGCCGAGGACGCCGACGACGGACGCCAACATCAACAGGGCTCCGATCATGACACCACCTCGAACGGCGTGGACGCCACCAGAACCTCGGCGGCCGATTTCTGTTCCGTGCTGCCCTGAGAAGAGCCACTGAGGACCCGAGCCCCCGGCTGCTCGAGCGTCAGGCCGAATGATGAAGGGTCGTCGAGTTGACAGCGGATGGGTACCCGCCACCAACTGGGCCGGCGGTGGAGGTCCGCCCCGATGGCCGTGACACCGTCGCGCTCTCGGATGAAGCGTCGGATGGCCTTGGCGTGGCGCCGGGCCTTGGCCAGCCGCTCGTCGAGGAAGCGGAGTTCGCTTAGCGCCAGGATCGCCGCCACCGGGTGCATCCTCGAGTTGAAGCTCTCCAGGCGGGCCGGCTTCATCCCGAGCAGGAGCTGTCGCAGGGGATGCTGGCTGATGACCAGACCACGTCGGTACAGGTCAACGCCTTCGAAGGCGACCAACCCGCCTTCCCCTGCATCGATGATCTTCCCAGGTCCGAAGGAGAAGGCCGCTACCTGGCCCAGTGTCCCGACGGGAAGCCCACCTATGGTCGCGCCCAGGCCCTGGGCACAGTCTTCGACGACTGGAATACCGAGAGGATCGAGCGTCTCCCGCAGAGCGGCGACATCGGCCGGGATGCCGAACAAGTGGGTGGCGATGACCGCCCGGGTGTTCGGGGTCAGGCAAGGACGGATCCGGGCTGGATCGATCGTCAGCGACCCGGGCTCGACATCGGCGAAGATGGGTTGAGCCCCGATGCTCCGGATGGCGGCCACGCCGGCCGGCCAGTCGTAGCCAGGGCAGACCACATGACTGTCCTGCACCACCCCTACCGACTCGAGGGCGACGCGCAGTGCAGCGGTACCGGAGGCGACCGCCAGGGTCGGGAGCCCGTCCAGGAGCTGCGAGAGCCGGTCCTCGAGGTGGGCGATGGCGCCACCGCCTGTGAGTGAACTCGTCGGGCCGACCCCCGTCTCCTCCCAGTGGTCGATGGCGGATCGGACCCGGTTGATCAGGTCCGCGTCGGTGTGCTTCGCCCCGGCACCACCGCTGCCCATGGAACCCCCTACCGTGTCATGAGACATGGACGACTCCTTTCAACTGGTTCAGGCGGTCTTGGACCTTCTCAGCGTCGAGCTCTCCGTCGCTACCGAGCAGCGATGTGAGGTAGGACGGGAGGTGGGGTGTCTCCCCGAGGTAGTCGGCGGCGACCCAGGGAAGGTAGGACCGGAACGTGCACAGCTGGATGGCCTGCAGCGCCAGGTACTCGTGCTCGACCGGGTCCAAGGCCATCAGCAGGTCGGCGAATGCGCCCCGCAGGTGTTCACCGGCGATGTGGCCGACGGACCCGGTGAGGTCGGCGAAGGTCATGGCCCGCTCCAGCACGTCGATCACCACACGGCCAGTGAGCAGCTGGTCGTACCCGACGATGATCTCCAGGGCTTCGTCCCGGTCGATGGTGCGATGCTCACGATCCGCTCCTATCGTCAGGATGGCCACGGACTCCTCCGGTGTGGGGTGGAGCACGGGGACGATTGTGAAGCGATCGAACATGGCGGAATCGAGTGCATCGGGCCGGTTGCTGGTGGCGATGACGGTGACGCGCTCGGCCCGCTGGTTGTCGCCCAGAAACGTCAGGAGCTCGGCGAAGACCCGTTCCGACGTACCGCCGTCCGCTGAGCTGCCGGTGTTCCGCTGGCCCACCGCCTGGTCGAACTCGTCGATGTGCAGCACGCACGGGCTCAACGCGTCGACGGTAGAGAGCACACGACGGATGTTGCGCTCACTGTCGCCCACGAACCGTGATCGGAACTGGCCGAGTGCCACCGCCGGCAGTCCGAGTTCGTCAGCGATGGCCACGACTACCAGCGATTTCCCCACCCCGGGTGGTCCGGCGAGCAGAATGCGGCGGGGGACCCGATCCGTGGCCTGCGACTCTGCCACCAGGCGGCGCACCTGGGGAAGTCCTGCCACTCCGCGCAGGCCTGCTCCGGGCGGGTACACGGTCAGGGACTCCCCGTTGGTGCGTCGGAGGGTCGCCCCCTTGCGAGCCTGGACCCAGGTGGGTGTCAGGGGGTGCTCGGCCCCGGTCTCGTCCCGGGCCCGTAGGAGGTCATCCAGCGACAGACCACCGGTAAGCGAGGCGAGGCGTTCGGCGGTCAGCCCGTCCGACAGGTGCAGCTTTCGTCCACCCTCCGCTCCAGCGAGCCGCTCGATGAGGCAGAGGCGCTCGGCCCGATCGGGCAGCCCGACCTCAAAGGATGAGAAACCGGGTAGGCCGATCAGCCGCTCGTCGACTCCGCCGGTACGGCCCACGATGACGAGTCGGTGACCGGCTCGGGTGAAGGCCGGATCCGTCACCGTCTCGCTGAGTGACTCGATGAGCCTTCCGACCGGATCACCGGACGTGCCATCGTGGGGTGGGATCAGGAACTCGCTCCAGTCCACGACGAACAGGACCGGGTGGGCGCTCGTGGCCAACTGGCGCAGGATCGTTCCGAGTGCATGCTCAGGTGGTGCATCGACCGGGGGCAGCCGGAGGGGAAGGGCCGAACACCCCGGCGGTGGCAACTGTCGGGCCCCGAGGGCGGAGCTGTAGACGAGGCACCCCCGGCCCTTGGCGGGAGCCATCCCCGCCAGGAGGTAGGGAAGCCGGCACGGGTCGCCGGCAGGGGTGACGAAGACGTCCCCGGTGTTCCCGGTGAGCACGATGGCCTCTCCGGCAGCGTCCGCCCTGACCACCGCGGCCTGGAGGCGCTCGGTGGAGCGCTTGTCCTCACTCACTGTCCCACCACCTCCACACGAGGGCCGACAGACTGGGTGCTCCGGTCCGCCTCCGAGAGAGCAGCGGCGCCCTGCTCGAACTGGAGAACGACACCCAGTTCCGGGTGCTCAGCATCGAGCCGGCAGGCCCGCTGGATGAGGTGACCCCCCTGGTCGTCGCCGTGGTCGTTGCGGCGGACGATGTCCACCTCGACCCCCCGGGCCGCCATGGCCTGCTGGAGTTCCTGCATCGGTGCAGCGCATCCGGCTCCGGCGACACCGGCGTTGTCGATCTCCATCGAGCCCCCGTCCTGGACGAGCATGCCCACGACGTGGTGCCCCCGCTCGGCCCACAGACCCGTCGAGCGCTGGCCCTGCACACTCCTCACCCGGTAGCCGAGCTCGGTGAGTGCCTTGGTGGCGACCATCGTGGTCAGGGTCCGCTCGTCGACCCGGAGGGCGTTGACAGTGTCGGACACGGCGGCAACAAGGGCTCGGTCAGCCGACGCTGCCTGGCGGGCGGCATCCTCGGTCCGTCCGGCGCGGCTGCTCGCACCGGCGGAGCGGCTCAGCTCTCTCGCCGTTCGGAGCTGGTTTCCGCTGACCCGATCCAGCGCTCGCTCGGCTCCCTGGATCGACCCCAGCAGTTCCCACCGGGCATCCAGGATCGACTGGGGCGAGGTGCTCATCTGGAGTGTCGTAAGACTCCCGAGGACAGCGGAGTCGACCGCATCCCCATGCATCAGGAGCAGGTCGGTGGCGATCCCGCTGGCCCGGGCTCGCAGGTTGAATCTGACTGTGTTGACGGTGTACGTGGACATCGGTGCTTCCTTTCAGTGGCGGTTCGTGGGGCTAGAGGAGGGACCAGGGATCGGGTGGGCCCTGGGGGCCGTCTCCGGTCCGTTGTGTGTCTTCGATCTGCTGATCGTTGGGGCTGAGCCCCCAGTCAGTGGGGGGCCGCTGGCTCGGAGCTTCAGGTGGCGGCCCCGGTGGGATCGCCTCCTCACTGCCCTGAACGGACGTGTCGAGGGTCGGGTGGGTGTCGGGGATCGACGCGGCGCCCGGCCCACCGCGGGCCAGCAGTTGCTCGGCCTCGGCCGGGTCCATCCCGATGGGGACGATGAGATCCATGATCCGACCCTGGAAGGCCTGCGCCAGCGCTGCCACGGTGTTCCGTGCCTCCCGTTCCTTCCGCCGGGCGACGGCCGCCGATGACGCCAGCCACAGCGCCACCAGCAGCTCCCAGAAGTAGACGGGGGCGGGGCTGGTGGCCAACTCCAGCAGTGGCACAGTGACGGCGATGGTCCGGTCGAGCCGCTCGCCCTTGCTGAGGCGCAGCTCGGCGGCGGCCAGGTCCTTCTGGATGGCCGCCACCTCCAACGGGTCGACCGGGACGGCGGACTGAGCTGCGACCAACTCCTTCTCAAGCTGCGTGACCTGCGCGCCCAGCGTGCTCTCCGAGCGGTAGATGGCGATCGGGGGCAGCGCGAAGACCAGTCCCAGGAGCGGTATCAAAAGGAGAAGAGCGAGCGTGATGCGCATCGATCGCCGCATTCGGTCGACCGCTGGGAGCAGCGGGTGCAGGCCCAGGAGTCCCGAGATGACAATACCGAGGACCGACACGCCGAGGGCGATGACTGTCCCCAGTGCGGCCGCCAACGTCGCGTGGTAGCCGACGTCCTGCATGATCTGGATGTCGAGGAAGCGTTGGAGGACGAAGAACGTGACCCACGCCATCGTGAGCGCCGTGACGACGACGACGAAGCCGACCGACCACTCACCGTCACGGAAGATCTGACGGCGCACAGAATCCAGTCGCCGTAGACACTCCGACCTGCGCTCCGCCTGGGCCTCCGCCTCCTGGTTGAAGGGGAGTGCCTCCAGGATCACCGGCTGAAGCTCCATCACCCCCACGGCGTCGATCCCGTAGCGTCGGATGAGCTCGCGCCGCTCCTCCTCGGCCTGTTCCGCCTTCTTCCGGGCAGCCCGATCTCGGGCATCAGCCTTCACGGCATGCTCCTGGTGGCGCTCGTGAGCGAAGAACAGCAGTCCTATCGCCACTGCGACGATGACGGTCGCCTCGATTGCGGTGCGGCTCATGACAGTGGCTTCTCCTCCATAAAGGCCGGAAGCGCCTGCGCAGCGTCTTCCGGGCGGACGAACGTGATCGATGAGGCACCCTGGGCGGACAGGAGGGCCTGCCACTGGGACTGAAGTGCGGCGCACCCCGCTGCGGTGGTGTCGCACGGCTGGATGACCAGGATCTCGGTGTCGTGGAGGTTGCCGGCGATCTGGGGTGGCTCGTCCTGCTCGAGGTCACTGGCCAGGACAAATCGACGGGGACCGGACGCCGTGGTCGTGGCCAGAGCGCTGACGCAGCCCGCCACATCGGAGTTCTGCCAGGTCTCCAGCTGCATGTTCTGGATCGAAGCGGCCCCCTGTACCGCGTCGCCCGCCGCAGCGGACTCGTCCGCAGTCTGCGTTGCCTTGTCGTGATCCCAGGTCGGCTCCTCACTCACGAAGTTGGAGCTGGTGACGGTCGGCTGCGGAGCCAAGCCCGGGACTGCCGGCACGGCAATCGAGACGAATGTGTTGGCTGACTGGAAGGAGTTGGTCTCGACCTGGCGGACCATCAGGTTGAGCCCCGGCTGTGGTGGCAAAGGCACCGACGTTGACGTGGGTGCTGTGGCGGGTGTCACCCATGTGGAGACGGTGCTGGACACCAACTGCTGGATCGACGAGGCGAAGGACGTGACCGTCGACAGGGTCGGGTCGATGCACACGCCCTCGTCGAAGGTGTCGGGGGTCATGAGGGGCTGGTACATCGGTGAGCCCGTCCGCAGGACCGCTGTGGATGTTGCAGATGGTGAGATGAAGCTGCACGCTGGAAGCAGCGCGAGCAACGGAGGCAGGACGAGTGAGACGCGACGGTGTCGGTGCATGGCATGTGCTCCTGTGCTGGTTCAGTGAGGCGTGATGAGGAGTGGTGGTTGGACCGGGAGGCCGGAGCCCCCCGGTCCCTGCGGTCAGTAAGTCAGGGTTCCGTTGCGGATGGATTCCGCCAACGTCGCCTTGTCCTCGTCGGTCAGCTCGTTGACCTCGTTCTTGAAGTCAGTCAAACTCTGACCGGGCTTCGGGCCGAAATACTTGAACAACGTCGTCAGTGGTGGCGCTGAAGTCATCGTGTCGGTGGCCATGCTGGGCTCCTTTCCCTCGTACGACTCGGTCGTTCCGTGTCGTGCAGTCACCTCACCACAAGTGGGTTGGGTGAGGATGGGGGGATTCCGCGTTTTAGTCAGTCGCTGGTGGTTCCTTCGATCACCGAGGGGCGTCCAACACAGGGTCGGTGTCGGCGACTGACAAAAACGCGCACGACTATCACCGATGAACATCCCCCGGTGGCACAATGCCTTCATGGCGCAGACCGCTCGACCGGAGATCATCGTCGGAATCGATGCCGGAGGTTCGTCGATATCATCCCAAGCGGTGCGCTCCGGATCCGTCGTCGGGTGGGGTCGCTCGGGTCCCGCTAACGCAATGACCACGGAATCTTCGACGCTCGAACGAAATCTGATCCACGCTCTGGCGGGACTTCCCGATCCGAACCGTGTGGCCGGATGCTTCGCGGGCATGTCGAATCCGAGTGTCAGACGGCTTGTCCATGGAATCATCCAGCGTCGGTTCCCTGGCGCTGAAATCCGGCTCGTCCCCGATTACCTGGCGACACTGATGGCCAACGTGAATGCCGATGTGTGCGTCGTAGCCGGGACCGGATCCGTGTGCTGCAGCATCGTTGGCGGTCGGGTCCGGGTGAGTGGAGGCCGTGGCTACCTGATCGGTGATCACGGCTCCGCCTTCCGATATGGTCAGGCGTTGCTCGAGTTCGCTCTCGAGCGCGACGAGTCGTGCCTAGCCCCCCCACTGCGCGAGGCGATCGTGCAGGTATTCGGCACGCTTGATCGTCGCCAGATCGTTGCAGCGGTGCATTCCAGTCCGACTCCTGCGGCCCTGCTCGGTCAGCTCTCCCGACCCTTGGGGGACTGTGCTGATGACTTCGAAGGCTGGGCTGTCTCACTCGTAGAAGAAGAGGCTGAGCGGCTGGCCCGTACGGTCGGGCACCACGTTGATCGCTACCTTCCAGACCGCTCATCCCTGGTCGTGGTCCTCGCTGGCGGTGTATGGCACAGCCGGGCTATCACTAGGGAGTTCCGGGGGGCTCTAACAAGGCTTCTGCGACCGACGTCGGTTTCGGTGAGGCGATCAGAGCATGAGCCGATTCTTGGTGCGGTGCGGGTTGCTCAACTGTCCGAGGAGGAGTTCCAGAACCTTGTCGACTGAATCACGGAATCCAAGGAGCTACGGGCTGGGATCCATGGCCCCTGCTGAGGTCATCGAGCTGATGAACGATGAGGAGACGGCGGTGATCGAGGCGCTTCGGCGTGCTTCGAGCGGACTGGCGATCGCCGCTCGAGCGCGTCGCCGAAGTGGTGGGGGACGGTGGGCGGGTCTTCCTGGTGGGCTCCGGTACGAGCGGGAGACTCGCCGCTGCCGAGGCGGCTGAGCTTCCCCCGACGTTCGGCATTCCCGATACCGTGTTCGTTCCCTTCATCGCCAGTGGACCGACTGGCGGACCAGCGGCCGTCACGAGTCGCGAGGATGACAGCGATGCGGCACCCCATGCGTTGACCCTGGCCGGGTGTGATCGACATGATGCGGTCCTCGGTCTGGCTGCCAGCGGAACCACTCCGTTCGTGCTTGCGGCCGTCGAACATGGAGCAAGAGTCGGAGCCTGGACCTGCGGGGTCGCCAACAATGCCGGCAGCGCACTCCTGACGTCCTCCGACCTCGGGGTCTTCCTGGACACGGGTCCGGAGATCCTCACCGGATCCACCCGATTGAAGGCCGGTACTGCCCAGAAACTGGCTTTGAACCGAATAACAACGGCCGCGATGGTTGCACTGGGGAGGGTAGTGAGCAACCTCATGGTCGAGGTCAAGCCGACCAATGAGAAACTCCGGGCCCGCTGCGTATCGATCGTCTCGGAGTTGGCCGACTGTGATCCGGCCACCGCCAGCGATCTACTCGAACAGGCCGATTGGAATGTACGGGTGGCCGTTCATGACACACTCGAGATGTCATCCGATCGGGTGCGGTCCCGCTGATGGCACCCCGCTTCGAGGCCGTGCCCCTACCGAAGTTCGACGGCCCGTCCTCAATCGGGAGTCTGGAGGATGCCGTAGATGCCTGGGTGGGCGGCACGGCTTGCGAGGAGTTGATCGGGATGTTCGGCGGGCCGTCCAGACCACCTGGTCAACGGTTGCTTTCGAGGCTCGTGGCCTTGGATGAGTTCTCCGACCGCTGGGACTTCCGAGGGGGCCGGGAGCGAAATCTCGCCGATTCGTCGCACTTCGCCGAGGAACATGAAGAAATCATCCTGGACGCGGCCCGTGCCCTCGGTTTGGTGGAGTCCCCGCCACCAAGGTTCGCCGAGTACGACCATATGGTGGTACTGGGGGGCCTGGTACGAGCCTGTGTACTTCGGCCACGGTTGGCACATTCGTTGATTGCAGATGGGCTTCAGGTGTCCACGCTCACTGGAGTCGGTGCATTCCGTCCCCTCGGTGGGAACGAGTGGGACCTGGCGAAGGCCAGTGGCATCGACGGAATCCAGAACGAGTTCGAGGCCATGGAGGCGGGCTTCCGCAACGCGTTCGCTCCCACCACGTTGGTCAGAGAGTCAGGTGAGAGCTTCCCCGATGATCCCAACCTGTCCTGGCTCAACCGGGTCTACGAGACCGACGTCGGTGTCGAGGCCTCAATCGTTGCTGCTCCCTCGAGCGATCCGACCAGAAGGGCAAACACCCCCGACGCCTATCGGTACTGGGCGGAGGCATTGGAGCACCTTGCTCCCGGCCAGACGGTACTACTCGTCACTTCCGCCATCTACGTGCCGTTCCAACACGTTCACGCGATCAGGATGCTCGGGCTTCCCTATGGGGCGATCGTGGATACCGTCGGGGTCGACGCCAGGCAGGCCCGCGAACCGGAGCTACAACAGACGTTCACGGCTTCCCAGTACCTGCAGGAGATTCGCTCGACGATTCGGTCCATGCGAACGCTGGTCGCCATGCTGGATGAGGTTGAAAAGGGACTGGAATGAGAGCATGGAAGCGGGCGACGACGGAGTCCAGACAGGCCGCCACGGCGCTGTTGAAGGTTGCAAGGAAGTGTCAGCGGGGGATTCTCAATGCCGCTGATGTTGCAGATCTTCCTCCGGCATGGTGGGGTTATCTCCATCCTTCGGACGAGGAGCCGGCCGGTACTGAGGGCCAGCGTCTCGTGGTCTGTTTCGTTGCCAATCTTGGGAATGCGATGGCCGACATCTTCGCTGAACGACGGGGAGATAGGCGATTTCCCGCGTTGGTTCACTTCAGCTACATCTGGGCGTTTCCAGCACAGGCTGACCACGGACTCCGTCGCTCTCAAGCCGAGCCAACTATCAGTGGCTCAAGTCCGACGCTTGCCCGCATTCCGGTGCCGAAGCAGGATGGAAAAGAGCGTCGCCGCCGGAAGGATGCCATCGAACTGTTTGCCGAGTATCTCGCAACATACCCTCGGACAGCGGATGTTGCTCCCATGGCCCCTACGCTGGTTGACATCGAAGAAGTGGCTGAGTGGGTACGGACGAAAGTCGCCGAGGAGCAACCGGATTGGCCGGAGTTCCTCGGTGCAGCCTCCTTGGACGACTCTGGCATTCTGCGGGCGTTCGGCGTCATCGTCGCGGCAGCGGTAGATCGGTTTACGACCGCCGGCGCTTCACCGATGCCGGTTCTTTCTTACCTGAGGGCAGAGAGCCAGAAGGGTCTGCTTCAATCCTCGGGCCTGTGCACCAAGAGCTGCGGGCTGGCGGAACCGAACTCAGACCCGCAGACCTGCAGTTGCTGGTCCCGGCTGTACGACCTCGTTGAGGCGGACCTGCCGCCGGCCGAACGCAACCTCAAACGGGAGCGACTGCGTGGCGGAATCGCCTTGCAGTTGGCGGCTTGGCAGCTCACCACCGGCAGCCTGACGGACTGGTCGATCGCGATCAGCTCGTCCTCCCACTTGTTCAACCCAACAGTCGTACAGCCGTCCGATGACGCTTCACTGGATGCGAACCTTGCTGCGCTGGGCGAACTCATCCAACTGCACAATCGATGGTACAGAGGGGAGAGGGTCTATCCCGAAGATGCGCCGCTGTTATTCAAGGTGGCGTCTGCCATCGACAGCATGTCCGACCGAGTCGAGCTTCGGCTGGCAGCTTCCATCATCAGTGCCCTCATCAATGTGGCCCCGTGGCCTCCTCCCAACGACATACAGGTTGCACTGGCGCAGCTCAGCAGGTCAGCCGCAGGCGCATTCCGCGAGCTTCGGGAGCCATTTCAAGCAATGCAAGTTATCCGACCGCTAGCTGGGGGACTGCGCTGGCTCGCGGAGCTCAAACTGGCCGAAGCACGGCAGGACGTGCAACTGGCATTTCAGAGGGCAGGAATGTGGGACGCAGGCGCCTCGTCATTCCATGGTTCTGTCAAGCACTTTGATGACCTTGCCGAACTCGTGCCTCGTCCCAATGAGGACCCAGATTCGAAGGTCTTCAACAATGTGGCCGATTTCCAAAGGAAGAGAGCTGAGATTGCAGAGCAGCTCCTGCTGGGCCGAGTCGGAGGAGTCGTTCAAGAGGCGGAGTTGCTGATCCGCATGGGTCGTGCGATCGAAGCAGTATCCGTTTTGGAGCAGGCAAAGCCCCTATTTGGTCTCATCGAAGTAGAGCTCGGCTACCTGGAGGGACCTTATCTGGAGCCCGGTCGATTCGAGTCGATCCCCAGCTTCCTGCGCTTCACCAGCCGCTGGCGGGTCATGCCGAATCTCATGAGGGCCAGAACCGCGGTTGCTGAGTCCCTTGCTCTGGTCGGCGCGTCGTATCAGCACACCCGAAAGAAGAGTCGACGCATGGAACAGGAGCTGGAGCGGGTTGAGGAGGATTACGGCCATCTCTTCACCGAGCGTCAGCGATGGGAGATGAACAGAATCACCGCCGTAGGCTCACTAGTCAGCAACGGACTCGATGACAGCCTGATCGCTGCCGGAATCAAACTGATCGAGTCCGGTGGCGACGATAGTGGTGACTATGTAGTGCCGATGCTTCGGTGGGCTCGGACGCTGCCTGCCGGGTCCGTCCTTCCGTCGATCGCTGACATCGACGAAATCCTCGTCCTGCTGGAGTCCAGGCCCGTTCCTCCTCCCAGGCTGCCCGATCTCCGGGCCCTTACGATGTAGTACGCCATTGATGGAGTGTGTGCTGGTCGTCCGGATAGGTGAGCGGCATCAGTGGCAGAACCGCACTGGCGAACGTACGGAGGCGGAGTGTCTGATCCAGTGAACCCGATCGTCGTATCGACGGCCCAAGGCGTAGGGCGACTCATCGATGTCCTGTTTGATGAAGTCAGATCCGATCTCGTGGTGGTGGTATCCACGAGCACCAAAGCGACCGAACCGTATCTCGACGTCGACTGGCTCGGGGAGGAGCTTCAGGGCATCGCCCGTATTTTCGTTCTCACGTCCTGGGTTGCCAACGAGTTCACAAATAGATTGGGGAACCCGCGCATCTCAGTGTTTGGAGGTGCCGGTCGGATCTATCCTCCTGGTAACAGCTGGAAGAACGATCCCTACAAGGCCCCTCTGTTCTTCTGCTACCCAGGGCAAGGTCGCTCCATCTCTGAGCGGATTGTCGATGGCGCCCGTATTCGGTCGTATAGGCCTGGTTCCGCCGTGGTCCCGAAGGCGAATCCCACTGACGTTGTAACGACGGCAGAAGTGATCGGGTGCCCGACAGAAAGCCAGATATTCGTCCGGACAGAAGATGGCCTGACGTGCAAGATGCTTGCCGTTCACCTCTACCCGGGGGTCGAAGCCAACCGGTTGGTCCAGAACGGTCAGCGTTTACGGGGGCGGGAGCGGTTCGGGAACCTCATGGGGGAGTTCTTCCCAGACAAGCTCGATGATGACCCAGTAGGGCGGGCGCGTGAACAGTTCGCGGACGGTGCAGTGACTTGGGCGCTCGTCGACCGGGTATCCGCTTCGCACGCCACTGTGATGCTCCACCCGAATGTTGGAGCAGAACTACTGCCAGCCACTGATGACCTGACGCTGTTGCTCTCCGAAGGCGACATCGTGCCGGTGGAGGTCATCTGGGACGAGAACCGAGTCCTGGCAGGACTCTCGCAGCCGGCTGACGCTGATCCGGCCATGTCGCTACTGCCCGGTGGGCCGCCCTGGCTCACCCCGGACGAGTTGGACACTGCGGTCTCCACCGCAAGTCAGGAGCCGCAGGAGCCGGCACCCGGTGTCTCGGTTCCCCAGCTTGACGAGGACGAAGCCAACGCCACGATCGCTTTGGTCTCGGACATGCTGCGCCAGCAGGATGAGGAGCTGGTTCGTCTACGTGATGAAGTGCGAGCACTCAAAAGGGTGCGTCGCGAGTCGAATGGGTCCTTCCGGCCCCGCGTCTACTCCGACGATGATGAGCAGTTCCGCTTCGAGGTCCGACTTTCCTATCTGACAAGGGTTCCCGAGTCGGAGCGGGAACAGTTCCCCTTGCCCTCTCTGTACGAACTGGGCAAGGACTTCCTCGTAACGCTGGGAGAGCAGGTACTGTCCGGGCGTATCAGCCGCGACAAGGTCGTGGACGTGTGCGCAGATGTGCTCTGTGGCAAGGCAGCGATGATGACCAGTCGGCTTCCCAAGCCGTGGCTGGTCTCAAAGCATGGAGCACAGGAGTCCCGTCCTGACGGCGCCCTGGCCTGGCGAGTGCGCCTCCAAGTGAATGCCAATAGTGCCCGCCGAATGAAGTACTGGGTGCATCGGGACCGCACGGTCGAGCTGGACTCCGTGGGCGTACATGACTACGGGCTCTGAGGCCGACATTCGGTCTGGCAAGGAACCCATGGGTGTTATCCGGTCGGATTCGGCGCCTCTTACTCTACGAATCGAGGACCTCTAGAGCCAACTCGACGTCTCTCCAGGTTGGCGTCGAAAGGATGAAATCGGGTATCGGGCCTTCTTGCCGTCCAAACAGATAGAGGTGCGGGACCGCGCCAACCAGACCTTGAAGTACGCCGACCTGATCGTCAATGAAGTGGGTCACGCCGATCCGGGCACAGGCCCCTCTCTTTTCAGCCCTTTTTCTGACGAACCGAAGATGATTCGACGGAATCCCCGTTACGTCAAAGAACTTGTTGTACCTGAGCCACATTACCGTCTTGGCTTGGACCTCAGGTCCAGCCTTTGAAACGACCCACACGCGTCCATCGAACAGGTCTGTGATCCGATTCAGTGCTGCAAACGCCCCTGGCATGGCCGGCGTAGCGAGAACGTCCTCTTCAGTTCCGGAGAGGAACGTCGTATCGTCACCCGTCGGGTGGGATGCACTGTCGTTGATCACACGACCAAAATCAACCCCTAGCGTCGGCCTACCGTTGAGCAAGGTGGAACCTTATCTACTCGGGTCATGAGGCCCTTGCTAGGGGCCAGGGTCAAGCTGGGCAACAGTTCGAAGGACGTCACCGAGCATCACCTTGAGGGCTTCTACAACAGGGGAGAGATGGCGCCTCAGGTCATCAGATAGTTCTGCTTTCGACAGTCGCACCACCTACCAGGGTAGATATCTAAGCTTAGGGGGAATCTGTATCCAACGGCCCGTTGGGATGGAGTGGTCTCCTTTGTGGACTCCGCGCAGCCCATTTCATGGGTGGTCCTGGACGATGGTCCATCGCACTATCCGGCGCCTTTGCCGCGTGAGGTAATCATCTGCGGTGAGATATTGGGGATCACCGATCCAGTTGCGGCTGCGGCGTGGCGCGTCTGGCTACAGCACGGCGGCTGAGGCTGATTTCCTTACGCAAGGAGTTAGTCACACACTTGCACTGGCAGTGTGCACTGATCCTCACGCCACCCGTCGTCACCGAATCTACCGGCAGCCGCCGCCTACGATCGACTCCCGATGATCACGGCCGGGGTAGATCTGTCGTCCTAGGCGTCCAGTACGGGCGCCTGTGTCATCGAGTGGTCTGGTAGCCAGGCCACGGTCACTGAACTCCAGATCGATGTGGTCGACGAGGTCATCGTCGGACTGATCGCCACAGTGGACAAGCTCGGTATCGACGTGCCTCTCGGGTGGCCAACCGCCTTCGCCGAGGCCGTTGCCGAACACTCCCGGTCGGGCAGGTGGCCTTCCGTTACCGTCACGCCGACACCTCGACGTACCGACTGAGAAGGACGGATCTCTGGCTGTGGAAAACGCTGGGATGCCCCAGCCTCTGTCCGTCTCCACGGACCGGATCGCCCTCCCGGCCATGGGTGCCGCCTCCCTCCTCTCCCGGCTGCCTGAGCGGGCACCTCTAGACGGATCCGGGGTCATCGTGGAGGTGTATCCGGCGGCCGCCCTGCACCAATGAGGTCATTCGTCACGTGGCTATAAGGGTCGGGGCAAGCTCGAGGTCCGGAGCACCTTGGTCTCTGGCTTCCTGGCCGAGGTTGAGGACTGGCTGCACCTCGATGGTCACCAGGTGGACCTGTGCACCAGCAATGACGATGCCTTCGAAGCCATGGTCGCCGCTCTTGTGGCTTGAGCCGTTGCTCTCGACATTGGTGGAACCCATTCCAGCGGAGGATCGGGAAGTCGCCTCCCCCTGGGGGGGATAGCGGTGCCTGAGACCGGATCCCTGGCCTCGCTGGCGACCCGTCCCGTGGCCTGACCGGGCCGGGCCAGAGGGCGCCCAAAGCTCCGCCCGGATTCAGTTGTCCGGTTACCGTACCGGCTCGGCTCCTGGCCGGGCCGTAGGTCTGCACCGGCTCGTCCTCCCGGACGAGTTGCATCGGGAGGGCCCGAACCAGGGCCACCAGGCCGGCCGGTACCCGGCCGGCCATCGCCACGGTGTTCTCAACCGTGTTCCGGGCCGTAAAGGCCGGTGGCTCGGTGGTGGCGGGGTCGGATCGCCGGCCTTGACTGCCCTGGCTGGGGACGGGTGGCGATGAATCTGACATTTTCCCTGGTGTGGACGTTTCTGTGGACCTTCTTGTGGACGTCCACGGCGCAGCCTGGGTCACATGACAACCAACTCAGCGTTCACATTCACACCGTCCTCCACCCCGTCGGACAGCGGAGACCGGCTGGTCTTCACCGTGGCCGAGGCGGGCGAGCTGCTCGGGATCTCCCGGGCCTTCGCCTACGAACTCGTGGCCCGGGGAGAGCTCCCGGTCGTCCGTCTGGGTCGCCGGCGACTGATCCCGAAGGTCGCCCTCCTCGCCCTGGTGGGGGCCGGGGACTACCCCCTGGCCGTCGGGCTGGAAAGCACTACCGACCCTGACGACCACGCCTGATGCCCGGTGCTGTCCATTGGGAAGATGGTCTCCGGCTCTGAGCGGTACTACCTGGACACCGTGGCCCGGGGACGGGAGGAGTACTACACCGGCGCCGGTGAGGCTCCCGGACAGTGGCTTGGTAAAGGGGGCGCCGCGCTCGGGCTGGACGGCGAGGTGTCCCCGGACGAGCTCCGGATGGTCCTGGCGGGGTTCGCCCCCGACGGGACACCGCTGACCTCGGGACGGGTCCGACCCGAGGGTCGGGTGTCCGGGTTCGATTTCACCTTCTCGGCCCCGAAGTCCGTCTCCCTCCTCTACGGCCTCACCCATCCCTCGGCCTCGGAGACAGTCCGCCGGGTCCACGCCGAGGCGGTGGCCGATGCTCTCGGCTACCTCGAGCGGAACGCCCTCCGGGTTCGTCGGGGGGCCGGCGGGGAGCACCGGATCGGGGCCGAAGGGCTGATCGCCGCCGGCTTCCAGCACCGGACATCCCGGGCCGGCGACCCCCAGCTCCACACCCATGTGTTGGTGGCCAACGCCGCTCAGGGAGTGGACGGGACCTGGTCGGCCCCCGACGCCCGGCTGCTCTACTTCCACAGCCGGACCGCCGGCTTCCTTTACCAGGCCGCTCTCCGGGCTGGCCTCACCGAGTTGCTCGGTGTCCGGTTCGGCCCTGTGGTCAACGGGACCGCCGAGCTCGAGGGCGTCTCACCCGTCCTGATGAAGGCCTTCTCCACGCGCCGGGGCGAGATCGAGCGCCACATGGCAACAGCCGGAACCACGTCGGCCCGGGCCGCCGAGGTGGCCACGCTCATCACCCGGCCATCGAGGGTGCCTGAACCGGGGCCAGAACTCGAAGGCCCGGTCCACCTGCACGAGCGCTGGCGGGCCCGGGTCGACGATCTCGGGCTCCCGGAGCCAGGCCTGACCGGTGTGCTCCATGGCCACACCCCCGAACGGGTGGACCAGCTGGACGTCGAACTCCTCATCGCCGGGCTGACCGGCCCGGAGGGCCTCTGCGCCTCGGACTCCGCCTTCGAGCGCAGGGACGTGGTCCGGGCGGTGGCCGGCCGACTGTCGGACGGTGCCGCTGTGGCCGAGATCGAGCTGATCGCCGACAGGGTGCTCGGCTCGCCGGAGGTGGTATCGCTGGCCAGCCTGGGACGAGGGGGCGAGCTGCGCCACACCACCACCGAACTACTCTCGATCGAGACGGCGCTGATCCAGGGTGTGATCGGACGGTCCGTTCCTGATCCGACCGGGACAGCCGGAGTGGTCGACGCCGAAGCAGTCGGCTCCGTTCTCGACCGGTTCCCGCTCCTCTCCCCCGATCAGCGGACGATGGTCCGCCGCCTCACCACGTCGGGTGCCGGCGTCGAGGTCGTCGTGGGACGGGCCGGGTCGGGCAAGACCACCGCACTGGTCGCCAGCCGGGAGGCCTGGCGGGGGGCAGGGCACACAGTGATCGGCACCGCGTTGTCGGCCCGGGCCGCCAAGGGCCTCGAGGACGGCGCCGGCATCCCGTCGGTCACGCTGGCCCGCATGCTGCCCGGGCTCGACACCGGTCGATTCGTGCTCAGCGCCAAGCACGTCGTGGTAGTCGACGAGGCCGGAATGGTCGGGACCAGGCAGTTGGCCCAGCTGCTCGGCCACGCCAACCGGACCGGCGCCAAAGTGGTCCTGGTCGGTGATCCCCGCCAGCTCCCGGAGATCGAGGCCGGGGGAGTGCTGGCCGGCCTCATCGAGCGCATCGGCTCCGTCGAGCTGACGGGGAACCACCGCCAGCAGGAGGCCTGGGAGCGGACCGCCCTCGACGAACTGCGCCACGGCAGCCCGGTCCGGGGTCTGGCCGCGTTTGCGGACTCCGACCGGATCCATGTGGTGGACTCCATGGCCGAGACCCGCTCGCAGATGGTCGAGGCGTGGCTGGCCTCCCGGTCGTCCGGGAGCGATTCGTTGATGCTGGCAGTGACACGCAACGACGTCGCCGCCCTAAACGACGAGGCCCGGAGTGCACTCCGGCGCGCTGGAACCCTCGGGCCCGACATAGTCGAACTCGGTGGTATCGGCTTCGCCAAGGATGACGTCGTCATCTGCCTGCGCAACGACCCGGCTCTCGGGGTCATGAACGGCACCGTCGGCACTGTCCGTTCCATTCTCGACGGTGAGCTCACCATCGCCGTGGGGCGGCACAATGTGCACCTGCCCACCGAGTATGTGGTCGACGGCCACCTGGCCCACGGGTACGCCACCACCATCCACAAGGCCCAGGGCCTCACCGTCGACCGGGCCTTCGTGCTGGCCACCGATTCCCTCACCCGGGAGGCGGGGTACGTGGCCATGAGCAGGGCCCGGAATGGCACCGAGCTCTTCGTGCCCACCTCGGCCTTCGAGGACGGTGTCCCGTATATCGGGAAGGATGACCCGGACCCGATGCACGCCGTGCAGAAGCGGTTCCTGGTATCCAGGGCCAAGCAGCTGGCCTTTGACGACCTCCCGGGGCCATTCGGATCGGACCGATTAACGCAGGCTGAGACGCCGGCGTCCGAACCTGCTCCCAAAGAGGTAGGACGACCCGAGGACCGGTATCTTGTGCCTATGCTCGGCCCCCGGCCAGCGATTCTCGACGAACGCGTCGACTACGACCGGGTCGGGCGCGCCGTCATCTCCTACCGGACCCGCTTCGACATCGTCGGCGATGGGCTCGGTGCCGTACCGCTCGAGGCCAACCAGCGAACCGCCTACCGGTCGGTCCAATCCCAGGTCCGCTCCTACCAGCGCCGGCTCAGTCTGAGCCTGGAGCTGGGTGGCCCCGACCGGGGCCTCGGTCGGTGAGTCCCAGGAGGAAGAAGAAGCAACCAGTTCCAGCTCCTGCCACCTCACCGTTTCCCGCCGATGTTCCCGGTCGGCCCTGGTGGGGGCTCTACTGCGGTGATGGCGCCACCAAGGACGGAATCTCCGGACGCTCGTTCGCAGGGATCGAGTCGAGCGTGATGGTGCTCGGACCGCCCCGATCCGGCAAGACCTCGGCCATCGTGGTGCCCTGTGTCCTGGACGCGCCCGCTGCCGTGGTGTCGACCTCGACCAAGCCTGACGTGTTGGCGGCGACGTTCTTCCGACGCTGGCAGCTGGGCAACTGCTTCGTCTTCGACCCAACCGGGGAGACCGCGGTTCCGGAGGGTGCCGTCCCTCTCCGGTGGTCACCGGTGACTGGATGTGAGCGATTCGAGCAGGCCGTGTCGATGGCCCACGCCTTGGC
This sequence comes from uncultured Acidimicrobiaceae bacterium, assembly GCA_963831535.1. GTDB lineage: Bacteria > Actinomycetota > Acidimicrobiia > Acidimicrobiales > RAAP-2 > Bog-756. The sequence goes on along the minus strand of CAWHQP010000010.1, from coordinate 439,933 downwards.
TTCGGCCAGCCGGCCCAACTCCCAGCTTTCCGAGTCGGCCCACTGGGTGGAACGTGCCGAAGCTCTTCTGGCGCCGCTCCTCTTCGCCGCCGCCCTCCGGGGCCGGGACATGGTCACCGTCTGTCGATGGGTCCTGGCCCGCGACATCCGGGAGCCCGAGGCGGTGCTGGCCGAGCAGAACCACCAGATGGCCACGGCCATCCTGGCCGGTGTGTCGGCCACCGAGGATCGCGAGCGCTCCGGCATCTTCTCGACCGCTTCAGGCCTCCTCGCCGCCTACCGATCTGAAGCGGCCCTTGCCAGCTCGTCCCAGCCCAACTTCGATCCTGCGGCATTCGCTCGTTCGACGGACACCGTTTACATCTGCGCACCCACCCACGCCCAGGACCAGCTGGCCCCCTTGATCGTGGCCCTTCTCGAGCAGATCCGGAGCGCTGTGTATGCCCGGCCCCGGAACGCCGCTCCGGTGGTGTTCGCACTCGACGAGGTGGCCGGCATCGCCCCCATTCCCTCACTGCCAGCCATCGCAGCCGAAGGTGGGGGACAGGGACTCGTCACACTGGCCTGCCTGCAGGACTTGTCCCAGGCCCGCTCCCGCTGGGGCGATGCCGCGGAGGGATTCTTCTCCCTGTTCAATACCAAGATCATCTTCCCGGGCATCGGGGACCACCGCACGCTGAAGTTGGTCTCTGACCTGGTCGGCGAGGCCCAGGTCCCGATCCTTTCGGTGAGCAAGCCGCACTGGTCGGCCTACCTGTTCAGCAACTCAGCGCCTCCCCCCTGTTCACTACCTCGGTCACGTGGCGTCCCCGCCTCGCCGTCGACGAAGTCTCCAGAGGTCATGCCGGCCATGCCCTGCGTATCTCCGGACCAACCATCGGCTGGGTGACCACTATTCCCTGGTGGCGGCACCGACAGTGGTCAGAACTGGCGCGGTCCGACCGGCCGTACTTCAGCGAGCGAGTGCGACCGAAATAGTCGAAAGGCACCTCCGGACTCGGACAGTCAGAAGGTGTGGCGGTGGGCACCACGGGACGAACCATGTCAATCGTCACCGGGGCGATTGGTCAGCTGGGCAGCTGCGTCGCCCAGGCTGGCTTCAGCGTCACGCTGCGCCCGGGCCAACTCACTCCTCCCCTCCAGCTCGGCGATCGACAGCCGGAGTTCCCAGAGGCCAAAGTCCGTGGGCACGGCCCGAAGTCCTTGTTGGATCGCCCACGATGCATCAGGGATGGCCTTCAAGGCCACCAGTTCTCGGGACAGGCGCCGGGACACCTCGGCGATGGCCACCTCCATCTCCGAGACCAACAGTTCGGAGAATACCCATCCGAAGGAGTTGGCCGGCACCCCCGTGAAGGGCCTACCCCGGACCAACTCAAGGGCAGCATGCAGCTGATCCGGCGATGCCGAAGGAACCGTCAGTGCTCTGAATCGGTCCCAGTCGCAGGCAACATCGGCACCTATGCGGTAGCCCCCACCCGACCCCGCCGGCACGCGCTCGGATCCGAGGCACTTCCGTAGCAGGGACATGTACGTGCGCAGGCTCTTGGCACTGGCCTCGCGGACGTCGTCCGGCCAGATGGCCATACGTAGCTCGTCACCAGGGATGGGGCGATTTCGATGGAGGGCCAGATAGCAGGCCAGCTCGGTGACCACGCTCCTCTGCGGGACATGTCGCCATCCAGTCACCTCGACGGGCCCGATGACCCTCACCTCAGCTAGATCCTGTTCAACTACTCCAGGCATATCTTTGAGCCCGGAATCGTCAATGGGGAACTCGTCTCCTTCATCCTCGTCACCGCCCCAGAGGTCCTCCGATTCGTCGTCCCACACTCCGGTACGGAGCTGATCGACGAACCTGTCGATCGACGAAGGGTCGACCGTACTCGTGAGCAGGGCAGGTGGTCGGGAGATACGGACTGGGCCTGGCCGTCGGAAGGCGTGTGCAGGGGGGCGGGTCCCGTTGGCCACCCACATCCACTGTTCCGTCCCGTGGTTAACTCCGGCGGTGATGACGGGCCCGTCGTATGATTGCCCTGTTCCTCGTGCTTTGGAATCAGAGTCAGCGGCCATGATCTAACTGTATCGGTCAGGGCCAGCAACTTCGGCTCTCGAGATCCTCACGCATAAGACCTATTGGCCGACCTACCATCGTGTGGCTTAACGACAACTCTGCACCAACACCTCCATTCCGGAACAACGGTATTGAGAGGTAGATGAGGAAGAAACTCGTCCTCGTCCTGCAGAGGACGAGTTTCACCCGTTCGGCCTACCGGCGGGGCCCTTCTACGGTTCGTCAGTGGCCGTGCCCATCGGCGCTTACATCACGTCTGACCGCACACGTGATGTGTCAACAGTGACCTTTTCGATCTTGTCCTTCAGCCATCAGGCGTTAAGAAGGCTGAACGTAACTTTGCAATCAATTCACTAAACACCGCCTGTAATTTCATCAGTGTTCGACGAAATTGCTAGGTCGGGTATCCGAAACCAAGGGTTCGGCTGGCTGATGGTTAGGATAGAAATAGCCGGCGGTTCAATCGGAGCAGAGGAGCCAAACCATAGAGGGCGAAGGGTCGTGCGCCCTAGGGTCCTCACTTCGACTCCTCCCAACTCCCGCGATCAAGGTCAGTATCCATCGAGCTAGGCTGCTCGCATGCGCATGCTAGAGAAGGAGTACTCGTTCCGGCGAGTTCGATCGAGATGGATCTCTACGACGGAGATCGGAGTAACTTTGGGAACTGGTGTCGAGCAGGCCATCGGTCTAGAAGTCGAGATCCGACTGGACGACAGCCGGGTGCAGAGGCGGCTGAACCAGGCACTCAGAACGGTCCGGTACAACCCAGATGCACTGTTGGACTTCGCAGAGCAGCAGGTCGCCGCTGAGGGAAGTCGGTTATCAGAACTCAGTAGTGATTCCCTCGGAATGCTCTTTCTTCTGAGCATTCTCCTTGACCTTAAGTCTTGGGGAACCCAAATCGACGTCCATAATTCGACTCTCGTAGTTCGTAACTTCCATGCATCGTATGCGACCGAAGACCATCAGCGTATCCGAGGTGCGCTTCAGCGGCTTAAGGCAGAGAATAGCACCTACCAGCCACCAGTTAGTGAAACAAAAGCACTAGATATACTACTAAATGGAAACATTGAACTTGCAGCATCACGGACGCTAGATGACGATGTGATGCTGGACTTTCGACGCGGGAATATCGACTTGGTCAATGCCCTACCGCGGGAGAGAAGGTCGTTCCACGAGGTTTGTTATTTATGGGTCTGATGCTTACCGTAATCGCTATCCGTTAGGGCTCCTCGAAGTCGGCGACGATGCCCCGCATAGTCCATTGCGAGATGATGCCCTAGGACTAGTACCTCAGGAGTTTTCATCCGATGAGAAAGTCTGGCTAGCTGACCGCCTTCGAAAGTTTCGTCAGGCGCTCAAACCTGACGGACTCCCCGTGTCGCCATCAGGTCGACTTTCGATTCTTCTGGGCCAGTTGGACACGATCAGGGCCGAGGGAGTTGGCCGAAATGGAACGGTCGAGTTCGTTCAGCAGCGGAAACGGCTCACCTATCTCGGGCGCTTTGTTGGCGCCGAGGCCGCGTTGCGTGAGATGCCAGGAACTGACCAAAGATGGATCGCAGAGGGAATTCGAGCGATCCGCGATCTCACTATTCCGCGTGTGTGCACATGGAGTTGACAATTTGTGGTGCATTGCCGCCATTCGGAGATCTACTTGCCGGAAAACTGATCGCCACCATGGGATTGCATCCCATGGTTAGACAGCTGGTAGATCGACCAATAGGAAGCATTGCAGCTGGAACGTTCACCGTACCCAAATTGTCCAAACTACTCCCAAAGTCAGGACTACTGTATCTGACTACCAAAGGACTATATCCCGGCCATAGTGCTCAATACACTGGTGTCAGATTCCCGGGTCACTCCGGATCCACTATCCCCTTGAAGAAGTTAGGTCACACGTCAGGTCAAACAACTAGTCATTTGTCAGATATGACGATGAGGCTGGCCACCGAATTCGTTAACCGATCGGATGCCATTTCCATTTCACGGTCGTATGGTTCCGGAGGAGCAAAGCGACAGCGCTCGCTCGAAAAGGCGGCTGGCCTCCTGGGATTGCCTGGAAGTATTGTTCACGCGCAGTTGAGTAGACCGGTTTACGGGGTAGCTCTTGCAAGCAATCTACGTGGCGTAACCCTCTTTGGAGAGGAACCGATTTGGGTGGCCGAGCCGTATGATTCGATGGAGAACTCGGAGCAGTATTCAAAAGAGGCGTCCAATATTTGGCGGACGAGGTACGCAAATAAGGCCATCAGCAGAGTTCGAGAGGATCTAATTGTCTCCAAACATTGAGAAGAACACCATTCAAGTCCAGGACGATGTACCGAATGCTGAACTCGTTGACGAACTGATCGAGTTCATGGGGTCAACGAAAACGAGCGAAGCGCTCTCATCCGAGCTTGCAAGGGCTCTGTATGTCGAGCGCATGGTCGATGGAGACGTCTCATTGAAGGTCCGCGTGCGGGAAGTGTTGCAGGGCGGACGATCGGTGGTCGTCACGGGTTCGGCGGGCGGCGGAAAGACCATGTTGATCGAAGCAGTACTGAATTTAATGCGGGAGGAAGGCGTTGCTTTCCACGTTGTCGACGACGAGGATTCCCCGTTTGTGTCAGGAGAAATCGTCGTCGTGCCGGACTTAACGGCTATAGCTGGAAATCGCAAAGAGCTATTGGCATCGCTTCTTGACAAGAGTCCGGTCCTGTTGGCGGCAAATGAGGGGCTATTGCACGACCAATTCCTTCCGGAATCAATGCGCGGTGTTCTTTCGACGCTAAAAGCTCTACTGCGCGGCCAAGACGTATCCGATGGCGGCGGATTTGTGGTGATAGACCTGGCGGGCTTTCCGCCGCTACCAAGAGCGTTGGAAGTACTATTGGGCTTGCCTCTTCTTCATCAGGCAGTCGCTGAGTTCGAGCAGGAATGTACAGACCCCGCGATTTGTCCGAGGCTTCTTGCACTGGAACAACTAAAGGATCCAAAACTCAGAGCGGTCGTCGCTCAGCTGGTGGCCTCCGCTCTGCAGTCAGATGAAGTCCTCTATCGGAGTATCTGGGATCTGCTTGCCGACATGTTTTTTAGAGGAAGTTGCGAGGATGTCGTTCCCACCTCGGTCTGGTTTTGGCGGCTGTTCTTCGGGGCGACACAGATAGCTACCAGCGTAAGGGAGGTTCTCTTCCCCGCCTTTCTCACCATGCCACGGGTAAGTGCCGACCTCTTCAAAGGTGATTGGGAGTCGATCGAGGAATCGTTGGATCTGGGCGAACTCATGGTGTTTCCCGACAAGCCACCCTGTGATGTTCCAGAAGAGCAGAGGGTGGACCTGATGCGGTGGCTGAGAATCCAGTACTTGGTGCTCGCCCGTAGCGCTGGTGCGGCGAGTGCGCCCGAACTACTCGGGGAGAATTCCATGACGCTTGATGCAATCGTTAGAAAGGACAAGTCAGCACTGCCTGTGGTCAGAGCTTTGAACTCCTACTTCATGCGACATCGGCAAGGTGAAGGTGAAACTACTGAGCTAAGACTATGGGTCGAATTTTCCGTGGAGAGAGCCACGCTGCGATCCGCATCCCTCATTTCACTCGGCTCAATAATTTCGAACAATCTCTCGATCACCACATCGCGATGCATCGCTGGCCTCGACTCACTTAATCCCGAGGGATCCCGGGTCTTTCTCGCTGGCCCAGCTGGCGAGGCTATTCACCTCAATGCTTCGCTGCTACAAGCACTTGCAAGGGGAAGGCCAGTGGCAACACACGACCGGAGTTCCGATGATGCCGACAATGCCATCCGTCGTTTCTATCTCGCGTTGAGTGAGAGCCAACACCTCGTCCAGTCGGATCGCATTGACATCATGGACATACCCGACTCGGAACCTCTTACTATCGGTGGTTGGATTGTCGACGCCGGAAAGGCGAGATTGAGGCAGGTTTCATGAGTGCTTCGCGAGACGCTTCCCTTGTCCGTCGCTTCCTCGAGCAGGAACTGCCGCTACTGCCATCAGCCAATCCAAATCGTGTTGGGCCGGTGCACATCGCAAACAACTTCGTAACGCTGGGTCTGGGAGCCGGATCACTTCACCAGCCATTGGCAGACCTCATTGTCGAGGGAAAACGCGCGGAGGAGATCCTGGATCAACCTGCGACCGCCGCCGACGCGGACGCACTGTCCCATCTCCTTGATGTGATCTTTGACAGCGACGGAAATGTCTACTCGTCGAGGTCTTCTCCATTGCCACTCATGCCCTCCTCCTTGGGTCGCGATCAATCGGATGACAATTACGCGAAATACCTCTGGGGTTCACTTGGTCCAGAAAATCGTCGCTCCATATCAATCGCGCTGGGCTTGATGGTGAAGAGCCCTACTCCTGGTGACGGCGTGATTGGTCGGATTGGCTATGTACTCGAACAGGCTCTGGATGTTGCAGAGCAGAAGCCGCCTGCAACTACTGATGGGCAGTCCGATTTTGGAATTAGACTCGGTGCGCTACTCGAGCGGGGCATCCGTCGCTCATCGACCTTGGGAGGGGCCCTGCGTCAGTTGGATTCGACGCGCTCCCTCAGCGTGATGCTTGGACTGTTTGTTGTCCTCGGGCTGCTGTACGAAGCTTCACCAGCGGTTGTGTTGACTGGCAAGAAGCGGAAGCCGAAGGATCCGCGAGAAGTCCTTGGGCTGTTTGTCTTCTGTGGCGAAACCCCGGGCAGTTTGGATGATCATCTCGTGGCTCTTGCGATTCGCTCACTGGGAGACCAGATCGCGAGTTCAAGACAGGGCATCAATCACGTGATGAATCAAAAGATTCAAAATGGCATGAACTCTTCGGGTAGGCGGAGCCGCGTGGATCGGATCTCAGACACTGTTGTGGATTCTGTTCCGGGCGACCCGGGACTACCCCTCATTGAGCGGCTGGTGGAATTGGAGGAAGCAAAACTCCTTGAAAGAGCTGGGTTCGAAATGATGCCCGAATCGCACCTTGCATTAGCTGTCAAGTCTCTCGGCTACAAGTGTGGGTTTTCGGCGCCGCAGCGCAATGGTGCTCCCCGACTGGTTCTCGAAACATCAATGCTTAGTGCATTGGTGCACTTCTTTGGCGAATCAGATATGACAAGCCAGGAGCTCGCCAGTCGCATTCACAGTGAGACGGGTATGATTGTGGGCAACCCACACAATATTACTAAGCACACTATTGAAAATCTGATCGCAATCTCTAGCAACAACGTCGACGTAGAAGAAGCATTGCAGAGCAATCAATCCTTACTCGACGAACGGCTCGTTAAATCAGGCTTGGCCCGTCAATACTCGGATGGCACGACCGTAGTTGAGGACGGGCTGACATGACCACTGAACTCGTTGCGTCTACTGCTCAACTTCTCCTGGATCAGGTGACCTCCGCGGACGACAAACTGATTCGAGTGGAGTTGGGCCCAAGTTGGCCGATCGACGACCTAATTGTCGAGCTCCGATCTGGTTTCTCAGCGCTCCGGATTGGAGTTCTTCAAAATCTCGATCAATACGTGCTCGATCCCGATGTCCTGCGCGATCCTGCCGTCCTTACCAAGATGCGAAATCGGCGCAAGAAGAGCACTGCCCCGGTACCGTTGGTGCTGTTTGGTACTGCTACGGGTAGGAATGAGGCAGGGCTGCAGAAGATTTCCGTAATCATATCGAGAAATTTGGTTGCTTCCGCTTGGTTCGAGAACGTCAATGACGACCTCGCCCGTAGGTTCAGCGGCGGTAATCTTGTATTTAGGCGGCAGTTGGCCGAGTTTGTGGCGGGAAGACTCGGTGCGGGCATAGTACGGCCTGGTTCTGCCGATACTTACATGGCAAGGATTGTCGATCCTGCTACAGAGTCGGCTGTCCTCCAGGACAAGTTGTATGAGATCGGTCTGGTGCCAGATCATGGGCTCGCGACTCACGCTTCCGGAACAAAAGGTGGCTTTGCGCGCCGCATGGAGCAGAATCAAAACGTACTCGACCTATTGAGTGGGCTGACCGGCGATCTGAAGAAGGCTGCCAACCTTTCCACAAGTTCTAAGGAATCTGCGAAGGCGCTGTCACGTTGGAGGACCTCTCACGCGATCGCAGATCTAGAAGCTGCCGAGTTAGTGGAGACCCTTGAGATCCTAGGTAAAACCTCTTCGAGGTCGCCGACGCCGAAGAAGAAGATCGAATCGGTTTTGGAAGGGTTAGGAAATCCCGATCGGACTTTCGAACAACGGTCGCGGATTCTTGCCTGGGCATCGAGCGTATTGGCTGAAGACGGACACTTGAGATCCGAAGTGGTGGGCGAGTATGAGGACGAGGTCGGCTCATGTGAACTTGTCGTTACTGCTCCAGCGAAACTCGATGAAAGGTGGCTGGTTGAACACGAGGCGCCAGATGATGACGACTTGCCGACTAAATCCGAGAGGCAAAATCTGATCCGACTCGAGGTCGTTAAGTCAGAAGCGAAGCGTACAGCTTACGTTGCGCTGGATGACTCCACTTTGGCTGAGAGTCTCAAGTTTGGGCCCGAGGTGCTCAGTGCGTACTCCCAATACCTAGACTCACGCTCAGAAATGGTAGAGGGTTTTCGACTTCTGTCCTGTAGTGACTTGGAAGTTCTCACCCTTCTCGTTGCAAGTTCCCGGTGGCGCGCATCGTGTAGCGCATTCATCACAGCTTGGAAACAACTACTCAGTGCAGGAAACACTGTTGGTGGCATCAATAAGGCGCAGTCACTGGAGTTGCTGGCATTACTGGACGCGATGTGGACCCGCGCCTGCAACCGATGACGAGGATGGCACGGTTGCGACACTCCAATGGAAATCAAAGTATGACCGCGCCGTATTCGCTCCATGGCACCCCTGGAGAATCAATTCGCTTTTGCGTCTCTCGGAGGAAATTGTTGCAAAAGTGGTTGATAGCCCTGAAGTTACCGGGGGAGCCCTCTGGGCCTTGGATCAAGCTGTTCCTTCCTACCGTGTGTTTTAAACTCCTGCGTCCATGCTTGAGTACAAGGCAACTGAATCTGGTTGCCTGGTGTTCAGGAAGGACATCGGGAATGTGATTCCGTCGCTGACGGGATCTCCTAATCGGATGGACGTCGCCGTAAGGGCCTATGCGAACACGCATCCGTGGAGTCATGCTGGTGCAATCCTAAAGGTGGTGAATCCTCCGCGCGGTGGGGCTATTAAGAAGCTCGTCGACAATGCAGCGAGCCCCTTCAGGCATCAACCGGCAGTAATGATTGTTAGGCAAGACAAATTGTCCGGACTTGATCAGACGGATGACTACCCCAACCTTGTGAAGTCAACCAATCTCAGCACGTCGGAAGTTCTTGGCGGGAAGGGTCCGGATAGCGATCTCGCAGTCGCGTTTGTGGAAGGCCCCGGAGACTCATTACTCGGCCCTCAAGCAAGGCGCGTTCGGTACCATTCGGGTCGAGCTGCTATCGAAGGGAATAGTCGCCGGGCAAGGTGAGACTTACGTGCCTCGGATGACGATCGGCCCTGATGAGTCCGATGAACTGATACATCTGCCACATGCCATCTCGGGCATTGACCACGTTCAAGTCGCTGAGGCCGAGCTTGCCCTTCCAACGCATGTGGTCGCAGACCTCGTTGAACTTGCGAGAGGGACCGGCTGGCTTCTGGTAGCGGTGCCTAGCACCATCGCCTCTCTGGACCTTCCTGCTATCGATGGTCTCGAATTCTCACGTATCGCTGAATTTAGCCAGGGTCTGTTCAGGTGCTTCCTCTACACATCCAATACCGGACCCGTAATCGACAAGATTCGAACAGAAGTTCAAAAGACTTCAGTAAACGCGCCTCAGAGTGTGGATCTAGTAAAAATCGTCGACGAACTGGTTCACACCCAACCCCAAAAGCTGTTTGAAGTGTCATCGAGTAACTATGGCGCTAAAGAGGCACTCGGCATTATCGCCACTCGTGCAGTTGCAAATGGGTGGCAAGACACTAGCAATCTTCGTATCGAGATCAGCCTCGACGATTCGTCATGGACGAAGAGTTGGATGCATGACGAAGGCGAGCGTGCCGATTTTTTGGTTGTAGAAGTGTCATCGGATACGTCGGCTGAGAAGCCGATCAAGATTTTGGTCGCCGAATCGAAAGCGATCAGTTCCGATTTCGAAAAGCCAAACCTGGCCAAACAGCCGCTCGCTAAGGCGGCTAACCAAGTTGAGGCGACGAGAGCGAAACTTATCGAGCTGATCGAAAGTAGAAGTGTTTCGCTGATCGAAGGCATTCGTTTTCGATCGTTCATTGAGCATGTCTGTTCTGTCGCAGCCTCCCACTACACGGAGTCCTCAGAGACCAACGAGTTTGGAGGTTTTCTTGAGAACTTGTCTCGGTTTGCTTCCGATGGGGAGTCAGTCCTTGCATCCATAGATGGCTTAGCTTGCGTCCTGTTTACGAACGGACTCGAACCCGTCGTCGCCAATAGCCACGAAGGAATATTGCTCGTCTCATGTTCCTCGCAACTGCTCGAGGGAATTCTGAATGGTCAATTGTCAGAGTCCTATTGGGAAACTGCAAAACCACTGAAGCCTGGCACCGCCGCCCCCGCAACGTTGGAAGGTCAAACCGGACCTGTGTCGTCCACTGGCACCTTCACCCCTCGTGGTGTGAAGGCTGGAGACGAAGTTGAACCTGAATTCGATGAGAACGATCCTGATTTTCAAGCGTTTCTGAATGTCGCATCTGCTCTACGGAAGCGGAGCGAGAACATTGGAAAGAGGTCAGAGGACCGCGTCTCGGCGGGCCCGACATTTCTCCAGGCATCTTTCGTACTCAAGGAAGGCTCTACCCTTGCGCCGATCATTCGAGTAGCAGCAGATATTGCTAGGGATTCCGGTGTGTCTGGTCTCGAGATCCAGAACGGCAATGAGAGGGGTCGGTTCGAGGTCCTAATTCCTCGGTTCGGCCGGATATTCCCCTTGCTTCCCGGCGGCTGCTCCAGTGTTGGTGACCAGCCCGATGACTATCTAACTATTGCCGTTGGGCAGGATCTGTCTGGACGGGACGTGTATTCGTCTTTGTCGTCATGGCCTCACGCACTGGTTGCCGGCATGACAGGGTCCGGAAAATCGACGTTCCTGCGGTCAATCCTGCAACAGATCGGCGAGATCGGCGGGGACAAGGTACAGGCGGTGGTCGTTGACGGCAAAGGTGAAGCTGACTACTTCGATCTATTGCCAGAGGGCTCATTTGTTCCGGAGTTTCCGGTGCCTGTGATGCACGTATCTGAAGGTACTTCGGTACTGGAGTGGCTCGTGTCGAGTGAGATTCCAAGAAGAAAGGAACTCGTTAGAAATCGGAGTCGGGAGCTAGGCACGCGATTCGATCTTAGGAATGACTACATTGCATGTGTCCGGAACGGAGAACCACCGACAGTCAAGCCGATCATCGTTGTTATCGATGAGTTTAATGAACTCATGCTGCAAGGCGGTTCCACAAAGCAAGCGTTCTTAGACGCGGTTACTTCCATAACGCAAGCAGCCCGGTCGGTTCTTGTACATCTCATCTTGGCAACCCAGAGACCAGACCGGAATATCGTGTCCGGAGCGGTCAAAGCGAATCTCTCGACGCGCGTTTCATTTCGGCTGCCGACCCCAGCGGATTCCATCACTGTTCTCGGACATGGCGGCGCCGAGAGCCTGCTTGGTAAAGGTGACTTCCTAATTCAAATCGCCGGTGCCGAGGAGATGCGCCTTCAGGGCTATTTTCTCTGAAACCCTGCCTTGGCCGAATGCGATCAAGCACTCCTTGGTCCCGGGACTTGAGTGCAACGATCAGAAGTCTTGCCAACGTCGTTGTTGGCGCGTCATAGACCTGGCCACCGCTCTGGAACTCATCGAGTCGATTGTCCTGTCAATCGATGTCTGTCAGGTTGACCGGGGCCCCGTGAACTGATCCACCCGCTGTGCGAGTCCAGACCCCCATTATTTTGGGGAAGGAGGACAGCGCAGCCATGAAAAACCGGAAGCACACCCCCGAACAGATCATCCGCAAGCTGGCCGAGGGCGAGAAGCTGCTCGGCGAGGGCCAGTCCATCGAGGAGGTCTCCCGCCACCTGGAGATCACCGAGTCGACCTGGCACCGGTGGCGGAACCAGTACGGCGGCATGAAGGCCGACGACGCCAAGAAGCTGAAGGACCTGGAGAAGGAGAACCATCGCCTCAAGCGGATCGTGGCCGACCAGGCCTTGGACATCGACATGCTGAAGGAGCTGAACCGGGGAAACTTCTGACCCCGGACTGCCGCCGGCGGGCCGTCGTGGCCCTGCAGGCCCAGTTCGGGGTGACAGAACGGCGAGCCTGTCGGGTGGTCGGTCAACCCTGCTCTACCCAGAGGCTGAAGCCCCCGGTCCCCACCGACGACGAGCTCGCTCTGCGGGCCTTCCTCCGGGACTTCTCGAAACGCCGTCCCCGTTGGGGCTGGCGACGGGCAGCGGTAAAGGCCACGACGAAGACCGGGGCGATCAGCACACCGGAGACCATGTTCACGAACTGACTGTGAGGGGTCCCGCTCTGTTGATCGGTGTTGACCAGCGTCACGACGATGCCCACTACGAAGGCCAACACCGAGATCACCGTTGTTCGGACCAGCCATCGCCAGAGAGTGTGTTTCCAGGCACCGTTCGCCCTTGTGGGAGGCGCGGGCGCCGGCTCAGTGGCACGGGGGATCTCGGTGGGTTCGTAGACCCGCCGTGCCCGCTGGCCCCCGTAGCGGTTAGCCGTAGTCCGCTGCTGGTCCGGAGTGGGAAGTTCCGGGGTCATAGCCGACCCCTCGTCGTTCGCGTTCGAGCGCAGCAACCGTCGCCACCTGGTCCGAGGCATTTGGGATCGATTGAGTCACACCGTGCCGTGGGCAGGAGCCCAAGGCGCTTCAAGGCGAGCTGCAGGATTCCGGCCGGGCCGTGTGCTGGGGCCGAACTGTCAGGAACCGTAATGCACTCCATCGAGTGAGCCGGTGGCTCGGGCCGACGCTGTTCCTCGAGGAATGTTTCGAGTCTCGTTGACATCTCGGTCCTCTTTTTCTTCGGTGATAGAAGCTACGTATCTAGAAATACACTTCTCGGTGACCGAAGTCAACTAGGTTCTCACCGTGTCGCCCTCGCCAGCTTCGGTCTATCTGGACGACGAGCTCACTCTTAGTGAGTTCGTCGTGCTCTGGTGGGCCGACGACGCCCCATCGGGTGACGACCCCGACGAGTTCGACAAGTTCCTCGATCGCAAGCAGGCATTGATCCGCATGCTCCGTAAGAGCCGACCGGCCTTCCCTGAGCCCACCGGAACCTCGGGACGGGCCCGTCTCTACCGTCTCGGCGACTTGGAGTCCTGGATGACCGGCGAGGGCGTGTGGCCCGCCCGGTCCGACCTCGAGAGCCGGCTGGCCATGGCTTCACCCCTGTGGCACCTGCGCCGTGCCGAGGACGCATGTGTGCGTGTGCTCGATGCCGGCCTCATCCGTCGACTCGAGGTGGCCGTCATCCTGACGCTGCACGGGCTGGGGGCAAAGTCAGGCTCCGACCGTTCGCCGGCCGCGGTGCGGAAGTTCCTCACCACCGAGGGAGCGACGGTCGAAGCTCTTCGCTTCCAGGCGCCTCAGCTCGAGCGGCGTCTGCCCGAGCTGACGGGGGTCTTCGATCGGCTCCTCGAGGGGATCCCGATCTCATTGACCGGGGCCGGCCGGCTGGGTGTCGCCATTTCCGATGTGTTGGCCAGTGGCATCTCTGCCTCTGACCTGGTCGACATCACCTTGGAGCGTCTCCCCTCCGCCCCAGCGCTGGGTGGCGGCAGCGCCAACACGGCCAGCGGGCTTTCCCGTCTGATGGTGGCGACAGCCGACCCGCAACCGGGCGAGCGTGTTCTCGACCTGGCCGCCGGACAAGGCGGCCTGCTCGTCTACGCTGCCGAGCAGGCGGGGGGCGCCCTCGAACTCACCGGCTACGAAGCGGATCCCGCCTCATGGGCCATCGCCAAGAGCAGGTTCTACCTGCGCGGTCTGGTCGTGGACCTTCGTCTGAAGAAGTCGCTAGACGGAACAGAGCCATTGCCCCTTGCCGATCTAGTGCTGGTCGACCCTCCCCTCGAGGGCCGCCGTACCTACCACCGTTGGCTGTCGGTGGCGGCCGGGTGCATGGCGGAGGGAGGGCGTGCCGTCGTCGCCCTCCCTGCCGTCTCGCTCGACGCCTCCCGGCGGGAGTGGCGCGAGGTCGGAAGCCAGGTCGGGATCGTGGTCCGGGTGCCCAGTCGCCTGCGCGTCGACCTCGGTGACGCCCTCGCCCTCTGGGTCCTCGAGGCCCAACCCGGTACCGACGTGCTGCTGATCGACGCCTCGCGTGTCGGCCGCCAACGAGGCGCTCTCAGCGACGTGAGCATGGAGGAGGCGAAGGGTGTCGGCGACACGGTACGGGACTGGCGCGCTGATGGCCGTATGAAGAGCTACTGGTCCGTCAAGGCCTGGACGATCGCCCGGGGGGAGTTGGACGAGAGCGACCGGGAGTTGCTCGACCTGAAGGCGCTGAAGAGGGGGAGCTCGGACCCGAGGTCGATGCAGTCCGACCCGGCTCGCCAGGATCTGGCCGAGGCGCAACAACTCACGGAGCGATTGGCGGTGCTGGTCAACGGTCCGCTGGCCTCGTACACCTCCGAAGAGCACCGCCGGGCTGTCAAGAGGCTGTCGATCCGTCTAGACCACTACCTGTCACTCGAGAACGAAGAGGACGAAGAAGGCGACGACTCGTCCGAGTGAAGGGCCGGTTGGCCCTGTGGGTCACGCCGTCCCGAGACCGACGGTGATCGTGGCGGCGATCAGCTCTGCGGTGGCGTCGGCCGGGATGCTCAGCGGCAGATCCAGGATGGCCCATTCATCCGGTTCGTCAACTTGATCAGGGTCCTCACACAGCAGGGCCGAGCCGTCCGGCAGCGTCCTGAACCCGACGACGATGCGATAGTGGTCCACGCCGAGGAACCGAGCCGTGATCCGGAGCAGCGGATAGGCGCCTCCGGTATGGACCAGGCCCCATCGGAAGCGATCCGCACGCCGCTCCACATACAGCCGTCGCTCGGTCGCACTGGCCACCGACACTGCGAGCGCCACTTCTTCGAGCGATGACCACGTGCGGTTGCTCTGGATCAGGGCGACACGAGTCGCCAGGGAGTTGTCGTTCATGTCTTCTCCTCATCGAAACCGGCAGTGCCACCGTGCCGCTCGGTCGGTTGGCGGAGTGTCATCGGGCCGGATCCCTCGACTCCTCTGGATGGGTGCGTCCCCGGTGACTTCGTCTTGAGCGCTCCTTCCCCGTGAAAGGTAAGGCCGTCGATCCGACCAAACTCGGAGGAAACTTCTTGACTTCGGTGACCGGAGTGATACATTGTTAATACATTCGCTCACCGAAAGCAATAGTGCCGATGCCATCGCAGAAGGTCCGCTGCGGACCCCACTTCCACCACATCGAATGGTCACCGACCGGGCCGACGTTTGCCGATCACGGAAGTCCCTCGGAGTCGGTCATCCACGCCCTGGGTGGACAATCCGGCTGCGGGTCGAGGGCTGAGGCCTGGCGGCGGACCGGCATCGACCTCGGCGAGGTCCACACCTGGGTGGCTGATGGCGTCACAGATCCGTTCCGAGCCGCACGCTGGCGCGGCTTCGGGTTCAGTTCACAGCAGGCAGCGGTTTGGGAACGGGCCGGGTTCCGATCGATCACCGATGCCTACGCCCTCTCGAGGGCCGCCGTCCTTCCCCTGATCGCCGAGTTCCTCAAGGGCCAGGGCCTCGGAGTCGGGAGGATCGGCGCCTGTGCCGGTAGCGCCGGCAGCGTCGAGGACGCCTTGGCGTGGCACGGGACCGGTTTGGAAACCTCGGTGATCCAACTGCTTCGTGCCGGTGAGCAGACGCCGGACACTGTCGACTCCGATGGGAAGTGGGTCTGCTCGCTCTGCCAGCACCGCTTCGATCCGAGACGGGTCCTCACCCATGTCGGCAGTCAACGCTGCTACCAACAGTCCGGCCGGTCGGAGGCCGACGGCTGGGTGGCGGTGCCCGACCGCTGGACCGAGGTCTTCGGGGCCTGGCACAACCGCCACAGGGCGCGCCGCTACTCCTATCGGAGTCACCGGAACCGGTACTGGGTGCAGTCGCCCTTCGCCGGTGTCGACCTTACGACCGTGCTGGCCGCCATCACGAGCTGGCGACAGGCCCACGGTGGCCGATGGAGCACTGCTACCGAAGCGGTCATGGGCCTCTCGGAGGCCGAGGTGCTCAGGTTGGTCTCGTCGCCGGAGGAGGTGGCCGCCTGACGTCCACCCACGCCGACTCATCACGAGGACCCGAGGGACCTGGCCCTGTGACGGTCCGGCAACCGGCCGATCGGCACGGTGCCCCAGCCAGTATCGATGAGAGGAACAAGCAATGAGCAACAACGACGTGACGACGGAGGCAGCCGCGGTGGCGGTGGGTATCGGGGCACCGGTGATCCTGTGGGGCGCCCCAGGGACCGGCAAGACATCGGTGATCCGTGGACTGGCCGACGCCTGGGGCCTGGACTGCGAGGTGGTGGTGGCCTCCATCCACGACCCGACCGACTTCTCGGGCCTTCCCGTGGTCGGTGACGAGGGGGTCTCGCTGGCCCCACCGGCCTGGGCCCGCCGGCTGTCCGAACGCGGCTCGGGCGTCCTCTTCCTGGACGAGCTCACGACCGCGCCGCCAGCCGTGCAGGCCGCGCTGCTGCGGGTGGTTCTCGAGCGGACCGTGGGCGACCTCGCCCTGCCCCCGGCAGTGCGGGTGGTGGCCGCCGCCAACCCGCCCGACCAGGCCGCCGACGGCTGGGACCTGGCCGCACCCCTGGCCAACCGGTTCTGCCACCTCGACTGGGGTGCGGAGGCCGGGGCGTTCGCCCAGGGCCTGGTGGAGGGATGGCCCGTTCCGACGCTCCCCGTCGTGCCACCCGGGTGGGAGGCCCAGCTCCCCGGGGCCAGAGGCGTGCTGGCCGCCTTCATCAGTGCACGGCCCGGCCTCCTGCTCGGAGTCCCGCAGAGCACCGGAGCCGGACGGGCCTGGCCCAGCCCGCGGTCGTGGGAGCTGGCCGCCCGCCTCTGGGCCGCCGCCTCGGCGGCCGGCGTGAGCGACGAGGCCCATGCCGCACTGGTGGCCGGGTGCGTGGGGGAGGGGCCGGCCCTCGAGTGGCTGGCCTTCCTCGTCCGACCTGGACCTCCCCGACCCCGAGGCGCTGCTCGCCGATCCGGGGACCTTCGAGCTGCCGGATCGGGGTGATCTGGCCCTCGCCGTCCTCTCGGCGGTGGCGGCCGCCGTTGTGGAGCGGACGACGGAGGAGCGCTGGAAGGCGGCGTGGAGGATCGTCGAGCGTGCGGCCGGCTCGCACCCGGACGTGGCCGCCACCGCGGCCGAGGAGCCTGGCCCGATGCCGGCCCGAGGGAGCGGCTGCCCCCGAGTCAGCTGCCGCCCTGGTGCCTGTGCTCTCCGCTGCCGGCCTACTGAAGGGTGCCGCCTGATGGAGGGCCAGCTCGATCGGCTCAAGCTCTCGGCCGGCCGCCTCTGGGCCGCCGGACGGTTCCCCTACTTCGCCGCCGGCCTGTTCGCCATGGTCCCGGTGGCGGAGCCGGGCGCTGGCACGTTCGCCGTGGACCGGTCGTGGCGGGTCTACATCGACCCGGAGTGCGTGGACGAGTGGAGCGTCCCCGAGCTCGGTGCCGTGCTCGTCCACGAGCTGGCCCATCTCCTCCGGGACCATGCCGGACGGGCGGAAGAGGTGGGGATCGGAAGCGGCAGCGCCGTGGCCTGGAACATCGCCTGCGACGCCGAGATCAACGACGACCTGTTGGAGCAGGGGCTCCCCCTGCCCGGGACCCCGGTGACCCCTGACTTCTACGGCTGGCCCGATGCTGAGCTGGCCGAGGCCTACTTCGGTCGGATCCGGTCATCGCCATGCACCGGAGATCCCGACGGGACTGCCCCACCGATTCCGGCCGACGTCGAGTGCGGGAGCGGATCCCACGGCCAGGGCCGCGGGTGGGAGCAACCGGATGGGACACCTGGCGTCGGATCGTCCGAGGCGGACCTCCTCCGGCGGCAGACGGCGATTGCGCTGCAACGATACGGGAAGGACTCGGGCGACGTGCCGGCCGGCTGGCTCCGATGGGCCGAGGATCGGCTGCGCCCGACGGTCGACTGGCGACAGGTGCTCAGCGCCGAGATCCGTAGGGGGCTGTCCCGGAGTGCTGGCTGCGCCGACTACTCCTTCGCCCGCCGGTCTCGTCGGGCATCGGTGACCCCGGGTGTCCTGTTGCCCGGGACGTTCCGCCCGTCCCCGGAGGTGGCGATAGTCCTGGACACCTCAGGGTCGATGGGAGAGGAGCAGCTCACCGGGGCGCTCGCCGAGGTCGACGGGATCCTCACCCGGGTCGGACTGTCGACCCGTCGGGTCTCGGTGCTGAGCTGCGATGCTGCCGTGGGCGCCATCACCCAGGTGACCCGGAGTTCAGAGGTGCAGTTGGTGGGCGGTGGGGGGACCGATATGGGTGAGGGCATCGCTGCCGCGGTGTGTCTCCGACCCAGGCCCCAGGTGGTCATCGTGTTGACCGACGGGTACACGCCCTGGCCCGCCGGGCCGCCGGCCGGCGTTTCCGTCGTCGTCGGACTCGTCGGACTCGATTCAACCGGCACGCCAGAGGTGCCCCGATGGGCACGGGCCGTCCGGATCGGGGAGGCGGCGTGATGATCGTTGACGTCGAGTCGATCGGCAGCAACGGTCCCGCAGGCATCTACCACCGGCTCTGGGTGAGTGAGCCCAAGGCAAGGAAGAAGATCCAGGTCGTCTCCAGGTGCGAGCACTCCGATGCCGAAAGGGTGATAGGGCTGCTCTCCGGACTGGATCTCCGTTGCGACTGGGCGGCCGGGGTGCTGCAGCACCTGCTTCGTTCGCGCATGCCGCTCCGGGAGGCCCGCCTCTGGGCTGCACTGCCCATCGACCCTCGGACAGCCGACAGGCACTACCGGAATACCGGCCCGGCATGGAGCCTGGTCGAGGTCTATCTCTGGCACGCCGAGCATGTCACCCCAGAGCAGGCGGCACTCCGGTACATCCTCCCCCGCATGGATCGGGCGGTCTGGTGAGCACCGAGATCGTGGTTCCGGTCGAGTGCGGAGGCTCCGCGCACAGGGTCGCCGTCTCGGTCGACGCCATCGACAGAGTCCGCGTCCAACTCGTCGACCACGATGCTCGGAACGAGGCCGTGCTGGCTGCACTGGGCGGAGCCCTCACGGCCTGCCAACAGGCCGCACGCTCACTGCGTCAGCTGCGCCATGCCATCCCGTCGGCGATCGACAGGGTGGACTGGATCGGCGTCGGGGTCCGGACGGTCGAAGATCTGGAGGCCTGGCGGAGTACGGGCATCAGGAGTCCTTGGGTAGCTGCTCGATGGCTTGCCGCCGGTGTCCTCGACCCTGGCGAAGCCTCGGAGTGGCGGAAGCTGGGCTTCGAGTCCCCTGAATCGGTACGACGGTGGCGATCCAACGGGTTCGGTCCGGAGCAGGCCTCCCATTGGAGGACTCTGGTTCCCGTCGATCACGCCCTCCTTTGGGTGAAGGCCGGGCTCGCCCACACCGACGCTGAGGGGTGGGCGGCGCTCGACGTCGCACTCCCAGTGCTCATGTACCCGTGGCTGAAGGTAGGGGTGGCCTCGGGATGGGAGGCATCCACCTGGGCTCGAGCCGGCGTTCGGGCGCCGCTCGATGTGGTTCGCTGGTGCGGCGGTCGGGGCCCTCGACGCCAGCGACGCCGCCGCCTGGTGCCAGGCGGGAATCGGTCCCGATGGGCTTGGACCCCTGGATCGATGCCGGAGTTGCGTGCGGGCGCGAGATGGTGGTGTGGCGACGCCTGGGGGTCGTCGAGCTCGAGGACCTCTGCGGGTGGCGCTCGGCCGGCGTGCATGACGGGATCACGGCGCGCCGGTGGCTCAACGCCGGTGTCCAGTCACTCGCAGAGGTGGTGGCTTGGGCCGAGGTGGGTGTCGACGACCCATCGGAGGCACGACCCCTCGGCGTGTCGGACGAGCCTCGTGATCTGGCCGGCGCCGGGTGGGACGGGTTTGTGTACTCCCCGTGGGCCAAGAACCGGACCCCCGCCCGCATCGTGACGGCCCCACCATGGTGTGCTGCACCATCCGCTGTGACCACCGAGCACTACCACTACGCCTTCGGCCGTCCATCAACTGCTGAGGCGGCGACCGACGTCATCGAGATCGACTTCGATGCAACAGGTTGGGAGGTCTCCCGCCGATGCCGGCCCGTGCCCAATGGTCGCCGGGCCTCGATGGTGGGGAAACGCTGGTGAACTGCGAACCAGTCGTAACCCCGAATGGTCCATGTCTTACAGCCGCCCGGCCGTCGGCTGTCGCTCGTGGATGATCGGAACCGGCCCGGTGTGCCACTGACCCCGCCCTCGTTGCCAGTTGGCCACGCTGAAGAAGCGCTCGGGGTCCCCCCGGAGGACCAGCAGAAGGTTGGTCCAGATGTCACAGGCCGGCAGCGATCGGTAGCCGTCGGGAACCACACAGAGCCGAAAGGGATACTCCGATCCGGTGGGTCGGAAGGTGATGTCGTAGAGGCGCCCGAGCCGTACCCGGCCGAACTCGGTGTCGACCCAGAACGTTCGCAGTGCTTCCCACTCGTATCGCTGCTGCTGGTCCAGGAGCGAAACGAGGAGTTGCTCGGCCACCCCGTCGGGATCGGTCCATTCGACCTCCTCGCCCAGGATCTCCTCCAGTCGCTGCACCCCGGGGATGGCCCTGCGCACGACGACGAGTTCGGTGCCGGCATGGGCCCCGGAGACGATCCTGATGAGCGTCCGGTCAGGGCCCAGGACCTCGAGGACCACGTAGCCCGCGGCCATCAGCCCCCTTGGATGGGCCGCACCATGAGGATCTCCTCGGCGGTCGGGTCGAAGGCCCGGATCAGCTCGGCTTCCTCGGCGCTGGCACCAGCCGGGCGGGCGAATGCCATGCGCCTCTCGTCATCGAGCAACTTCCGGAAGAGCACTTCGGCCTCCCGCACGGCTTCTGTGTCCTCGATGTCCCAGGCCACCGCCGTGTCCCCAGTCGCATCCAGTACTCGCATCGTTCCCATCGTCATTGCACCTTTCCGCTCGTGTTGCTTCCGTGCCTTCGAGACAAACATATGTTCGCTCTGCTCGTCAACCTCTCCGGACCAGGGTTGACGCGTGAACATCCAGGTGAACGGCGGTGAACGGATGTCGGGGACTCCGTCATCGATCGGGTGTCACACCCGTTCCGTACGGTTCCGGTGCCGGGTCCGGCGATCGGCCAGGCGGACCCGAATCGCCGGGCCCGGCACCAAGTAACGGGCGCGGCTCGTAACAGGATCGGTATGTGTACAGACCCTCTGGACAAAGGGGTACCATAGTGTCTAGACTCCCTAGACATGGCGAAGGACGGCGAAGGCGATCACGACGAAGTCGACCCAGACCAGGAACCGACCACCAGCAAGGACACCGAGGCATTCGTCTCCTGGTTGGGAGGGGTGGAGGATCCACGGGAGCGCTACCGACGGGCGACGCAGGAGCTCGAGAAGCACCAATGGGCTGTCGAGCAGCTTTCGGCGGTCCGGGCAGCGGCAGCGGCCGACGCCTACGACGAGGGTGACTCGGTGCGGGCCCTGGCCGCGCGTCTCGGGGTGAGCCCCTCGAGGGTCCATCAACTGATTCAAGAGGCGGGATCCCGTCCCTCGAAGGGGACGGGACAGAAACGGCGGCGATCAGGTCGCCAGAAAGGCAGTGAGTAATGGGAACCAAGAACAAGAGCAACGGCGCGAAGGAGACGACACTGCTGGTGCTCGTCGTGGACCGGAGCGGTTCGATGCAGTCGATCAAAGAGGACATGGAGGGCGGGATCGCCGCCCTGCTGGCCGAGCAGGGCAAGGAGCAGGGCCGGTGCCTGGTGACCCTGGCGCAGTTCGACACCGAGTACGACCTCGTGGCCGACGGAGTGCCCGTGGCCGAACTCGAGCCGTACCGGCTCGTCCCGCGAGGTGGAACGGCTCTTCTGGATGCCATCGGACGGACCATCGCCCACGTGAAGGACCAGGTCGAACAGCTCGGCAGCAAGGCTGGTCCCGACCACGTGATCGTGGCGGTCGTGACCGACGGCCTCGAGAACTCCAGCAAGGAGTGGAGCCACCTCCAGGTGATGGACTCCGTGAAGGCCAGGGTGGCCGAGGGCTGGGACTTCACTTTCCTCGGCGCCAATCAGGATGCCATCGAGGAGGGCGGCCGCATCGGAGTGGACGCGGCATCATCGCTCACCTACGACGCCTCTGAGCAGGGGACACGCCAGGCCTTCGTCGCCATGTCCAGCTCGATGAGCCGCCGACGCAGCGGTCTGTCGAAGTCCATGGAGTACACCGAGGATGAGCGGCGGCGGGCCGCCGGATCGTGAGGGTCGATCCGGTTGGGAACGCGCCGGTCGCTACAACCGAGAGGTCCTTCGTTGCCGCGAGCCGACCACCCGTTTGGCGCAGCTCTACTCTGAGCGGACCATGACCGAGAGCCTGCTCACTCCGTCGAAGATCACCGCCTGGCTCGACTGCGACCACTTCCTGACCCTCAGCCGCCAGGTCGAAGCCGGGGCCCGTGAGGCGCCCGCTGTCCAAATCGGCTCTCTGGCTCGACTGATCATGGACAAGGGCATCACCCACGAGTCCGACTGCCTCACCTCCTACCGAGATGAAGGCCGGAGTGTGTACGAGGTCCCGGGGAAACTGGCCGGGGAGCCGTTCGCCGACTGGGTGGGGCGCGTGGGCAATCCTCTGGAGTCTGGAGCCGATGTCATCTACCAGATGCCCCTGGTCCACGACGGTGTTCGAGGTGTTGCCGACTTCCTGGTCCGGGTCGACGATCCCGAACCCGGGAAATGCCGGTACGAGCCGGTGGACGCAAAGATGGCCCGCTCCGACGGCAAGCCCGGCCACGTGCTCCAGCTCTGCTTCTACGCCGAGGCGCTGGAGGCCCTGACGGGATCGCCTCCGAAGCACGTCTACCTGTGGCTCGGCTCCGGTGAACTCGATCCGCTGATCGCCGATGACTTTTTGCCCTACTGGGCCCGTCTGCGGTCGCAACTGCCCTACCTGCTCGATGGACCCGACGGTCGGGTGACTGCGCCCGAGCCCTGCCCCTACTGCGAGTTCTGCAACTTCCAAGAGGTCTGCACCGCCCAGTGGAGGGCGGATGACTCGCTGGTCTACGTGGCGGGGCTCCGGCCTGACGACCGGGACCTACTCGAAGAGGACGGGGTGGAGACTCTCGGTGCCCTCGCCGCGCTCGACCGGGACATCCCGGTGCTCGATCCCGAGCGGCTCGGGCGCCACGTCACCCAGGCGTCGCTGCAGCTGAGGGCACGTAACTACGATGACAAGCCGCCCCCGTTCCGGGTCATACCATCCTCCGACGAACCCGTGTGGGGCCGGGGTTTCGAGCATCTGCCCGCGCCCGATGATGGCGATGTCTTCCTCGACTTCGAGGGGGACCCGTTCTGGCAAGCCGACGCCGGCCTCTTCTTCCTGTTCGGACTGATCGAGCGTGCCCCGAACGGGAATTGGGAGTTCCGATCGTTCTGGGCCCACGACCGCGAGCAAGAGGCTGCTGCCACCCGAGAGCTGATCGAGTACCTGGCCGCTCGGCGGGACGCGTTCCCGGAGATGCACGTCTACCACTACAACCACACGGAGCGGTCGGCGCTCGAGAGCCTCACGGCCGAGCACGGCGTGGCCGAGGAGACACTCGCCGTACTTGTCGAGACGGGCCTCTTCGTCGACCTCTATCGGATCGTGCTCAATGCCGTGCAGGTGGGGGTGGAGTCGTACGGACTCAAGGCGCTCGAACGAGTCACGGGCTACCAACGCGGTCATGACATCGACCAGGGCTCGGCCGCCGTGGTCGTTTACGAGCGCTACATCAAGGAACGCGACCCTGCCCTGCTCGACCGCATCGCCGCCTACAACGAGGACGATGTCCGGTCCACGCTGTGCCTCCGTGACTGGCTGGTCGGAGAGCGGCCTGCTGGCCTGGACTGGAGGCCGGCCCGGTTCGAGCCGGAGGAGGGAATTCCGGAGCTCGATGCCCAGGTGGCCGCTCTGCACGCCTTCGGCCCGGACACGCCGGAGCACCTGCTCGGCGACCTGCTCGGGTACTGGCTACGGGAGCGGCGTGCCCAGTCCACACCCAAGCTCGCCAAGGCACTCAGCGACACTACGGCGCTCCTCGATGATCCGGAGGTGCTGGCCGGACTGGAGTGCCTGGGACCCGTCGAGCGGAAATCCAAGACCGGAAGGGTACTGCTCCCGGCCATGAGGTTCCGTTGGCCGGCCCAGGCGACGGGCCCGGGGTCGCCAGTGGATCGATGGGAGAGGGTCCTCTACGCAACGCCGGACGGGGTACCGGGGTTCGCTGGAGTCTCCTCCATCGACCCGAGCCGGCGCGAGATCGACCTGACCTGGAACGACCGGGCCCAGGAGTTGGGTGTGATTCCGACCACTGTCATGCTGGACGATTGGGTCCGACCACGGCCCAAGCCCGAAGCGCTGGCCGAGTTCGCCGCCAAGGTTCTGGACCCTACGGCCGAGGGACCGCCCAATGCCGTCTCCGTGGCACTGCTCCGTCGGGATCTGCCTCATTTCCGACCGGGCAAAGGACCCGGTCCGGATGGGTTCAGCGATGACGTCAGGTCGATCACTCGGTGGGCTCCCGAGTTGGACGGCAGCTACGTGGCCATCCAGGGTCCACCGGGAACCGGAAAGACCTACCGGGGTGCCCACATCGTGCTCAGCCTGATCCTGGCCGGAAAGAGAGTCGGCATCACGGCCATGAGCCACCCGGCCATCGACAACCTCCTCAAAGAGGTGATCAACGTCTTCGATGAGGAAGGAGAGATTGACCGGCTCCACTGCATCCGGAGGGGGCCCGAGCCGCCGGACGCTGGCCTACCGGGTGTTCAGTACGCGTCGGGCAACCAACCCTGTGCCCGGAGCGAGTTCAATCTGGTGGCCGGCACCACCTGGCTCTTCGCCGGCAACGACATGGGCGGCGCTCCCGTCGATGTCCTGATCGTGGACGAGGCCGGGCAGCTGGCGCTGGCTGACGCGCTGGCGGCCTCGCGTTCGGCCCACAACATGATCCTGCTGGGCGATCCCCTCCAGCTTGCGCAGGTGGCCCAGGCGGCCCACCCCGGCGGCGGTGGCGACAGTGTCCTGGAGCATGTCCTCGGGACGAACGTCACGATGCCCGCCGACAGGGGCGTCTTCCTCCGTGAGACCTGGCGGATGCATCCCGAAGTCTGCCGTTTCATCTCGGAGAGAATCTACGAAGGTCGCCTGGTCAGCCACCCGAACTGTGCCCAACAGTCCACCGAGTTCGGCACCGGGCTCCGCTGGCTACGAGCCGAGCACTCGGATCGGTCGACCGAGTCACCCGAAGAGGCGGCGATCGTGGCCAGCGAACTCTCGCGCCTGATCGGCACCGAGTGGGTCGATCAGCACGGGACATCCCGACCCCTCACGGTTGCCGACGTCATGGTGGTGGCGCCCTACAACGACCAGGTCCGCCTTCTCCGATCCCGCCTCGATGCAGACCCGACGACGCTCGGAGTCCGGGTGGGCACCGTCGACAAGTTTCAGGGTCAGGAAGCGGCGATTGTGTTCTTCACGATGACCACGTCGGACGCAGTGGACGTACCTCGAGGTACCGGGTTCCTTTTCTCGCCGAACCGCCTGAACGTGGCTGTGAGCCGTGCCCGCTGCCTCGCCTATTTGGTCTGTACCGAGGATCTTCTCAATAGCAGAGCTCGAACCATCGACGAGATGCGGCTCATGTCGACGTTGTGCTCATTCGTGGACTACAGCACGGCGTGAGTGTTCGAGCTGTCTCCGGTGTCATCAGTAGTGGAACCGGACGAGTCGCCGTGGCAGAGTCGGATTATTCGTTGATCGACTGGAGCATCTAAATGGACGATATTGAGCATGAACTCGCCAAGGTGGGCACGGACCTTGGTGAGATTGCCAAGGCACTGCGGGTCCGGGAGGCAGAGATCTTGGTTCATGATGACAAGCTCGCTGGCGAGGTGAGGAAGGTGATTCCGAAGCTGGAGGAGTTGGGCAGCCAATTGAAGGTTCTTGCCTCGCGCTGGCATTTGATCACCTGACTTCTCCAATGGCACCGCCGGTCTGGAGTCACGGATGAATTGGGAGAAGCAGTTCTGGTGGAGCAATGACTAGCTGGGTCCTCGAACCCCGCCTGCAACAACACCTCCGCAGATACGGAAGCTAGAGCAGGAGAACCACTCATGGCACCGAACCACGCCGACTTCCCTGAACGGCGGCCTGAACTCCGTGCCGAGGCAGCGAAGCTGCTAAGAGACCGACTCCTCGAGGACCGGGGACGTCTACCGACGCTCGCTCGACGAGGTTCAGGCTCGACGCGGCACCGATACCCAGGCCACCAAGGATCCTGACCTAGCTTCGAGCTTTGGGCGGTGCGCTGTTCAAGGCGCAATACTGCGTGAGTGCGATGGGTGAAGAACCAGCGATCAGATGTCTATCTATTCGAGGGCCCTATCGAGTGGAACCTCTGGCAGAAGCGGGATCCGCCATTCCATGACCTGACCGCCGACGACACCGTGTACCTCATGCACAACGGCGAATCCTTTACCGAAGAGGTAGTCGTCGAGAAGGTGCTCGCTGCACGCTACGAATCTAAGTCAGACGCATGGGTGCAACTCCAGGATGCCTTCCCACTCCTGAGGGACTCCAGCATCACCCTCGAAGAGTTTCTTGCCCATATCTACACCACCAATCGAACTGATGCGGGGTGGATCATCGCATGGTCTTTCCGTTCGATACGGCCACTCCGGTTGTTACGGCCACCGGCCATGCCCAACCTTCCCCGCTCTGGCTGGCTCTCCCTCGCTGACATTTCAGACGAGAGACTGCGGCGTTGGGGTCTCATCGGATCTGGCAGCGAGCGAAAGCCGCCCGCCAACGGGGGCCAAAGAGCCCCCCGTCAACCCGTCGGCAAGAAGCTTAAGGCGGTGGAGCGTCGGGCTATGGACGTGGCTAAGGAGTACCTGCTCAGCCTCTCACGCTGGACTGAGGACGAGATCGTCGACACTTCAGCGAAGAAGCCGTACGACTTCGCGTGCGAGAACGGTAGTGACGTCGTGCGAGTTGAGGTCAAGGGGCTTAGCGGGGGCCTTGGGCCCGTGAACATCACCTTCGGCGAGAGTGTGCATGCTCGCTCTGAGGAGACACCGATGATGCTCATCGTGATCTCTGAAATCGAAGTCATTGCTGTAGATGGCGATTTCGAAGGAAGTGGTGGGGAACTCAGGGTCTGGGACCCCTGGCAGATAGGGGAAGGGACCCTCAGGCCCAGCCAGTACGACTACTGGCCACCATCAGTTCCGGTCCCGCCCAGTGTCTCTGAATGGTGAGTCGCCACAGTGGTTGTGCGCGGTCAAGGGCGGCTGTCACACCCACTCAGTAGGGTCCCGGACCATGGTCAATCTCCTGCTCAACGGACCACTCTCCTGCAACCACGGCGCATTTGAGCTTCACGGAGGCGGAGGAAGGTGCGTAGTGCGGGTTGCCAATGCCAAAATGCCTTCCTACGTGGTGTGCGTACGACCTGAGGGCCGTGTGATGGTCCAGGAACTTGGCAGGCGGATGGCGAAACTCGAACCTAAGGCAGACGGCGATGGAATCCGCAGCTGGTGCTGGTGGCTGTTCCATGAATCGGACCCACAATCGCGCACCGTCTCCAATGTGTTGACACCCGAGGTCTTTGGACTCTTCTCTCGTGATTTCGCTGCCCCTACCGACCCGGAGACTCTGAGGTGAGCAGTCCGCTGATTGATCTGGTTGCCCGGCAGACGGGTGGAATGACCAAGCCCCAGTTGCTCCAAGAGTTGAGGGTCCTTCGCCCTGGCATCCATCCAGCACAGGTGGAGCGCGAAGTCCAGACAGCGATCGAGCGGGGCCGCCTCGAGTTCAGCGGCGACCGGCTGACTGTTGTTGCTGGTACTTCATCCATTGAGCCACGATCTGCACGGCAAGATGCTCTGCGGGTTGTGGCGTTCGACATCGAGTCGGTCGTCCGGTCAACGACCGAACCCCCCGACTATCGCGAAGCACGCATGTTCCAGCTGGGCGCAGTCCGGTTCGGGCGGGACAAGGTGTGGTGCCACGAGTGCCGCACGTTCGATGCATTTATCGACCTGCCAGGCGACGGCTGGGACATTCGGTCGCCCGTCGCCCGCGAACGGTGGGAAGAGGGTCGCCGACCCATCGGCGAGGTGTTGGAGGATTTCAGGGGCTTTGTGGGCGAGGCCGACATTCTGGTGGCCTACAACGGGACTGGCGTGGACTTTCCCGTGCTCGATGAGGCCCTCCGACGCGCCGAGCTACCCAGTTTGGAACGCATCCGCTATGTCGACGGGTACTACCTCGCCCTGGCGCTCTGGCCGACTCCTCCCCGACGGCACCGACTGAAGGACCTGGCCGACCGGGTGGGGGCCAAGTCCATGCGCCTCCAGTGGCACGACGCGTTGGACGACTCGATCCTTCTCTCCAGACTGCTGGCAGTCGGGGCCCGGCAGCTATCGCGCCGTTCGGCCGGGCTTCAGGAGCTCCTGCGGTCAGCGACCGTCGATTCCGATGCCTGGGATCTGCTCTTCGACCTCGCCGCCCTCGATCCGACGCCGGCCGCCTGGAACGACACCGAGGTCGCTGCTCTCTTGGATGCGGAGCTCGATGACAAGGCACCTCGGCGGACAGCAGCAACGCCTTCGCCAACACCGGTGCCGCTGGTGATCCCCGGATCTCTGTTCGGCCCAACCGGGGCGGTCTCCCCGTTCGAACTTGCGTGCGCAGCTGGGCGAAGAGGGGAGCCTCGACCGGCCCAGATGGCGATGGCTGACGCAATGCAGTCCTGGGTCGAGAGCGGCACCCCTGGCCTACTGGAAGCCCCGACCGGGACCGGCAAGAGCTACGCCATGCTGGCCACGGCACTCGACTGGCTCGCAGGGGGTCCTGAGCGCAAGGTGATCCTGGCCACCTTCACCAAACAACTTCAGGCCCAGCTGGCCGAGGACATCCAAGCGCTGGCCGGACAGCTGCCCGGACTAGCTGCTCTGGCTGACATGGTTAAGGGCAAGGCCAACCGCCTGTCGCTCCGGGCGCTGGTCACGGCCTTGGCCGACTGCACCACTACATCGGACCGGCGCCGACCACAGCGGGTGCCCTTTACCCGGGATGTCGCTTACCGCGAACTGATCGTGTTCCTCGCCCTCCGGCTGGCTGCGCCGGCTTCACTGGCTGAGGACTGGGAGGGTCGCAGTGTGGATGCACCCGACATCCCGGCGTTCTTCGATGAGTACTGTGCTCGTCGGCTGCACCTCTACCTCGCCAGCCTGTCCCAAGGCACATCCGGCGAGTACGGCGGCGGTGCCGGGCCACTCTCCGAGCACACCGACTCGGTGTCCGAAGCCATTGGCAACCATCGCTTGATCGTGGCCAACCACGCGCTCCTTCTCGCAAACCTCGAGGATCTCGCCCCGGCGAGTGACGAAACCCTCCTGCTCATCGATGAAGCCCACATGCTGGAGGACGCAGCCACCTCGGCCATCACCGCCGTTGTGGAATACGGCGCCATCGAGCAGCTCAGCCAGGACGTCGAGAGATGGTTGCGCTCTGCACCAGGCGATCCTCTCCTCGCAGAGATCGCTCGAGTCAACGGAGACTTTGAGCAGTTTCTGGACACGGAGCGGCTACCAAACGCCGCGATGCTCTTCTTCGATGACACCTCTGGTGAGGTGGGCACCCGAAGGGCAGCGCTGGCGAGCCCGAGAGGCGGGGCCCTCGGGCAACGCCATGCAGTCGCTCTCGTCGGCATCCTCCGGGAGCTTCACGGCCACCTAGGAGCGCTGCGGCGCCAACTGGGGGCCTACTCGACGAGCCCGAGCTTCGCGGGATTAAACCGTTTTGATACCGAGCGATTCTGGGGAGTCTTCAGCAAGGTGACTGGTTCTGAGGATGCGGTCTCGATCCTGATCGCCGACGCCGAGGCCATCCTCGGACCTCCTCCCGGTCGGCCGAGACCTGGAGTGACGGCGCCGGTCCAGGCAGGCCCGGCAGGACAAACGGCCGAATCGGCGCAACCAGAAGCCGCCGGCGAAGCACCGCTTGGTGACCTTGGGGAGCTGGGCGACACCGGCCTGGCCGATCCCGCCAGCCTCCACCTGGTCGAGGAAGCCGATGGCCGTGATGCGGAAGAGGATCCCGCTGAGCTTGGGGGACCCCCTCGGCCGGTGCCACTACCTGCTTCCAATCGGGTGGTGTGGGCCGAGGAGGTCGGCCGATCGGATCTATCAGGTGGGAACCGTCGGTACCGGTTCCGACTGGCATCCTCTCCCATCGCACTCCCCTCCGAGCCCATTTGGCGCCGGTTCCTCGATCTTGTCCCGAGGACCTACTTCATCTCGGCCACGCTCACCGTGGCCGGAAGGTGGGGCTACATCTGCAGCAGGCTCGGCCTCGATCCGATTACCACGCCACAACTTGCGCTCGATTCGCCGTTCGACGCTGCGAGTCAAGCCCGGCTGGTGTGCTTCGAGGACTTCCCATCCTGGTCTGAGCAGCATGATCAGGCCGTGCGCAGCGTCGCCTGGCAGCTGGCCGGCTACGCACGGGAGGCCGTTACCCGACCAGGGGATACCTGGGATGCCCCCTGGTCCAAGGGGGCGATGGTCCTGACCACGTCGAAGGCAGCCACCTCCGAGATCAGCATGGAACTCGAGCGGCTCTTGGCCGAGGCTTCGCACGGGGCACCGGTCCACACCGCCACGTTGTTGGGAAACGGCCGCGCCGTAGATAACTTCAAGCAGGTGGGCGGCGTTGTTGTAGGAACCCGTGGACTGTGGCAGGGCGTCGACGTGAACGATCCCGAGCGTCTTTCGGTGGTGTGGATCAACAAGCTGCCCTTCGCCCCCTTCGCCGACCCGGTCATCGCTGCACGTCGTGCTCTCGCCGCTGAACTTGCTGAGGCCGCCGGTGCTGAGGATCCGGATCAAGCCGCATCCGAGGACTACTACCTGCCCCTCGCGGCAATCGCCCTACGCCAGGCCGTCGGGAGGCTCATTCGAACCTCAGAGCACCGCGGCATTGTGGTCATCTCCGACCGCAAGCTGGCCGGAGCCACTCGGCTCCGCCAGTCGTACCGGCGGGTCTTTCTCGGTTCGCTCGATCCAGGTCTGCTGGTCGATGATCCAGAAACGGGCGAGCCTGGGGGCGGGAACGTCGTCACCATGGCCGAGGGGTGGCAACGGATGTGGAGCTTTCTCGGTGAGTCCGGCATCATCCCAGCGGACCGTGCCGTGGCGCTTGGGACTCCAGAAGCCCTGGCTGAGCAGACGCTCCTTCCAGAGACCCGAGCCATCTTGGCGCTGGCAATGAGCCCCGAGGAGGAGCGGGAACTCCGGGCCCGAGGCGAGGAGGCGTTCCGTGCCGAGGTGGTGGCACGCTGCAGCCAGATCGGTGGGCTACTCAACGGACGGAGCGATCTATTGCCCCTGCGTGACCGGCAGGTCCAGGCAATCGAAGGGGTGGCGGACGGACTCGACGTTCTCGCCGTCCTGCCGACCGGGTACGGGAAGTCGTTTGCCTTCCAGCTGCCAGCACTGGTGCTGCCCGGGGTAACGGTGGTGGTTAGCCCCCTCGTCTCCTTGATGCAAAACCAGGCGATGGATCTGAACCGATCAATCGGCGGCGCGGTCCGAGCGTTGGTCGCTCCGTTGGCCGAATCCAACTCGCGGCTCGGGAAGGCGGAAATTGCCGACGCCCTCAGCGGGCGGGATAGCCACGGCATTCGGATCGTCTATCTTTCACCCGAACGCCTGTGCACCCGCCAGTTCCAGGATCTTCTCCGCAAGGGCGTTGCTGCCGGCATTGTCCGCCGGGTAGCCGTCGATGAAGCCCACACCGCCGTCCAGTGGGGCGACGCCTTTCGGCCGTCCTTCCGGCGAGCCGAGCGCTTCCTCACCACGCTGCGGACCGATTTCCCGACCCTTGCCATCACCGCGCTCACTGCGACGGCAAACCAGAGCGTGCGCGAGGGTCTTCGGACCGGGCTGCTCGGTCTCCCAGCCGAGCCCGAAGGGGAAGAACCCGGTGTCCGCTACGTCTTCGCCAATCCGATGCGCCCCGAGCTCGCCCTCTACCGACGCACCCTCGGACGCGGGGAAGGCGGGCCGGTCACCATCGCTGGGCTCGTAGAGGCGGTGGTGGCGTCTGTCCACGACCACGCCATCCTGTACTGCCTGACTGTCAGGGAGGTCGATGCGATGTGGGCGCAGCTCCGCGATGCTCTGGGACCCGAGGAGGCCAATCGGGTGCGCCGTTACCACGGGAGGCTGCCGGAGGCCGAAAAGGCCGCCGTGGTGTCCGATTTTATTGATGCCCCGCGGCGCGAGGACGAGGACTTCGTACCCATGATCATCATCGCTACCTCGGCGTTCGGGCTTGGCATCGACCGCCCCGACATCCGGTGCGTATTTGTGGTGTCGCCGCCTACGGATCTTGCCGCGCTCTACCAGCAGCTCGGTCGTGCTGGACGGGACTGCTCGGGGCTGGAACGTGTGGATCCTGCAGGTCCGTCCAACGTCGGTTTGGCCCTCGGATCCAGACAGGGATTCAATCTGGTGCGATGGATGACCTCCCAAGAACTGCCTGAAGCGCTCTTCCTCCGGATCGCAGCCTCGATCCTGGAGGTCGGGACCTACCCGGACCGGGACGAGTTCGTCACCATTGATCCGCAGGATCTGGCCCAATCCCACATTGCGGCCGACTTTGACGCGGGCCGGTTGAGCGAGGCGGAATCCCGCTCGGCCCGGACAACTGAGGAGTACCAGGTTGCGGTGGTTCGGGGCATCGCCACCCTGGCAGCTATCGGCGCCGTCGAGGACCTCGGGGACTTTCCCGAGCGGGTGAAAGTCCTTCCCGGCGAGATTCTTCCCACCGATCCCCAGATGGCTGCAATCAACGATGTCCTCCTCGCTCTCGGTGCCCACCGACTGCGGAGAGCCGAGCTGACCGAGCTCCATACGCTCCTCATCGAAAGGGTGTCCGGCTACGCCGACATTGCCCCTGAGGTCGGCGCCACATGGGCCCTCCTCGTCGACCAGCATGCCCTGGGCTATCTCGACATCTCCCAGGCCCCTTCCCAGGGCATGCGCACCGGCCTGTGTCTTCACCCCGCCCCGGACGGACGGAGCCGTTGCGTTCCGCCGGGGTTCGCCGAGCAGATCAGCGGGCGAGTCCGGCGGGCCAGGATCGAGCTCGAGGCGCTGCGGCGTTGGTACGAGTCCACTGACTGCGCCAATGTCGGGATCGCGGAGTACTTCCATGCCGAAGAGCTCCCGCCCGACACCTGCCAGCACGGGGTCTGTCGATGCTCCTCGTGTTGGGGCCTCCCCGAGGTTGCCGCCGCTGGCGAGTCGATTCCCCCCGTGCTGCGTGCGTTTCGGGAACGACGACCCCGTCCGGTGTCTTCTACCGCTGCAGGACGCCCCGCCTTCGAGCGCAATCTCGACGGCCACGTGGAGTCTCTCCTTTGGGACAACCGTCAAGGGCTGACCGCGGGGTTGATCCACCTTGTTCTGCGAGGAGGAGACAGCATCTACGACAGCAAACGCCACCGAAGGCGACCACTCTGGCCGAATCTCCTCTATTCCCGACACCGGGGGTCGGCCCCGGGCGTGGCCATGAGCGAGGTGGAGGGGTCCCTAGCCCGGCTCGAAACGAGCGGTGTGGCGGCACCTGCCGCGGAACGCTGGCGGCTTCAGTCCCACATCGACGCCGACGCCCAGCGTGAGGCCCGCCAGGTCGCAGCGGCCGCTGCCGTAGGTGCCCCATGACCACAGTCATCGAGACCGACAGCAGGGGAGCTCTCTTCTTCCCGGAGCTGGTCTCGGGTGCTGCATCGCTCGACCCAACGCAGGTCGGCGAGCTTCAAGGCTACTTTGCCGCACTGGTTGCCCAACGTGGCTACCCAATCCATCCGGTGGTCGCCTGGAACGCCCTCTACTGGGGATTCGACATCGCCACGGGCCGCTACCTCGAGGGTCCCCTGGACCAACTGGTCAGCGTCACCACCGCATCCCGGATCGAGGCACTCCCCATTGGCGCCTTCATTCGGGTCCCTGCCGGGCGCGACGAGTTCTGGGGGGAGATCGTCTACAAGGAGGGCCGCCACGCCGACCTCGCCCCTGACTGGGTTGAGTCCGCACTCTCGGGCGCCCAGGTAGCTCCCTCTGAGTCCGATGGGCACCAGGTAGCGGTGGTGCGCGAGGCGCTCATCGCTGACTTCGATGTCCTCGAGCCAGCCGCCGAGCAGAGCCTCGAGCGCCAGCGCCAGCGAGGCAACGTGATCGATCGCCGCCACCACCTGATCGTCGACGCCGTCTACGAACCCCTCGATGCCGAGATTGATGATGCCACCTACTTCGCACGCTGGATGCTCCACCACTTCCGCGAGGATCTCGTCTCCGGCCGATTCGGGGCAGGGCTGACCGAACAGGTCCTTCAGGACGACACCCTGTTGCTATCGGCACTGGTCTCCAGCCTGGCAACTATCCGTGAGGTTATGGCGACCACTCCGGAGTGTGTGATGTGGCGAGACTTTGCCTTCGACGCCCACGCTTACGAGCGGCGCCTGGAGGTCACTGATGAGCCGCTCTGTGGTCCTGACCTCGAGGTCATGAAGCGGAGTCTCACCCGCGTTCCTCGAGACGCGCAGACTGCCTATGTGGCGCTCGGCCCCCGCCTCGCCCACGACCTGGGTGATGACGCCGAGCTGCACGGGCCAGGGTGGGCAACCGCGATCTGTCATCTTTCCCGCTTCATCGTCGATGAACTCGCATCTGATGCTCCGAGTGGGGTACTCGACACCGGATCCACCCCGGTTCACCTCCGCCTGGATGATGCGTGGCAGGCGGGCGGGATCTGGCGCACCCAAGTGCTCAGCAACGGCTGGGACCCCATCTGCTCCATCGCACCGGACGTCCCGCTCGGACTCGGTTTTGCTGAAATAGCTGGCCATGTCCCCGTCGACGAGGGCGAGGCATCCCGGCTCGACCCGGAGCCCGAAAGCCTCGTGCTGTCAGCAAGTGAGCTCGGTGCGACGCTGGTGCTGAACTCCACTGACATCACCAACTCCCGGCTGCGCCTGCCCGCGCCGTTGCACGAGGGCCTGGAGCAGGTCGTCCTCGAGAGCGGGGATGCCACGGTGGTCGTCCGTTTGGCAGTCGAGGGCTATGAGCTGGAGAGCCAGGATCGTACTCAGTTCGGCACCCTGCCGAATGGCATCGATCTCCCTTTCCGCCTCGAGGGAACTTCCTGGAACTGGCCTTTCGTCGTGGGATCCAAGGTGACGATCACCTGGACACGAGGCGCGGGGGTCATTGACGTCTTCCTCCGGCGGCGGGAGGCGCCGTTCGTCGTCGGGGAGTTCCACTACGACTATGACTGTGACGAGTCCGTGTTCGCACGAGGAGTCGGCGCCCCCCTTCCACCCGCCACCCCCCGGGGTCAGACCCTCCGAGATCTGGTGCTGGGTGCGCTCAAACGACGAGGTGAGGAGCTTCCGGACGGACGGCGTCGGGCCGGCCTGTCGCGAGTAGTACTGGCCGTGTATGGACCCGAAGCATCCGCGCCTGCGGTATGGGCGGTGCAACTGGTGCTTGACAATCTGTGCAGCGAGGGACTCCTTCAGTGCGAGAACGGCACCTACCTTTGGGTTCCATCGGTCGGGCGTACTGCGCAGGTAGGAGACCGTGGTTTGCTCGAAGAGTACGGAGCCATGGCCACCTCCCGGTTCGTCCGACAGCCCTACGAGGTCGGCTTGTTTCTCCGCAGGCTCACCGTCTCAGAGCGGGCGTCCGACGAGCGCCGTCGGGCATACCTTCGAGCCTGGCACGATGCGGGTTGCCCGCCGTGGCTTCCCTCAGAGCTTCCCCAGGGCAAGACGTTTGTCATCCCACACACGCGGGGACATCAGGCAGCACTACTGCATAACGACCGCAGGAGCCCGCGGGCGGGGGCTGGCGCTACGGACGCCACTGATTTCGACGCTGACCACAAGGGGAACTGATGATGACCTCATCGCACGGATCGCATCTCGAGGGAGAGGTCTGCCTGGCATGTGAGCTGCGCGCCCAACTCGCCGCTGAGGTGGAGCCCGCCGGCGATTTGGTGGACGCAGCGGTAGCTGCGCTCAACCACACTGACATGCGGTGGGGTGTAACCCACCTGAGCGCCTCAGTGCGCCACCGGATGATGCAGTCCCTCGGGCTGCCGGCGATGACCAAGCCGACTGACCTCTACGCCAGGCAGGTGGTGAGCCGTCTGCAACGGGCGAAGATCGAGGAGAAGGCCCACGCCGCCCGCCACCTGACTTTCCCCATCTACCAGGAGGTGCTAGCGGCCTACCAAAAGGAGGACTTCGACCAGCGCAGCTTGGTCGGCGAACTGTTGAAGGGCACGCCACAAGGCATGGTAAGGCTGTGCTTCGCCCGATGGTGGAACGACAGATCGCGGTTCGCTCCGGTGTTGCTCGGTGCCCTTATGAGTGATGAGCGCCTCACCCTTGGCACCTGGCAGCCGATCGCCGAGCAGGTCGCCGACTCCTGTGCCCGGGCCGAAGCGGCCATCGCCGAGTTGCCCGGAAAGACGCCCGGTATCGGCCTGCAATCCCCACCACTGGATGAAGAGGATCAGGAGGAGAGCTCACACGTCGGGGTTGATGGGGCGGGGGGTCTTGTTGAGCGAGCCAGTGCAGCGGTCACCGCTGCACTGCATGCCTCGAGGGAGGTCACCACGGCGCTGGAGGCGGGTCTCGCCCCACCATCCGAGGCGTTGGTCGCACTAGAGGCCGTCGAGGAGTCCCTTGCGCTGGCAGCGGCCTCGCTCGGACTAGCGGCGCCACCCCTTCCGAGCCTGCCCCGACTGCAGGAGGCCCTCTTGGTACTCGCCGGTGATCGTGCCTTGCGCGGCGAACTCAGTCGGCTCTCCGGAGCTCGTACCGAGGGTGTGGCCGCTGCACCACTCGGAACCCTGGCCAAACAGGCGGCCGCACTACTGGACCTCCCGTCGTGGGACGACGCCCACCGCTCCCGCGCCGACCTGCTGGCGAAGATCGTAAGACTGGTGGATGCGGTCGCCGACGAACAGGACGAGTTGATCCTGTCCCTCGATGCAGACCTTCGCGGTGAACTCGGAGCCGAAGGGGCTGCCGTGGTCGTCGCGGCCACTCGAGCTCGCATTGAGTTCTCTGAGCAGACAGGCGGTCAGACCGCCACCGGCCGAGCGGAACAACCCTCCACCTTCGAACTTGAAGAGGACGCCCCTGAAGTCTCTGAGACCATAGGTACCGGTGAAGAGCCGGCACTCGTCGAGGACCCCGAAGCGGAGGCCGGGACCGCGGAGGATCCGACCACAGAGGAGCCACAGGTTGAGATCAGCGCTGCTGACACACCCTCTGGAGAAACCAAGACCCAGCACGCCGAAGGAGCGGCTGAGGCGGTCGATGAGGATTCTGTGCTTGGGGCTATCGTTCATCCACTTGCGGTAGAGAAGCCAGCTGGTTTTGACCCTTCGGCCCAGGCTCAGCATCCAGAGGGGCATGGGGAGCTAACCCCAACAACGGAGCTCGAGGGCACGGATGGGGAGCTTGAGGGCGCGACGGCAGGAGTCGCAGCCACGGAGGTGGCGAGGGAGCTCGAGACCCTCCTCATCCAGCGTCGTTTCGGGCTGGCTGCCTGGCTGGCCCGCACGACCGAAGCCCGTAGTAGCCGAGTTACTGCATTCCAGGTGGCCGCCTTGGCCGATGTCATGCGCTCTCCGACTGGTGGTTGTGTAACCGAACTCGCACAGCGTGCGGGCCTTCTCTCAGGATCGGCGCTGGACGGTGACCAGCCGGCTCAGCTCCTAGCGTTGGTTGCCGCCATCCGCAGCGCTCTGCTCCACCCTCACGGGGGGATGACCGGTGTCGTGAGCGAACTGGCTGATCGGGTCGGGGAGATCCCCGGACTGCGTGAGGTGGCCACCGCCGTGACTCGGGCTGCGTCGCGGGGGCTGAGCGTGACCGCGGAGCTGTTACCGGCTGCCCAGGGCGTTGCCGTGCTCGAACAGCGGGTCAACCAGGCATCAGATGCCGCAGCCGTCGAGATCGATACACCGCGCTCGTCGTCATTCCAGAGAGGTTCTCGAATCCTCCAGGAGTGGACAGGGCCCGATGGCCTAGTGACCAAGCTGTTGGTCCCGGCGAAGAACAATGATGCTGGTGCTCGTGAGCTCGTCGCCTCGGAAGTGGTCCGACTGCGGGACAGTCGACAAGTCGATGCTGAGATCGACCGTATCGACCGCCGGCTCCGAGGAAACGGCTCGAAAGCGATTGAGGGACACGCCCGACGGAAGCTGGCCGATCGCATCGACCAGGCGGTGGCCGCCGGATCAGCATGGGTTGACGCCTCCACCGCTCTCGCAGCCCACCGGGCCCGTGAAGGTCAATGGCAGGACGGCCCGCTTCAGGACCTCCGCGGGGTCGTACATGCGGAACGAGAGCGGCTGATGAGCGGACTTCATGGTATCGAGGCCACTTCTGACGATCCCGTTCTGGCCGGCGCCGCCGGCGCCGTGCAGATCATGCTCAGTGACGCCTTCGCCCTGCTCGATGGCACCGAGTTGCCGGGGATCGAGGTTGATCCGGACTTGGCACTGGACGGAGAACTGCTTAAAGCCACGTCAGTGCGGATCGAACCCGGCTCGCTCGCCGTTGTCCAGTCCACCGTCACAGCCGGTGGGGTCCTCGAGGCGGCACTCCGCACCTGGGAAGAGGGATTCGAGTACCGGTGTGCAGTAGATGACTATCTGGCCGCTGATCTGATCGTCCAGATCGTCGAGTCGTCGGATGGCACTTTGGCGGCATCGCTCCGAACTCAGCTCACCAGGAGACGGGCTGAGGCCGTGACTCGCATCGAAGCGATGCTCGAGCCGCTGTCCACTGCAGTGGACCAGGCGCGCCGGTATGGGTATCTCGACGAGGACGCCTGGCGTGAGCAGACGTTGGCGTTGGAGGGGGCCGACCCAAGCGGTCGCCTGGACCTCGGGTCAATTGAGTCCGACCTCGAGCGGGTACGCCGCCGTCTCGACATCCACCGGGCGGCAGAGATCGCCTCGTTCCAGGCTGAGTTCGCCGACAAGCGCTCGACCGAGCCGACGGTGGACCAGCGCGCCGAGGCCATCCTCCGGATCGTCGATCAAGGTGACCTGGCCACCGCCCGGGACATGATGGCCCGAGCCGAGTCGGGGGACGAGGTAGCGGCCGGGTCGGCCGGCGGCGAGCACATTGCTGCCTTCTTCCCCGCGGTCCCTGACTCCATACCCCGGGGCATCACCGAGGCCGAGATCGCCCAGGCGCAGGCAGGATCAACCGCCGGTACCGTGGATTTCTCGGACCTATCCCCTGGAGAGCGGGAGGTGGCTGTTCGGGGGCTGCTCTCCTGGCATGACGCCGCCACCCAGACTCGGCAACCGTCCTGGCTCGGCCTATTGGCGCCGGCGCTCCGCATGCTCGGGATCGAGGCGGACACCGAGCGGGCGCCGATGCTCGCGGGAGGCCCGGACCGCCGCTGGGTCGACCTGGTGGGTGTGCGCAGGAACGGCAAAGCGCTCGTTCCCGCCCTTGGGTCGGCCAGCGGTAGCGAGCTGCGATTGCTCCTGTGCTGGGGGAGCCCGGAGATTGCGACCGTCCTCGGCTGGGTCTCCCAGGACACCTCGGAAAAGCCGGTGCTGGTCATCTACTTCGCCACCATGAGTGCCTCGCGCCGTCTGGCGCTGGGCAAGGCTCTCCGTGAACGCCAGGGCCGGGCCGTCGCCCTGGTCGATGACGCCGCCTTCCTCTACCTGGCCGCCCACGGTGCCCAGCGATTCGACAGCACCATGCTGGTTACTCTGCCCTTCGCCGCCGTGAACCCCTACGAGCCGTTTGCCGCGGGAACGGTGCCTGCCGAGATGTTCTATGGGCGCTCGACCGAGCGCTCCTCGGTCATGGATCAGCGAGGGACCTCCTTGATCTACGGAGGGCGCCAACTGGGGAAGTCGGCTCTGTTGCACGCGGCGGAGCGTCGATTCAACGAGACGCCCGGGTACCGGGCCATCTACGTCGACCTCGGCAAGGCTGCAATCGGGGCCACCAAGCGCCCCGAGGCACTCTGGGACCTGCTTGCCGACTCCCTGGTGAGCCAGCAGGTGGCCGAGCGCCGACCGCAACGCCGCGAATCTCAGGCAGCCGTAGAGGACATGATCCGCACCTGGCTTGACGCCGACCCGGCCCGCCGGATGCTCCTCCTCCTCGACGAGTGCGACGACTTCTTCGACGCGGACGCTGAAGCCCGCTTCGTTAACACCCTCCACCTCCGCGACTTGATGGACTCGTCGGGTCGGCGAATGAAGGCGGTATTCGCCGGACTCCACCAGGTCCAGAGGTTCGCGGCCATCCCAAACCAACCGCTCGCCCACCTCGGCCAGCCCCAGGTGATCGGTCCACTCGCCGCCCAGCCGGCGTTCGACTTGCTCCATGACCCGTTGGAGGCACTCGGGTTTACCCTCGGCGACGATCTGGCCTCCCGGTTGATGGCCAACGCCAACTACCAGCCGCTCGCCTTGCAGCTGTACGGCCGGGCACTGGCGAACTTGCTCCTGAGCGCCCCGATGCCGAAGGAGTTGCCGGTGGCGGTCACCGGCGCGGACATCGATGCGGTGATCGAGGACAAGGGCCTGGCGGACGAAATCCAGCAGCGCTTCGTTCTGACTCTGCGCCTGGACCCGAGGTACCGAGTCATCGCCTACGCCGTCGCCTACCGTGCTCACGAGAGCGGGCAGGATCGCCCACTCTCACTCCAGGATCTGCGCGACGAGTGCCAGACATGGTGGACGGCCGCCTTCGCCAACCTCCGCTCCGACGAGTTCCGAGGACTTGTCGAGGAGATGGCCGGCTTGGGCGTTCTCGCAGCGGTGCCGGGCGGCTGGCGGCTGCGCTCCCCGAACGTGCGACGGATGCTTGGCTCGGTCGCCGAAGTCGAAGAGGCCCTGTACGAGGCCGAGCACCAGCCTCCCCCCGCTGGTTTTGCCGCAGCGGAGGAGCGGAGGGTGCTCGATCCTGCAACCGGGACCCGGTCGCCGCTGTCAGAGGGCCAGCTCGCCGATCTCCTCGCTGTCGGGCACACTCGTGTGCACGTCGTCCTCGGCTCTGACGCCTGCGGCGTAGGTGAAGTCTCAGAAGCCCTGGAAGCCGGCGCCGCGGGGGGCCGAGGTCAACTGATCCCGGCCAAGAGCCGGGGGTCCTACCTGTCGCTCCTGAAAGGGGGGAAATCCGGAGAACATCGGGTGATCCTCTCGGTCTTTGATGCCAAGGATGAAGCATGCCAGGCCGCGCTTGACGCCGCTCTTGCGACCGAACCGCCACCAAAGGTGACTCGCTCGGTCGTTCTGGTCGTCCCTTCGGCCAATCTGGGCTGGTGGCCCTCGGTGCTGGCCCGGGCGGGGGACGACGTGGCTGTGGTTGAGCTACGGCGCCATACCAATCGCTCCCTCTGGGTATGGGCCGTGGAAGTTCCCTCTGCATTCCAGGACGAACTCAGCCGCTCCTCCCTCCTCAAGTTGACGGGAGGGTGGCCCATTCTGGTCGAACGTGCCGGTCAGCAGGCCGCTGCAGGATTCGCCCAACAGGAGATCATCCCCGAGCTCGAGGAGTGGTTGGCCTCGAGCGAAGGAAGCAACGAGTTCATCGAGTCGATCGGGCTGCTCAATGACCAGAGTCTGCAAGTTCTGTGGGAAGCAGCCGTCGATCTGGTTGAGGAGCCGGTCGATCTAGTGGACCTAGCGTCGCTGGTGCCAGAGGACCAGCCGGACCCGGACGCTGCAGTGGCGGCGCTGTTGGCGCTGAACGTCCTTGATGTCGATGAGACAGGTCGGGTTAGACCCGAGCCGGTCGCTGCAGCTGCCTGGAGGCGCTCTCAGCAAGCTTGAACTTTCGGCTCACGTGTACTTCTTGGGTCCTGACCCACCGAATGGCCCTGAATTCCCCGGCGCTCATAGGGGTACCGCTTCGACAAGCACGCGTTCGCTGAGTCCGATGAGGGAGCGGGAGGCCTTCTCTTCGCGGAGCTGGGCTCCCCCGGCTCCTCGTAGATGAGGTCTGCCCAGGCGGAAGCAGCGCCGGCATAGGGGCATAAGAGTCACACCCATTTGGGACACTCCAGACCATGACTCCTAGTGACCTTCCCGACAACCGTTCTGGCCGGTGGGACCTGCAAAAGAATGCCGATGGCAGCGCGGCGGTCCTCACGCCTCTGCAGGTCAGAGCGGTGTGGCGTGCGATCGAAGTCTGGCAGGACGTGTGCCGGAAGGAACTCGGAGAAGCCTTGCCCTTCACCAGTGCCAATCTGGCCAAGTCTCGCCTGCTGGGTCGTATGCTCGTCGACGGCCGGCCGCCACTGCCTGAGGCACCACCTCGGTACCTTGGGGCCAGGGGGTACCACCTAGTCGATCCTGATCTGTGTCCCACCTGCGGAGCCGAGCGCACTGCACCGCCTCGGGAACTTGGCCGTTCGGATCGTCGACCATCCGACCTCCAGAGGCTACGGGCGGAGCAGGAATCAGGGCACACCTTCGACAAGACGGTGTCAATTCTGATCTGTGCAGAGCCCTGGCATACGCCGTCCACCGAATCCCCCGGAATCCCGGACATCACCGCTCCCGTGTTACCGCCAGAACCGAGCAACGGGCCTCACGATTTGGAGGTTGCGAGCACAGAGCCTCAGCACGTCCCCGCCCCACCCGCGTCGCTGGTCGACATTCCCGGACTCGCAGAGTGGTTGGGTACGAGTGTCCGTCACGTCCGGCGGTTAGTCGCCACCAAGGCGATCCCCTACGTGAAGGTGGGCCACCTGGTTCGATTCGATCCTGAGGACATCACAAATTGGATAGAAGGGAACATGGTGCCTCCCGGAAAACCCGTGCCTCAAGGAGATTCAAACGCTGCCCGTGGTAGTCGCGCCGAACAATGAAGCGGGGGTGTGACAACTGGTGGTCGGATAGTCCCTGGTCAGACCCCTACGGGG
The DNA here is from genome assembly GCA_963831535.1 of uncultured Acidimicrobiaceae bacterium. Classification (GTDB taxonomy): domain Bacteria; phylum Actinomycetota; class Acidimicrobiia; order Acidimicrobiales; family RAAP-2; genus Bog-756. Next base: position 396,599 of record CAWHQP010000010.1, on the reverse strand, counting down.
TCTGACCACCCCCTGCCCCGGGGAGCCTGTTACACCCTCCTGCCACAATCGAAGTGGTCGATCGAAGGTCTCGATCAGCAGAAGGAAGAGCAGTGAGCACTACGGAGTACAACGTTTATTGGAACGAGAGCTATACGGCATCGGAGTACCCATTCGACACCACCCGTAAGTCGGGCCACATCGCTGAGGCCATTCGGGCGGGTGGCGCCGAAGTGAGACTGGTCGATCCCGATACCTCAACGGAACGGGCGAGCGAGCTGATCCGGTCAGTCTACGATCGCGAGTACGTGGCTGCGGTCACGACCGGCAGTCCTGAAGGGCTGGCCACGTCCCAGGGGTTCGCATGGGATCCAGGGATCCCAGCGATGGCGGTCGCCCACTCGGCTGGTCAGGTAGCCGGGGTAACCCACGTCCTGTCGGGGAAGGACCGGGTTGCCGGGTCACTGTCCTCCGGCCTCCACCACGCCCGGGCCGATGTAGGTGCCGGCTTCTGCACGTTCAACGGCCTGGCAGTCGCGGCTCGTGCCGCGACTGAACTAGGCGCCGAACGAACCCTCATTCTCGACCTCGATGCTCACTGCGGTGGGGGCGCCCGGTCCATGACCGACTCCGGTCGGGTGGTCCAAGTCGACGTCTCGACCATCCAGTTCGACCGTTGGATGCCTACAGGTGACGATGCCCTGCTTTTTGCGGACCCTACGGACTATCTCGAGCAGGTGGAAGTCGCTCTCGGATTGGCGGACCGGGCCGGACCGTTCGACTTGGTGCTCTACAACGCAGGCATGGACCCGGTAACCAACAGCATGGTCAGCGTTGAGGACATCAGAACCCGCGAGCGACGAGTCTCCGACTGGGCCGGCGAGCGCAACTACCCACTGGTGTTCGCGTTGGCCGGTGGGTACACGACCGGCAGCATCTCGATGGGCGATCTCGTCGATCTCCACCTATCGACGGTCCGGAGCTTCGCATGAGCGACTTCATCTACCCACTGTTGTTGGAACCTCGGTTGAGGTCAGAAGGTGGACGGATCTTCGGGACACCTTGCTGGACCGTGGGGGGTGCCACGATGACGGACTCCGGCTGCTGAACGGTCGGGTGAGGGACCGCACATGGCGGACGTCGTGGCGGCGATGGATCGGATGTTGTATGGGTGTCGTAGTTCCAGATCGTGGGTTGTTTGATCGCTCCGCCCCATTGTGATCTCGTGAAGGCGTGAGATGAGATGAGCGAAATCACAGAGAAGCGCGCTTGAGCTCCTATCAGGCTAAGTAAAGAGCCCCGGTCCGAGTTGTGCGTCACCACAGTGAGCCAGCTCCGGGCCCTCGGGCCGTTGATGGAGGGGACACTGCCGGCGAGGACCGTGCCGGGGGCGGGACTGCCACTCGTGGCGAGGGGATGGGAAAGACGGTGGGAATGGGTGGCCTGCTTGGTGGCTCCCATCGCTTTACCGATGGGAAGAACGGAACCGTGAGGGCCACACGGCTCCCGACGACGGCGGCTTCGATCGCCGCCCGGTACTCCTTGTCGCCGAGCCCGACCACCTCGGAATAACCGTCCAGGCCGAGCTGAATCACCTGCTCCCGGAGCGCCCCGACCCCGATGGGTTGGTCCGGTGACCTCGTACGGACCGGGGATGAGGTCGGTTGCGCGGAGGAAGCCGTACTTTGCGGAGAGGATCCCCCAATCCCCGCCGGTCTGTTCGGCGTAGCGCCGGTTCACAGTGAACGGCGCCCCGGTGTTGGCGGCGGCGGCGGTCGACCCGGCATCGGAGTGTCTGTCCCAGACCTTGGCCCGCCCGTAGGGCACGATCACGAGGAGGTCCGGCGGGTTATCCGGAGGTGACATGTGCGGCTCGCTCGATCTCCTTCGGGCAGACCTCCGTCAGCGGGCACGACGCACAGGCCGGGACCCCCGGAAGGCACCAGCCCCGCCCGATGAGCCACGTGGGTAGATCCAGCTCTCCCGGCCGTTTCGGGTGGAGCTGCCGGGCGACACCGATCATGTGGTCTCGGTCGTCCCGGTCAGCCAGATGGGCTCTGAGGAAGACCCGGCGGATGTGAACGTCGTAGGCGATGTCGCTGCGCTCCAGGTTCCGCACCGGGACGCCGAGGTCCCGCTCCAAGATCTCGACCGCCATGGCCGCCTTCTTCTGCCCGATCCCGACGAAGTCGTCGAAACGCTTCTGGAGGTCGTCGGCAGTCGGTTTATCAGACCAGATATTCGAAGCATCTCCGTCGTACTGGTCGAGGACCCGCTGCGCCGCACGGACGATCCAGCCGGGCATCTTGGCGATATAGCGGTGGAGTTTCGGCACCTGCTGGATGGCCCGAGTTACGGCACTCTCGTTCCCGGCAACCTGTGCGGGGTCGAGGAAACCGAGGCGCTCTCGGAGGAGGAGCGGCGCGAGCCATGCCCGCTCTGCCGGCACACCCTGGTCGAAGATCACGGCGCAGAGAAAGGCGAACGGGTCCGACCGGAGCAGCTCGTTGGCTTCAGGGTTGGCGGTGAATTCAAGGACGGCACCTTTCTCAGTCGGGTGGTGCCCCTTGCCGTACTCCAGGAGTGCAGCGGCTACCGCAGTCTGCTGCTCACTGGCGCTCCCGGCGAAGGTAGTTGCGGGTAGTGGACCGGTAGCCGATGCCGACGGCAACGATGAGCGGTCCCGGCGGCGGGGAGCCAGGCGACCCCATGCCGCTGACCGCAGGAGGGCATGCCGAGTCCACGCATCGATGTCATCCTGGTGCAGCTTCACGGCCAGGCTCTGGAAGGAGTGAGGACCGGTGACCTCGTCGGCGAAGAGAGAGACTTGGAATTCGGCATACTCCGGCGGGATCGGGTCACTCGGCCGGAGGTGCTTCTTGGTGATCTTGATGAGGCTCAAGAGCGACTGGGATCTAGCAAAGTCATCCGCCTCGACACCCTCGACGGCGACCTCCCCTTCGACCCACGTAACCGAGCGGAGCCGGGACCGGCCGAATGCGTCACGGTGGCCGATTCCGTGCCGGATGTGCAGCTCCTGACCATCCAGCGATGCGATGGCCGCCCAGCCTCGTTGGTACGACTCGATCCCCTCTGGCCAGCGCCATGAGAACGGCCCTATGGCGGTGGCGCTGATCAACGTTGAGCGTGCCGCCGGGCCCAGGTCCACGGTCGCATTCTAGGAAGGAAGCGGTACGGCTGCCCCGAGAACTACGGGGTCCAGATCGCCGCCTTGTCATCGCCGTAGGGAGTGCAGTGTCCCAGAAAGTACTAAGTACCGACCCAGCCACAGACGAGGGCATCCAACGTATCGTCGTAGCGCTTCAGGCCGCTCGTCCTGAACTGGTCGGCCGAGCCCGCTGGGGGCAGAGGTAAGTCGGCGTCGGAGATAGTCAGAGCCAGCGCTCCATCGTTCATCGCTGCGGGCATAGCAGTTCTAAGTCATGCCAGAGCCAGAAGCCGGCAGCCCCCTCAGGATTCTCGTGAAACTCAGGAAGCGCATTCTTGCGGATCATCATGCGAAACTCCTCCTCGCTCACTCCCAGTAGCCCGATGGCTTCCCGACGAAGTACCCATCTTCCCGGCAGAGTGATCTCGCGTATCCAACCAGCGGGTATTTCAGCGGTGACGTTCAACTCCGGGACCGACTGGGTTCCAATTATCAGTTTGGCACCGCCATTGGGAAGATCGCTCTTCGGCACGTCGATGGCAACAACCGCAGGCTCAATTGCGGCATATTGTCGAAAGCGCCAGAGTTCGAAGTCATCCACCCGGAAGTCTTCCCACACATATCGCCGCAAAGCGCCATACTGTGGCGAGAATCGGTCACCATCCCACACCGAATCATGAGGTTCGAACGAGCGGGGATCGCGGTCCTTGAGCAACCACACGGCTCGCAACGCTTCCCAACGAGCCTCCGGCGCCCGCTGCGCCCAGCTTGCTCCCTTGATTGGTGTTGCTGAAAGCCACACGCCCTTATCACGATGGTCCTGTACAACGAATTGGTCGAGCAAGCGGAGCATTCGATGAATATCCAACTCTTCCACGTCGTATTCCGCTGCCACTCCTTGAATGATTTCATTGGGGCTAACCGGTCTGACGCCCTCAATCATGATGGCTACTGCAGATTCGGCGGTCGTTCCGTGATACAAGGTAACTGTCGAGTCCTGAGAAACCACCTACTGAAACTCTCCTACTAATCGAGACCCAGAGCAAGCTCACCCATTGAGACGCACCTGGCACCTATCCCGTATGATTGTAGATCTGACGGCTCAGAGGATGCTGTCCCAGTGGGGACGGCAACAAATACATGCGGAGTCGCGTCGGTCTCAAATGAGAAGCAAACGCAATCTCACTATCGAGGGTACGGACCAGCCCGGTACGGAGCTGGTATCCGCGAGCATGCCTTCCTTGTTCCCCCTGGAGGAGCCGGACACTTACCTGGTGGTTGGCGAGGGTTTTCCGTCGCAGTATCTCGTGCCTCTGCAACTCTTGCCGTCAGTTGATCGCAAAACGTTGGGGGAGGCAGTCGCAGGTTCGGCGGGAATAGCAAATCTGGGTGTTCAATCTCTCGAAGGCCTTCGTCACGTCGAAGGACTCGTGAAGCTCGCACCGGAAACTATGAACCTGATTCAGGGTGGTGCCACAGCCTTGCCCAGCAGTAGCGGGTGGAACCTTGGATCGCTAGCAATAGACGGTAAGATCACTCACTCAGTTCGGTGGCTGCCGGCGGGCTCCCAAGAGGTCGCGGGTGTACTTGCGGCGGTCGGTCCTGCCGCTGCATTGGTGGCTATCCAGTGGCAACTAGCTCAGATTTCTCGACTTGTGGAGAGCAACATCCAGCTAACGAGGCGAGTGAGGGAAACTCAAAAGTCAGAGGATTGGGCGCGCGCCAGCGGACATGCAAAGAGCATCGCAGCTGCAATACGTCACGCTCGCAAGGTAGGCCGCGTTACCAAGGAGATTTGGACCGAGGTGCAAGCGCAAGCGTCCAACACCTATCTGCTAGCAGGATGCGAGCATTTCTCGGGGGAAATAGTCAGAGAGCTTGGCAGGCTGCGAATGAAGATGACGGTTCGCCAGCACATCGATTGGTTGGAGGGTGAAGCTGATTTCCTACTCAACGACCTCAACTCACTCATAACTTGTGAGAGCGGTTGGTTCATGTACCAGGCACTTCATATCGGCTACTTGTTGGAGATTAGGCGAGATGACAAAGATACTGCTGATCACATCGCGTCGATCAAGAACGATGCACTTGCTCATCACGACGAGGTGCAAGCGACGACAATCCCTTTGATTGATCAGCTCTATCGGCATTTTCGACTGATGGAACTCTGCGAAGGCAAGCGAGGCGTGCAGATAATTTCGCACTAAAAAGTCTCGGTCCAAGGTTTCGGAAAGCGCTGCAATTCGGTCTGAACAGATCCGAACATTGGCTGCTGGGGGGTTTGGTGACGTTGTCGAGGATGACGGTGTTGATTGGCTTAACATAGGAAATCGCTACACCGAGGTGCACCGTCGGCTTCGATTGCTCCTAGAACCCAATGAGCATGAGGTTCTATTCACGTCTGGTAAGGCTTCATTTCCGGTGGTTCAAGTTAAAGGTCGAGAACTTAGTCCGCCCCTCGAAGGCTATTTTGCGTTTACGGATCGGCGTATTCTCTTCCTCCGTGAGAGCTCATTCATGAGGACAGCGAATGTGTCACGAGAGATCAGCTGGAGTGATGTGCGCAGGATCCGTCGGGGGGATGGTCGCGCCAAGCCGTTGGTATTGACAATGAAACGGGAAGGGGAGGAACTCACCATCACTCCCGACACGTCTCTAGCTCAAGTTGAAGAGATGGTGACACTCGTGTCCCCACTCCTACAGGCTTCAAGTGAGGTTGTTGCTCAAAAAGGCTAGAGATTGGAGAGGGAACTATTTCCAGAGCCCTATCTTTGTAAGCCCCTAGCTCCGTCTACCCGTGCTCCGTCTCGACCACACCACGAGGCCCCCATCGACCACGCCTGGGGCCATGCATCGGTCCCTGACTTGAAGCGATTGGTGAATGTACTCAAACCTGGGGCTGTGGTTCCGATTTATACACCGAAGTAGCGGCGTACATCGCGGAACTCTTTAGCAATGTTGAGACTCGCAACGATGGTGGTGGGATGTGTTGTTCGCTCGGCCTCTCGTCGCCTGAGGCACCTGTTGACCTTCTTGGCCTGAATCCCCCGGCTGCCTCGGATCTGATTCTGCACATACAGATGCCTCGGTGCCAGTCACTCCATCGCTACTCCAGAAAAGACCTGTTCAAAGGCAGATTTGGCGGGTACTGCTACTCCGTCTCGGCCGGTGCGAAGCGACCCGAAGAACTGGAATCAGATCTTGGCCCAGTTTCGACCCCTTGCTACTCCCTTGCTACTCCAAATTGGTCCCAATAAGAAGATTTGGGCGGAACTCGTGGATTTCCACAACGATCGGACCAGGGACTATGGATGTATAGCAACGGAAAAGATTGCTCTTGCCATACGGATCAGAAGGTTGGGGGTTCGAATCCCTCCGAGCGCACTCGAAAATCCAGGCGTAGTCCCTGTTCAGGGGCCTGAATCTGGCGGGTGGCCAATGTAGGGATCCACCGGTGACCCTACTTATGACCCTATTTTTGGCCCGATGGGCGCCTGGGGCGAGGGATCCTTGCGGGAGAAGCGCCCTGGCGTGTTCGAGATCCGTGTCGCCGTGGGCGTCGACCCGGTCTCCGGTCGGACCGTCCAGCGCTCCTTCTGGTTTCACGGAGCGCTCGAGGACGCCGAGGAGCGCCGCCGGGAGCTGGCCGCCCAGTTCGCCGAGTACCGGTCCATCCGGCGGGCCGCACCGTTGCTGACCGTGGGGGAGCTGCTCGAGCGTGGTTGTGTGCCCAGCACGACTGGCATCCGTCCACCTGGGTCGGGGTCCGGTCGAACGTCAAGGCGTTGAGTGCGGACCCAATTGCCGGACGGCGGGTGGCCATGCTGCGACCCGAGGCGGTGTGTGCCCCGATGGCCCGATGGCCCGATGGCCCGATGGCGGGAGGCCGAGGCCGGGGTGTCGGTGGTCTCCGCTCGCTTTCGGGTGCTGCGCTCCGCTGTCCGTTGGGCCCGGTCCGAATCGATCACCGATCGGAACCCGCTCCGGGAGATGCGGGGCCCTCCTCGGCCGGGCACCCGCATGCACGTCCCCGAACCGGATCTCCTCGCCCTGCTCCGCGTGTTCGAGGTGTTGGTGGAGCATGCCGAGGCGGCGTTCGATGGCTCGTTGAGTTCGCGTAGATCACTTCACAAGGCCGAACCGGTCCGACTGCCGACACGGCTGGCGGCAGATTCGGGCGCCCGCCGGGGCGAACTGGCTGCGTTGAAGTTCAGCGACCTGGACGGCAGGGTTCTACACATTGATTGAGGCGTCTCCGGTGAAGAGATCGACCCCACCAAGACCAAGCGGACCCGTGGCTCACTCTCGGCCGGACCACGGTCGAGCTGTGGCGGGCCAGCGAGCAGACCTGGCGTATGGGACGACTTGAATCGTTCGGGGCAATAAATCGCATCTATGAAGGGTCGAATTAGCTTCCCATTTGCCGGAAGGCACTTCCGTGAAAGACGAGGGGAGAGACATGCGGAAAGGGAAGCACCCCGCTGACCTTGAGCAGCAACAGGGCGTGGTCTCCAGCCGCGATCTCCTCATAGACCGAGCACTCCAACCAGGCGGACGAACCCTCTAGGAAAATGGCGCCACTTTCCGCCGTATCGGTGCCCAGCCCAGTGAATCTGTCTCTGGACTTCGATGCCAGCTGGCGGGCAGCACCCTCGTGTTCTGCTCCCAGAATACTGAGACCGAGATGGGATGCCGAACGCAGCAACGGCCACGTCGTCGAGCTATTGGCGATACATATCGAAACCAGGGGCGGACTCAGCGAAACCGACGTGAAGGAGCTTGCGGCCATACCGACTGGCGAGCCATCAATCATGGCGCACAGCGCCGTGACGCCGCTGGGAAAGCAGCCGAACGTTGTCTTGAGAAGATCCACATGAACCTCATCCGATCCGATAACAAACATGATGTCCTCTCATTGACCTGAAGTGAGTCCAGGATCTTGCCCACTGGTCGGTCGGAGATTCGCTGGATACCAACGGTGAGCCCGGAGATCGCGTTCGGGAATGTTGCTGTCGACTATCGAGAGTCCTGCGGCAGGCGTCGCTTCTAGTGGTTCATGCCCGATGTGCTTGGAGGCGGGCAACCACGAGCGGCGCCTGACCCAACCGCGGCAGAACTTCTTTGAGGCCTTCGGCTTAACTTTGACATTGGCTGAAGCCCCATCGACGTGCCGACCCGGCGGTACTACGGTCGTGTGCGTGGCCGCGAGTGATGCTTCTGAAGGAGAAGTCGACCTGGTTGCGCTGGTGGGTGCGAGCTTCGAGGACCACTCAATCGGTCGAGGCCCGAGCTCGGTGGCCGGGCTATTTGTTCCCAGTCCTGCGGCCTGCGACCCGAGTGGGCTTGTGCACTCCGGCATTTTTGTTCTTCTGTTTGAGGCCATCATGAGCATTGCCATCAGTGAGATCCTTGGTAGTTCGGAACTGATGATTCAGATGCAGATCGAGAACCCTGGTTCAGCGTCACTTGGTCTGACCTACGCGCTCTCGGGAAGTGCTGAAAGGCTCACTCGTGACATCGCCCGAGCTGAAGGCAGAGTGATCGGCCCGGCGAGTGAGATCGTGAGTCGTTCCACCGCCACATTCCTGCTCAGCCAAGCGGTTTCCGCAACATAGGAACATGGCCCCTCTGTTGAGTCCGGCCCTCTACCGCAACGTTTCGTGCGCGAGCGTGCCGAGACGAGTAGAATGAAGTAAGTAAATACTACCCGCATTCGGAGAGCAACATGACGAGCAGTACGGCGTTCGGCGGCGAGAATCCGTTCAATGTCGATCCTGAGGCTGATCTACTTCATCAGCCGGATCTGACGGTTGAGGGCTGGTCAGAGAACATGTTCTTCCAATTTGGCGATCCTGTCTCGGGCATCTCTGTTCGGACTCACTGCGGCACGCATCATGGCGATAGCGAGCTCTGGAGGGGTCTGTTCATCCTCTTTCTGAATGAGGACGAGCTACTCGTCTCACGGTCCTTTGGACGCGCCGACGACAATCGAGGACCGAACGCCGGAAACATCCGCTTCCGTTGCACCGAGCTTCAGAGACGTTGGCGACTCGTCTTTGACGGTGCCACCGAGCGAGTGACGACGTTGGATGCAGCTGGTCGCCTGGTTGGATCTGGACCAACCGAACCTCTAAAACTCGAACTCGAGTTTGAGGCGATGGCCCCCGTGTTCGATCTGTTCGCCGCCCTCAAGGCAGGACCGACAGAGTGGGCCAAGTTTCATCACCAGCAGGCCTTCAGGGCCAGTGGATCCGCGATCATTGGCGGGCGGGCCATTCCGCTTAGTGGCTTTGGATATCGCGACCATTCGGTTGGGGGGCGCAATCTAAAGGACTTCGGCGGAGATCACTTCGCACATGCGAGCTTTGAGAGCGGCCGAGTGGTTATGGCCAATGAAGGGATAAAGCGGTTGTCGGGCGAGCTGACAACCCAGATCGGCTATCTATGGGAAGACCACTCCATGACCCTCTTGGGGGTCAGAGAACTGCCGACGCTGAGAACGACGGACGGCGAGCCTTCGTCGTTCGCTTTGGGCCTAGAACTCAACGGTGAAGAGATTCGCCTCAGGGGACAGACTCTGCATGCGGCGACAATGACCATCTGCGATCCACATGACCGCTCCCTAGGCGTCAATGTCAGACAGAGTGACCCGCTCGTAATCGTTGAGTGTCCTATCTCACTCGATTGGACTGACGGAGAGACTGGATACGGAATGCTCGAGCGCAATCAGCGGATGACCACTGTCGAACTTCGGGGGGGTTGATGTCTTCTGAGTCCAGGAGCAATCGGGCGGACAAGCTAGACCTCGGGCGCGATCTCGAGAAGACCCAAGTTGATTTGTCGCAGTGGCTGGAGCGCCGACTTGTGGGCAGCCATCGAGTTGAGTTGTCACCGCTGGCGGTCCCATCGGAGTCAGGCTCCTCGAACGAGACCTTCCTCTTCTCCGCGACTTGGGAGACGGAAGGCGTGCCGGAAGTGAGGCCCCTCGTTCTACGAATCAAGCCCACTCGGCTTCGCCACTTCTACGAAGATACCTTCGAAGACCAGTATCGAGCGCTGGAAATACTAGGAGCTGAGGGTCGAGCACCAGTGCCCGAGGTTCTGTGGTACGAGGAAGATAATTCTCTCTTTGGCGCCCCATTCCTTATTATGCAACAGGTTGAAGGACTCATCCCTCCGGATAATCCACCATTCAATCTCGGTGGATTCGTCTTTAACGCATCTCCAAGCCAGCGCCATGAGCTGTGGCAATCGGCGGTCGAAGCACTCTGCTTGCTCCACTCGATCGAGCTGGACGGCTTTGGGTTCCTGGCGAGGCCGGAACGTGGAACATCTGGCTTAGAACAGGACCTGCGTCAGTGGGAGTCGGCTGCCGAGTGGGTTCTTGAGGGGGATGAAGTGCCCATCATGACAAACGCTCGCGAGTGGCTGTGGGCGAACTTTCCAAGACGGCCGGCAACGTCCCTTGCCTGGGGTGATGCTCGATTGGGCAATATGGTGTTCAAGGATTTCCAGTGTGTAGCCCTTCTGGATTGGGAGATGCTCTCACTTGGAGGACCGCTCGTGGATCTGGGATTCTGGCTTTTCACCGAAGAGCATTGGCCAGGTCCCAAGCTCGAAGGGATGGGGGATCGAAGTGACACCCTAGAAATTTGGGAAGAACTTACGGGGCACTCTCCTGAAGGCATCGAATGGTATGAGGCGTTCGCCGGATATCGCCTGGGGGTGGCGCATCTTGGTCACGCGAAGACGGTACATACGGCACGAGGGGCCACAGGGGATTGGCTGCAGAGCGCACTCACCGAGTACGGATCGACCGACTACGAGGTCCTAGCTTCGCCGCGCCGCATACTCGATGCGCTTCCCTCCTATATCTCCTCGTGAGTGTCAAAGCGGTCAGTAGGAGTCGGACTGCGTGACGATCCCCTTTCGCTTCAGCTCCGCTATGGATCCGCGAGCGAAGCCATGTTCGGCGAGGATCTCATCGGTGTTGCCGCCAGGGAGCGGCGGTGGCCTAACGATGTTTGCCGGTGTACGACTGAACCGAGGCGCTGGTGCTGGCTGAACGCAGTCGCCGAGGCTCACAAATACACCCCTCTCAACGTTCGCACCGTACTCCGGTGCATCTGACAATGATAGAACTGGAGCAAAGCAAGCGTCTCGTCCCTCAAACCTTCGGCACCACTCCTCCCGAGATGCTGACAAGAAGACTCGGGCAAACAGTCGCTTCATCTCTGGCCAATGAGCCTCATCGAACTGATCCGGAAGGTCCTGGCTCGCTAGGTTCATGACATCAAGGGCCTCAGCGTAGAAGCGACGCTCAACAGCTCCCAGCGATATGTGTTCTCCGCCTGCTGTTTCATAAACCTCGTAAAAGTGTGCTCCTGACTGCACAGCGTTCGTGCCTCTCTCATCGTGCCACTGCCCCGAAGCACGGAGGCCGTGGAACATGGTCGTAAGCAGTGCAGATCCGTCCACCATCGATGCATCTACGACCTGCCCTAAGCCAGACTGACGCGCCTCAAGGATGCCGCTAACGATTCCAAGAGCCAAGAGCATCCCTCCGCCCCCAAAATCGCCCACGAGATTTAGGGGCACGACGGGTTTGTCACCGGCACGACCGATCGGATCCAACGCACCGGCCACGCTGATGAAATTGATGTCGTGCCCAACTCTGCCGGAAAGGGGTCCCTGTTGGCCCCAACCGGTCATGCGGCCGTAAACCAGAGAAGGGCGTATTTCCATACAGACTTCTGGACCGAATCCGAGGCGCTCAGCCACTCCTGGGCGGAACCCTTCGACCAGAGCATCAGATTCTTTCAGCAGTTTGAACAGGACCGAGCGGCCACTGGCCCGTTTAAGGTCGATAGCGATCGAGCGCCGTCCTCGATTGAGAACATCTGTCACACCAACTTCTGGAGTATCCTCGTCCTTGGTCAATCGATCAATCCGGATCACATCGGCACCAAGGTCAGAGAGCACCATGCAGCCAAACGGTGCGGGGCCGATCGAGGCAACCTCGATGATCCGAATTCCTGACAGCGGGCCAGATGAGGTCAGCAATCTGGGTACTTCTTCCCCGTGGTACAGGCCATTTGTTTACGAGCAATTGGGATACTCACGCGGAATTCAATCCGTGAAGTGAAGCGGAACCCAAGGTCCCCCTCCTGCACTCAACCCACCATCTACCGGGATGACCGCTCCGGAAATGTATGAAGCACCAGGGCCAGTCAAGAACTCAATTACCGACGCCACATCCTCCGGCTGAGCCATCTTGTGCATGGGAATGGCGTCAAGGAGATACCGGTCCTGCGCCGGAAGCTGCTCGATGGCGTACTGCAACGAGTCCGTTGCCACTGGCCCAGGGGCGATTGCGTTCACTGTGATATATCGGGGGCCGAACTCGACGGCCAAGTTCCTGACGAGCGACTCCAGTGCTGCCTTCGATGCTCCGATCACTCCGTGGTTAGGAACCGCGAAGCGCGCATCGAGGCCGCTGATCACTACCACGCGGCCTGAATTGGGGAAATGAGGCTCGAGCCGTCGAATCAGGTGTAGGAAACTCAGCCACAATTGTGTTGAGGGTTCGCGACACCTTTTCTTCGCTCGTGGAGAGCACCGGGAGAAACGCCCCTGCGGCGGCGTTAGCCACGAGCACTGAGATCGTTTGGAACTCGGAGACGGCCACTTCGACCATTGCGTCTAGCTCATCGGGATCCTCCAGCTCAGCCCTAACCACGATGGCCCGCGCTCCGAGTCGTGTCAGTTCTTCGGCGACGCTTCGTGCTCCAGCTTCGTCACGTCTGTAATGCACGATGAGGTCATGTGAGCGTGCCAATGCCAAGGCAGTTGCGCGTCCAATGCCTCGACTAGCCCCAGTGACCAGTGCAACGGGACGGCGAGGTGAGTCATCAACAGGAGTCAATAGTTCGCCTGCCTTTTTTCCTTAAATGCGCTTAGCCCCTCGACGATCTCGCCACCCTCAAACGCCTCCTTGCCGGCGTTGCGGAACCGCGGAACCAAGTCGTGCAGGTAGTCCTTGAAAAGGGCGCGGGCCACGGGCGACGTCTCACGGACTTCGCCGATTACCTCCCGAACCCGACTCTCCAACGCACTGTCTGGCACCACCTCGGTAACGAAGCCGATCCGCTCGGCCTCGTCGGCACTGATTCGCTTGCCTGTGAACAGTAGGTACTTGAGCTTCGGGAACGGCACTCGCCCAAAGAGCACGGCGGAAGACCACGTCTCGGCGACACCGACTTTTGCTTCCGGGAGGGAGAAGGTGGCGCTTTCCGCAGCGATTGAGATATCACACCATGCGGCGGTAATGAGTCCTCCGGCCATGCAGTAGCCATTGATTGCCCCGATGATTGTCTTGGGGCAATCCCGCATGTCGTTCCAGGGTACGGCATCGAAGAACTTATGACCGAGGAGACTACGTTCCGTAGGCGTCTCAGTGGTCTTCAGGAGCTCCAAGGTCTCTTTGAGGTCCCCTCCGGTAGCGAAAGCTTGACCGCTGCCGGTTATCACGATGATGTCCACGTTCGGATCTGCCTGAGCTTGCCGCACGGCCCACTTCACCTCGCCGTAGAGTCTGGAGGTGAACGAGTTCATTTGTTCAGGTCGGTTAAAACGAATCCAAGCCGCTCCGTCTTCGACGGTGTAAATCAGTTCTTCGAATTCGGAAATGTCCATCCCTACTCCTTCTCTCGATGAATAGCTACAAGATCATTGACGAGCAATTCTGCTCAGTGTCTCCTCAAGCTTGCCTTCGTGGTAAATGATCGCCGGCACCGGTGTTGTCACACCGCAGTCCCTATATGCCTCAATTCGAACTCGGCATTCCTCTGGGCTCCCGTGAACGATCAAGTCATCGACGACGCTGTCCGGGATGGCCTTTGCGGCAGCTGACCTATCGCGCTCAGCCATCAGGGCCCACATGGGTTGCAAGGCGTCACGACCCAACCACTTCTGTTGGGCAATGTACGCCGGCACGTTCAGATAGTTGAGAATCATCTTCCGCCCGATAGCCCTCGCGTGCGCGATCAGAACTGGCGATGACAAATATACGTGCCGACGATGTCGCAGCTACCGGTGACCGCGGACACCTGCTTCACGTCGGTCGGGGAGAGCCAATTGACGATCACGCCGTCAGCTTCATGAGCGCCGAGCTTCAACATTCCCGGGCGAAGGCCGGCGATGTAGATCGGCGGCTTCTCGTCCGGCACGAGAGAAAGCCGGAATCCCTGAACTGAAAAGGTTTCGTAGTCCCGGGAAACTCGTTCTCCAGTAAAGGCCTCACGGACGAAATGAAGCATGTCGCGAGTGCGCTCGTACGGCTTAGAAAACTCCTCAGCATTCCACCTCTCCACGATCACTTTTGAACTCGACCCCAAGCCGAGGATGAAGCGCCCTGGAGCAAGAGAGGCCAATGTCGCAGCACTCTGGGCCAGTAATGCGGCGCCTCGGGTGTACACGGGAACGATGGCAGTGCCGAGCCGGAGGCCCTCCGTTGCGCAAGCTGCAAGAGCGAGTGGAGTAAAGGCGTCTGCGCCGTCGACCTCAGCTGACCACGCGTCGGTGTAGCCAAGGTCCTCGATCTTCTTGAACAGATCTGGGTGTTCCCTGAGTTCTGCTGGCAGAGGGATGGTCATCCCGAGACGATTCACAAGCTTCCCCTGGTAGAGCGGTGGGGCACAAACAGCAACTACTTACTATCACACTTGACGACGCGCTCTCCTCGTGTAACAGTAGGTGACTACTTACACCAATCCAACGTCACCTTTGGGGGGGACAATGCGGAGCAAGATTGCCCTAATGGGAATTACCGTCATGCTCGCAGGAGCACTCGCTGCGTGTAGCAGCAGTTCGAATGCGAGCGCGACATCCAGCAGTTCAGGCAGTACAGCTACAGGGAAACCCATCATCCTTGCCACGAACTCCTCTGAATCTGGCAATGGCTATGAGTTCCAGGACATTGACGATGGCTTCAGTGCTTGGGCAAAGCAGCTCAATGCTCACGGCGGAATTAACGGCCGACCAGTGAAAGTCCAGACGTGTAATGACGGCGGGGACGCCACTGGTAACGAATCTTGCGCGCAGCAGCAGATTCAGAACTCCTCGGTTGTGGGCGTCACGGGTGCGAGTGCCTTCGTGACCGCTGGAGCCGAGACGCAGTATGCAACCAGCGGTTTGGCCTATGTCCCGGCATTCCCCTTCGCACCCGGCGACTACAGCGAGAGTGCGCTTGCTCCCATCCCAGCCGGCATGGCCACATATGCGGCGATGCCCGAGTATCTCGCCAAGACGCTCCATATCAAGGACATGGCCTTTATTGTTGCCGATCAGGCCGCTACACAACAGATACAGCAGATCGCCAAGGCGTCTGCTGCAGCCGGCGGGGCCAAGATCACGGTCATTCCGGAACCACTCACGCAGAGCGATTTCGTACCTGCCATGACCCAAGCCGTGGCGGCAGGAGCGAAGGCCATCCTCTGGGGCCATCTGCCCACCGATATCCCCAACCTCATCTCGGCAGCGCAGACTGCTGGCTACTCCGGCCCATTTGTCGCTTCCGCCGGTGACTTCTACAGCGGTACTCTGCCGGCGATCAACAAGACAGGGGTGTCTTGGTACACCACGTTTGACTTCCTGAACCAGTCGACCGATCCAAGTCTCAAGTCATACCGAAGCGCAATGGCCGCCGCTGGCCATACTAGTGAGGTGGATGCAAACAGCGCCGACGGATATCAGGTTGGCTTGATATTTGAAGCAGCGCTAAAGAAGCTCGGATCCAATATCACTCGGTCATCACTCAACAAAGCGTTGAAAACGGACAACTTCAACAATGTACCTGGCTATCCGTCGGTCGTCGGCCGGTCTCAGGCTCCGAAGGGTAATCCAGCCTTCGTGTCCCTCGGCAACGCGACGACGTTCATCGTGAAGTACCAAAATGGGAAGTTCACTTACCCACAGAACCGTACGAACTTTGCATCCGTCCTGGTCAATGTGAAGTAGGTCGGGGTGTTGGGGTCGGTTCGAGGGTGCGTAGCCCGCGGACCGGCCCCACGGGCCTGGCGATGGGATCACAGAGAGAGTGGTGTTCAGCATGACGATCGACAGCTCAAATCAGCGGGAGTTTCCGTACGAAGGTATTCCAGAAGGTTGGTACCAAGTGGCCTGGTCCAATGAGATCGAGCCGGGTGCGGTCATACCGTTGCGGTACTTCGGCACCGATCTCGTGCTCTATCGCCTGGAGACCGGTGAGTTGCGATTGACCGGTGCGTACTGTCCTCACATGGGTGCCCACCTCGGGTATGGGGGTCGTGTGGATGGAACCGACATTGTCTGCCCGTACCATGCTTGGCGATTTGATTCTGACGGCCGTAACTGTGAGGTGCCCTATGCGGACGGTCCGAATCGCACACGACTTCATCAATGGTCGGTGACCGAGGAGGCCACCATTGTGTCCGCCTGGTATTCGCCTGACGGCTCAAGTCCAAAATGGGATCCCATCTCCATCCCTGAGTATTCCAGGGCTGATGAGTATGCAGTCGCAGATGATTTGCGAGCGCGCTGGGAGACTCTCAATATGAAGCCGCAGTACGCAGCTGAGAATCTTGTGGATCCGGCGCACCAGAAGTATGTTCACCGATCCAACAGCGTGCCCGTTCTCCAAGGGGTGGAGGCCGAAGGTCCAGTGTTCCGGGTTCGCACCGAAATCCGGTTTGGAGAGGGAAAGTCGTCAACCTGGCTCACACCTGATGGCGTACCGGTGACGGGTCACATCGACGCAGAGGCGTGGGGGCTCGGAAACTTGTTGGGTCGATTCGATATCGATGGGTCCTTGACGCTACAGACGTTCACGCCGATCGATGCTGATACTTGTGACAGCCGGTTGACGGTTATCGTACGAAACTCTGACATGGTTGATGGGTCACCCAGCGAGGATGCGATTCGAAGGTTCAAGCATTCCTGCAAGCAGTTCGAACGTGATCTGGTGATTTGGGAGCACATGGAGTACCGGACACCGAATCCGCTCGCGCCCCCCGAAGTTGGGCCGTTTCGACAATTCCGTAGTTGGAGCACAAAGTTCTACCCTGATGCCGATCCAGAGAGGTTCGGCAGGCGCAAAGAGCCGAGAGTCGAAGTCAGGGCAGTCGGCTGAATGAAGACCTCGGTTGCGTCCATGTCCAGTTGCGGTTGCAATGCTGCGCGCCCTGACAGCGGCTTGAGGTCGCGCTCGTCCTCTGCCGTCAGCAGTAGCGAGGGATGACCAGTCCGACCCTGATGGGGATCCAAGGTTGGTCCTCCTATGTCCCGCACTACTCGCTTCGCAAGTCGTCAATAGCCCAGTTTCTCGGAACACCGAACGTCGAGGGTCTACGCTCTGTCGCATCCTTCGACGAGGACTCCGTGTCCATGGCGGTTGAGGCGGCGCGCGCACTGCCATCCAGCGACTCCGGTCCGACAGGACTGGTCCTTGTAACGAGCACACCGCCATATTTCGAGAAGACGAACGCGGCGACAGTCCATGCCGCTCTCCGACTCGACACAACGGTTAGATCCGTCGATCAGATCGGTTCCCGGCGATCAGCGGTGGCCGCAATCGACGACGCCTGCCGCGTGGACTTCAACAGGGCCGCAGGTTGTCGTCTTCAGCGACACACGCAATGGGCTTCCTGGTGGGCCTGACGAGGCCACAGGGGGTGACGCCGCTGCGGCAATCCTATTCAGTGAGAAGCCGGCCGCCGTCTGTGAGGGACGGGCTAGCCGTACGGCTGAAGTCATGGCCAACTGGCGGCTGGCTAACTCATCAAACGCTTCATCGTGGGAACCACGATTTCAGGAGTACGCCTATGCGCTGATCGCCGAAGAGGCAGCTGCTGAAGCGTTGAAGATGGCTAACTTGACAGGATCACAAGTCGACCACTTCGTCAGTTCCGGGTCACCGCCGAGGTTGTTCAAAGGTCTCCGCAACGCTCTGTCCATCTCGGATCGGGCAGAGGGGCTCCTTCGCACGGGGGGCATCGGGGACACTGGGACTGCGGATATGGCGTTAGGACTGATTGAGGCTCTTGAACGAGCCAAGCCAGGAGAGGTGATTCTTTGCCTTTCGGTTGCCGATGGCGCTGATGCACTGGTCTTTCGCACTACCGACCGACTGCCCGAGGCTCAGGCTGCGACTAGACAGACTCTTTCTGCTCGTCTCTCCGCACCGCCCGTTGAACTTGACTACTCGAAGTTTCTTGAATGGAACGGTCGGCTTCAACCTCAGCCTCCGAGGCGACCGCTGCCAGTAGCACCCACGGCCCCACCGAGTTTGCGCAACGAGGGCTGGAAGTTTGCGCTCATAGGTTCGAAATGCATGGTCTGTGGAGCGGTGCACCTTCCACCCGCTCGTCGATGTCGACACTGCCGTTCGCTTGACCAGATGGAGCCCTGTCCGATGGCAGATCGAGTGGGTCTCCTTTTCACGCACACAGTGGACTATCTCAGCCCAGGTCCCGGTGGTCCGACAGTCATGGGTCTTGTGGACTTTCCTGAGGGAGGGCGTTTCCGTTGTGAGCTGACCGATGTCGTCCCGGCCGAGCTACATCGTGGGCTCCCGATGAGGATGACTTTCAGGTGTTTTTATACCGCGGGCGATACCAAGAACTACTTCTGGAAAGCCGCACCAGTTCGACCAATGGATGAGCCGTGACGGGATCGCGAACCATCTGTGATCGGGTAGCCATCGTCGGAATGGGCTGCACAGCGTTTGGTGAAAAATGGGGGATGAGCACCGACAGTCTTGTGATCGACGCAACCGTTGAGGCAGCGGAGTCGGCAGGCATTTCGGTTGAGGATGTCGATGCGTTCTGGCTCGGTACCTATGGGTCCGGCACGAGCGGGATGATGCTCTCAAGGCCTCTCCAGCTCGACTACAAGCCAGTGACCAGAGTCGAGAACATGTGTGCAACCGGCTCCGAGGCATTTCGGTCCGCCTGCTACGCCGTCGCTGCAGGCGTAAGCGACCTAGCCGTTGCGGTCGGCGTTGAGAAGCTCAAGGATGGCGGATTTTCGGGGCTTGCAATTACGAATCCTCCAAGCGATGCCACCCAGTCGGACTTTACGGCGCCAGCCCTCTTCAGCATGCTTGTACCCGCTTACGCTGAGAAATGGTCAGTGTCTCCCGATGGGATGCGCGAGGCCATGACCCACATCGCCTGGAAGAATCATCAGAATGGGATGCTCAATGAGCGGGCCCAGTTCCAAAAAGGAGTGACCAAGGAGGCAGTCAACGCATCGCCAATCGTGGCGGGTGAGTTGCGGATTCATGATTGTTCAGGCGTGAGTGACGGAGCGGCCGCCGCTGTCATCTGTCGTGCTGAAGATGCATACCGGTATACCGATAGCCCGATCTTCGTGAAAGCCCTATCGTTCGTATCGGGTCCAGGATCTGGGATCTCTGACGACACCTGGGACTACGCTTCCTTTCCCGAAGTGATTCGGAGCGCTCAGGAAGCGTATCGACAAGCGTCAGTTTCAGATCCACTTTCAGAGTTGGGATTCGCAGAAGTCCACGACTGCTTCACCATTACGGAACTGATTCTGATGGAGGACCTTGGGTTTTCCCTCCCCGGCACAGGCTGGAAGGACGTCCTTGCTGGTCAGTTTGACCTTGACGGGTCCCTCCCAATCAACCCGGACGGTGGGCTCAAGAGCTTTGGCCACCCTGTTGGGGCGTCGGGCCTTCGAATGATCTTTGAGGCCTGGTTGCAGTTGAGAGGCCTTGCTGGGGATCGGCAGGTGCCCGGCATCCTCGCAGACCCTCAGAAGCTCGCGCTGACTCAGAACTTGGGTGGGCCACCTGGGGACTGCGTGAGTTTCGTGGGCATCTTCGGAAGCCAACGCCGGACCTGACTCAGCCTTCCCTCAATCTGTCCACTCAATTTGGTTCGACAGCAGCCTCCCGCACACTTGAGTCCCGATTCGCCGGTGCGATGAGTTCGGCACTTTTGTCATCTTGTACCGTGCTCGTTTAGTCATGCGGCTCGGCTGATCCTTTCGATGTCCGGTAGTCACCAAACGGTGCATCCCGTTTACTCAGGGCCTCGGTCACGTTCTCAGAGAGTTGTTTCTGGTACGCCACCGATG
Source organism: uncultured Acidimicrobiaceae bacterium (assembly GCA_963831535.1). Classification (GTDB taxonomy): domain Bacteria; phylum Actinomycetota; class Acidimicrobiia; order Acidimicrobiales; family RAAP-2; genus Bog-756. Next base: position 376,312 of record CAWHQP010000010.1, on the reverse strand, counting down.
ACTTTGTCCGTAGAGCCAAGGCCTGAATATCTGTGGCTGCCCTAATGCCGTCCCTAATGCCCATGGCCTCCATCGATCGGTGGATGGCCCGCTTGTTGCAGGCCAGAATGTCAGCGGGTATTTGGGCGACGCGCTGAGCAATCTGCAGAACTCCTAATTCTAGCTGATCTATGGGAAATGATTTGTTGGCGAATCCAGCTGCAACCGACTCGTTGCCTGTCAGCGCGTCCCCAGTGAGGAGTGCCTCCATCGCCGGTCGTAGACCCATCAGCCACGGCTGCCACGTCATGTCGGGTGGCGAGATGAGTCGCACGGCCGGATAACCGATCTGTGCATCGTCCGCGACGTAGACGAGATCACATGCTGTAGCTAGCTCAGTTCCTCCAGCGAGGCACCAGCCGTGCACTTGGGCGATAATCGGTGTGGCGTAGTCCCACATCTCGAACCATCCTTCCACCACGTGCCGGGACCAGTAGCCGTCGATGAGCGCCGCATGGTGAGAGAGTTCGCTGGTCCGGTCCTTTCCACGTCCGAGGTCGTATCCAGAGCAGAACGCCGAGCCTTGACCCCGGATGATCATGACCCGAGTGGACCGGGCTGCGTCTCCGGCCCGCAGATGTTCGAAGAGCTGCGTTCTCAATTCATTGTTCATTGCGTTGCGCTTTTCTGGACGATTCAGCGTCAGACGAAGTATTCCTTCACTGGGCTCGTCAACAAGGATCAACTCAGGCTCTGACGTCACGGCAATTTCCCTCCGGTTGGCTTCGGGGTATAGTGTAGTCACCACTCACTTACACCGGAGAGGGGGGGTCATGGTAATGGAAACAAAGGCGCTGAACTGGGGATCTACCTTGGTGAGGCGGCGAGTACGGGGATTCGAAGCCCTTGTCTACGAACCACGGCCTCGGGGGTTGAGTGCTGTGCTGGACCAATCGCTCGAGTGGGGAGACTCTCCATTCTTGATTGCGGGCGAGCGGAGCGAATCCTTTCGTTCGTTCCAGGACCATGTCGGTCGAACTGCTGATGGACTTGTGACCCTTGGGGTCGGCCCGGGTGATCACGTCATGCTTCTGGCCAACAACTCCATCGACTGGATCATCGCGTTCTGGTCGATCATTTGTTCTGGTGCGGTCGTTGTCCTCGGGAACGCGTGGTGGAGTCAGTCGGAGATCGAAAGCGCCCTCGACGTAACACAACCCCGGCTTGTCATCATCGACAGTCAGTTCGAAGGCCGGCTTGGTGCTTGGCAAGTGGTGCCCATTGGAGAGTTGCCGCAAGCTCCGGCCCCGGGTAGCCCATCGGAGCGCTACCAAGACGAAGACGCGACAGCCATCATCCTCTTTACCTCAGGGACTACCGGGCTGGCCAAGGGGGCGATGCTGTCACATCGGAGCTTGATCGCTACTCTTCAGGGCTTTCTTGTTCTCACCGGAAGACTTCCGAGTCCAACGAATCAAGCAGCGACGTCCACGCGCATCTTGCTCTCGACGCCCCTGTTTCATATCGGCGGCGTCAACGCTGTGCTCACCGCCATGATGACTGACACGACCTTGATTTTGACCCAAGGTCGGTTTGACCCACAACAAATTCTTGATCTCATCCAAGAGCACCACGTTACGGTGTGGTCGGGGGTGCCCACCATGATCAGTCGGGTGGTCAACTCACCAAACCTCGATTCCTACGATCTCTCGAGCGTCAAGTCTGTGGGAGTTGGAGGTGCCCCACTTCCGCCTGTGGTGCTGAAGCGTGCAGCCGATGCTTTCCCTCGAGCCGAGCAGCGAATCACGACGAACTATGGACTATCGGAGGCTGCCGGCATTATTGCCTCCGCGAGCGGGGCTGATGTCCTGTCGCATCCGGGAACATCCGGACGTCCCCTTCCCTCGGTCGAGCTGCTGATCGACGAACCTGCTGGCTCTCCAGGTGAAATTATGATCCGCTCAGCCAGCTTGATGTCCGGCTATTGGAATACCGAAGAGTCCCCCATCGACCACGAGGGCTGGCTTCACACAGGAGACGTCGGGTATCTCGATGACGACGGCTTTCTTTATGTCGTTGATCGAACCAAGGACATCATCATTCGGGGGGGGAGAATATTGCCAGTGCCCACGTCGAAGCTGCCCTTCTGACCCATGCCGGTGTTGCTGGAGTGGCGGTCGTTGGTCTGCCTCATGGCGACTTGGGCGAGGAGGTAGGAGCTGTTGTGCAACAGAAGGAGGACAGTCAACTCAGTTCGACAGAGTTGCGTAAACACTTGGAGGGTGTGATCGCACACTTCGAGATTCCGTCCAAGTGGTGGATTAGGACCGATCCTCTTCCAGTCACTCCGACGGGGAAAATCGACAAGCCTTCCGTGCTGCGCCAGTGGAGTCAACAGCCTGCCGGTGATACTGCAGCCAGCGGGTTAAGCCGATGAGTTCGGGTCCAGCGACGTCTCAAGAAGTAGGACCGGCAGAGATACAGGAGCGGGTAAAGGAGTTGCTCCGGGTCGATCCGCGCAGCGTGTCGCTCTCGGAGTTTCTCGGCGCACAGTTCGACGCCGGTTTGGCTTTTGTTGACCATCCAGTTGGATACGGCGGGCTAGGTGCTGCGAGGTCGCTCCAGGCACTCGTTGATCAGGACTTGCGAGACGCAGGTGCAAAGAGCGCCCTCGGAGCGAATCCCCTTGCTGTCGGTCTCGGGATACCTACCTTAAGGAAACACGGGACGGAGGCCCAGTGGTCGCGCTACTACCGACGCGCCTTTGTGGGGGAAGACATCTGGTGTCAGCTGTTCAGCGAGCCATCGGCGGGGTCCGACCTCGCAAGCCTTGGAACCCGAGCAGTCCGAGATGGTGATCACTGGATCGTCAACGGACAGAAGGTGTGGACGAGCTTGGCCCATGTTGCCTCTGTCGGGATGCTCCTTGCCCGCACTGATCCCGACGTGCCGAAGCACCAGGGGATTACCTACTTTCTGGTTGACCTCCACTCCCCAGGAATAGAGGTAAGGCCTTTGGTGCAAATGACCGGCGAAGCGGAGTTCAACGAAGTGTTCTTGACTGACGTTGTCGTGTCGGATAGCGATCGCGTCGGACCAGAGGGCTCAGGCTGGAACGCAGCCAAGACCACGCTCACGAGCGAGCGCCTCATCCACTCTGGCGAGGGTGCGGGCTCGGGGAGCGTCGGCGGATCCAGGGTGGACAAGCTGATCGCCTCGGCGGATGGAGTTTCGGGCCACCAGCGTGATGAACTTGTCCGGCGGTTCACCGAGGGCCGCATCATCCGCTGGACGAATGGCCGGGCTGCGGCAGCACGTCGGCTTGGTAGGCCAGGGCCTGACCCAACTGTTACGAAGCTAATGCAGACGTCCTACAACCGACGACTGCAGGAGACGGCGATCGGCCTGCGCTCTACGCAAGCCACCGCATGGCGCACCGACGACATGGCAATGCCAGGCTTGGTCAAAGGATTTCTTCGGGCCCAGGCAAACACGATTGAGGGCGGCACATCCGACGTGCTTCGAAGCATCGTGGGAGAACGTGTTCTCGGCCTACCCCGGGAACCGTCGCTGCCTAACGACACCCCATGGTCTGCGACTCCCCGCAACGTGTAGATGAGCAGAGTACGGAACGCATGAACCGCAAACCACGGTCGATCAGTATTCCGAAAGAAACGAGGCATTCTCAATGGGACTGACAGTAGAACAGGCAATTGACTATAGGAAAGCGGCTCAAAGTCTGCGCCCATTAATCGAGGGCAGAGTCGCTGACGGACTGGCCCGAGGGAACGTCGTTGATGCCGTGATCGCCGAATTCCATGACTCAGGTCTGTACTACATGCAGGTCCCATCCTCGCTCGGCGGTGGAGAGGTGGATTGTACGACGGCCTTTGAGGTCATCGAAGAGATTTCTTACGCTGACGGCTCAGCGGGATGGACATTCATGGCTGGTTCCGCGAGTGCAGCAATGATGGGCGCGTTTCTCGATGACGCTGCCGTGGCCGAGATTTTCGAAGACCCTCGCGCGTTGGGCGCCGGACAGGCAGGTGCCCCAAGGGGCACAGCAACCGCTGCTCCTGGTGGGTACACCATCAGCGGCAGTTACGGGTTCGGTAGTGGGATCGCCCACGCAGGTTGGACGTTGGGCGGGACCCGCGAGGTGGACGACACCGGCAAGCCCGTTCGACTCGAATCAGGACTCCCCAACATCATCTGCTGCGCAGTGCCAACTGAGAAGGCCGAGTTGCTCGATAACTGGGATGTTATCGGGCTTCAGGCGACCGGAAGCATCGATTATCGGATCCCGGAACAGTTTGTTAGGGAGGGATTTACCTGGCCTTTGTTCACCGGGGGCCCACTTCGTGGTGGCGGTGTGTATCGCATAGGGGTCAATGGACTCACCTGTATCGATCATTCAGCCTTCTCGATCGGAGTCGCACGGCGAGCGCTCGACGAGGTGGCGACCATTGCGCAAAGTAAGCGTCGGGCAGGCCGTAAGACTCTTGCTGAAGACCCACTGTTCCAAGCCTCGTATGCCGACGCAGAAGCGAAGCTTGGTGCAGCGCGGGCATTTGTCATCGAGTGCCTGCAAGCACTTGAGAGCGCGGCCGTCGAAGATCATATCGAGCCTCGTCACCGGGCTCGAGCTAGATTGGCCACGACTCACGCTTCGCGCACCAGTATTGAGGTTGCCGACTTCGCCTTCCAGTTCTCTGGAAGTAGTGGTCTAAGAAATGGCAACGTCGTACAGCAGTGTTTCCGGGATCTCACTGCCAGTGGCGCCCACGTCTTCACTGACCACAACAGCATGATCGACATTGCCGCTTCATTGTTAGGCACAGCGGAAGAGGGGCAATTCATCTAGTGCAAGCTGGCACGGTGACAACTCCAACCGTACCGTCGGGGCGCGATGAGTTTCAGAACTGGGTACGACAGTTCCTCATGGACAATGTCCCCAGTGGCTTTCCAGGTCTCGGAAGGCTGAGTGGTGACGAGTACCACAACTTTGTTAAGAACTGGAGGACAGTTCTGGCGGCGCATTCATTGCTCGCCCCAAATTGGCCTCCGGAGTTTGGCGGTGCAGGATTCAGTCCTTGGCAGACGGCTGACTGGCTTCAGTCTCTGGCCAGCATCGGCGTACCCGGTCGGGCTCCAGCCGACGATATCGGTATCGGTATGCTCGGCAACGTTCTGCTTGTTCATGGAACCGCAGTCCAGCGTTCGACGTTGCTCCCTAGGATCCTGTCCGGAGAAGACATCTGGTGCCAAGGCTTCAGCGAGCCAAATGCCGGCTCTGACCTTGCCAGCTTGAGGTGCAGAGCGCAGCTGGTGGGCCCCGAGTGGGTCATTGATGGCCAGAAAGTCTGGACCTCGCTGGCGATGGAGGCCAATTCGATCTTCCTGCTGGCAAGGACAGGCCCCTCTGGGAGCGGACACCGGGGCATCACGTTCCTGCTCGTTCCGATGGATCAGGATGCCATCGAGGTGCGGCCAATACGAATGATGTCGGGCAGCCAGGAGTTTAACGAGGTGCTGTTTTCAAGTGCTCGAACCGCCGCCACGAACATTGTCGGAGAAGTTGACGATGGATGGCGAGTCGCCATGTCACTCTTGAGTGCTGAACGTGGGTTCGCCGCCGCCACTTCCTGGGTGCAGTTCAAAGCGGAGCTTGAAAGGCTCATCCAGTTGACAAGGTTGCGAGGTCTTACACAAGACCCCCTTGTCCGCCAGAGGATCGCGCGTTGCTACAGCCAGGTGGAGGTCCTCCGCTGGCTAGGGATGAAGTCGTTGAATGAGATTTCAGAGGGCCCTGGAACGGGCGTACTGGAGAACGCGCTCAAGCTGGCGTGGAGTACGTACCATCAATATGTAACCGACCTGGCAATGGATGTGCTGGGTGCCGACGGCATGGTTGTTCGAGGGCGCTGGCCCATCAGGTATGCGATGGGCGATGACGTCGATGCCCCCTTGGACTCTGCGTCTTGGGTCGGGACCTTTCTCAATGCCCGGGCAGGAACAATCTACGCAGGTACCAGCGAAATTCAGCGCAATATCGTTGCCGAGCGCGGCCTCGGCCTGCCCCGATGATTCTGACAGTGTGAACGGTCCGCCCTGGTTCCTGGGGGTAACCTTCCCGCCTGCCGGATCATTGGTCGTCAGGCATAGCCACCATTGACACTAATGATCTGACCGGTGATCCAGGATGCCAGAGGAGATACAAGCCAAACAACAGTGCCAGCAATATCCTCAGGCTCGCCGAGTCGGCGAAGAGGATAGCGGCGGGCAAGCTTGACTTCGTCTATCTCTTGGAGTGCCATCGCCTGGATGCTTCCGACGGTTCGCGTTCCTCCCGGAGAGACGCCGTTCACTCGAATGCCTCTTGGACCCAATTCTTTGGCAAGGGCTCGGGTAAATCCGACGACTCCGGCTTTGGCGGCCGAGTAGGCAACCATATTGGGCTCGCCGATGAGCCCTGCGTCCGAAACGATCGAGACAATCGACCCCCTTCCTTCGGTGAGCATTCCTTCGAGAACCGCCCTCGACATATACATGGTGCCTTCCAGAATGACCTGCAGAGTCAGTCGGTTGTCCTCGCTGGAAACCTGGAGGAACTCGCCGACCGTGTTCGTAAATGCGTTGTTCACGAGAATGGACGGTCTCCCTAGTTGGCCGACGATCTCGCTGAGTCCTGACGCAATCGATGACACCTTCGTGACGTCGATTGCGACCGGTAGCGCTGCTGGACCGCATTCTCTCGCGACCACCGCCGCCCCCGTGGCATCGAGGTCGGCAACCGCTACCTGCGCACCTGCATCACAGAGCATTTGACAGGTAGCCGCCCCGATACCCCCGGCTCCACCGGTTACGACGGCCACCTCTCCAGAGAGATCTAGGACGGGCTGCAAGGCGCACCCCTTTTGGCGTCGCCCGCTGTCATGGCTCTCATGCGACCGTTCCCTTGGCGGCGGTCGCTTCGACGGAGACTCCTTCGCCAACGGCTGCTCCAAGAGAAATACGGGGCGGGGTTGCCGTGGCTCCAGTCTCCTTCTGGGGGACCTGCCGATGACGAGCTAGTCGCTTACGCATCTCGTTGGGAAGGCCAGCGAGACCCTCGGGATACTGGGCCACCGTGATGAGGATCCCCACACCTGATATCACCTGCTCCCAGCCCGAGTTCCACAGTGAATTCAGCAGATGTCCCACAACGCCGCCATTGGCCAGGAGGCCTCCGATGAAGGCCCCTGCCAGTGAGCCGATCCCGCCCAGATAGGCAAGTCCTGCGAACAGAACTGAGCTCGTGTAGCCGAACGGATCGGAGGTGACAAGGAGTGATTGATAAGCGGTCAGTGAGCCGGCAAGGCCAGCGAGCAGCGAGGAGAATCCGAAGGCAAGTAGCTTCGTCCTCGATACGGACACGCCTGAGGCGGCTGCCCCGCGCTCGTTCACTCTAACTGCGAGGAAGCTCTGACCGACGGTGCTGCGCCGCACCCAGACAACTCCAGCAGATGCTCCTACGACCACCAAAAGCACCATGATTCCAAAACTGCGTTGGTTTGTCAGGCCACTTAGTTTTATGGGACCAAGAGATGCAGGGGCGAGACTCTTCCCAACATCTCCGATGAAGTTGTTGTTGTTCAACACCATGTCGTAGAACGCGGACCCAGCGGCGAGTGTGATCACCGCCAATTCCATTCCCCTTACTCTGAGCGTGGGCAGACCAATCAGTACTCCGATGGGCACCGCGCAGAGCGCGCCCAGGATGATGCTGAGTGGAAAACCAATGTGCTCGTTCGATGCAAATACAGCCGTCATAAATGCACTAAACCCCGCGAAGGCCATCTGACCGAGCGAAATCTGTCCTACATATCCGACTATGACCACGAGTGAGAGGCAGACCAGGGTGCCAATTAGCGTTGTGGTCATGGGCCCGATCCACACCACCGGCATCAACCCGAACCAGAGCCCGCCCAGAACAAGGACTGCGATGAGAGATCGAATGGGGTGGTTGGGGATCGTCACCCGTGGCAGATGACTTCCACTCACCATGTCCCTCAACGGAATTGATTTTCCTCGTACGACCACGGCGATCACGATTACGACAAATGGAAGGGCCTCTGACCAGTCGCTGAGATGCGTTGCGCTCTGGAGCTGTGGTGTGTACAGAACCAAAGTTGGTTGAGCAAGCCCGATAATGATTGCGGCAGCGTAGGTAATCCAGAACGAGACCATTCCTCCAACAAGAGCGGCGGCGAGCGATGTAATCAGTGAGAGGGTAAAAAATGTAGGTGTGATGGGGACGAGGACCGAGAGCAGAATGCCAGAGGCTCCAGCCAAGAGTCCCCCAAAACACCAGTTGACCAAAGCGGTGCGCTGAACTGATCGACCGAGCAGAGTGACCGCTTCTTCGTTATCCGCCAGTGCCCGTGTAACGAGGCCAAACCGTGTCCACCGGTACATTGCCCAGAGTATGGCTGTCGCAACGGTGGCGATGGCAAAGATCCACAGTTGATCGCTACCCACCAGGAAGGCCGGGTGCCCAAAGGGAAGTTTCACTGGTGATGGCGAAAGAAATTGGGGTGGAGACGGCACCGAGTTTCCGGTAATCGCAGATACGGCCCCTTGAATCGCCAGCATCAATCCGATCGTGGCGACCACCTTGGCCAGAGCCGGCGCATGCGTGAGGTGGCGCATCACGAGAATCTCAAACACCCCGATGATACTGATCGCCGAAATTAACCCGGCGACCATGGCGAGAAGTAGCGGCCATCCATGATCGTAAAGCCCGATGTATATGTACACGGCTGCGGTGGCGACTGCGCCGTGCCGCGAAATTGACGACTCCGGAGCCTTTGAAGGTCACGATGAGTCCGAGCGCCATCAGAGAAAGCGCCGCTCCCGCCCCCAGCCCACCAAGCGCCAATTGGATGTTGAGATGCATCGACTCCCCCAAATCTGGTGATAAATCCTGAGCATAGTATGTGCTCACTTCATGCGTTTGGCAACGGTAAGGTCAGGCAGGCGGGTCCGTGGGGAGTTGCCATTACAGCACCCTCCGTCGTTGCGTCAGCCGTGTTCAGGCTCAACGGGTACATCCGGGTCATCCGACCGCTCAGATGTCCAGGCTCGGAGACCATTGGATCGAGTCGAATCTGGGCTGAGAACCGTCTGAACTGGATGATAGGCCCCCTACTTGGAACGTCGTGGTCACTCGGCGGACCCTTCGCCGCGGGGGCGGGCTCGGTTCAAGCGGTCCTCAGCATTGGTGGGCCACCACCTCGGAGGTCGCTGCCGGCTGTTGATAGCAAGGGTTTACTTCGATACAGTAAAGCAATGGCCATCGACTTCCGATTTGGACCGGACATAGAAGAACTGCGATTCCGCGTCCGTACGTTCATGGACGACGAAGTACGGCCCGCGGAACGTGAGGTTGAAGCAGCCGGCGGCGAACGGAAGGACTGGCGCCGAGCCGTTGTGAAGTTGCGCGATCGGGCTCAGAGCGAAGGCCTTTGGCTTCCCCACATGCCCACGGAGTGGGGCGGAATGGGCCTCGGAGCAACCGCTCAAGCCACGGTCTCCTCCGAGGCCGCAAAAACGAGGATCGGCCCCTTGGTATTGAACGCACAAGCCCCTGACGAGGGAAACATGCAGACCCTGCTTCATTGGGGAACTGAAGAACAGAAGCAGAAGTACCTGCAACCGCTGTGCGCCGGATCGGTCCGTTCGTGCTTCGCAATGACTGAGCCGGAGGTGGCTGGCTCTGACCCTACGCTCATCCAGACAAGGGCACTCGAAACTTCAGACGGATGGGTGGTCAACGGGCACAAGTGGTTCATCACGGGTGCTCGATCCGCGAACTTCGCGATTGTCATCGCTCGGACAGAGGACCAGCCTGAGATCCCTCAGGCCGGCAACTCAGCATTCATTATCGACACGGCAACTCCGGGTTGGGAGATCGTTCGAGATATTGAAACGCTCACGGGAGGCCGTCATCACAACGAAGTGAAACTGACCGACGTGCATGTCCCTCGCGAGGCGATGCTCGGAGGGCGAGGACAAGGTCATCTGCTGGGCCAAGCCCGATTGGGGCCGGCGCGACTCGCTCACTGCATGCACTGGATCTCCGAGGCCGAGACGGCCTTGGACATGATGGTCGAGCGATCGACCAATCGCTATGCGTTTGGATCGATGCTCTCGGAGAAGCAAGGTATCCAGTGGATGATTGCGGACTCAGTGCTTGAGCTGTATCAGTCCAAGCTGATGGTGCTTCACGCCGCATATCGAATCGAACAGGGCTTGCCATTCAAGAATGAGGTATCGATGGCCAAGTACCACGTCGCCAACACCCTGTGGCGCATTGTCGACCGTTCACTTCAGGTGCATGGTGCCCTCGGCTATTCGACCGACCTCCCATTGGCCGGCATGCTTCGATCAGCTCGCTGGAGTCGCTTCGCCGACGGCCCTGACGAGATCCACAAGATGACGATCGCCAAGGCTGCCATCGCCGCCTTCGGCAGCGATGGGACCACGAAGGCAGCTACCGGGGACCTGCCATTCTGATTCATAGAAAGCACAACGGGCACACGAAATTCGCAATGCAGACCACGTAATTTACTTGTCCTTACGATGTCCAACTAGGGGGAACCTACGAACATGCGTGTACTACCTGCGTCAGATGTCGTGGTGCGGTCGCTCTTGGAGCGGAACGCAGCTCAGAATCCAGACGAAGTTTTCGTCGAATTCGAAGACGGCACAGCCTGGACGAGATCTCACGGATTGCAAGAAGCGTATGCCGCGGCAAACGTCCTCAGGTCCAGCGGTATTGAAAAGGGCGACACGGTCGCTGTATTCCTTCCTAACGGAGTCGATTTCCTGAGGGCATGGTGGGGCGTAGCCTGCCTCGGTGCTGTCTTCCTGCCTGTCAACACGGCCTATCGCGGCGAGATGCTGAGACATGTTCTGACCCTCGGCCCAGCGGCGCTGGTAGTGACGAACGAAGAACTGGCGGACAGGGTTCAGAGCGTTGCTCCTGATCTAAAACTCTTGCGCTGCGATGAGCTCACCGAGGCAACATCAGCCGATCCGCCTCTGCTCGACGACGAGCTCGAGCCCTGGGACCTTCACGCCATCGTGACCACCTCGGGTACGACGGGACTGACCAAGGGCTCGCTGACGACCTATCACCAGTCGTATATGGCCGGATCATTTCTAACGGTGGATGCCGGACTAGGCCCGTCGGATACTTTTCTCATCGATCTACCGCTGTGTCATCAAGCGGCTCAGGCAGTAACCCTTTGCTGCCTGTCAACGATGACGCGAACTCGCAATTCGGGCTACCCCCAACATGTCGGACTACTGGCGGGTCGCATGTGAGACAGGAGCGACCGTCTCTTGGCTGCTCGGGTCAATGGCCGAATTCCCTCGTTGCTCAGCCCCCAGACGAGCATGAGAGGAAGCACCAGATCCGAATCATGATCGGTGCCCCGCCCCCGAGTGATATCGACTTGTTCATCGATAGGTTCGGCATCGAAGATGTAATCGTTGCCTTCGGGATGACCGAAGTCCCTGGCTGCATCTACCGATTGCCCGGAGAGCCGCCCGTACCGGTGGGCTCAGTCGGACGTGCACGGCCCGGTTATGAGCTCAAGATCGTCGACGAGCATGACGTTGAGGTGCCGATCGGTCAAAACGGTGAGCTAGTGATTCGCAACGAACTGCCGTGGTCCATCAGCGCTGGTTACTGCAATGACGACTCTGCAACGGCCAAGGTCTGGCGCAATGGCTGGTTCCATACCGGGGACATTTTCCGACGGGACGCGGAGGGTTGCTACTTCATCGTTGATCGGCTTAAGGATGCCATTCGCCGGCGAGGAGAGAATATCTCCACCCTCGAGGTTGAACGAGAGGTCAATTCATTCCCGGCTGTCGCTGAGACTGCTTGCGTTGCCGTGTCATCTGAGTTCGGTGGTGATGAAGAGGTGAAGGTATGGATCGTTCCAAGGTCGGGCGAGGCCGTTGAGTTCGAACCCCTACTCAACTACCTGGTCGAGCGGATGCCTCACTTCATGGTGCCCAGATACTTCGAATTAATCGATGGGTTGCCGAAGACTCAGACGATGAGAGTCCAAAAGCACGTTCTGCGTGCCTCGGGAAACTCCACCTCGACCTGGGACCGTGATGCACATGGTTTCAGGGTAACCAAGGCAGGCCTAGCCAACTCCAACCAGTCGGTAAGGCAGAAGGAAAGTCTGTGAGCGAGAACCTTCGGGTATCGGTGGACGCCGGAATCGCAACCATCGTTCTCGATCGACCACCCGCCAATGCGATGTCCACAGCAGTTATGCACGAGCTCAGTGAGGCTTGCACCTTCGTCTCCGGTGAGGGGTCAGTAAGAGTCGCGATTGTTCGAAGTGATGTACCGGGATTCTTCATGGCAGGGGCCGACCTCAAGGACATGTCCCAGCGCATGGATCGGGTTGCGCTCACCAACGCCTCCTTTCGGGAATTTCTCGACCGATGGGAGAAGGTGCCCTTTCCGACAATCGCGCAGATCGAAGGTCACGCGCTCGGGGGCGGTTGCGAACTCGCCCTAGCTTGTGATTATCGCGTGATGGCCGAAGGGCCGATTTGGATCGGCCTCCCCGAAGTGAAGCACGGCCTCCTCCCCGCAGGCGGGGGGACTCAGCGCATGCTTAGGCTCCTGGGCAGAGCGCGCACCCTAGACCTGATATTGCGCGGCCGCAGGATCCACGCCGAGGAGGCAGCACAACTTGGCCTGATCACTCAGTCCTGCCATCCTGACTCCGTGCAACGCTGTGTCAGCGACCTTGCCTCCGAATTCCTAAAACTGGCGCCACTGACTCTTGCTGCGATCAAGCGGATCATCATTGAGAGTGAAGACCTGTCCATGCTCGGTGGCCTTTCTCTTGAGGCTCTCGAGATGTCCAAACTTGGGTTCACCGACGATGTCCGAGAGGGCGTGGCTGCGTTTGTGGAGAAACGCCCCGCGGACTTCAAGGGCAGGTAGGTTCGGGGTATGAATAGCCACTGGCCAGTTGATGACAAGCTCGCATTGTCCTACCAGTCCGTTATCCATCGCCAAGACGCCGTGATCGCATGGGTGATGATCCATGGCTAAACGAGTGAGGATGCCCGCAGAGAAGCGGCGGGAACTAATCATCGACTCGGCCAGGGAGGTATTTCTTGCCTCAGGGTATGGTGGGGCTAGGACACGCGATATCGCCAGTGGAGCTGGAATAAATGAGGCGGTCCTCTACCAGCATTTTGACTCCAAAGAGCACCTATTTAACGTTGCGATACTCGAACCGCTGAGCGAAGGTATAGATGCGATGGTCGAAGAGATCGTCAGTACCTTTGACGCCAGCGATCCTCTGGAACGTGTCGAGACATTCGAAAATATCTTTCGTATCGAAAGTGCCTGGATGGCGATGATCCTTCCCCTCCTGGGCGTGGCACTGTTTTCAGGTGAGGCAGCTGGACAGGAGGTCTATCGTGCCCGCGTCTATCGGAAGCTGAGCGAATCACAGCTCGCGCAATTGCCAGAACGCTTTGGGTGGGATGAGTTCCCAATCGGGCTATCGACCATGTTGACCATCTTCGTCTCGATGTCAACGGGCCTGGTACTCGATGACATGTTTGGCTCTGTGGCCGTTGATTGGGAGAGGGCAAGCAGTCAGTTGTCAGAGCTCGTGACGAAGGGACTTGATGAAGCTCAGCTCGCCCCAACTGGAAGTGCTAGAAGAAGCCAACGCTGATGGGGTCGAAGCGAGAACTAGTTCAGATGACCAGCGATGAGGTGGTCGACTTTCTTGACTCGCACTGGCTTATGGTTCTTGGAACCCAGGGACCGCACGGCTGGCCGCATCTCGTGACCATGGGATATGGAAGATTGAAGGGCAAGGTGGCAATCCAGTCGTACCCCTCTGCCCAGAAAATAGTGAATATTCGACGTGATCCTCGAGTGACCTATTTGGTTGAAGAAGGCGAAAGTTACGGTGAGATTCGTGGCGTGATGGTGAGAGGCATGGCCAGGATTATCGATGACGCCCACGCCGCCGAGGCAGTTGCCGAGGACATCAAGAGAAGGCGGGACTCTTCTCTCCCTCAAGAATCGATGGTCTCCGACTTGAAAACAATCACTGCGAAGCGGGTGGCCATTGTCATTGATTCTATTGAAATGGTCTCCTGGGATCACCGAAAGCTTGACGGTGCCTACTAGCCCTTCTGTTTGGCTGCGGTGCTCTTGCGGGATGAAGGTGCAGCCGGTGGGAATATCCCAAACGCCACCAGTTTCGTGACGTCTCGGGCTAGGCGATCGACATCAAGTTCAATGGCTCGAAAATTGCTATCGACAGCTAGGCCGAAGAACATCCCGATGTACACAAGCAGCATGGTCCGCGGATCAATGATCTGCGTTGCCTCACGGGGCATCCACAGCGCATCGGAGGCCTGATCTATTAGGGGACTTAGTCGCCCTTGCCAGAACGCCTTTCCGGCTGCACGATCTGAGAACAGAGCGACTCCCAGTAATGGCGATATCTCGCCCATCACGATGATCAGATCCCGATGGACTTGTTCACTCAGCTTGAACCGATCCTTGCCAGTAGCTCTCGGGAAGTCGCTTGCCAGCTTGAGAAGCTCCGCGGTCAGCTCTTCAACTCGATCGAGGATTGCCATCTCGAACAGTTCTTGCTTAGACCGGAAGTGGCGATACAGCTGAGTCTCGGTCACCCCAGCGGCGTCAGCAATCTGTCGCGTTTTTGCTCCTTCGAGACCGTTTCGAACGAACGTGTCACGGGCTGCATCAATGATCTGGTGCCGTCTGTCCTTGGTTTGTTCGTCCGGCATGCCTGAGAGTCTACGCCCCGTTGATTGCTCACCCTTCGCCCTGAGTCGGCTGCTTCGAGGGCCCGGAGAAGTGGTTTAAGACCCTTCTGATCGTTGCTTCCAGCCAGATTCACCAAACTCGTCCGATCCGGCTGGCACAGCCAAGCATCGAGGGGGCGGCTGCCGCCGTTTCCAAGGACCCGCAGTCACGGAAGGCCAAAGTAAGTGCTCACAACATGCTAATGT
This sequence comes from uncultured Acidimicrobiaceae bacterium, assembly GCA_963831535.1. Lineage (GTDB taxonomy): Bacteria > Actinomycetota > Acidimicrobiia > Acidimicrobiales > RAAP-2 > Bog-756. The sequence continues at coordinate 361,243 of CAWHQP010000010.1, read as the reverse complement.
GAGGGCCCGTGACGGAGTCAAATTTGGAATCTGGTGTGCCGGAAGATGTCCCCTTGTTGGTCAAGGGCAAGACCTGGGAGGAGATGCCTCTGGGGTGGAGCTTTCGGACAGCGGCGCGCTCGATAACTGAGGCGGACCTCATCAATTTCATCACCATGTTTGGATTTATTGAGCCGCTGTTCTGGGACGAAAGCTCCGCTGAATCGATGGGATATCGAGGACGACTGGTTCCTGGAGCACTTACGTACGCCATGGCCGAAGGACTCGTGCTGCAGAGCGGAGTGATCCACGGAACGGGCATCGCATTCCTGGGAATGGACCTCGAGATCCATGCGCCGGTGTTCGTCGGAGACACGCTTGATGCCGTCGTTGTGGTTACCGAGGCACGACCCTCGAGCAAACACGGGAGGGGCATCGTGCGGACCGAGGTCTCGGTTCGCAATCAGGACCGGTCAAACGTCCTCACATACAGGCCTCTGCGATTGATCAAAGGAGCGGGGGAAGCGGAATGAGCGGCTCAGTAGTCGATTGGAAGTCGAAAGGGAGGAGCCACGAGTGAGCAGTGAGGTTGTTGTAATCGAGGCCGTTCGGTCGCCTACCGGAAGAAGAAACGGTGTTCTGGCCGGAATGCATCCGAACGATCTACTCGGTCTGGTCCAGTCGGAGGTGCTTCGTCGATCAGGCCTCGACGGTCGTTCCGTGGGCCAGGTCGTCGGTGGCTGTGTCGGGCAGGTCGGTGCCCAAGCATCCAATGTCACTCGCAATGCGTGGCTCACTGCAGGCTTACCGATCACGGTGCCAGCCGTGACGCTCGATGCCCAGTGTGGGTCCTCACAGCAGGCATTCAACATGGCCTATTCGGCGATTCGCTCTGGGGTGGTGAAATCGGCCATCGTGTGTGGCGTTGAAGTAATGAGTCGGGTCCCGATGGGTGCACCCGTTCCCACGGAGCCCTTTGTCGGAAAGCCCATCAATCGAAACTACTGGAAGCAACACGAGTTCACGACTCAGTTCGAAGGAGCCGAACGCATCGCGGAGAAGTTCGGGATCACGCGGACTGACTGCGACGAATTTGGAAAGCAATCTCAAGATCGAGCGGGCTCAGCGTGGAGCGAACATAGATTCGACACCCAGATTCTCAATGTCGAAGCTCCCGATACCGGCGAAAATCTCGCACTACTCGAGACGGTGCACGTCGTAGACCGCGACGAAGGTATCCGACCGACCACTATGGAGGCCCTGAGCGGACTGCGACCGACTGGTAGAACTGATGGTGTTCATACGGCAGGCTCCTCGTCGCAGATTGCCGATGGTGCGTCCGCCGTACTTCTCGCATCCGACGAATTTGCGATTGAAAACGGACTAACACCGCTCGCCTCCGTCGTGGATGTGTGCCTCGTCGGGTGCGATCCAGTGTTGATGCTGGAGGGGCCAATACCGGCTACGCACACTCTGCTTGAGCGTAACTCGATGGCTTTTGGGGACATCGACCTTGTGGAGATCAACGAAGCGTTTGCTTCAGTTGTCTTGGCGTGGCAGCAGGAGTTTGATGCCGACGCTTCTATGGTCAATCCGAACGGAGGAGCGATCGCCATGGGTCACCCCTTGGGAGCCACAGGGTCGATGTTGGTGACCAAGGCCGTTCACGAGCTTGTGCGAGCCGACAAGGAAATGGCTCTAGTCACAATGTGCTGCGGTGGGGGCCTAGGGACTGGAACCCTGCTGCAGAGGGCTTGATGCCCAACTGCACCCGAAGTGGGCCGTCTGGTCTCCTTGCCAATTGGCAGGGGAGATTCCCTTTCTGGCAATTTTGACCAGCCTGAGGGCCGAAACCCTGCTGTTGGGACCTCGGAAGCCCTCGATCTGCCGGACCGGTTGCTCATCATCGAAGAGCAGCTCACCCCTTCTGGAATCGCTGACCCAACGGATGCGCTCCCCAGTCCAGTGGCGGCCACAAAAGCGGAGTGGTGAACTGTGGTTGACCAGGTACTCTACTTCGAGGATGTCAACGAGGGGGACGAGGCGCCGGTGCGGCTGTGCTTGCTGACTCGGACTGATCTGGTCGTCTACGCAGGGGCCTCCGGTGACTACAACCCCATGCACCATGATGAGGTGTTGGCTCAGCAAGCCGGCCAGCCGAGCGTCTTCGGCCACGGAATGTTTTCCATGGGATTCCTCGGCACGGCCATCACTGACTATGTCGGTGCGGCCAACATCCGTCGCTACCGGGCGCGGTTCGTGAAGCAGACCTGGCCCGATGAGGAGCTACGCACGGCGATCGTGGTCGCCGGTAAGCGAGTCGAAGGCGACGACCACCTGGTCGACCTCGACGTCCGGCTGACCAACGCGGCAGGCGAGGTAAAGGTAGTGGGAGAGGTCACCGCAGCGGTGCCGTCCCGGGCCTAACCCCTGCAGCTCGGGCACTACAGAGCGTCGCTGTAGACGAGAACGAAAGCGATGGGCGAGGGGTGTGAACGGTGGATGCCAGAGCCAGTCGTATCTACATGAAGCTGAATTTGGGGACGCCCGACGAGATGCCCTTGAACAGCTCTCCCTTGGCCGCGGCCAGCTCCGAGGGCGTCCACATGGATTCGCGGTGGATCTCGCCGACCGGGTGGAACCCACCCATGGCCCAGATGTTGCCGCCGAAGACCACGAAGTTCTGACCGGTCACGTCGGCCGCCTCGTCGCGAGGCCAGGAAGGTCACCAGCTCGGCGATGTTCTTGGGGTCCCACTCGTCGAACCCTCTTGGTGCCTGTATCCAGATCACCGAACAGGTTCTCGGTCATCCGGGTGCGGGCCCGCGGTGAGATCGAGTTGACCGTGACCCCGTAGCGCCCGAGCTCCCGGGCCAGGACCCAGGTCATCGAGGCGATGCCTGCCTTGGCTGCCGAGTAGTTGGCCTGTCCGGCGTTGCCGAAGAGGCCGGCCTCCGATGACGTGTTGATGATCCGGCCGGTGACCGTCTCGCCGGCCTTGGCCCGGTCCCGCCAGTAGACGGCGGCGTGGTGGGAAGGGGCGAAGTGGCCCTTCAGGTGGACCCGGATGACGTCGTCCCAGTCCGACTCCTCCATGTTGAAGCTCATCTTGTCCCGCAGGATCCCGGCGTTGTTGACCAGGATGTCCAGCTGTCCGAAGGTCTCCACCGCCTGGTCGATGAGCTCCTTGGCGCCCTCCCACGAGCTGACGTCCGAGGCGTTGACCGCGCCATCGCTGCCGCTCGTCCTTAATCAGTTCGACGACCTCCTCGGCGGGGTGCCTGTCGCCGCCCTGACCCTGCAGGGAAGCGCCGACGTCGTTGACGATGACCTTGGCGCCCTCGGATGCCAGGAGGACGGCCTCCTCTCGGCCGATCCCCCGTCCTGCGCCGGTGACGATGGCCACCTTCCCGTCGAGCATCCCCATAATGTTCTCCTTTGGCTGACTGTGGTTTGTGACGTGTGGTGATTGCCGTGCCCGCAGCCGATGGATCGTGCTTTGGCTGGCTCAGCCATACCGTTCCCACGGATCAATATGCCTGGCACGCACTCGTGATTACGTAGATACAACCCGGAGCGGGCGTCGCTCACGCCCCATCAGGTACCTGTGAACCGGGGCTGTCGGCCTTCACGGAACGACCGAAATCCTTCACGCCGGTCTTCTGTGATCACGTCATATAGCTCGAGTTCTCGGTCGAGTGCCTCGGCAAAACCTGTTTCGGCGTTGTGCAGGATCGCGTGTTTTATGAGGCCAAGCGACCGAGTGGGTGCCGATGCGAGCTCCTTCGCAAAGCTGTAAGCAGTCTCATCCAGATCAGTGTCGTCTGCGAGGCGCGTGCACAGACCGAGCTCATACATGGTCGCCGCATCCATGGACTCACCGGTCATGATGTAATACTTAGCCCGGGCAGTACCGATCATTCTCGGCAGTAGGAACGTAGATCCACTGGCGATGGGAAGAGCTCGCTTGGCGCGGAGATCCCCGAAGGTGATCCGGGAGGAGACGATCCTAAAGTCAGCGGCAAGGGCGAGATCGTGCGCCATCCCGTAGCAGTGGCCTCGCAGGCTTACCACGGTCGGCTTTTCAAGCTCGTACCACTCTCGGGCCAGCCGTTGCTGGTATTCACGCGTTGGGTGGCTGCCTGGGGGCAGCTCTCGGGTGGAACCCATCGACACGACATCATCGCCCGCACAAAAGGAGGGCCCGGCACCGCGAAGCAGAACGACTCGTATCGCTTGGTCTCGCCGAGATCGGTTGATCTGATCCAACAACAGATCGATCATCTGGAAATTGATGGCGTTGTGCTTTGAGGGTCGGTTGAGCGTAAGAGCCAGGATCCCATCATCGAGGTCGACCAGTACTTCAGGTTCCACCGTCAACCTTTCATCCGACCGATGCGGAAGATACCCTCAACTCCGCCCCGTGTTCATCGATCTCGGGATATGGGCTTGGGGTCTTGGGCTCTGATGATGATGATCGTCCCGGGTATCGTGCATAGCGAATCGCACCCAATCTCGGGTCTGGCATTTCACCGTACGTTCCGCCGTGAATCACCTGGGGGTCGGCCAAATGGCTTTCCAGGTCCATGACCTCCGATACCGGGACATCGAGTCGCCGCATGCGCTCTACCCAGAACTTCGCATCCTCAGAAAGAGTCACGGTCTCAAGAAGTTCGATGAGTCTTGGCCCAATGTCCCGGTAGTCGTGCAACGACTGAAGCGATTCGACCCATTCGGGGTGCCCGACGGCTACGCAGGTGTTGCGGATGTCGCGCCCTTGGCCTGGGCACACTACGAGATAGCCGTCGCGGGCTCTCACCAGAGTCGGCAGCGGCCGCATCTTTTGATCCGCTGCATCTCCGACGATTGTTCGTGATGCGAACACGTCAGGAAAGTTGAAGTACGCCAGTGAGTCGAGGAGCGAGATGTCAACTCGACCGCCACGCCCCGTACGTTCTCTCAGCAACAAGGCCGCAAGAACCGACTGCGCTGCGTAGACCCCGGCCATTTTGTCGGCAATGAAGGTGTTCAACAGCCTGGGCCTGTCGTCGCCCTCACTCCACGCAAGTCCGCTGTATGCCTGAGTTATAGGGTCATAGGTTGGCGCAGCAGCCAGGGGGCCATCGGGTCCGAATCCCGTAATCCAGGCGTGGACGAGCCGCGGATTGACCAGCTCCAATGCCTCATCACTCAAGCCGAGTCGGTCAGCAACTCCTGGTCGCCAGTTTCCAATCATGGCGTCGGCTGACCGGATAAGTGAAAAGAGATCCTCGCGGCCAGTGTCGGTTGTGAGATCCAGGGCAACGGAGCGCTTGCCACGGTTGATGTTGGCAAACCCAATAGATATCCCCTTTCGCATGACGCCAAATTTGCGTTGGGGATCGCCCTTCCGGCTCTCGACCTTAATGACATCAGCTCCGAGGTCAACGAGATGAAGAGCAGCGAACGGTCCGCTGTAGTACGTGGACAGATCGATGATTCGGTATCCATCGAGTGGCTGCATAGAGACGCCTTCCGGTATTTCTGGGACATCTGAAGTGAGCACATGCTATCATGCACGCTGGTAAGAGGGAGGGCTGCTTGTGGAGCCGACGATGACCATCGCTGGGAAGTCTGTGCGCTCAGCGGACACGTTCCAGGTGCCAAATCCGGCTACGGGCGAGGTGGTCGGCGATGCCCCGCGCTGTTCGGAGGTCGAACTCGACCAGGCCGTCGGAGCCGCTGTCGACGCCTACGCCGGTTGGGCGGCAGACGAACCGTTGAGGCGAACCATGCTCGGCTCCATCTCGGCGGTGCTGAAAGAGAATGTTGATGGGCTGTCCCAACTCATCACCGCCGAACAGGGTAAGCCCTTGAACGAATCCCGAATCGAGATACTGGGTTCAGCCCGATGGATGCGGTGGTACGCAGAGTTCACCGCCGAGGAAGAACTCATTCAGGACGACGCCCGCGGACGCGTATCCGATTCGGCGCCGACCGATCGGCCCAGTGGCTGCTATCACCCCTTGGAACTACCCAATCACAACGGCGTGTTGGAAGCTGGCCCCGGCCCTCCGTGCCGGAAATCCGGTTGTCCTTAAGCCGTCACCCTTCACGCCCCTAGCGACCCTCCGTCTCGGAGAGTTGTTGAGGGATGTCTTGCCTCCTGGTGTACTCAATGTGATTTCAGGAACAGATGAGCTGGGCCCTTGGCTCACTTCACACCCAGGGATCCGAAAAATAAGTTTTACCGGCTCAACAGACAATGGCCGGTCCGTCGCAAGATCCTCGATTGATGACCTCAAGCGAGTGTCACTAGAGCTCGGCGGAAATGACGCAGCTCTCGTCCTATCCGACGCAGACGTGCAGAAGGTTGCAGCACCAATCTTCTGGAATGCGTTTGCGAACAACGGTCAAACGTGCACAGCCATCAAACGGTTATACGTGCCGGAGCAACTTTCCGGCCAGCTGATCGAAGCCCTTGTCGGCATCGCAACAAGTGCACGGGTCGGAGACGGCATGGACGAGGAGACCGAACTGGGCCCCATCAACAACCCTGGTCAGCGGGATACTGTCGAGAGATTGCTAGAGGACGCGATCAGTCACGGCGCCCGCACCGTAGCGGGTGGCCAGCGGATTGCTGGAGCCGGGAATTTCTTCGAGCCGACTCTTGTGGCCGAGGTCTCCGACGGCGACCGGATAGTTGATGAGGAGCAGTTTGGGCCTCTGCTCCCGATCGTTACCTACAGGAATGAGGACGACGTGCTTGACCGCATCAATAGATCGAGATACGGACTTGGTTCATCGGTCTGGAGTTCCGATCCAGACCGGGCGGTCGCCGTTGCTCGACGAATTTGAAGCAGGGATGACCTGGGTCAACACCCACATTGTCGCTGCCCCCCACCAGCCGTTTGGCGGCATCAAATGGAGCGGAATTGGTCTTGAGAATGGTCGCTGGGGATACGAATCATTTACCGAACTCCAGATGATCCATGTCAGTCAGTAGTGAATTCGCCACCTCGGAGCGGGCAGTCACAGGTTCGGAGTGCGTATTCGACGCCAGATCCATCTCCGTTCGGTACGGAGGCGTGTTGGCGGTTGCTGACCTGACAGTCTCAGTGGATCGAGGACAAATCGTCGGGCTGATCGGTCCCAATGGCGCAGGCAAGACCTCCTTCATCGATGCGGTCTCCGGTTTCACGCGCGCAGCAGAGGGATCTGTGCGAGTCGGAGATACAAAGTCGGATTCTCTGCCGGCATATAGGAGAGCCCGGCTTGGACTCGTTCGCACATTTCAACAATTTGGAGCTCTTCACAGATCTGACCGTCGGTGAGAATCTGGCAGTAGCAGCTCGATACTCCGGGAGGGGTTCATCGGAGCACATGATGCTGGCGATCGATCTCTTTGGTTTGGGCGACCAACTCGAGCGCCAGGTTCATGACCTGCCCCAGGGTCAACGGCGGATTGTGTCACTGGCACGGGCCGTGGCCGCTGGTCCTCTGGTCATGCTCCTTGACGAACCTGCTGCAGGACTCGACAGCGATGAATCGATCCGACTCGGCACGCAGCTCAGAAAATTGGCTGACTTCGGAATCGGAATCCTCCTGATCGATCATGACATGGGTCTCGTGCTTGGAACATGCGACTGGGTGCACGTAATGGAATACGGTAGGACAATCGCAACTGGACTCCCAAAGGACATCCAGAACGATCCAGTTGTCCTCAAGGCGTATCTGGGGGATGACCAGTGACGCCCCTCCTCGAGGTCAATCACCTGACAGCCGGCTATGAAGGGTTGCCGGCTATTCGCGATGTAAATCTCGAATCGCGGCCAGGCAGCATTGTCGCCCTGCTCGGACCCAACGGTGCTGGGAAGACAACCACTCTGCGAGCGATTAGTGGTCTCATCCGTCCCATGGATGGATCGATATCGCTGGGAGGTGTACAGATCGGTGGCATGCCGCCTCACCGGATCGTGAAGGCGGGCGTGGTGCAGGTCCCGGAAGGCCGAGGACTGGTGTCGTCGTTGACGGTTGCTGAGAACCTCCGCCTCGTCAAGGCACACCGTATCGATCCGTACGAACTCTTTCCCGAACTCTCGCCGCTCCGCGGCAGGCGCGCCGGGTTGCTCTCCGGAGGCGAGCAACAGATGCTGGCGTTAGGCAGGGCACTTGTGATGGGCCCAGAGCTGTTATTGGTGGATGAGCTTTCTCTTGGACTCGCTCCTACCATCGTGATTCGACTATTGAAAACACTTCGAAAGTTAGCCACCGAGACGGGTCTCAGTGTGATACTCGTGGAGCAGTATGTATCCCAAGCCTTGGCTGTCGCTGATTTTGCATACGTCCTTGCTCACGGCAAGATCGTGATCGAATCGGACGCCGAGCGATTGAGGTCGGACCGGGCACTGATTGAGGCGAGCTACATGGGCGTGGAGGCCGAAGACAGTGCAGCGCGGTCATTCAATGCATCTGACGCAGCCCACTCCACGTCCTCTTGATGATTGCTGAAGCTGTGGTCGAGACAGTCCGCGGCCCGATTGCGGCTTCTGACCTCGGCAAGACCCTGATGCACGAGCATCTCTTTGTTCTCGATCCTGAACTGGAGCGGACCTATCCGCGTCGCTACGCCAAGGATCCCAACCAGATGGTGGATGAGGCCGTGGCAAAGCTTGAGGCTCTCGCTGATCTTGGCTTCTCAACGCTCGTTGACTTGACAGTGTTAGGTCTTGGCCGGAATATCGACCTTATCCAGGCCGTCGCCTCAAGAACACCCGTCAACATCGTCGTTGCGACTGGGGCGTACGTTCTCCGAGACCTTCCTCTCACGCTCCAGTTGCGAGGTCCGGGCCGGACGATGTTCGGGGGGCCAGAGGTCCTGACCCAGATGTTCGTGGATGACATTGTGCACGGCATCGAGGGAACGAATGTGAAGGCCGGGGTACTCAAGTGCGCAACTGATCGATTCGGTGTCACCAAGGACGTTGAGCGAACTCTGCGAGCCGTTGCCGCTGCACACGTTGCCACTGGTATCCCGATTTCAACGCACACGAATGCCCGGTCTCGCACCGGATTAGATCAACAGAGGATCTTTGCTGAAGAAGGGGTGGACCTAGGTCGCGTCGTCATCGGTCACTGCGGAGACACCAAGGATATTGAGTATCTCGAGCAGCTGATCGACAGCGGTTCGTATGTTGGACTGGACCGATTTGGTCAGAACTTCTGGTTGCCACTGGAGGATCGGATTGAGGTGGTAAAGCATCTGTGTCGGAATGGCCACGCGGAGAGGATCGTGTTGTCGCACGACGCTTGTTGTCACAACGTTGGCTATACGGAGCACGAGATGCGGCGATTTGTGCCGACATACGGCTTTGAGCACTTGGCCCGGGATGTGGTCCCCGCTCTGCTGAATGCGGGAGTGACGCCTGACGAAATCCAGCAAATGTTGATTGACAATCCCAAGCGGGTGTTGGGCCACTTGCCACAGTGAACTTCACCGCATCATTCACGTGCGATTCAGTTCAGAGTACCTCGTGGGCGCGGCTACTCGAGCTTTGGCAGGCCGGTGACGAGATCGAGATCTTCGAGGGCGCGTGGACCTCTGATCACCTGTATCCGTGGCAAGGGGGAAATGGGCCGTGCTTCGAGGGATGGTCCGCTCTGACGGCGTTACTCTGCCAGACCCGTCGCCTGCGGGGAGGCGTGCTGGTCACATCGGTTCCCTATCGGCTCCCGGGCATTCTGGCAAAGATGATTGCCACGCTCGATATTGCCTCCGAGGGGAGGCTGGACATAGGCCTTGGCGCGGGTTGGCACGAAGCGGAGTGCTTGGCTTACGGAATCACGCTTGGCGACCCGAGTGTCCGCATGGGGCGACTCGAAGAGACCGTGGTCGCCCTGCTAAGCCTGATGACCAAGAAGGAGACCACCTTTCATGGTCACTATGTTCGACTCGAACAGGCCATGTGCGAGCCGAAGCCCAAACAGAGCCCACACCCTCCAATCTGCATCGGCGGGGGCGGCGAACGTCGCATGCTTCCTTTGGTGGCGCGGTACGCGCAACATTGGAATCTTGGTTACGGTTCGCCGAGGACCTTCCACAGAAAGCGGTTGGTGCTAACCGAATGCTGCGAAGAAGAAGGGCGGCCCATCAGCGACATACGGTGCTCTGGTCAAGTGTGGTGGAACCCTGCCGATCCAGCAGGCTTCGTCGATCAAGCGGGTCAGTTCCTAGCATTCGGCGCTGACCATCTGGTGGTGGCGCTGAAGGAGCCCTATTCACCGAGGGACCTTGAACAGGCCGCGTCGGCGCTCGCAGAGTTGTGTCGTTAGCCTCATTAGCCCTGATTGGGCCCAACGGGGGGAGATCGCTCCTTCCTGGCAGTGACCAACATCGCCGTCCCACCGGGGGGTCAGATGGGACGGCGATGCGGCTCCCGCTGGTCACGGACCTCAACCCTGGGGGAGGGCGAGAGATCAAACGCGACGGCGGTGGTCACCGTCTCTTAGAATACGATAGTAGGTGCATACTTGCAACCGGTGGAGCCGATGCTGGATCGCATCCCGAAGAAAGCGAGAGTTAGTTGGAACTGCCGGGTATTGACGCATTGGGATTCACGGATTGGTTTGTCCAACAGGGCGCCGAAGTAGAGCCGCCCCTTGAGTTCAACCCGATTGCCGGCGGGCACTCGAACCTGACCTATGAAGTGCGTGACCGCAACGGACGCGGGTGGGCTTTGCGGCGGCCTCCGTTGGGTAGGCCGGTGGCCACAGCCCACGATGTCGTTCGGGAGGCGCGTATCCAAGTGGCGATGAAGGGGACGGCCGTCGCCGTCGCTGATGTTCTTGGCATCTGCGAAGACGCATCAGTAATCGGTGCTCCGTTCTATCTCATGGAGTTCGTGGATGGCACTGTCATCAGGACTCGTTCGATCGCAGAGAGCTTCTCTGTAGCTCAGCGTGCGAAGGCGAGCTCGTCGGTGATCGAGATGCTTGCGGCCATTCACTCCCTTGATCTCCAATCAGTAGGCCTGGCGGAACTTTCGCATCACGATGGCTACGTCGAACGGCAGCTGAAGCGGTGGTACGGGCAGTTCAAGAAGACACAGCAGCGCGACATCCCAGGGATTGAGACGGCATACGAGATCCTTGCAGCCGATGTTCCACAGCAATGTCGGACAACCCTGGTGCACGGTGACTACCGTCTCGACAACTGCATGATCTCGCAAGAGGGAGCGGTAGCTGCGGTCCTGGATTGGGAAATCTGCACTCTCGGCGACCCCCTTGCAGACCTGGGCCTGTTGATGGTCTATTGGACCCGACCGGGCGACAGAGTACGTGTGGGCCTCTCTGGCGCCACAACCCTTGCCGGCTTCTTCGAGCGCGAGGAGATGTGTCGCACCTACGAATCCTTGACTGGTTCGGACCTCAGCAGCCTGACCTACTACACAGCCTTCGGATATTGGAAGCTTGCATGCATCCTCGAGGGCGTTTACGCCCGATACCGCGCCGGAGCCATGGCAACTCACAACGACAGTGAGAGGGGAGAGGCATTCGGGCGTCAGGTGCTGAAGCTTGCTGACGCCTCCCTACTGTTCCTGAAGTGAGTGCCGACCTGATCCCGCAAGAGCCGGATGGGACACGATAACTCTGCGCACGGAGCCTCCAGCACTAGTACGCCCAGTTGCTGTGAGGGGGAAAGTGAGCATATACTTTCTCTAGCAAGAGGGTGTGCCACAGTTAAATCGTTCGCTTCGAACCGTTAGACGGTGAACAGACTGCCGCTCAACTTCTAAGGGCTCGGCCAACTCCCCGCTTGATCTACGAAGCGGCAGGGCACTCCAGATCAGGTTCGATGATCAGAGCTGATTTGAACTACAGATGAGGGATGGCTTAAGGATGGCAGCAACTGGAGCGGGAACCGAGCGCTCCGACCCTCTCAGTTTTGTGCCCAAATGGGTTCCGATGGAGCACTCGAAGGACGCACTCCGTGCCGAAGTTCGCGAGTTCCTGGAGAGGCAACGGACCGATCATCGGTTTACGCCTCGGTGTGACTCGTGGCTGAGTGGCTGGGATGAGCATTTCAGCCGGGAGCTCGGTAGACGCGGGTGGCTGGGGATGTCCATACCGTCCGAGTACGGCGGACAAGGGCGTTCGGCACTCGACCGCTATGTAGTAACAGAGGAGTTGCTCGCTGCCGGTGCTCCAATTGCGGCCCACTGGTTCGCCGACAGGCAGACAGCCCCCACCCTGCTTCGTTATGGGACCGAGTATCAGAAGCTCAAGTACCTGCCAGGCATAGCCCAAGGCCAAACGCACTTCGCGATCGGACTAAGCGAGCCGGACTCTGGCTCGGACCTAGCCTCGATCAGAACGAAGTCTTCGCGGTTCAGCGGCGGTTGGAGGTTGACTGGCTCCAAAGTGTGGACGAGTGGGGCCCACCGCTCCCACTTCCTGATGGTTCTGGCCAGGGCCGAAGGAGCAGATACGGCAAATCGCCATTCCGGACTCACGCAATTCATCGTCGATGTGACTTCACCAGGCATCTCGATTCGGCCCATTCTCCTCATGAACGGGGAACATCACTTCAACGAGGTTGTGTTTGATGACGTCATCGTTCCTGACGAAGAGGTGCTGGGTGGAGTCGGTGACGGTTGGCGACAGGTCACCGCAGAGCTCGCCTACGAGCGAAGTGGGCCAGAACGATGGCTCAGCACTTTCCCTCTACTGCGCGCTGTACTGCCCGTTGTTATCGAGGGATCCGCCGGAGTAGACGAACGGAGGGCTGAGGCGGTAGGAACGTTGGTTGGACGTATCTGGACGCTACGTCAGATGTCACTCGCAGTAGCGGGCGCGCTCAGCCGCGGTGAACTGCCCGATGTTGCTGCCGCGCTCGTAAAGGATCTGGGGACGAGGTTCGAGTCTGAACTAATCGATGCCGTGCGTTTGGCGACCTCGCAAGTGCCCGATCCCTACTCCCCGCCAGGCTCTCTGCCACGCCTTCTCGCCGACGCCATTCTTCAGTCACCAGGTTTCACCTTGAGGGGTGGGACGAACGAGATTCTCCGAAACGTGATCGCAAAGCAGCTGGAATTGAAATGAGTGGCGAATCGGATCTGGTCGAGCAAACCGCGATGTCTATTTTTCGTCGTGAACTCAAGTCTTCTCAGGAAGCCGACGGTTCTTGGCCGGTTGAGCTCTGGGAGCTCTTAGAGAACAGCGGCTTGACGCTCATTTCTGTCGGAGAGGCGGGAGGTGGATCGGGCGGAACGCTGTCTGACCTGGCTGCTGTCGTAAGGGCAGCTGCGTACTGGTCGGCCTCGGTTCCAATTGGAGAGACAGCGCTCGCCGCCTCACTTCTGGAGAGTGTCGGCACACCGATCACCCGCGGCCCGATGACGGTCGCAGTGTCCGACGAACTTCGCATGGACGTGTCAGGTCCCGAGGTACGACTATCCGGAGTTCTCTCCCGAGTACCGTGGGCACGTCACGCCAACCGACTCGTGGTCGTTGGCCATGCGGGTGAGAGTGAAGTGCTGTTCCCATTGGACCCGAATCTCGTGGATATCGCCGAGGGTTCCAATCTGGCTGGCGAACCGCGTGACGACGTCAGCTTCTCGATGCAGCTTCCGGTCTCGGACGTGGTCTCAGCTCCGCCCAACACAGTCTCCAAGGTTCGCATCCGCACCGCACTCAATCTCGTCGTAGCGATGGACGGTGCCGCCGCATCGGCCCTCTGGTCCACAATCGCCTACGCCCGAGAGCGAGAGCAGTTTGGACGACCCATAGCTAGCTTTCAGGCTCTGCAGCATCAGATCGCCGCGATGGCTGGCGAGGTGGCGGCGTTGCATATTTCGAGCGAAGCTGCCGTCCATGCTTGTGAAACCGGCAGTATCGATGACCGGGCGACCGTTCTCGCCGTAGCTTCTGCAAAAGTGCAGGCGGGACTCACCGCTCAACTTGCGACTCGGGTTGCTCATCAGGTCCACGGGGCTATTGGCTATACGCAAGAACACCACCTTCGGCTGAGCACGACGAGGTTGTGGTCTTGGCGAGACGAATGCGGGAACGAAGCCGAATGGGCCTCAACGATCGGCAAGATGGCTCTCGGTGGAAATGGGGCGGAACTGTGGCCACTGATCTCAAGAACAAGTTTCTGATATATGAAGCCTGCCGGCCTCGACGGAGAGGGTGAGAGCCCTCGCAGGTCGGCGTTGCGCTTGCGCACCCCGACTGAGCCCACTCAGCGAACTCGGGGCGGCCGGAAGCATGGCAGCACTATGTGTTGTCACAACCTTCTGATCTAGGCGTTTCGGTGGCCCAGAAAGGAAAGGCCAACATTTAGCCAACATTTGGGTCCGAGGGCGCCCCAATCCGTCCCAGCGGATTTCGCGGTCCGGTACGGAACGTCTCTCAGCACTTCATCGCTCGCAGCCGCGGACACGCTCGTTCTCTCCCACGCGGGCAGACCGCTGGTCGTACCGCAGTCTGGCCAGCCTCAGCCCGCCCCGAGTCACGTCTTGTGGCACTCGAAAGAGGGCTTCCGATCACCGGAGCGGGACGCTGCGATCTAGTGAGCCGAATTGGCCTTTTGGCACGTTACCCGACCAGATGAGTATTCGCCGTTCGTGGTGCTGCGAACAGCGAATACTGGGATTGACCGACGCTCGTTAGTAAGGCCAGCTTGCCTTTCCATCCAGCTAACTAAAGTTTTGACCAGAAACTTTCTTTAGCCGTGGAGGTGGCCATACCGAGCTATTGGACCGCCTCGGCGTACTCGGGGGGGGGCTGGCCGACCGACCGCCACGTTCGTGACGGTGCCTCCCGGACTGCCCGGGCCATCCAACAGACCATGCTCGCCGACCCTCCGACTCCCGAGGACATTGAGTCGCTCGGTCGCTCAGTGCTGACCCGAATCGAACGAGGGTAGATTTTCGTGTGGCAGCGGAGGGCATCTCCGGAGGAGAATTCGAGTGATTCCGAACCTTCTGATCAAACCTTCTGACTTGGTCTTTCAAGGGGTGCAGCAGTGGTCAAAACCTTCTGATTCGCCTGCCTGCAGGGAACGAATTTAGCCAACGAAAAAGCCAACAATTGGGTCCCAGGGCGTACCATTGAGTCCCAGCCCGTTTCGCGTTACGAAAATCACACCCCATCTGACCTGCATGTTTGCTACGGATCAGAAGGTTGGGGGTTCGAATCCCTCCGAGCGCACTCGAAATTCCGGGCGTAGTCCCTGGTCAGGGGCCTAAGTGGGGCGGCCGGCCGAAGTAGGGATCCACCGGTGACCCTACTTATGACCCTATTTTTGGCCCGATGGGTGCCTGGGGCGAAGGATCGCTGCGGGAGAAGCGCCCCGGGGTGTTCGAGATCCGGGTGGCCGTGGGTGTGGACCCGGTCTCCGGCCGGACCGTCCAGCGCTCCTTCTGGTTCCACGGAGCACTGGACGATGCCGAGGAGCGCCGCCGTGAACTCGCCGCCCAGTTCGCCGAGTACCGGTCGATTCGGCGGGCCGCACCGTTCCTGACCGTCGGGGAGCTGCTCGAGCGGTGGGTCGCTGCCCAGCACGAGTGGCGCCCGTCCACCTGGGTCGGGGTCCGATCGAACGTCAAGGCGCTCAGCGCCGATCCCATCGCCACGCGCCGGGTGGCCACGCTGCGCCCGGAGGTGGTGCGGGTGACCATGGCCCGATGGCGGGAGGCCGGGGCAGGGGTGTCGGTGGTCTCCGGCCGCTTCCGGGTGCTGCGGTCCGCCGTTGGTTGGGCCCAGGCCGAATCGATCATCGACCGGAACCCGCTGCGGGACATGCGGGGCCCTCCTCGACCGGGAACTCGCATGCACGTCCCCGAACAGGATGTCCTGGCGCTGCTCCGCCTGTCCGAGGTGTTGGTGGGAAAGGCGGAGGCTGGCCTCGACGCGTTGGTGAGTTCGCTGAAGGCCCTCCACAAGGCTGAACAGGTCCGACTGCTGGTGCGGTTGGCGGCCGACTCGGGAGCACGGAGAGGAGAGTTGGCAGCGCTCAAGTTCAACGACCTGGACGGCAGGGTGCTCACCATCGAACGGGGCGTCTCCGGAGAACAGATCGGTCCGACCAAGACCAAGCGGACCCGGCGGCTCACCCTCGGCCAGACCACCGTCGCACTCTGGCGGGCCAGTGAAGAGACCTGGAGTCGACGAGCAGAGGGTGTTCCCTTCGGCGAGTGGGTCTTCTCCCGGGACATCGATCACCAACGGCGCCTCACCGCCGGCGCACTGGGCCACTGGTTCGCCGAACTGTGTGCGGAGGCCGACCTCTCCGGAGTCAGTCTCCACCGGCTGCGGCACTCTGTGGCCACATTCCTGGTCGGGCGGGGGGAGATCCTCCGGGCCCAACACCGGCTTGGCCACCGCGATCCGTCCACGACGCTGCGGAACTACGCCCATGCGCTTCCGTTGGAGGACGGCGAGGTGGCTGACGACATCGACGTCATGCTGAGCGGCGACTTGGTCCCCTCGACCGCCTCCCGCCACTCGGAGATGGCTGCAGGAACAGCCGCCAGCTGGTTCAGCTCAGGGCCGAGCGGCTGAGGCCCTACCAAGCAGTGCCGGGCGAGATGTGAACTCGCCCTCGAAACCGACATTGCGGCGGCAACTGGTGGCAAACTTTCCCGTGGCTTCATACAGCACGCTGGCCTGGCATGACTTCTTTCTCGGCACGATTGGGGCATCGGCGGCACTCACCGGACTGCTGTTCGTGGCCATCTCGATCAACCTCGAACAGATCCTGAAGTACCCGCAGCTGCCGGGTCGGGCTGCCGGAACCCTGGGTGTTCTGGTCAGCACCCTGGTCGTCTCCGGATTGGCTCTCGCACCGGGGCAGAGCATTCGTGCGCTCGGCATCGAGATCGCCGCCGCCGGGGCCGTCGTGGCTGGACAATCCGTGTGGGTGTCCCACGGGAGCCAGGCGCCCGGTGATCGCCGGTCCTGGCAGTTCGAGCACCTGGCCACGCTGCTGCTCCCCAGCCTCGCCTTCATTGTCGGAGGCGTGAGCCTCATCGCGGGTGGGGGAGGAGGGTTCTACTGGGTGCTGGCGGCAATCCTCATCGGATTCGTATCGGCCTCGATCAACGCGTGGGTGCTGCTGGTGGAGATCAAGCGGTAGGGGCCTCGGTAGCACGGTAGGCCGCGAGGATCCGACGGTTAGCGACGTCGTGCGAAAGTCACGGCTCACTCGGTGGCGTGTCGGTTCGGTTGCTCGGAGCAGTGAGGCCGTCTGAACCGACCCCCGGAGGTTCCTGTAAGCCGGCGGCGTAGGTGGCGGCCGACCGGCTGACATAGTCGAGGACCTCGGGTTGCATCCTGTCGAGACCCCGGTAGTCGTACCACCGGGTGACAGCCACACCAAGTACCAGCCACACCACTATGCCCACCCCGGTTAGAACGAAGCCCCTGGTGAGGCCGGCCGCTCCTGAGGCATTGAAGTAGAGGATGGACCGTGTGCCGTCGAGGATCTGGCGGAGAGGCTCGAAGTTGGCCGCGAATCGGAGGATCCCTGGAAGGGCCTCCAGCGGGATCGTCCCACCCGAGGAGGCCAGGGCTAGATAGACGAACACGAGCATGGCCACGAGCTGCCCCAAATTGCCAAGGGCGGCGAACAACACCAGCGTTCCCATGGCGATGACCACCGCCCCGAAGGCGAGAAACACCCACAGGAGCACGATGTGGGACGCATCCATGCCGAGGAGACCGATGGACACCAGCAACAACAGCGCGGTCAGGATGGGCGGGACCACGAGCGCCATAGCCCACTTGGCCAGGAGGGTCTGCCAGCGGGTGATGCGCACCGGCATCCGCTGCTGCCATTTCGGGCCGATCTCGTTGGTGGCGTAGCCCAGCGCCCCGTCGACCGTGGCATTGATCAGGGTTCCACCCAGAAAGCCACACATGATGGCGAGCAGCGAGATGTAAAAGGCGCTCAATCCCAATGCCGAGTGAGGAGGGAGCGGTCGGTAGGACACGGACACCACAGTCAGTGGGTTCGCCTGAAGTGCGGCCTGGCTGGGACTCGTCGCGGGTGTCAGCGGGGTGATGGTGTGGCCAACCACACGCGAGACCACCGCTAACGCTGGATCGACCACCCCGGTAGCCAGGCTGACACCTAGGCTGCCGGCACGCACGTTGGCGAGCAGTTGGATGGTCGGAAGCGCGGCAGTGGGCCCACCCGTGACCTTCACTCCGTAGAGAGCGAGCGTCGAGGCTGTGAGATTCCTCGGGATCACGATGGTTGCGTACGCGCCATTCGAATCCATGCGCTTCCGAGCTTCAGTCATCGTGACCGAGTCCAGCGAGAGACGGGACGACACTGCAGAGGAGTGTTCGAGTGCTGCCACGATTTGGGCCCCAATATCGACATGGCGGGCTCCGACGGCACCGCCGGCGTCCTCGTTCACCTCCAATACCGGCAGACCGTGGAGATGGTCCACCGGGTCGACCACTGAACCGACGTAGATCACGGTCATCAACACGATCAGCACCGAGGTAATGGCGATGACGGTGATCCACAGAGTTCGGACCTTCAGCAACCTCGAGGCCCGCATGCCCGGCGAGGTGGGAGTTTCAGTACCGGTGCTCTCGCTCATCATCGGGTCACTCGCTCGAGTGGGCTGCTGTGGGGGCCTCTCTCAGTTCGGCCAAGCTGCGTCAACCGAGAAGGTCGTCCAACCAGTCGAGAGCAGCGGTCCAGAAGACGATCGGCGCCATGCCCTCGCAGTGACCCTCGGCGCCCTCGGCTTTGGTGAACAATCGGAAGGACTTCTGGCAGGTGAGCGCCTCGTACAGGATCTTGCCCTGGCCGACCGAGACGGTGTCCGTCTCGTTGTCGGTCACGAAACTCGGAGAGGTGATTGCCGAAGCCGTGTGTTCGTTGGTGTATCGGAGCAAGTCCTGGAAGTAGGCCCGGACGCTGGTCAAACCGTGGGTGACCATCCGTGGGGCCAGAAATGTCTTGAGCGCTGGGACGTCGAGCAACGCCTCGAACTGGTCGTCGGCTGACGGGTCGTCAACCCGCTTGCCGAGGTCGCCCAGTTTGGCGATCACAGCGCTCCCCATCTCCATCTGGCCGGGGTCGACGATCATGGCCGCCAGGCGGTGTTCGCCCGATGCCCCCCTGGGTCCGATGAGGCCGCCAAAGGAGCGACCGACGAGCACGATCCGCTGGGGGTCGACGCAGGGGTGTCCGATCAGGGCATCGACCATCCCGGGGACCACCGCCTCCCAATCCGGCCGCATCGGGATCCGCTGGTCATACAGCATGGCTCCCTGGCCCGGACCATCGATGGCGGCGAAGGCGTAGCCGCGCTCGAGTGCTGGGTAGACCGACGCATACAGCTCCTCGGCCGTACCGTCGTAACCGCCGATGTGGAGGAGAGTGGGACGCCGTTGGTCCCCTCCGCTGGTGAACAGGTAGCCGGACAGGTCGCCGGTGAGCACCTCTCCAGGGCTGTCCAGGAGGGGAAGGGCGCTCTGGAACGCCTGCACGCTGGCCGCGTAGGCGGTTCGGAGCTCTGTGCCGTCGAGGTTGTCCCGATGGTAGAAGAAGGCCTGGCGGTAGTACTCGGCGGCTCTGAGCAGGGCGGAACGGGCACTGACAGGGTGGCCCGACTTGATCGCAGCTTGACCCTGCTCAACCAGCTGGTCGGCGAAGCCCGACCAGGCCCGGTACCAACTGTCACGATCCCCTGGAGCGATCTGCCCGGCGATCTCCAGACACTCGCCCACGTTGGCCATCCCGGAGTCGGCTTTGCCGACGGTGCGCTGAAGCTGTCCGTCGAAGTCGACGTCATCAAAAAACAGTTTCACGTGAACTCCTTCAGGACCCGTACATCGGGGCGTCGCTAGGCGGCATCATCTGATGTCTACACTGTAGACGTTCCAGCGGAAAAGAGTCCACTGGTGCAGCGCCAGCGCCAGCGCCGGACGCCCTAGTGCCTTCCGGGGGTGGCCCTCTGTCGAGCCCGGAGTGCGCTCAACAGCCCGTCGAGGCCCAGCTCGAAGATCGCCGTCGAGTCGTGGACCGTCGTGGTACTCGCTGCTGAAATGTGAGGAAACGCGCTCGGATCGAGTGCGCCCATCGAGTTCACGTGCGAGCTGTCGACCGAACTGCTGTCTGGTCCCGGGCCCACTCCCACTTCGGCGATGGCATGGCCGAGCACCACGTAGGACATGCAGTCGACAGCATCGGAGGCCGTTTGCAGATCGAAGCCGTTGGCTACCAACACCCCCAGTGCCGCCTCGATCGGTTGCCAAGCTGCCGGTGTAACCGGGGGCCGTGTGGAGACCACCGGCAGCGTGTGCGGGTGGCGGAGGAGCGTGGACCGGAAATTCCTCGCCAACTGTCCGAACCACAGATCCCAGCGTCCCCCAGGTTCGGGTATCTCGATCTCGGCGAGCACCGCCTCCACGATGGCGTCCAGAAGGTCGGCCTTTCCTGCGACATGTCGATACGCCGCCATTGGGTCGACGCCCAGTTCGGTTCCAAGCCGGCGCATGGTGAGGGCATCGAGGCCGTCGGCATCGGTCACCCTGAGCGCGGTGGCGATCACCAGGCTCCGAGTGAGCCGGGGTTTTGGTGGTCGCCGTGGCCTGGTCGATGACACCGCTACAGCGTAGACAAGGAGTGGTTGTTGCCCTCCGGGAGCGGTTCTGATTCCAATAGTCGTGTACCGAATAGCGGCGACGACCTCGTCGCCAGTGGCAGGCTAAGACCATGGACATCACACGGGAGCTGGTGATCCGGGAGGCCATGTTCGTCGAGCTCGACCGGCGGGTCGCTGCTTCCGGCGACGGCAACCTGTCGTGGGAGCTCACCGAGCGCTTCTCCTTTTTCGGTGAGGCAATTGCCATGCGGCAAGCCCGGGGAAAGGGAATCAACAAGCCGAGACAGCTCGGCGCAGCCCTCTCCATCACCACCGCCTACCGGGGTCCCAACAGTCAACGTCCCTACGAGGACTCGATCGGGGAGGACGGCTACCCCCGGTACAAGTACGAGAGCACCGACCCGAACCTCTCCACCAACCGGGCCATGAGAGCGGCAATGCAGGCCGGGCTGCCTTTGGCCTACTTCCTGGGCGTCCGCAAGGCCGTCTATCGGCCGGTCTATCCCGTGTACGTCATCGGCGAAGACCCGGGGAATCTCGAGTTCGCCCTCTCGTTCGCCCGCCACGACGCCGGGATCGATCTGGGCGCCCTGACTGCCCCGGAGAAGGTCTATGCCGCCCGGATGACCCGCCAACGTCTCCACCAGCCGGTCTTCCGGGAGCAGGTGCTCAACGCGTACCGCTGTCAGTGCGCAGTGTGCCAGCTGCGACATCCCGAACTGCTCGATGCCGCCCACATCATCGGCGATGCGGAGCAGGGTGGCGATCCGGTCGTTCCCAATGGACTGGCCCTATGCAAGATTCACCACGCTGCCTTCGACCGGAGCTTTCTCGGCATCACCCCCGGCCTCGAGGTTCAGATCAACAGCAAGTTGTTGCAGGAGGTGGACGGCCCGATGCTCAAGCACGGCCTCCAGGAGATGCATGGTTCGATCATCGATGTCCCCCGGAGCGCGACGGCCCGTCCGGATCCCGTACGCCTCGAGATCCGATACGAGCAGTTCAAAGCAGCGAGCTGATTCGGGTGCCCGACAGCAACGAGTGGGCTCGACGAGTGACCACCCTCCGCCAGTGGCAACAGGCTGGTGAGCGGGCGCCCCACAAGCCGCTCCTGCTTCTCTACGTCATCGGCCGATGGCAGCGGACCGGCTCAGCATCGGTGGCCTTCGTCGACGCCAAATCGGATCTGACACGTTTGCTGGTCGAGTTCGGTCCTCCCCGTCCTCCCAAACCGAGCTATCCGTTCCACCACTTGGAGAACGACGAGGGCTTATGGACGGTCCGCACCGACAACGGCATCGGAAGTCCAGGATCCGGCATCGGACAGCTCGTGAAGTCGGGCGCCATCGGGTCGCTGACGCCCGAGTTCACCGAGGCCCTCTCTGATCCGCAGACCCTCGCGACGGTCGTTCGAGCCCTGCTCGACGCCAACTTCCCCGAGACCATCCAGCAGGACATCGTGGATGCGGTCGGAATCGACCTCGACGGAGCAGTCCTCGGCACAGCCGGGGATGCAGGGTCCAAGGAAAGGAGGAGGGACCCGGCGTTTCGAAAGGAGGTCCTGTTGGCCTACGAATACCGGTGTGCGGTCTGCGGGTACGACGGCCAGCTCATGCGCGAGACGGTGGGGATCGAAGCCGCCCACATCCGTTGGTGGGCAGCCGAAGGCCCGGATGAGGTGTCCAACGCACTCGCCCTCTGCTCGCTCCACCACAAGCTGCTGGATCGGGGTGTCATCGGGATCACGGCTGACTACACCGTCAACGTCTCGCAGCACTTCATCGGCCGCAGCCCCGCCGCGGACTCGCTCGTTCTTGCTCATGCCGGCCGACCGCTTGTCGTACCGCAGTCCGGCCAGCCTCAGCCGGATCCGAGTCATGTCTTGTGGCACACCAAGGAGGTCTTCCGCTCACCGGAGAGGACTGCTGCGATTTCGTGAGACGGCCTACCCAACCAGATGGTATTCGCTGTTCGTGGTGCCACGAACAGCGAAGGGAGTGACCGACCTTCCTTAGTAAGGCCAGCTTGCCTTCCCAATCAGCTAGCTAAAGTTTTGGCCGGAATTTTATTAAGCCGACCCCGACCACATTGGGAACGGCTTCACAAGAAAATGAGGCGAAGCTCGCCAGCGGTCTCAGGTGCCCCTGCTGCGGCCAGGTTGTCGATGACCTCAGGAGTTGAAAGCGGAGGGTGCATCGCATCGCCGGCCTGCTCGCGAATCACCGAAGCAAACTCCTCGGGAACGAGATCGTAGAGGTCGAGCAAGAAATCGTCCATCCTGATCACCTCGATGTTGAGGGGTCCCAGAGTCTTGGCGGGAAAGTCTCGAATGTTGTTCGTGACGATCGCGTCCGCACCGGCGACGAGCGCACATGCCACGACGTGTCTGTCGTTCTCGTCGGGCAGAACGATCGAGCCCTCGAAACTCTCCCATCCCGAGACTGATGCATCTTCAAATGCTTCGGACATGCAGCGGAATCGGTGGTCGATCTGTTCTGCTGCGAGCTCGGGATGGAGTCCCTCGACCGCCCGCTTGGCCTCATCGAGAATTCTCTCGGACCAGACCGGTCGGTACAGTTCCCGCTCGGCCAGGCGAAGCAATGTGTCCGCCGCCGTGACGGGCACAAGGACGCAGGCGTCCAAGACAACTGTGAAGCTTTGCATCGCTACGTTTCAGCCGGCCGTGCGACCTCCGAGCGTGCCTTCTTCAGTGCGGCGGCGACTTCCTCGGGAGACTCGCTCGAATCGTAGAGACCCTGTTCGGCTGCACTGCGAGTCATCTCGGCAAGGGTTGCTCTGCGGGCATGCCGCCGCCGCTGTTTGAACGCGACCACATCGCTCAGAAGGACCCGACGGTGGCGTGATGGCTGTTCAAACGGAATTTCACCGGCTTCGAGAAGCTTCACGAGTGTCGGCCTACTGATGCCGAGAAAATCTGCAGCCTCTCTGGTGGTGAGTCGCTGGCTCTTCGGGACGACCGAGATCGCCTGGCCCTTGCTCATCGCCGTCACGACCTCGAGGAGTACCTCGTAGACCTCAGAGGGAAGCAGCATCTCTTCACCGCCGGCTCCTCGCAACGTCGCCGAACTCGATCCATGAAGCATCCTGTCGAGGCTTATGACCTGCCCCAAGTCGTCTGGAGGCATGACAACATCATCAAAAGCCTCTGCTCGTAGTGATGCCATGCTGCCTCCCGTCTCCGTAGATCGCCGCTCATTCCATCGTAAATCCCAAACGATCAAAACGCAAGATACGAATGAAACAAAGAGCTGGCAATCACGGTGGCTCGGTCCGGTAGTGCTGCTGGATGGGATCCATCAAAGCCGTGTCCTGGAGGCACGGAGGCTGAACGGGGGACCCGGATCAAAGTGCTCGTTCTGTGTTCTCGGCGCCACGAACAACGAAACCATCCAGGTGGCCTGGTTGGCACGGGCCCGGGGAGTCCAGAGTTGCCCGTGGTATTCTTCCTTCGTGCCCGCACGAACAACGAATAGTCCGGCTGAAGAGGCCGTCCAGTCGCTGGATTCCCTCGCCGTGCCGGCTCGGGCCCTGTCCTCGGACGTTCTCGAGGTCGGTGGACTTCAGATCCCCGTCGAGACCCGCCGAAGTATCAGCCGCACTGAGGCCGAGGGTCTGTCCCGGCAACTGACTGGTGGTCTCATCGTGGCTGACCGGATATCTGCGGAAGCCCGGCGGGTGCTGGCTGAGGGTCGGGTGGCCTGGCTCGACCGCCGAGGCCACCTGCAGTTGCGCGGTACGGCCCTTTTCATCGACGCTGACGTGCCCCCGCTGATCGGGCCCGAACCGACCCGAGTTGCTGATCCCTTCGTCCCGACGGGTCTGGATGTTGGGATGGCCCTGCTCCTCGATCCGGAACATGGACATCGCACCACCGAGTTGGCCACGCTGATCGGACGTTCACCGGGACGGGTGTCCGAAATCCTGGCTGCCTTGCGTGACCGGGGACTCGTCGACCGCTCCGGTCGGCCGTCGATCCCCGACCTGTTCAACGAGATGGCTGATGCCTGGGCTCCGGCATGGCGGCCGCTGGGCAGCCTTCCCGAGTCCGACTCCGACCTCTACCGGCTGTCGGGAACCTTGGGGGCCGTGTGGCATCAGGCTCCGGTGGTGGCGACGGCGGACTGGCCGGCCGAGCTCTACGTGGAGAGCCAAGGCGAGCTACGAGGCGTGCTCCGCTCCCATGGTGTGACCCCGGGAACACCGTCGGCTGGACGGGTGGCGGTGTGTCCGTCCCGGTACGGGTGGTCGGTACCGGCACAACTCCCGGACCACGACTTCCCGGTGGCCAATCACATCGTGGTCGCCCTCGACCTGGCCCAGGATCGCGGTCGGGGCCGGGAGATCCTCGAAGGATGGAATCCGAAAGGCCACGTTCGTGTCTGGTGAGATCCTCCTTCTCGATGGGCCGGGTGGGTCGGCGTCGCGTCTGGTCGGTGCCTTGCACACGCTCACCGAGGATGTGCCATCGTCCGAGTTCGCACTCATCGGCGGCCTGGCCGTCATGACCAGGCTCGGTCGGGTCCACCGCGTCACCGACGACCTCGACGCAGCCGCACAGAGCGTTGACGGCGGCCCCTCCCGTCTCTCGATCCTGGTGGGCGGTGGCGAGAGTGGGCGAGCGCGCCATCCGGTTGATGGCGTCAAGGTCGACTGCATCGATGTCGGGTCCACTCCGGCTGCCGACCTCGACCCAGGTGAGCTTCCGGAAGACCAGTTCGATCGGGCCTTCATCCTGGCTCACCGCTGGGCGCTCGACTCAGCCACGCCGGCCTCGCTGACCGTGGTCTCGGGGGAACGGGCCCCGTTGGCCACGGTGACCTGCCGTGTGGCCACCCCTGCTGCCCTGGTGGCGATGAAGCTCCAGTCGGCACCCCGTCGACGGGCCGAGCGGGCGCACAAGGGGCCCAATGACTACGGGGATCTGTACGCCTTGCTCACCCAACCGGAGTCGATGGCCGGGATCGCCGCTGACCTGCCGGGTGCTCCCCATGGACTCGGCCAGTGGTGCGCTCAACGCATTGAACTCGAATTCGTGACGGGTGCCGCTCGTACTGCCCGGGCTATCCGACAGACCATGCTCGCCGACCCTCCGACTCCCGACGACCTCGAGTCGCTCGGTCGCTCAGTGCTGACCCGGATCGAACGGGGGTAGAAGGTGGTGTGACTGCGGAGGGCATTTCCGGAGGAGAATCGAGCGATTTCAAACCTTCTGATCAAACCTTCTGACTCGGTCTTTCAAGGGGTGAAACAGTGGTCAAAACCTTCTGATTCGCCTGCCTGCAGGGAACGAATTTAGCCAACGAAAAAGCCAACAATTGGGTCCCAGGGCGTAGCATTGAGTCCCAGCCCGTTTCGCGGTGCGAAAATCACACCCCGTCTGACCTGCATATTTGAGACGATTTGGGACTTGGTGGGACCTCCTGAAACGACCCCGAGGCGCGCTACGGATCAGAAGGTTGGGGGTTCGAATCCCTCCGAGCGCACCAAAAGTCCTGGTCAGAGCCTTGTGGTGGTAGTTGCGGCAGCAACATAGCCAACAACCCCAGTGGCGCTCACACAAAAGTCCTGGTTTCGGCCATCAAACTAAGCCAACAAATAGCCAACAACCGACTGCGACGCCGCTGGATCACGTAGGACTCGCTGAGCCTTGATGGGACAGCATCATTCTGATTCACGATGACGAAACCCCGGTTCAGGGCTTTGTGGTCGAGCGACGAGGGCCAGCGACACGCCGTACATCATCAGCGGGAACATCGAGGCGGTGAGCTGCGATACCTGCGTCTCCGGCAGCCACGGCCACCCTCGCCCGGTCGATTCTACTTTCGACCAGATCCTTCGGTCCTTGGCGATCGGTTCCCTGGGGTGCCGAGTGCACGACTGGATTGTGACCGACCAGTCCGACGACGGCGAAGACAATGGTGACTACGGCCAGGAAGATCCAGCCTGTTGTGTAGCTCGTGTGCGGGACGAGGTGACCGAAGAGGATGGGAATGAAGAACCCTCCTATGGCCGCCAGTGTGAGCATCAATCCGGTGGCCGTCCCTACGTACGCATGATCGATGTCACATACCCGCGCCGGCACCGCTAACCACGCGGCGAATCCGAAGATTAGGAAGAATCCGATCCCGATGCCCAGGAACCAGAGCGCACCCGTCGGTACTGCCGGAATGAGGGCCAGGAGGACGGCGACAACCAGCAGCGAACCCACGATGAAGGCTCGCAAGTTCCTACTCCGATCGGCCCAGTAGCCGCCCAGCAGACTGCCGGGTATCCCGGCCAACAGAATGAGTGCGGACAGCAGCCCACCGGACGAGGCACTGAGATGACGGTCCTGCGTCGCATACCCGGCGAACAGTTGCGAGGTTGTGAAGTAGGCGCCGTACCCTCCGAGGAGGGCGACCCCGTAGATCCACAGGTCCCTGCTGGCCAGAGACGCTCGGAGGGCCGTGATCTCGAAACGCCCACCAGTGAACGGTGCCATCCCCCTGGGAGTGACAAAGGTGGCCATGGTGATCATCACGACCAGGAGTTCGAAGACACCGGCCAGGACCAGCGACGTGTGCCACCCCACCGCTCGCTGCACGTAGATCCACACGTAGAGGGCAACGGCTGCTCCGGCACTGAATGCCGCACCCCCGGTGATCCCGAGGGCCAGGGTGACATCGTGCTCGCGGAACCAGACGACCACGGCCGCCATGCCCACAGCCACGAACACCGAGCCGCCAACGCCGCTGACGACGCGGAAGAGGGCCAGTTCGGGGTAGCTCCGGGACAGTCCGGACATCACTCCGGCCATGCCCTGGACGGCCAGGCCGAGGACGATGGTCCGCTTCATTCCGATCCGGGTGGCCAGCATGCCGCCTGGGATGTGGGAAAGGCCGTAGCCCACGATGTACAACGAGATCAGCAAGCTCAGCGACCCGAGGCCGACGTGGAACTCCGCTCCGATGAGCGGGAACGCCGTCGCCACGTCGAACCAGTTCAAGGTGAGCGCCATCACCCCCAGGCCGATGACCGCGAGCATCCCCCACCGGATCGGTCCCTCGTCGTCGCCAGGGGCGGAGGCCACAGTGAACCCCTTATCGGGAGTGCCTACTCGAGGTGGACCAGGGCTGCCGTGACCTGGGCTCCAAGGGACCCGGATCGCCCTCCCAGCTAGCATACGCAAATGATCCGTCGCGCCCCTGGACGAGGCGACGACCTGCCGAATAGGCACGACACCAGGGCATCTTCCGTCGCCAGTAGCTGCAACGACTGCTCGTCGGGTTATTCGTTGGCCATCGGGCCCCACCTCGACACGGTCCGGCTGATCCAGTGGCCGGTCCGGGCGGGTTTGTCGGTCGTGAGCGGGAGCTCGGTGTGCTCGAGGAACGGCTCTCCGAGGCACGAGCCGGTCATCCACAGATCGTGTACTTGGAGGCGGCCCCCGGTTCGGGGAAGTCGACCCTCCTGTCCCACTTCGCCGCCTCCCTCAACGACGCCACGGTCCTTGCGCTAAGCGCTGACGAGGACGAGATGATGCTCTCCTACGGAGTCATCGACCAACTGCGGCTGAGTGTCTCCACAGACCCGGGCGACGACCCGATGATCGTCGGAGCCCGGCTGGTCGATCTACTCGACCAATTGCAGAAAGACGGCCAGGTGGTGGTCCTGATCGTCGATGATCTTCAGTGGATCGATCGACCCTCTTCACGCGCCGTGCTGTTCGCGTTGCGCAGATTGCGAGCCGACACCGTGCTGACGGTGGTCGCCACCCGTGCCGACACACTGGGAGACTCGCCGTGGGCCCGCTTCGTGGCTGGTGACTCCCGGGTCACACGAATCCGGCTGGAAGGATTCACTCTCGACGACCTCGTCGACTTGGCTCGTGTGCTCGAGCTCGGCACGCTCACCCGAAAAGGGGCAGCCCGGCTGCTCGACCACACCGGGGGCAACCCCCTCTACTGTCGTGCGCTGCTCGAGGAGATCGGCGTTGCGCTGCTCAATGCCGCGGGCCACGGCGGGCTCCCTGCACCACGCGACCTCTCCGCGGTGATCCTGACCCGGGTCGCCACCCTGCCCGCCTCAGCCCAGGCCTATCTCGCCGCCGCGTCGGTCCTCGGACAGCATGCACCCATTGGGGTCGCAGCTGTCGTGGCTGGCCTGGCCGACGCTCAGGAAGCAAGCGACGATGCCATCGCTGCCGGACTGTTGGTCGAGGGACCCCACGGCGAGCTGAGCTTCGCCCACCCCCTCTACCGGGCAGCCATCTATGCCGACCTCAGACCGACCAACCGTCGAGGGCTCCATCAGGAGGCGGGGAAGGTGGTCGATGGTCGGGCGGGGATGGCCCACCGGGTGGCTGCCACGCTCGGAGCGGACGAGCAGCTGGCCAACGAACTCGAGGCGGCCGCGTCGATCAGTACCTCCGGTGGTGACTCGAGTGCAGCAGCGTGGGCGCTCGAGCAGGCCGCATCGCTGTCGGTGGACCGAGGGGAGCGGGAGCGTCGACTGCTCGATGCTGCCGTCGCCCACCTGAGTGCTGCCGACACCGATGGCGCGGCACGGGTCTTGACCAGCTGCCAGGTCGCCAGTCCTCGCCGTGATGCACTGACCGGCTTGCTCGGCGTCTATATGGGATCGCCCGCTACCGAATCTCGCCTGACCGCAGCATGGACGGCCCACGATCCGGAAGTCGAGCCCACCATTGGCGCACGCGCCGCCACGTCCCTGGCCAACTGGATGGTCGTCGGTGGTCGGCCGGAGGAGGGGCTGGTCTGGGCCGAACGTGCGGTTGGGGCAACCGAGCCGGGTACCCCGCTGTGGGCCATGGCCAAGACCGCCGAGGCGTACTCCCTCGCCAACGCGGGCCGATCGCCAGAGGGCCTCGAAGCACTCGGCTTTCTGCCCGACGCGGCGAGCGAGGTGCCCCTGGTCGAGATCGATCCACTCATCATGCGAGGCATCGTGAAGATCTACGCCGATGACCTATCCGGTGCCATCGCCGATCTGGGTGTGGCCGCCGCCCACCTCCGCTCGGGTGTCCCGTCGACCTATCCGGTCCCCTGCCTGTCGTATCTGAGCGAGGCTCACTGCCGCCGGGGTGACTGGGATGCCGCGATGACCTATGCCCAGTTGGCCACCTCCGTCGCCCAGGATGCCGATCGTCCGTTCGATCTCGTGCGGGCTCATGCGCGGTCGGCCCAGGTGCTCACCGGTCGGGGCCAGTGGGCAGTTGCGGAAGAGTCCGTCGCTGCAGCCCGAGCAACGGCGGCCCGGTTCCCTGCGGTGCTGGCGGTGGCGACCTGCGCCGCGGCCGGTGCTGGTTTGGCCTCGGCCCGAGGGGATCACCTCGGCGTGGTGGCGGCCGTCGAGCCGGTTCGCGCCACAGGCCGGCTCGCTGTGGCCGGCCGACCGGGCATCTTCAACTGGCGGGCCAGCGAGATCGATGCGCTGACCGCGATGGTTCGACTGGGGGAAGCCGGGGACGCGCTTCGTGAGTTCGAGGCGGCATGTTCGGAGGTTCCCGTTCCTTCGGCTCTCCTCATGCTGGCCCGGTGCGAGGGCAATCTGGCCGCAGCGAGAGGTGATCGCTCCGGTGCGGAGGCGTCGTTCCGGCGAGGACATGTGCTCGCCCCCAGAGTGGCCATGCCGTTGGAGCTGGGCCTGCTTCACCTCGATGACGGGCGCCGTCTGCGCCAGGTGGGCCGACGATCAGAGGCCGTCGGCCAACTGGAGAAGGCCCACCGCCTCTTCTCTGACCTGGGTGCCGACCCCTACGTGCGGCAGTGTGCCGACGAGCTCGAGCTCTTGCAAGTGTCGGCCACGCCCGAGAGCCCCGAGGTCACGCTCGGGCTCAGTCGAGCGGAGATGGCGGTGGCCCGACTGGTCGCCACCGGGCTGACCAACCGTGAGGTGGCGGCTGAGCTGTATGTCTCGGTCAAGACCGTCGAATACCACCTCCGCAACAGCTTCATCAAGCTGGATATCACCTCTCGGCGCCAGTTGGCCTCCTTGCTCCAGTGAGCTGACCAACGGCGTGTCAGTGACCCGAGGCCTGCGCCCCTGATTTACGGTGCCCGGGCTCATCCACCTGGGGATACGCAGACACCAGAGTGAAAACCAGGGTCAAACCTAGGGTCCTTCCCTGGGGATATCGCCGTGCGATTCCCGTTGACTGGTACCCATGGACGCCTCATCAACACCGAGTCGGACTGTACGCCTGCTTCTTGACGTCAACCGAGCCCCCGACAACCGGATTGAGGGTCGTATCGGCCCCGATGGTGCCGAACGGGTTGACGACTGGACGGCCTTTTCCGGCGTGCTCGAGCTCCTCAAAGCGCTCGAAGACCTTGCCTGATGCCGTTGTCACCTCGGAAAGGAACCTCGTCATGAGTCACCGCCTCTCAGCACCGTCCGCACAGCCAGACGACAAGCGGCGACATGCCCGTCTCGTCCTGTGGGTGGCCGGCATCATCGCTCTGGTCGGCCTGGTGGGTGGTGGTATCGCCTCAGCCCACCTCACGTCATCGCTCAGCGATTACGACGCTCCCAGTGCGGCTGTGGTCGCGGCCCAGCACCAGATACAGCGGGTGACCGGAGCAAACCCCGAGGAGGGGTACCTCGTCGTCGTCCGCACGGCCACGCCGATCACCACGTCCTCGGCCGTCCCGTCCCGGGTTGGCGCGGTGGTGTCGATCCTGCGGGCCCGTCCCGAGGTGAAGCGCGTCCTCGACTACGCCACCACCGGCGACCCGAGCATGATCTCGAGCAGCGGGAAGCTCACCACGGTGGTAGCCACCGTCGGGGCCATCAACGAGCAGAAGGCCGTCACCGCACTACAGAACGCCATTGCCGCCCAACCGTCGCTCAGGACCAACACCTGGCTGGGTGGGCCCACCGTGGCCGGCGTCCAGATCGCATCGGTCTCCTCTCAGGACCTTGGGCGGGCTGAGCTCTTCGCCCTGCCCTTCTTGTTGTTGCTTCTGTTCTTCGTTTTCCGGGGCCTCCGGGCCGCGGCGGTGCCGCTGGTCGGAGCGGTGTTCGCCATCGCCGTGACCCTCGGTGTCATGGGTCTTGCCCTGGTAGTGGTCCCGCTGTCTATCTTTGCCCTCAACCTGGTCATCGCCCTCGGGATCGGGCTGTCGGTCGACTTCAGCCTGCTGATCATCTCCCGCTTCCGTGAGGAAGTCGGCCAAGGTGCTTCGATCGGCACCGCCCTGGCCACGGTCCGTCGGACCGCCGGTCACACCGTCCTCTTCAGCTCGTTGACCATTGCTGCAGCGCTGGCCACCCTGGCCGTCTTCCCCGAGCGGTTCGTCTACTCGATGGGGGTGGCGGGTGCCATCGTCGTCCTGGCCTCCGGCGCCTTCGCTCTCCTCGTCCTGCCGGCGATCCTCACCGTATTCGGCGGCCGGATCGCTCAGACTGCTGATTCCAAAGGCGGTCCCGCAGCTCAGGCGGCCACCGGGCGACGCTGGTATGCAACGGCCAGGCGGGTCATGAACCGGCCGGTCATCTGGGGAGCGGCGGCCGTCGTCGTGCTGGTGGTCCTGGCCTCGCCGTTCCTCCACGTGGCCTTCACCGGTGGCGATGCCAGCGCCCTGCCCGCCAGCAGCTCAGCCGGAGCGGCCTACGACCTGGTGCAGAGCCAGTTTCCGTCCTTCTCCGAAGCGCCCGCCGGCGTCCTCGTCGACTCGAGTCACGTGACTTCGACGGCGCTGGCCACCTACTCGGCCGCCGTGGCCCATGTTCCCGGCGTCAAGGCAGTGCCTACCTTCGAGCACCTGGGAGGGTCGCTGTGGGAGTCGAGCGTGGTGCTGACCGACGCACCACTGTCGCCGACCGCCCAGCGGGCTGTCGAGTCGATCCAGGCCCTTCCCGGCCCGGGCCACGTGACGGTCATCGGGCAGACCGCCTCCTTCGTCAGTCTCCAGCACAGCCTCAGGTCCCATCTGCCGCTGGTCCTCGGACTGATCGTCCTGATCGCACTGGTGATGCTGTTCGCCATGACCCGTTCGGTCACGCTGCCGCTCATGGCCGTAGTGATGAACTTCCTCACCATCCTGGCCACCTACGGGGTGCTGGTGTGGGGCTTCCAGCGGGGCCACCTGAGTCGCCTGCTGGGGTTCCATGCTCCGGGAGCACTCCAGTCGACCTCGCTGATCATCATCCTGGCTGTGGTGTTCGGTCTGTCCACTGATTACGGCGTGTTCCTCCTCGGGAGGATCAAAGAGGAGCACGACGCTGGGGCATCACCGGACGAGGCCGTGGCCCTGGGCATGGCCCACACCGGAGGCATCGTGACCGCAGCGGCCTGCTGCCTGGCGGTGGCCATGGGAGCTCTCGTGTTGTCCCGGCTGGTGTTCGTGAAGGAGATCGGGCTGGGCGTGGCGTTCGCCGTCCTTCTCGATGCCACGCTGGTCCGGGCGGTACTGGTCCCCGTCGTGATGAAGCTGCTCGGAGCGGCGGCCTGGTGGAACCCGTTCTCCAGACGCCCAGTACTGACGCCGCTCTCTCCGCTCGCACCTTCCTGGCCGTCCGTGCCGGTGACGGTCCGCAGTGCGGATCTCGAGGAGGTGCGGTGATGACCACCTTCCAGCCCTTCTTCAACCCGGCCACCGGTGAGTGGATCGAGTACACCACCGTGGCCGAGGACAGCCATGGTGAGCTGGTCCGCTTCACCTGGCGCAGTATGCCCGGCGGGGTGATCTCCGAGCATGTCCACCCTCACCAGGAGGAGCGGTTCACCATCGTCTCGGGTGAGGCCTCCTTCACCCTCGACGGCGAACCGATCACCGCCACGGCGGGGGACACCATCGTCGTACCTCCCGGCGTTCCGCACTCCGAGGGGAATCTCGGCACGGTCGAGATCACCGGCGTGGTCGAACTCCGTCCGGCCCTGCACACCAAGGAGTTCCATGAGGCGTTGGCCGGACTGGTGGCCGACGGGAGAACGAGCGCCCGCGGGGCGCCCAAGAACCCGCTGCAGCTCGGCGCCACCTTCTGGCACTTCCGCCA
The DNA here is from genome assembly GCA_963831535.1 of uncultured Acidimicrobiaceae bacterium. GTDB lineage: Bacteria > Actinomycetota > Acidimicrobiia > Acidimicrobiales > RAAP-2 > Bog-756. Next base: position 327,632 of record CAWHQP010000010.1, on the reverse strand, counting down.
TGAGAGCCGGGTGACCTCCCCTCCGATCTGGGTCCAGAACCTGGTCTTCCCGCCGCTGTGGGCAGCGGCCAAGGTGTTCGGGCTTCGTCCCTACCATCAGCGGTGGGACAGCAGCACTGATTCTGGAACTCCCGCTGACTCGTCACTTCCGGACCCGGCCACGTCGCTCTCCGGCAAGGGAACCGATCATGGCTGATCGTCCGCTGCACGTCGTGTTCGGCGCCGGCAATGTCGGCCGGGCCCTTGTGGTCCAATTGTCGGAGCTCGGTCTCACCGTCCGGGTAGTGACCCGAACCCAACCGTCAGGACTGCCCAAGGGAGTGCAGTGGCGAGGGGCGGACGCAGCCGACGCAACGGCTGCGACCGAGGCGGCCCGTGGCGCTGCAGTCATCTACCAGTGCCTGAACGCCCCCTACGCCAAGTGGACGACGCGGTTCCCGCCGCTGCAACGAGGCGTCCTGGCTGCAGCCGAGGGGAACGGAGCACTACTGGTCAGCCTGGAGAACCTCTACGGCTACGGTCCGACCGCCGGGACACCCATGACCGAGGACCTGCCTCTTGTGGCGACGACCGTCAAAGGACGGACTCGGGCGGCGATGACCCGGGAGCTGCTTGATGCCCGTGACGTCGGTCGGGTCCACATCGCCATTGGCAAGGGCTTCGGACTTTTTCGGGGCCGGCGTCACCGACGGCTCGACGCTGGGGGAGCGGATCTTCGGCAACGCTCTGGTCGGCCGGCGAGCCGACTTCATTGGCAATCCTGAGCTTCCCCACACCTACAGCTACGTGCCCGACATCGCCCGGGGCCTGGCCACCCTCGGCACCGACCAGCGGGCGGTGGACCAGGTCTGGCACCTGCCGGGACCCGAGACCGTCAACACCCGGCAGATCCTCGATCTCATCGCTGACGAGGTCGGCCATCCCGTCGAGAGCCGATCGGTGTCGAAGCTGGTCCTGCGAGGCCTCGGCCTGTTCAACCCGGTGCTGCGGTCGATGGTCGAGATGACCTACCAATTCGACCAGCCCTTCGTGCTCGATACCTCCAGGTACGAAACCACCTTTGGGCAGAGCGGCACTCCTCTCCGCCAGGCCATCGCCGCCACCGTCGCCTGGTACCGGGATCAGTCAGTCCGTCCCCGGAGCGATCGACCCACCTCCATCTCACCTGCGCTGTCCGGATCTCCCGAGACAGTACGAAAGGAACAGCAATCATGAATCCGATCACTACGATCCCCGCCCAGGGAACCCGGTTCCTCACCCGGCCGGAAGGGAAGGTCGGCTATGACATAGCCGGCACCGGGCCGCTGGTCGTCCTCGTCCCCGGCATGGGCGATCTCCGGAGCACCTATCGGTTCCTGGCTCCGAGCCTTCGGTCGAACGGCTACCGGGTGGCCTGCACGGACCTCCGGGGGCATGGCGACAGCGATGCGACGTTCTCTTCCTACGGAGATGTCGACACGGCGGGCGACATCATGGCGCTGATCGACGAGCTCGGCGGTCCGGCGGTCATCGTTGGCAACTCCATGGCCGCCGGAGCTGCAGCACTCGTGAGCGCGGATCGCCCCGACCTGGTCGACGGCCTCGTGCTCGTCGGCCCCTTCGTTCGCAACGGCAAGATGAGCGCCATCCAGCGAATCCTTCTGCGGGTGGCGATGGCTCGGCCCTGGGCCGCCGCATCCTGGAAGTCCTACATGCCGAAGCTCTATGCCGGCCATCGGCCCGATGACTTCGATGAGTACCGGGACACGGTTGTTGCGAGTCTCCGTCGTCCCGGGTACGCCAAGGCGTTCTCGTTGACCACCCGAACCGATCATGATGCCGGCGGAAGCCCGGCTGATGGATGTGTCGGTCCCGACCTTGGTCATCATGGGGGAGCGGGACCCGGACTTCCCCGATCCCTCGGAGGAGGCGACCTGGATCGCTGAGACGTTGAATGCATCGGTGGTCATGGTCCCCGAAGCCGGGCACTATCCCCAGTCCCAACAGCCTGGGCTCACCACAGAGGCCGTCTTGGACTTCCTTGCGACATTGACGCTGGGCGCTGACAAGCAGGAGAGGGTCCGTTGACCACCCGGGCCATCAACCAGAGCCACCGAGTCCATCTCGGACGGGACCGTTTCGGGAACGCCACGGCTGTGGCTGCGGATCGAGGCGGCAGCCCTCTTGACGGGGGCGCTGATCGCCTACTCGACCACGGGGCAGCACTGGTGGCTGGTGCCGGTCGTTGTCCTGCTTCCCGATCTGGCGATGACGGGCTACGTCGCCGGAACTCGAATCGGGGCCTTCCTCTACAACCTGGCCCACGCCACTCCCGTGCCGGCTCTGGTGATTGGTCTGGGCTGGTGGCAGCACCGACCACTCGTACTCGGGTTGGGACTCGTCTGGCTTGCTCACATCGGGCTCGACCGCCTGATGGGCTACGGACTCAAGTATGACGATCACTTTCAGCACACCCACCTCGGCATGCTCGGTGGGGAGAGGAGCTGGTCGATGTAAGGGCTTCCAACAGGCCGGACCGGATGACGTTCTGGCCACAGATGTGATGTCGCTATCGGTTCAGCCGTAGCCATAGGTGTTGGATCTCGTCGTTGACGGCCAAAACGCCAATGTGTTCCTCGCGTCGGCTCGTCCTAAGTGGCAGGCTGAGCACGTGGACATCACAAGCGAGTTGGTGATCCGGGAGGCCATGTTCGACGAGCTCGACCGGCGGGTCGCTGCTTCCGGCGACGGCAACCTGTCGTGGGAGCTTACCGAGCGCTTCTCTTTCTTCGGTGAGGCCATTGCCATGCGTCAAGCCAGGGGTAAGGGAATCAACAAGCCGAGACAGCTCGACGCAGCACTCTCCATCACGACCGCCTACCGGGGCCCGAACAGCCAACGTCCCTACGAGGACTCGATCGGTGAGGACGGCTACCCCCGCTACAAGTACGAGAGCACCGACCCCAACCTCTCCACCAACCGGGCTATGAGAGCGGCAATGCATGCCCGGCTACCTTTGGCCTACTTCCTGGGAGTTCGCAAAGCCGTCTATCGGCCCGTCTATCCGGTGTACGTCATCGGTGAAGACTGGTGTTCACCGTTCTTGGTGCCACGAACAGAGAACACCCGGGAATTGACCGCAATTCGTTGGTTAGAAAGGCCAGCTTGTCTTCCCTGCCAGCTAACTAAAGTTTTGGGCGGAAACTTTCATTAGCCGTGGGGGCCGCCAAACGTAAGAGTGGCCGTTCGATTGTCCACGACCGATAGGTGACATCGCCGGATCACATGAAAGGAGATAGATCCCAATGGAACGCTGGATCACCGCCGATCTCCACCTCGGCCATGCAAACATCATCACTTATTCTGGGCGACCCTTCCGCGACGCCGACGAGATGGACGATTCCATCGTGGAGCGTTGGAACGAGATCATTGCACCTACCGACCGTGTGCTCGTGCTCGGTGACGTCGCCATGGGAAAGATCGACCGTACATTGGGCGCCGCGGCGCGGCTACATGGCTACAAGGTGCTGCTCGCCGGGAACCACGACCGGTGCGCAGCGCTCCACGGTCGCAAGGCCGTCGGATGGGACGAGCGCTACCGCCGAGAGGGTGGCTTCGCCGAGATCCACCAGGGAGCGATACGCATCGACCTTGATGCCGATCACCGAAAAACCACTTCCCCTACAAGGGAGACTCAACCGACGCCCTGCGATATGCCTCGGAGCGACCAGTAGACACAGGTGAATGGTTGGTCCACGGGCACGTCCACGAGAGTTGGCTCCAGTCCGGCAGGCAGATCAACGTCGGTATTGATGCCTGGGGCGGACGCATTGCCAACGCCGACGAAGTCGTGGCGTTGATTGAGATCGGACCGAGGGACCTTCCACGAATCGAGTGGTCTGACTGAGCTGAGTGGCAATGTGCCTCAATGTGACCACGGCCGACAGCCTGGTTCTCAGCGCCATTGGCGGTGGGGGTCGGGAAGACAGCAGCCCCGGGTGGGCTCCATGGTATTCTTCCTTCGTGCCCGCACGAACAACGAACAATCCTGCTCAAGAGGTGGTCCGTGCGCTGGATTCTCTCGCCGTGCCGGCCAAGGCACTGGCCCCGAACGTCCTCGAGGTCGGTGGACGTCAGATCCCCATCGAGACGCGGCGAAGCATCAGTCGCACTGAAGCCGAGGGTTTGTCCCGCCAGCTTGCTGGCGGCTTCATTGTGGCGGACCGGATCTCTACAGAGGCCCGGCGGGTGTTGGCTGAGGGTCGGGTGGCCTGGCTCGACCGCCGAGGCCACCTGCAGTTGCGCGGTACGGCCCTGCACATCGACGCTGACGTGCCCCCGTTGATCGGACCCGAGCCGACCCGGGTTACCGACCCCTTCGTCCCGACGGGCCTGGATATCGGGATGGCCCTGCTCCTCGAACCGGAGCAGGACCACCGCACCACGGAAGTGGCAACACTGATCGGACGCTCACCGGGACGGGTGTCCGAGATAATGGCTGCCTTGCGGGACCGGGGACTCGTCGATCGAACCGGTCGGCCGTCGATCCCCGATTTGTTCAACGATATGGCCGATGCATGGGCCCCGGCATGGCGACCACTGGGCAGCCTTCCTGGGTCCTACCCCGACCTCTATCGGCTCTCGGGAACCCTGGGGGCCGTGTGGCATCAGGCCCCGCTGGTGGCCACCGCCGACTGGCCAGCCGAGCTCTACGTGGAGAGTCAAGGTGAGCTACGAAGCGTGCTCCGCTCCCACGGAGTTTCCCCGGGCACACCATCGGCTGGACGGGTGGCGGTGTGTCCGTCCCGGTACGGGTGGTCGGTACCGGCACAGCTCTCGGACCACGACTTCCCGGTGGCCAATCATGTCGTGGTCGCACTAGACCTGGCCCAGGATCGCGGTCGGGGCCGAGAGATCCTCGAGGGATGGAATCCGGAAGGCCACGTCCGTGTCTGGTGAGATCCTCCTTCTCGATGGACCGGGCGGGTCGGCGTCGCGTCTGGTCGGCGCCTTGTACACCCTCACCCAGGAGGTGTCACTGTCCGAGTTCGCGCTCATCGGTGGCCTGGCCGTCATGACCAGACTCGGTCGGGTACACCATGTCACCGACGACCTCGACGCGGCCGCACAGAGCGTTGACGGCGGCCCCTCCCGCCTCTCGATCCTGGTGGGTGGCGAGAGCGGACGGGCGCGACATCCGATTGGAGGAGTCAAGGTTGACTGCATCGACGTCGGGTCCATTCCGGCTGCCGACCTCGACCCTGGTGAGCTTCCGGAAGATCAGTTCGATCGGGCCTTCATCCTGGCTCACCGCTGGGCGCTCGACTCAGCCACGCCGGCCTCGCTGACCGTGGTCTCGGGGGAACGGGTCCCGCTTGCCACGGTGACCTGCCGTGTGGCTACGCCCGCGGCCCTTGTGGGCATGAAGCTCCGTCGGCACCCCGTCGGCGGGCCGAGCGGGCGCACAAGGGGCCCAACGACTATGGGGACCTGTACGCACTGTTCGCCCAGCCGGAGTCGATGGCCGGGATCGCCACTGACCTGCCGGGTGCTCCCCATGGACTCGGGCGGTGGTGCGCGCAACGCATCGAACTCGAATTCGTGACGGGCGCCGCCCGGACTGCCAGGGCCCTCCGACACACCATGCTCGCCGAACCTCCGACTCCCGAGGATGTCGAGTCGCTCGGTCGCTCAGTGCTGATCCGGATCGAACGAGGGTAGAATTTTCATGCGACACCAAAGGGCATCTGCCGGAGGGGCAACTGAATCGGCCCGGGAATCCTGGAGGCTCCTTCCCTTGAGAGGATGGAGTAATGCCAAGGAACACCCGATACTCCCCGGAGGTCCGTGAGCGGGCCGTCCGGATGCTCGTCGAGCACCGAGGTGAGTACCCCTCGGAATGGGCGGCCATGACCGCCATTTCGGCCAAGCTGGGTATGACGCCCGAGACGTTGCGGATCTGGGTCCGTCGGACCGAGATCGACGACGGCAAGCGACCGGGAACCACCACCGAGGATCAGAAGAAGATCAAGGAACTCGAGCGGGAGGTCAAAGAGCTCAAACGAGCCAACGAAATATTGAAGGACGCCTCGATTTTCTTCGCGACCGAGCTCGACGGTCGAACGAAGAAGTAGTCCGCTACATCGATGCCCGAAAGGGTCGATGGGGAGTCGAGCCGATCTGCGCCACGCTGCAGTTCGCTCCCGCCACCTACTACGCCGCCAAGAAGCGCCCGGTCTGTGCCCGGCGGGTCCGGGACGAGCAGCTGAAGGTCGAGATCAGGCGGGTCCGGTCGGAGAACTTTGACGTCTACGGGGCCGACAAGGTCTGGACCCAGTTGAACCGGGAGGGCCATCGGGTGGCCCGCTGCACCGTCGAACGCCTCATGCGGGACCTGGGACTCCAGGGCGCACGGAGGGGACGACAGTGGAAGCGGACCACCATCGGGGACGACACCTTGGAGCGACCCGCCGACCTGGTCGACTGCCAGTTCACCGCCGTTGGGCCCAACAGACTGTGGGTGGCCGACCTCACCTACGTGAAGACCCACACCGGTTGGGTCTACGTGGCCTTCGTGGTCGACGTGTTCAGCCGCTACGTCGTCGGATGGCAGACCTCGACCTCACTGCGCAGCGATCTAGCCATCGACGCCCTGGAGATGGCCATCCACGGACGAAAGGACTCCGGCCTCGGCGGCCTCATCCATCACAGCGACCGCGGAGTTCAATATCTATCAATTCGATACACCGAGCGCCTGGCCGAAGCCGGCGTCGTGAACTCGGTCGGGTCCAAGGGGGACTCCTACGACAATGCCCTGGCCGAGAGCTTCAACGGGCTCTACAAGACCGAGTTGATCCACCGCCAGGGCCCGTGGCGCAGTGTCGAGCACGTTGAATGGGCCACCCTCACCTACGTCGACTGGTTCAACAACCGCCGCATCCACAACGAGATCGGCAAGATCCCTCCGGCAGAGCTGGAAGCGAACTACTACCGTCAGATCGACACAACCCAACCACTGGTTTCACAGACAACCGAGTCTCTATGAAACCCGGGCCGATTCATCCATAGACTTCCTACCCCGCCTGGTGGTCTTGCTCCCATTTGATTGAGATCGCAGATTCAGCAGAGGTGGCGAAGGCCCAAGCCAGATGGAAAGCTAGGACGATTCCCAAAAGATAGAGGCGGTAATGACTGGCACAACGGAACTCCTCGTTGAGGTCATTCCGGCGCCCGGCGCCGGCGGCTTTCTGAGCGGTCAGACTCCAACGGAGAAGCTGGCTGATCGTGTCAAAGAGTTGGCAGCCTGTGTCACAGAGGTCGCCAATCAGCTGAAGCCAAATCTCGACGATGGATTCGACGCCGACGATCCTTGGCGACTCACCGACGCCACGTTTCAGTTCTCGGCGAACCTTCAAGCTGGCGCAGGAGTGGTTGTGGCAAAAGCGCAAGCATCGGCGGGTTTTCAGATAACCCTCACCTGGAGCAGAAAAGCAGGAGTCTAGGTTGGCAAAGGCCATTGCCCTCGTGCTCGGGAGTCAAGGTGCCGAACTTGGGAGCGCATTCGCCGTCACGGACGAATACGCGCTGACAGCCCGACACTGCCTGACAGACTCGGCAACCCGCCAGCGGATCACGGAACCCAAAGTTCTATTGCGGTTCGAGCAGGGCACCGAGATAGTTGCCGACTTGTGCGGAGAGTCGCAGTCAGCGGATATCGCAATCCTTCGTTTTCGAAACTCGCTTCCTGTCAATTTGAAACCATTGCCGTTGTTACCACCGACTTCGAGCCACGATGGCGCCTCGTTCAAGGCCTTCGGCTATCCCAAACAACGACCATCGCCGAACTATTCAGCGATCCACGGCGAAATCGTTGACGCGGAGATCTTGTTGCATGGGTATTCCCGGGTATTGCTGCATTCCGATGAGGTAGCTGCGGGACAGGGGCTTGAGGGATTTAGTGGAGGGCCTGTCGTAATTCGCTGCACGTCACCTTCAGGAATTGACTCCGATATCGCTATCGGAATCGTCAGCTGGGCATCTTTGGATACCGATGGAGTCGCTGCTTCGGTGGGGGCTTTGTTGTATGCAGTCCCGGTCTCGGCCGTCTTAGACGAGTGGCAGTACCTACCTGAGTATTCCGAACCCATAACGACCCGAACAATTGGCTCCAGAGCCCAATTGCGAGCCAGAGTTGGCCTTCCAGATCGTCGGTGGTTCGTCGGTCGCTCGGGTGAATTGAAGTCGCTCGATCCATCGCCGGAGACTCGAGTGACAGTCGTTACTGGCAGGGGAGGCTCAGGAAAATCAGCGTTGATTCTTGAGTACTTGCAACGTCGAGATGAGGAACGGAAGCGGCCCGCGTTCATCTGGTGGTTTGATGCGAGTTCGCGACAGCACCTGGTTGACCAAGTTGGAGCGCTAGCGCGCTATCTGGCGGGGGACACCGAAGGCGCAACCACGCGGCGGTCTGAAAGTCTTGATGCTGAGCAGGATGCGCAAGGTTTCCGCTATTGGCTCGAAAATCTCGGCGAATCATGGTTGCTGGTGTTTGATGGGGCTGACAATCCAAGTGTGATTGATCGACTTGTTCCGCGGAAGGGAAATGGCGAGGTGCTCATCAGCTCTCGATCTCGGAAGTGGTCCACAGACTTTCGAGAGCTATCGCTTTCAGATCTGAGTCGTACAGACGCAGTCGATCTATTGGAGCGGCAAAGTGGCCTAGGAGACCCCGAAGGAGCAGCCTCACTTGCTAGCGCTCTGGGGTGCCTCGCCCTCAGTCTTGAGCAAGCGGGCGCATTTCTCGCGCAGAAACGGGAGATCGGACAAACCATTGACTACGACTCCTACGCCACGCTCCTAGGCCAACAGACCAACTTCTTGCACAGGTGGGATTTTGCGGGGATCGAAGCCACGGCAGCTCAGGTCGTATCGACATCACTTGATGCGATAGGCGAGGCAGCTGCCGGTGTGCTGCGTGTGCTGTCATTTCTGGGCTCGGGGTCGATTCCTTCGGTCGTGCTCTCATCGGAAACTGCCTATCAGGAGCCACTCCTGCATTGCGAGAACTCTCTTGCTCTCCATGTGGCAATCGCGGAGCTACACAACTACTGCCTTATTGAGGTCAGCGGTGAACGGAGGGATGCGAGCTACTCCCTTCATTCTGTTGTGCGACAAGTTCTCCGAACACTGCCGGACGTTGGGGATGAGCACGAAGCAACCGCCGTCCGTCTTCTCTCCAGGGTGATCCGCAGGCATCCACAGAATTGGGACGCGTCGGCTGGTGCGGCAACGACTGAGCAGTTGCTGCCGCATGTGTTGGAGGTCGCCAGATCCCTGAAATTCAGGGAACGAGATCGAAAGCCTCTTGCGGATCATGAACTCGACGGCCGGCCTGATGATTTGGCGAGTTGATCCTGGCGCCGCCCAACTTGTCGATCGAAGCTACGAGCTCTCCCTCAAGTATCTAGAGCCATCTCATTATGAGGCATTGGCAGCTCGTGACAATCGCTACGACCTGAGCGCGAGGCGCGGAAGGGTCGAGGCAATTGCTGAGTACGAACGACTCGCCCGTGACTGTGGGGGATGGTTGGGTCGCGATGATGGGTTGACCCTGCACGTTAGAAGCAATCTGGCATTTCGACTTGTCCAGTTCGAGCAGCTGGACGAGGCGATTCGACGGTACAAAAAGCTTGCTGATGACTTTCGCAGAGTTTATGGGTCCGAAAGCCCAGAATTTCTGGCAGTTCGCGGACATCTGGCAGCAGCAAGAGCGAAAACAACCGTGGCCAGCGATCTACGTCTCGCGATCTCTGAGTTCGAATCGCTTGTTAAGGACTTCGCCCTTACTCAAGGAGCCGATCATCCGAATACTCTGCGCACTCGATTCAATCTGATAAGAGCCAAGGAGCTTTTGCTGCCCCCAGGTGATGCCCTTGTGCTTCTAGCGGGGTTGGTCGATGACTTCGACCGAGTTCAAGGATCCGACCACATTGACACGCTCATCGCCCGAGCACGACTTGCTGAAATTGACGGTCGTGTCGGGCAGCGGAGTCGAAGGATTGCAACGCTTTGACGCACTTGTAGAAGATGTTCGCCGAGATTACGGAATAGATCACCCATTCACACTCATGTTCCGGCAGCGAGCGGCAATCTGTCGAGGAGAAGCTATTGGTCCGCTGGCAGCCCTTGGCGCATCGACAACTCTCATCGAGGATTACGAGCGTGTTCTTGGTTCGGATTGTGCAGATACGATCAATGCCAGAGGTCAGGAAGCCCAGTGGGTCGCACAAAGCGGAGCCGTAAGCGACGCGATCGACTTGTACGCCAAGATCATCGAGGACAGCCAACTATACCTCGGGGCCGACCATCTTCATACGCTCGCTGCTCGCGAGATGCGCGCCAGCTGGCTAGTCGCGATGGCGGGGGCAACAGAGGCGGATCGCCAGCAGGCAATTCAGGAGTTGGAAGAGGTGCTGCAGGATTACCGCAGGGTCTTTGGCTCCTCCAACCCCAATACGGCGAGGGTCGAGGCGCTCCTTATAAAAGCTCGACAGAGAGTCGCTGGATCGGACGATTCCCGCACGAGACCTGCAGTGAGGCCTAGTCGGAACGATCCCTGCTGGTGCGGTAGCGGACAGAAGTTCAAGCGCTGTCATGGAAGCCGCTGATTGTTCGTTGCTTTGAATTCGGCGGACATGTTGCCTCACTTTGCAAAGGCTGTCCTCAGCCCACTGAGCTGAGGACGGCCCAATCCTCAGTGTGCGAAGCTGAGGCAAACCAGCCGCCCGTACCACAACGAGATTCAAATCCTGCAGGGACCACGGTCCGAGAACCTTTTGGGAGACAGGGGCCTCGGCGGCAATTCCCGGCACCGACGGAGAGGGAAAGGCCCCGGGCCGGCGGCCACCACCGGGCGAATCAGCCGGCGGGGTCTACCGGAAGAGGGGGGCAGGGCGCGACGGAGGGGGAATTGGGTGGCTCGTCAATGAGCGTCAGCCACCGGCTCCGGTGGGGACGTTCGACAATCATCGCGGACGGCCAAGGACACGGTGACCCCTTTGGCATCACCTTGTAGGAGGTCGGGAGGAAAGCGACAGCGTTCGAAGGCAGCCACTACCCTCTGCGTCCAACGAACGAGGCGGGTGAAGGCATTGGGTTCCACCGGGGTAGTCGGACAACTAGAGCCGCTGCACGAGGATCGGACTGAGTCAAGGCCAACGGGGTATCAGCCGCCCGGGCGGTGGCGGCTCACCACCCCGAGGTCGCTACTCCTGACTATTGCGGGTCTGGCTGGCCTCTCCTACGCCTGGGGTATCAGCCAGGATGCTCTCGAGCCCTTCTATGGGGCAGCCGTGCGCAGCATGGCCGTAAACTGGCACAACTTCTTCTTTGGTTCCTTCGATCCCGCGGGGACAGTCACCCTGGACAAGCTCCCCGGTGCGTTCTGGCTTCAGGCGCTGTCGGTTCGGATCTTCGGGTACCACACATGGGCGATTGTCCTGCCCCAGGTGATCGAAGGTGTTCTGAGCGTCCTTGTCCTGTATCGGGCCGTGAACCGGCTGAGGGGAACCACGGCGGCCCTCATCGCCGCCTTGATCCTGGCGGTGAGTCCCGCCGCCGTTGCTCTCAATCGGGGCAACATCGCCGACACCGCCATGACGCTCTTCCTCGTCCTGGCGGCCGACGCCATCTCGGCCGCAATCGTGTCGGGGCGACAGCGTCACCTCGTGTACGCCGGGATCTGGGTGGGGATCGCTTTCCAGGCCAAGATGCTCGAGGCGTGGTTGGTATTGCCGGCATTTGGGCTCGCCTACCTGTTCGGACGGAATGACCGGTGGGCACGCAAGCTTCGACAGGTCGCAGTCGCCGGCCTGGTCGCCACAGTCGTATCTCTGTCCTGGATGACCGTGGTCACCCTTACCCCAGCTCACGACCGTCCCTACGTGGACGGCAGCCAGAACAATTCGATCTATGAGCAGGTGTTCGTCTATGACGGCTTCGGCCGCACCAACCAACAGCCGGCGTTCCAGCAGTTTCTCGGCGGGATCCACTTGAGTCCGGAGATACTCAACGGACCATCGCCCGCGTGGAATCGGCTTGTGCAAGGAGACCTTGGACGCGACACCGGCTGGCTCCTGCCTGCAGCACTGGCAGTCGGTGTGGGAGGGCTCTTTACCCGTCGACGTAGTTACTTCATCCTTTGGATCGGATGGCTCGTCCCAATGGCGCTGGTCTTTTCGGACGTGTTCATCATGCACGCCTATTACACCGCGGCACTCGCACCACCGATCGCCGCGATCCTGGGTGCCGGGATCGCGAGCCTTTGGGAATCCCGGACCCAGTCGCGATCGGTGGCCATGCGCCGCTGTGGAGCAGCCGGCCTGATCGGGGCGGGAACGGTCGGCTACGGGATCTGGTTGACCCGATCGTCGGGGGCGGTCGCGCCGAGCTGGCTGGTGCCTCTGGCGGCATCGCTGGGTGTGGCGGCGATTTTAGCCCTGGTGCTCTCGGCCGCCGCCTGGTCCCGACGATGGCTTCTGGCCACAGCACTCACCATGGGCACTGTTGCCATCCTGGTGATTCCGGCTTCTGGCGCTGTCCTCCTGGCAAGCGATCATCAAGGGTTCACGAATACCCCGTTCGAGTCGGAGAAGACCACAGCACTCTACGAAGCGTTACTCGGACTGTCGTCGGCGAAGGAGTCCGCATCGATCCTCCCGATCTTCGAGAAGCTCCAGATGGGGTCTCCTTACGTCATGGCTGTCTACACATCGGCAGTTGCATCAGAGTTCATCTCGGCTAGCGGGAAGGAGTTCTTTCCCATCGGCGGCTTCACCGGGTCGATCCCTGAACCAACCATCAATCAACTCGAGGGCATGATTCGAGCGGAAAAATTCCACCTTGCACTTCTTACTGGAGGAAACGATCCCCGTCTGACGTGGATTTCCCATCACTGTCAGCATCTCGGACCGGGTGGAGGATCGTTCGGTTTGTTCGTTTGTCGGCCGGCTGATGCCCCGGCGCCCCGCCGCTGACCAATACTCCGTGTAGAGCACGGGTACATCAACTCAGAACGGACCGGTTCTTGACATCCGACCGCCGACTCCATCCTGTCGAGGGCACCTGACCAGGATATGCCCGACCGAGCTGTTCCGGCGCTAGTAAGCAAGGTTTACGCAAACGATTTCTCTCAGCTGCTGACGCTGCCGGAACCTCAGCTCGGCTGGTTGAGCTCCGTGATGTCGAGCACTTCAACCGATGAGGCTGGATGCTCTACGCCTGGGCATGTCCTCAGCTGGCATGGCTGAGGGGATCCACCGGCCTCAACTTCTCAGGGTCAGGAGGAATGAATGAACCTCAGCTCCGCTGGCCCCAGACCCACCGTGTGAAGCTGAGGTCACTCACCCCACGGTGGCGCAGTCATCAATCCCGGGGCGATTCAGACCTGATATCTCGGAAATAATGAGGACTGGCTGGTTAGGGGTACGCCGGAGCATTTTCCTTGCACTCCGAAACGATCGATTACACCTCGTTGACATAGCGGCTGCTTCCGGGGGTGCCCCAGATCGCCAGGTGGGTGGGTACCTGGGAGTCACTTTCGTGAATGACTTCCTAGGGAACTCAGGGCGTCAGAACCCAGTGCGGTGATCTAGTCTCGCGACGTGTAAAAGCCCTTGGGAGGGTCAGTGTCGGTCACTGAGAGCGAGCCGTTGTTCGAGCTTAGAGGGGGTGAGAGTTGGCGCGACCCGTGGTCTTCCTATCGCAGACTTCAAGAAGCCCCGATCCAGACCTTCGAACATCCCGGGGCCGAACCCTTCTGGGTGCTGTCGCGCTTCGCCGACGTCTTCGACGCAGTTCGCGACACCACGACCTTCTCCTCGGCACAGGGGCTGACGCCTGATCCTGACAGCATGGCGATGTTCGAAGGTCGGGCCGCTCCAATCGTGATGATGGACCCTCCGGAACACACGACCATGCGGCGCCTCGTAAGCCGTCCCATGACCCCGCGTGCGGTGGCCGCGCTCGAGCCCGCGATCTGTGCATTCGTTGATGAGCGCCTTGATGTACTCGAGGGGGATGGGGGCGGTGACATAGTGGAGCTCTTCTTCAAGCCTCTCCCCAGCTTCGTTGTGGCACATTTCCTCGGCGTGCCGCATCAAGATCGAAATCGCTTTGACAGTTGGACGAGCTCCATCGTTGCCGCCGCAGCTTCTGGAGACCTGTCCAGTGCCCCTGACGCAGCTCTTGACCTGTTCACCTACGCCACTGAGTTGATCGAACGACGCCGTCACGAGCCGTCGGACGACCTGATCTCGGAACTGCTCAGCGCCCGCATCGAAGTCTCTGAGGATTGGATCGTGGGCTTCGTATTCACGATGGTCACCGGGGGGAACGACACGACTACCGGGCTGCTGGGTGGCGCTGCCGAGCTGCTCACAAATCACCCGTCTCAGAGGAACAAGCTCCTAAATGAGCCGAACCGGATCCGACCGTCAGTCGATGAGCTGGTCCGCCTCACTAGTCCAGTCCAGAATCTGGCTCGCACCACGACACGCCCGGTGGACGTGGGGGGCGTCACGATCCCCTTGGGCGCCAAAGTGCTGCTCGTCTATGGGGCCGCGAACCGCGACGAGCGTGAGTTTGGTCCGAGTGCAGGTGACCTCGATGTCCAACGCCAAGTGTCTCGGATGCTGAGTTTCGGCTATGGACCTCACCACTGCCTCGGCGCCGCCGTCGCACGGCTCCAGGCTGGAATCGCCCTAGAACGCCTCCTCGATCGGTTTCCGCGTTTCGCAGTCGACAGCGAGGCCGGGCGGTTCGCTCCTGGGCACTACGTTCGGCGCTACGCGTCACTTCCCTTCGTTGCCTGCTCTTGAGATTCTCGGAGGCGGGTGGTCCAGGATTCGCTACCGTCATTCTCGTCCCCATGGACTGTTGGAACTGGCCCGTCACAGGGTCATGATCCGCGTAAATAGATACCCATCCCTTAGTAGTGCCGGGTACGCGCTCATTGGCCCGCAATGAACCCTGAAGTCTCAGCGTGGCAAACGGGCATGCTGCATCTCTTGTCAGCGTGCAAAGCTGAGACTCGCCCGTTGGACGGTCGAATCAGACCCAGCGACAAGAGTGCTGTCGTCATCATCCATGATCGGGAGGGCCAGGCTGGTCAGAACTGGAACCGCTAGGGCCCTTCCTCCGGCGTCAGCTTCTCGAGTTTCCTAATCCTGACCAGTCCTCCGCTTCGGCCGGTCTGTTGGTCGAGCTGAACAACCCAGACCTTCAGATGGAGGACGCGACCTCGCCGGATGATGGTTCCAGAGAAGTCCTTGACTGGAAATTCCAGGCAGCGGACCCGGTCGCCGGTCGAAAACTCCTCGTCGGGGCTCTTCGCCATGGACGAACGGTACTGCTCGCCCGGACAGAGGACACCATTGAGCTTCAGACGTCATCGAAGTTGGTGTCACCTCAGCTCCGCTAGTTAGCTGAGCTCCCGCGATATTCAGCCAACCCTCAGCCTATGAGGCTGGGGCCGATTCGAGACAAGGTCCTCGCGATCAGAGGTGCTCCCTACACTTGCCCATATGAAGACCGAAGAGGAACGGGCAAGGGCAGCCGCAAGCTTGCGAGCCCTCAGCCACGCGTTTGCGGCGCATGATCCTGAGGACAGTTCGCTTGCATCTTTGGCGGAGACGGTAGATGAACTGACACTCGCCGTCAGCCAGACGTCGATACGGGATCGTCTAGCCCTGATGCGGTCCGTTCCCGACGAATCGGTCCTTGGCGGGAGCGGATTCGAAGACCGAGCCGTGGGCGGCATCTCGAATCCGACAAGCGTCGAATTCGAGATACGGTTCACGGACGAAGAAGTGATCGCCGACTTCGTATTGCGGCGGGCATTCGAAGGAGCACCCGGTCGTGCTCACGGCGGGATTGTCGCCGCTGCGTTCGACGACGTCACGGGGTTCGTGATCGGCAGACTGCAGGAGCCTGCTTTCACCGGCGAGTTGACCGTTCGCTATCTCGCGGCCGTACCTGTCGACCAAGCCTTAGAGATTCGCGCCCGACTAGATGGGCGGGAGCGCCGCAAGCTCTTCATTAGTGCAGATCTGTACAGCGGTAGCGAGATAGTGGCGACGTGCCGGGCCATCTATATCACCGTCGAGCCCTCGCGTTTTGCGGGAGCACCCGACCCGCGTTGACCCGATCGACATCCTCAGCTTCAACGGGTGAAATAGCGAATGAGGAAAGTCCTGAGCTCAGCCAATTGCGTTGGAGTCCAAGCTGGAGTGGACAAGTGAGTTGCCGATCTCCGGAGGCCCACGCTGGCAGCGCGGTGCTCGTCGACGCTCGCATGCAGAGGATCGGAATGCCAGGAGCGGCAAGAGTTGATATGGGCGGCCTCCAATGGTCTGGATGTGATTGTCTTGGAGAATCAAGAATCCACTTACCCACAAGGAGCCCACATGCCCGATTCCGTCATCACGTCTGAGCGAATCGAGGTCACTCGGCCGATCCCGGCCACACCAGCCGCCATCTTCGAGATCGTGCGGAGCCCGGCTGGCCATGTAGCAATCGACGCATCTGGGATGTTGCAGGACTTCACCGGCGAGCCGGCGGAGAAAGTCGGCGATACATTCGTCATTCACATGGATCGCGAATCGCTGAACGACTTTCCGCTCGGCAAGTATGACGTGACCGTGCGCATCATCCTCTTTGAACGCGACAGGGAGATCGCGTGGGATCTCGGGCCTGACATTCCGATTCCGCACATCTACGGCTACCGCCTGGCTGCCGGTGAGGACGGTATTACCGATGTGACCACCTACTACGACTGGTCAAAGGTAAGTGGCGACATGAAGGAACACTTCCCGATCGTGCCCGAGTCAGCCCTGCGCGCAACGCTGGGAATTTTGGAGCGAACGGTCAGAAAAGGCTTGTGAATTACTACGCCGTCACGACGCCGAGCTGAAGGATCGCCGAACATTGTGGTGAGAAGCGCCACTAGGGGTCTTTGGCCCTTCGATTGAGCGAGAGGTTCAGTTAGGTGATTCGGAGCTTCCTTGAAGATCGTCGGCTTCAGAGTCGGCCACTTGGAGGCTGGTACTCAAAGCCCGAAGTCGCATCTTGCGCTGAGCTCAACGTTGTTAGTCGAGGACGGTTCTCAGCCTCCGAGGCCGATGGTTGAAGAATCGCATTGGGAGGACTCCCACACTCAGCCCGACGGTTGCTACCCAGCTCACGACCCTCCTAAGAGCTCCTGCCAGTTGGCAGGAACCCGCCCTGATGGACCAGGAACTGGTTGGTCTAAGGGATGATGCTCAGGGGATACGAGGCGAGGTCCTTCTGTGTATTCGTTGGTTTGGTAGTTCCAGAACCAATCCTCACCCGGCTCGAAGCTTCGTATGACAGGGTGTCCAGACGAGCGTGCATGAGCGCTTGCATGTCGCTCCAAAGAATCGTCACAGCACCCAATATGGCCGCACTCGGTGCACCGTCGTAGATGCAGCCACCAACCGCCAGATTCGAGACACTCCACGCATCCCGTTCCGCTAGGTGGAACATCTGGATCGATGGCATCAACCATGTTTGCACCTCCTGCTGCGGCCTTGTTGACAGCTTAGGATGACGACCAACCACGAGAAGGATCCCGAATGCTAGTGGTGGGAGCCGACGCCCAGACTCTGCGGTCGGAGCTGAACGGGGCGGCCGCCGACGAGGTGTGGTCGATCCGATCCATCCCAGAGCCGACGGGGTTGAGGTATGCCAAGCGCTGTGCCACTTCGAATACAGCTCGCGGACCCATGCTGTGGGGTCAGCTAGTAGCCTCGCGCCGCCTCGTTGTGCACTTCGGAGCCCGAGTCCAGTGGACCGTGGTCATGATAGGCGAACCGGCAGCTCTCGCATCGAAATCAGGATGGGGTTGAGGATGCCCAGCGACGTGTACGAAGGGGGGCCCGTGAGCTCGATATCGCGAGTCCGATCAAGCAGCACCTCAATAAGCGTTGCTAGCTCCCGGCGGGCCAGACTGGCGCCGAGACAAAAGTGGACGCCACCACCACCGAATGCGAGATGCGGGTTTGGGCTCCGGTTGATATCGAAGCCAAATGGGTCCACAAAGGCGTCGGAATCACGATTGGCGGAGGGATACCACATCGTGACGCGTTCACCTTTAGCGATCGTTGTCCCTCGGACCTGGGTGTCTCGGGTCGCCCGACGGGCGAAGCACGAGACCGGCGACGACCACCGGAGTATCTCCTCCACAGCGAGGGGAATCGCATCCGGTACCTGGCGTAGATATTCAAGCTGGGCGGGATGATCGAGCAACGCAAGGAGCCCGAGGGAAACAGCATTGCTGGTGGTCTCGCTTCCAGCGATGATGAGTAGGAGAAAGAACATATCCAGCTCGATTTCGCTGAGAGCCGTGCGCTCACCATCGTCGGCCTCAACGTGCACTGTCGACAAGATCGTCCAGACGTCGTCCTGTGGATTCGTCCGCTTCTCCCGGCCCAGCTCCTGGGCGTATTCGAACATCTCGACTTGGATTCCGACGTGCTCATCCCGAGACATATTCCGCTCCGGAACACCTCCTTGCAGCATGTCATTGGCCAATGAGAAGAGCGCATCCCGGTCCTGAGGTGGAATGCCGACAATGTCGGCGATCACATTCATCGGCAGCTTGTAGGCAATCTCAGATACGAAATCACACTCACCTCGCTCCAATGCCAGATCAACGATTGACTCGGCCCACTGCCGAATCTGGCGCTCAAGCTGGCTGACCATGCGAGGCGTGAAGCCGGCGCTAATGAGTCGGCGCTGCCGAAGATGGCTTCGGCCATCCATGCTGACAAGCATCGTCCCGGCCATTTCAGGTTGGTGACTCAACTGCGGTCCATCGAACGCACTGAAGAGCTCAGGGTTATGGCTAGCCGCTTGAATGTCTTCGTGCTTCGATAACACCCAGAACCCCTCGTCGTGGCTGCCCATGAAGGTTTCCGGAAAGGGCTGCCATCTCACGGGTGCAAAATGGCGCAGTGCAGTGAACACCTCGTGCGGGAACCCGTTGGCGTAGAGAGCGGAGTCCGTGAGATCCACGTCGAGGTACGTTCGGTCAATCACCGTTTCGGTCACGAGCCGCCTCCGAATAGGGAGCTACCAGAAGTTCTGTGTAGTGGATCTTGCCAGTGATGGGTGGACGTTGCGATAGTACTTGCGAAACTCCAGTTTAGAGTTTTCGAAACTCAAGCAGTGGGCCCAGGGAGCAGAGATCCAACCTTGAATGCCCGGAGTCCGAGCTGTGTCTTTACATTAGCGTCGGTGAAATGTAATGCTGCCGGAGTGGGAGATCCGGGGGAGCATCACGAAGCTGGCGGCAAGATGCTGAGCCATCGGAGTCGAGCTCACCGCTCGATCCATGGCGCCCGCCTGCACTTCGTCAACAAAGGGGGAGACCTGGTTTCGGCGTTCCGGACGCACCGCAATGATTTCGAGCTGAATCGGTACTGACAACTAACCTCCAGACAGGAGCACCACCGATCATGGATCTAGGACTGGCCAACGCCACGGTCATCGTCGCCGGTGGAACCTCAGGTATGGGACGTGCAGCGGCCGATTGCTTCGCCGCAGACGGCGCCCGAGTGGCCATCTTGGCGAGATCCGAGCCCGCCCTGCGAGAGACGTGCGACGCTCTGACGGCCCTGGGTTCGCCCGATACCGTCGGCATCGCCACTGACCTGTTTGATTCAGCCTCAGTGAATGCCGCGGTCGAACAGGTGGGAGAACGCTGGGGCCACCTCAACGCCCTTGTCAACGCGGGTGGGCCGATGCGTGATGGCCTCAAGACATTCGAGACCTACGACGATGACGAGTGGCACGATGTGTTCGATGGGCTGACGTTGGCCGCAGTTCGCACCATTCGCGCCTCACTCCCGCTGATGCGCCGAGCCGATTGGGCGCGCATTGTCAATGTGTCGGCCATGTCGACGAAACATCAATCCCCTCCGCTCGTCGCTTATACCGCAGCGAAGTCGGCGCTCACCAGTCTGACGAAGAATCTCGCTCAATCACTGGCACCGGATGGAATTCTCGTGAATACCGTCAGCCCCGGAACCTTCGCGTCCGAATCGTTCAAGGCGGCGCTCGCCCAGGTGCCGGAGGTCGACGAAAATGACTTGAAGGACATCATGCGCTTCATCAAAGAGGGATTCGGACACCACGTGTTCTTGGATCGCGCCGCCGAACCGGACGAGATCGGTCCCGTCATCGCGTTCGCGGCGTCGAGCGCGCAATACGTATATGACCGGAGCGAACATCAACGTCGACGGCGGTTCGGACTTCACCTAAGGGTGGGCCGCCGGTGCCGGCATGGCTGGTGGAGCTGAGACTGACCAAACCGGCTCGGTGGGGAGGTGCCCGACAGTGTTGAGCGACGCTGGCCGAGCATGCCGCTCAGCCGAGCGAACCGACCTTGACAACCTTGGTCGAAGGAAGGATGTCTTCGACGTCAGGTCCGACCCATCGAACACCGACAGTTCCGCGCCGATGGCCGGCAGTGTCGAGCCAATTGTGCACACCGGGATCACGGTGGGCTACGACGAACCGGACGCTGCCGTCGGGTTCGAGCTTGGCAGAGTGGCTGTTCAGGGCGGACTGATGGTGCACATAGTCGAGCGTCTCCATCCAGTGGTTGTGGAGGGCGATCATCCAGTATTCACACTCCGGTGGTGTGACCTCGACGATCAGCATCTCGTCTTCGGCCAGGTCGAAATAGGCCTGGTGCCATTTGATCTGAGGATCCTTGAACTTGTCCGTTTCGGGTAACTCGGCCTCGTCAGTGAAGACGTTCGGCCACTGTGACTGCCGGGTCGCCCATTGGGCGCCGATCTGAGCCACACCTTTCACGTAGAAGCCGGCGTAGACCAGCGAGAGGTACAGCTCCTCAGGGGTTAGCGGATCCATCGGGGTGGGGAGATCGTCGATCCGTTCGATGTGCATCTCGGCGTGGCGTTGGTGCGACTTATCCAAAAATGTCTGGCGAATAGCCAGGCTTCTCGTCTCGGGCTCGGAGAGCAGCCAGTTACCCGGATGCTCCCGCTGGGAGATGATCACCTCGAAACTTCCGTCCGGCTCGATGTGCATCTGTTCCTCGTGCATGGTTGCACCGGTGCCGGGCCCACCTCCACCGAATCCTGCCCCGGAGAACAGATTGAAGCTGATCCACTTTGCATCCCCACGGGTGCCCCAGATCCGGTAGTCGTACGTTCCGTCTAAGGACGCTCCCAGATAGTGATTGTCGGGATTCTCGCCCACGATCTTGATCGTCTCATGACAGGTGCAGACCAGCTCGGGCTGCGCGGCTCTTCCGTACTCGAGCTTGCTCTCCAGAGCGCCACGAAGGAGCCGGGTGAGCATCCGGAATCCCTCGGCCCGGTCGAGCGGGTCCACGGGATTGCCTTCGGCCAGAATGGCTTCACCCGCATCGGCAAGGAGGTCGCAGAACTCGCGCCACGCCGTGCCGTCGACGACTTTCTGAGTTGATTCATCCATCTGGTTTGCTCCTCTTTCCCTGTGGTCTGTCACTGCTGGTGATGAAGCGACGCCATGGCGTCATGGGCCCGACGCACCCGATGGGGTAGCCCGACCGGCCACTGGTACGTTGAATCGCTTGTAGTAGAAGGCGAACTGTTCAGCGATCGCTGTCGGGTCGAGCCCGAAAGCCTCGGCCGGATAGTTTCCCGGGCCCGAGCGGTCCCTGGAGCTCTCCGTCCACCAATCCTCCATACGCCGGCGGGCGTCGTCACTGAGTTCGTCGCCGAGCTCGGCATAGAGACCTTCCACCTGTCCGATGGGGTCGCGCTGCACGGCCTCGAACAAGAGGTCGTGGAAGCGCCCTTCGTTCCCCTGGTCACGGAATGCGATGAGTCGCTCGAGCGCCGTACGCCACACCTCGAGACTGTGGGCACCGATGGCGAGCGGGTCGGGCCGCGTGGTGAGGATCGTGCTCAGCATGCTGTACAAGGCGCAGACCGAAGGCAGTACTTTGCCCACGTCCCGGTGCGTCATGACGAACTTGGCATCCGGGTAGACCGTGTTCAATGCGTCGATTGACAGCATGTGCGCCGGAGTTTTGAGCCACCACCGGTCGGGTGGACAACGCCACTGCAACAGCTTCAGCACCCTTTGGTGATAGCGATAGGCCGGTTCCATGTCACACTCCAGGAGCCACGTGCTGTAGCTCGGGATGAGCGACATTCCTTCGAAAATGAGAGAACGGAACTCGAATGCCATGGGAACCAGGCACTCCTGGGGGCCATCTCCCGCGCTCGGCAACATCTCGGCGAAGCCGGTGAACATCTCGTTGGTGAAGTCCACACCGGCCTGGGCCTCGGCGATCCGCGGGTCGGTGTGCTCGGTCGCCGTCTCCGGCGGGGGGCACGGCTCGGCCGCCTCCCAAACACGGAGCGTTCGCCGGGCGGGGTCCTGGGCCAGTAGATAGCTCAGGGCGGTGGACCCCGTCCGGGGCAGCCCGATGCCGAACAACGGGGCCACGATCTGCTGGTCGCCGATCTCGGGGAACTCCGCGTACCACTGCTCGATTCGCAGCCGGTTGACCAGAAAGCCGATGACCTGGTCGGACATCGCCGCTTCGCCCATCTCGTTGAGGGCGGCCTCGGTGTTCAGGGATTCGACCAGGACCCCAAGCCCCTCCCGCCATGAGTCGCCACCGAAGTCGTGCGAACCGGCACGTTCACATGCTGTGTCGACCAATAGGTCCATCTCCATACCATCCCCCTTATTGTCGTCTTGCTCGGTCGATGATCACGCCGCACGAGTGCCCTGGCTCGAGAGTCATCGACTCGTCATCCACCATGATGAGCACGCCCTTGCGCTCGATCACCGGTCCATGCGAGGCCAGATACAACGGAACGGTGGGGATCCCCTCGCGGTGGATGTACTGTCAGATGTCGAGTTCTGTCCGATTGGACAAGGGGAAGACGCGGAGGTCACCCGGCCGCCCTGGTCAACGAGCGTGGCGGCAGACCAGCCAGCGTGCGCAGGGTGGCCAACAGCTCCGCGGGGTAGGGATGGGGCACGAGGTAGTGCGAGTAGGCCACCCGCAGGAACATCTCGGCCACCTGGGCGCGGCTCAGCGCCCTGCTGGCCACAGCGGGAACCTGCTCGAGCAAGGGTCCAAGGAGGCGAACCAGAGTCTCGACCTGGGTCGGCAGCGAGTCATTCAGTGACTGGAGCGCGAAGGCCGGATCGACGCCGATCGGATCCGGGCCCAACGACTCGTCCAGATAGTTGACCAGGAAGCGAAGGGCGGCATCCAGCTGTCTGGCCGGGGAACGGTGGGCTGCGATCTCTGCTTCCAGACCTTGGTCGAACTGGCTTCGCTCGTACTCGGTGAGGGCGGCAAACAGGTCGGCCTTGGTGGGAAACCAGCGGTACAGGGTGGGCCGTGACACTCCGGCCGCCGCGGCCAGCTCCGACAGGGTCAGCTTTCCAGGACCCTTGGCCATGATGGCCCGACGGGTGGCGGCCAGGATCAGCTCGGCGCTCGTACTCTGAGTGGTCATGCTCCCGGCAGCATTACATGTCTATTCAAATATGTAAATGTACCGATGGCGGCCCGGGCCCTTCAGCCAGGGGCCCGTCGCCGCGACCCCTGCCCTCCGGGGTACCGCCAATCCGTCTACGAGGAGCCCCGGACCGAAGTGGAATCATCGGGATCATCGGCCGCGGTGAACCTCGGCCTATGAGGCTGAGGTGTGCCTCGACCGACTTCAGTCCGTCCGGGCTCCCGGTCGTCAAGGACGCCAACTGGCGACGGCCTGATTGGGCACGCACACCGTGACGGCGCCCGG
Source organism: uncultured Acidimicrobiaceae bacterium (assembly GCA_963831535.1). Taxonomy (GTDB): domain Bacteria; phylum Actinomycetota; class Acidimicrobiia; order Acidimicrobiales; family RAAP-2; genus Bog-756. The sequence goes on along the minus strand of CAWHQP010000010.1, from coordinate 303,789 downwards.
CTCGATGGATGCTCTCAGCCTCTTCTTTGCCTTCCTCGGGCTTCCGTCGAGTTCGTAGGGGGTCGCCTGGTCCAGGGTGATGTCCACGGCGCTCCCCCGGGTAGTCCTGGCCAGGGGTGAGCGTTCGGGATGCCCCGAGACCAGCCGGTAGAGAACCCTCAGCCAGTGAGTCCAGGTGTCAGCCGTGATCACTGCCACCTCGAGCTCACCGTCGTCAGGCACGGCATCGGGGAAGGCCACGAGCCCACTGGTCAAGGTGCCCATCTGCCCGAGCAGTATTCCGGCGGCCTGGCCGGCGAACCAATCAGAGCCGTCAACGGCAATGGTCACCCTCTGGGATGCAATTCGAGTCGCGCGGATAGCCGCCCAGACATAGGCGAGCTGACCCCACCGCTCTTTCAGTCCGCCATGGGCGATCAGCATCATGTGCGCATCGAAACCGACGCCGGCCATCACCGCGAAGCGCTTGCCGTTGAGCACGCCGACATCGAGCGGGCGCCGGTCTCCGTACATTCCGATCCGCACTGCAGTACCGACATCATCCGGGATGCCCAGATTGGCGGCGAGGAGGTTCGCTGTACCTGCCGGTACGATGGCGATTGCGATGTCCCGGCCAGTGACTGCGTCGAGGCAGCGCTGAACCGTCCCATCCCCACCCCAGACGATCAGCAGGGTCACCCCATCGGCGACTGCCTTCTCGGCGAGCATCGTGGCCTCTTTGCTCTTCGAGATCTCGTACCAGAGGGGATCGGGGACGCCGTGGGCGGCGAGCGTCCGGCGAAGCTCAGGAAGACCTTCCCCGAGTGATTTCTTCCGGTGGGCGATGACAGCGACGTTGTGGGATCTGTTGACGGATAGCACCGCATCGTCAGCTGCCCCGGGCACCGCGTCCACGATACCCTCCCACCGCCTCCACCCTGGCCAAGGTCTTGGAATGCGGAATCGTCGAGGTAGGGACCAGGCGCAGGCCATCGTGGGACGTAGTACCTACAAGCGGCCCCGATCGATGAACCGGACCTGCTCGTCGGTCCAACGTGGAGTCGACACGGCACGGGCAGCCGCCTCGTCCTCGACCACTGCCGCGATGAATGCGTCCCGACGCGTGTCACCTGGCCGCCCCGGCGGGGTGCTCACAAGGTGGGTGAAATCATGGGCGCCGGTACGCCTCTCGTTGCTCGTCAGTGATCGGACGATAGGCGCAGGCCGTCTTGGTTCAGGGCTGTGCAGGTGAGCGACGAAGGCCAGCGATTCGCCGTGCGTTATTATCGGGGACATCGAGGTGGTGGGCTGCGCTGTCCGGCGTCTCCAGCAGTCAAGGCTTCCCCCACCCGGTCAGTTCCACGCTCGACATCATCCTTGGTTCCGTCACGAGCCGTCCTCTGGGGTGCCGAGTGCTCGACGGGATTGTGACCGACGAGTCCGACGAGTGTCGGAAGTCGGCCGTCGACGGCCCAATGGCAACCGACCGTGTGGCCTGGAGATAGCAGAGCCCCCGATTGGACGAACCTCGTGACCGTTCCTCGCGGCTGCGATCAGTCGCCGCCGGTGGAGACAAAGATGTCCCATATCCTGTTGACCGAAGAGTCGGTACCAGCGCCGCCGTGAGTATGGAGAAGTTCTCCCTCAAGTTCTCTCACCGGTTCCAGAGGGCCGGAATAGCCGGTGTTCGGAGGCGGATCGTTCGACTCCACACCTTCGTCACGGACGAGCGCTGTAGGGCTCCCATCCGAGAACCAACGGGCCTTGTGGCGACGGAATGGATCGCTGAACCAGCCCTGAGCTCTTACATGACTCGTATCCATAGCCTTAGTTTACCTGGCGTTCATCTTAATGTCACCTAACGTTTACCTTATTTGTACGCCGCAACGCTCAATGGCGGAGCTGACGGCCGCCCCTTGTGGAGAAGACAGCTCCTGCTCGCCGGTTGCGAATCGCTGCGTCTCCGACTCACGGGCAGGCCACATGGCTGGATGAGATGGGAACGTTCAGGGGACTGGGTCAGCGCTACCAGGTCGATCCGTCGAGGAGGATCGCTTCTTCGATGCCCGGGTTGATGCCGGCGTTGTTCACGAGCACATCGAGCCGGTCCGAGCAGCGCAGAAGCTTCTGCGCCCTTGGGTGTGCTTCGAGCTCCGACCAGCACGTCGAGGCCGCAGCCAGCAGCTGCTTGGCGATTTCGAATCCGATCCCGGCTGTTTGCGCCTGTCACGAGGGCGGCGCGATTGGTCTCGACCATGCTTTCCTCCAAAAATACAACTTTGAACGGAAACCTCTGTCGTGATCCAGTGTCGTAAGCCGTCTGATTCGGCCCTCGGCAGCCAACACCGATGCGTCACTCTCAACGGGTGTAGGCACGTCCAGACGCGCCAATCCGACTCTCCCGATCAGCCGGCGGTGACCGAACGCAGCTCCTCGAGCGACTCGCCCATCAGCCGTCGGAACACCGTCGGGTCGTCCTGTTGGACCCAGCTCGCGAAGGCCACGTGGAATACCGTCACGCCCGCCTGGGCCGCGAGGGTTGCTGCGCTCGCTGATACGCCGCGCTCGATCAGCGCCTCTCCGATGGCGCCGGCAAGGGTCTGGAGCTTGATCAGCTCGCGCTCTTTCAGCTCCGGGTTGGCCTCGATGACCGCGGCGCGGGTCCGTGCGAAGTCGTGACGCTCGATGAACATCTCGGCCACCGGATCGAGCCCGGCTGTCACCACGGCAAGTGGAGTCGCTTCCGCTGGGGCGGCCGCCACGGCCTCGAGCCAGAGGCGCCCGAGCTCCTGTGAGCCGCTGAACAGCACCTCGCGCTTGTCGGTGAAATAGCGGAAGAACGTTCGTTGGGTCAGTCCGGCGCGCTCGGCGATCTCGGAGACGGTCGTCGCCTGATAGCCCTGTTCCGCGAACAGGGTGATTGCGGCCACCATTAGACGACCTGCTGCGTCGGGTTTCCAGCGCGACATCGGGAACGAGCGTAGTTGATGACAGCAAGTGTCATGGTCCTGGTATAGTGATGACAGCAAGTGACATCCATCTCGATCGGAGCTTTCCCATGCGCATTTTCGTTACCGGTGCTTCAGGCCACATCGCCTCCGCCGTCATTCCCCAACTCATCGACAACGGCCACCAAGTCGTCGGCCTGGCCCGCTCTGACGCCTCGGCCGATGCGGTGTCCGGGCTCGGCGCTGACGTCCGTCGAGGCGACCTCGACGACCTCGCGGGCCTCAAGGTCGCGGCCGCCGAGGCCGACGGCGTGATCCATCTGGCCTTCAAGCACGAGACCATGCGTACCGGCGACTTCATGGGTGCAGTCGATTCGGACCTCGCCGCCACCAGAGCAATCGGCGAGACGCTGATCGATACCGACAAGCCCTTCGTGACTACCGGGGGCACCTTGATGTTGGCGATGGCTGGAATCACCGGCCGGCCGGGTACTGAGGACGATCAATCGGATGGCGGTCCCCGAGTCGACGCGGCGAACTACACGATCTCGCTGGCCCACCGGGGCGTTCGTTCCTCTGTCGTCCGGCTCGCGCCGATGGTTCACAGCGACCTCGACCTCCACGGCTTCACCTCCGCCCTGATCGACTTCGCCCGTGAGAGCGGTACCGCCGCCTACATCGCCGACGGCGCCAACCGCTGGCCGGCGGCCAACTCCTACGACATCGGTGCGCTCTACCGCCTAGCGGTCGAGAAGGCACCCGCCGGCTCGACATTCCACGGCGTTGGTGACCTGGGGATCCCGTTCCGGGTGATCGCCGAGACGATCGGCGGCAAGCTCGGCATCGAGACCAGGAGCATCACCGCGGAGGAGGCGCCGAAATACCTCGGCTTTCTCGCCGGGTTCGCCGGTTTGGACAACCCCGTCTCGAACGACAAGACCCGGGAGGTGCTGGGCTGGGAGCCCACCCATTCCGGATGGGTCGATGACGTTCAGTCCGGCCATTACATCGATTGAGAGCCACCACTCGAGACTGATCGACACCCGGCCCGTCGGTGCAGCGTAGAAGGCCCACCACCCGATGGACATCGGCTCGACTTGGCCGACAGCCCGATCGATCGGCGGAACGTCTTCGCTCCCACGGCCGGTCTCGTGGTGCGAACCGATCAAGCGGTACCGGGGCGTTGTCAAGAACATCTGATTGACGGTGAAAGGCCGCGGGCCATGTCGTGCGACCGCTGGAGAAGCCCTGGTACCCGACACTGCCGGGGTGGGGCATTGTCGAGGGCCGACTGCCCATTGACCCGCCCTGGACATGTGGACGTGCTGACGTGGACAGATAGCCGGTGTCGCTCTCCTGTAGCGTCAACGAGGCGCAGGAGCCGGCAGACATGGGGGAACACATGCAGCGGGGAAGAATCGGCGTTCGCGGACCCAAAGCCAGGTGGTGGGGGGTCGTAGTCGGGGCTCTTGTCCTGGTTGGGTCCGGAGTGGCCTTTTCCGGATACTCGGCGGATTCAGCAGGAGCTGCTTCATCGATCCCTATTACGACGATCACCCTCACCTCACCGACCTATCGACCGAAGGCCTCCTTCGGAGTCACCGACGACTATCACTGCACCCTCCTCAATCCTCATCTCAAGAAGAACTCCTACGTAATTTCGAGCCAGTTCTTTGCCGGTAGTCCCGAGGACCACCACGCGGGGCTGTTCTTGCTGCCTCCTTCACTGGTCGGCGAAGCGGAGAGGGCCAATGTCGGAGGGAAAGGGTGGACGTGTTTCGGTGAGGCAGGACTGCCCAATGAACCCATCAACGAAATCGGAAGCACACCCTTTCTCAGTGTCTGGTCACCCGGCCACGGCGTGGACGATCTCCCCAAAGGGACAGGAATCGAGCTTCCCGCCGGCACCATGGTGATCATGCAGGTGCATTACAACCTGCTGGTTGGGGACAAGCCGGTCACCAACAAACTCGAAGTGAAAACCGTGCCCATGTCGGCGCCGCTCCTGCCGCTCAAGCTGGACCTTTCGTTCGCAGCCCCGGACCTCCCTTGTCCGACCGGCGTCAATGGTCCGCTTTGCAACCGTGCTGCGTCGCTGGCCCATCAGGGCCAGGAGTTCGGCCAGAGCGCAATCGGGTTCGTCAATGTCATCGAGGCAGCTTGTGGACGTAATCCTTCCGATCCGCCGGCGGGGGACTCGACATCGTGCACCTTCCCGGCTTCGAGTACTGGCTACATCGTTCGATCCCAAGCTCATATGCACCTGCTCGGCCAAAGCTTCAAGCTTGTTCTGAATCCTGGGACTCCAGAGGCCCAGACGGTTCTCAACGTGCCCGATTACAACTTCCACTACCAAAAGGCCTACAACCTGGCCAAACCCGTCCACGTTACGGCTGGTGAGCCGCTCCAGGTCACCTGTACCTACGATCCGACGCTTGCCCAAGAGCTCCCCATTCTCCGCAAGACCCCACCCCACTTCGTTACCTGGGGCGACGGTTCGTCGGACGAGATGTGTCTCGGTCTTTCGTGGATCTCCGCCTCACTTCCGAACCCCCACGCTTCCCTCTAGTTGGAAGTTCCGTAGATCAGCGGTCAAGGGGGGAACGTGGCTGGCGATCGTCCCGAGCTACCCATCCCTGATCCCGGAGGCGTTCAGGACACGACTCCCGCCGATGGCGCGTGTCCTGTCGATCTCGGAGGGACCACACCGATGCTGCCGGGTCAGTAGGTACGTCCGGGCTCAGCCTCGAACCGTAGGCCGAAGCTGGGCCTCCGCTGGGCTGCCCTCCGGCCGGTTAGTCCGGGCTCGAACTGTTGTCAACGTCGAGGTGAACGTACTCGGGGTCTGATTCGTCCCGAAGAGACAGCCGCCACCGGCAGGCGACGTGGTCCTTGCTGACCCGCGGCGGAATGGCCAGGATCTCGACTTTCATGTTCGGGTTGTACATCTTGGCGGTCTCGATGATCGAGGCGGGACAGGTTACGTGAGCGGACTTCTCCGCAATGTCGGGGCGCCCCATCGATTCCCACTGGTCGACCTGAATGCATTTGTTGAACGTCATGATGCCGACATCTGGTTCCGGCATCTCGAACGTCAGGTCGAAGGCCTTGCCGGGGAAGGATGAGGCATCGACCTGAATGTCTTTCATGAAAGCCTCAACCGTGCCGTCCCCGACCTTCATCCACCGCGCCTTGAGGTCGCGCACGGCGGGCAGCACCTTTTCACTCCAGAGGTCCCATTGGATCTCGAACATCGCATCGAGCCCATAGCGCATGACGATGTCCCCTGCCCACCCCTCGATGGCGGTGAGCAGATACTCGTGGCTGCCCAGCGTCCATGCGACGAGCTTCTCCTTGGGGAGGTGGATGTCGGTCGACGCGGCTCGAAACGGGTTGATGGTCACGATGCCCCCGCCCTTCCGTGCCGCAACTTCGTGGGCCACCTCGGCGACAAGCACCTCGGCTCGGTCGGCCGGGATCTCCATCCACTCCTCGAACATCGGTTGAAGCTGCGGCAGGACGATGGTCTGCCATGCCTCCGATTGAATCTCCGCCATCACATCAAGGCCGTGGCGTCTGCCGACCTCGTCGGCCCAGGCCTCGACGCACACTCGAAAGTACTCATCGCTCATGGCGATCATGTTCATCAACGCCTGGTTCGAGAAGTCCATGAACCGCAGATCGGCCTTGAACGGCCCGCTGTAGTCAGGAAGCTCGGCGCTGGAATCGACTTCGATCTGCCCCCGCGTGTCGGGACCTGTCGGCTTGTGCGCGCCGGGTGGATCGACCACCGGGAATTTCTTGAAATTATGGAGGTCGACGGGGATGTCCAATGGACTTGCCTGTTGGTGCTCTTCGTAGTTCGCGCCGACCTTCCGGACCTCGGCCAACGTGTTCTTCACCTGGTCGTCGATGTCAGTCATGGCGGCACCTTCCTTACGTTGTGTACCGTTGAGCCGGTAACGTAGCTAGCCGATCGGCTATCCAAAGACTAGCCGATCGGCTAGGAACACAATTGCCCGTCGGGTACCCTCGGAGGCATGGACTCAGACGGGGGCCCCACTGCCAGCCCACTGGTCTCGATTCAGTACAGCACAGCCAAGACACGCATCATCACCACTGCGCTCGAACTGTTTTCACAGCACGGAATCGGTGGAACGTCCCTGCAGATGATCGCCGACGAGATCGGGGTGACGAAGGCGGCGGTCTACCACCAGTTCAAGACCAAGGACGAGATCGTCGTCGCCGCCGTGGAGGTGGAGCTGGCCAGGCTCGAGCCGGCCCTGGACTTGGCCGAGGCAGACGATCAACGCCCGCGGGCGCTCACGTTGTTACTCACCCAGGTGATCGACCTCGCGGTCGAACACCGCCGAATGGTGGTCACGCTCCAACACGATCCGGTCGTCGTGCGACTGCTCGCTGAACATGAGCCCTTCCAACTGTTCATGGGACGACTGTTTCATGCACTGACGGGGGGCGAGAACAGTGCCGAAGCCCGCGTGCGGGCGGCGATGATCTCGATGGCCATCGGTGGGGCAGTCTCCCACCCGCTGGTTGCCGGCCTCGATGACGGGACACTCCGGTCCCAGCTGCTTCTGTTGACGTGGAGGTTCCTCGATCTCCCGGAGTGACGTCGTACCGTGAGGGCGCCAAGGGTTGACCTCGCTCGCCTCGATCGGGGTCCGATGTCCCGGTAATGAACCGCTCCAGGTCCGACGATGGCACGGAGAACGGTCATCGAATGATCTCGCCGCCCGCTTTCGATCTAGGCGATCGTCACCCATCTCGTCAACGGTCAGAACTGCGGCTCGCGAGCGTGCATCGGCAGCCTGAAGATGAGCAACAGGGTGGCGGCCAGCGGCACCAGGCACGTCCACGCGGTAACGGCCAGGGCGTGGGTGGGGAGATGCCCGTCGAACGCCGAGAAGAACACCGTTCCGAGCACAGCGACCCCGAGTGCACTGGAGAGCTGCTGGACGGCCTCGAGTACCCCGGATGCGGAGCCAACTTCGCCCATCCCCACTCCGGCCAGGATGAAGTCGAACAGCTGGCCCATGCTTGCCCCGGCTCCGAGTCCGATCAGAAACAGGCCGGGGGCGAGGTCCAGTGTCGACACCGTTGCCGCGCCGGTCACGGTCAGAGCGAGCACGACGGTGCCTGCGGCGACGATCAGGACGCCGAGGTGGAGCAGGTGACGGCCGAGCCGCGCCACGAGGGCGAACCCGGCACCCATGCCTGCGATCATGCCGACGACCATCGCCATCAGGGTCAGTCCGGCGTGGACCGGGGAGAAGTGCTCGCCGAGCTGCGCGAACAGCGAGACGCAGAGCAACAGGCCGCCGAATGCGCCGAAGAACGCGAGGGCGACGAGAATACCGCTCGTGTAGGTCCGGTTGGCCAACAGCCCGGGCTCGATCAGCGGATCACCGTGACCCCGGCGCTCCCACAGCGCAAACACACCGAGGAGGACTGCTCCAACGGCGAGCGACACGAAGGTCCAGGCCGGCCACCCATCGGTCCGGCCTTGGATCAGCGGGTAGATGATCGCGGTCAGCGCAATGCCGATCAGCACCATCCCGCGGATGTCCAGGCGGAGCCCCGGGTGGGCGACCGTCCGCGGCAGCACCCGGATGGCTCCGATGAAGGCGGCGATGCCGATCGGCACGTTGATGAGGAACACCAAGCGCCACCCGATCCCCCACAAATCGGCTTCCACCAACGCACCGGCAAGGATCGGTGCAGCGAGAATGGATAGACCCATCATGGGCCCGAAGGCTCCGAACACCTTGCTCATCTCCTCCTCGGCGAAGACTTCTTTGAGCATCCCGAACCCTTGAGGGATCATCAGCGCTCCGAACGAGCCCTGCAGCACCCGGAAGATGATCAGGACCTCCATCGACGGCGCGGCGGCACAGGCGGCGGACATCGCGGTGAATCCGGCCGAGCCGATGAGGAACAGCCGGCGACGACCGAACATGTCCCCCAGGCGGGCCCCGGTGATGAGGAACACGGCGAAGGCCAGCGTGTAGGCGGCGGGCAGCCACTGCAACGTGGAGGCACTCCCACCGAGCGCGGCCCGGATCGACGGGCCGGCGATGTTGACGATGGTGGCGTCCATGAGATCCATGATGTTGGCGGCGATCACCACGGCGAACACGAACCAGCGCAGCGGGTTTCCGGCGGCTGGCGGCATGGCGTCGCCAACAGGCTTCGCCACCTGGACCACCGTTGCTGTTTCTGCTCCGGTCTCCACCAGGGCTCCTAACTGAGTACACCGTTCGTAGTTTCCGACCGTAGCAGACTGGGTACACTGTTCGCAATGAGCCCGACCCATGGGGTGATCTGGAACCGTCCCGACCGGGCCGCTCGCGGCCCGGCGCCATCGCTGTCGCGCGAGCAGATCGCCAGAGCCGCCGTGACGCTGGCCGACACCCAGGGAATCGAGGCGGTCTCGATGCGGGCCCTGGCTGGCGAACTCGGTGTGGGCGCGACCTCGCTCTATCGGTACGTCGATCGCAGGGACGAGCTGATCGAACTGATGGTTGACGACGTGATGGGCCACGACCTCCATTTCGAGCGTGTCGGTGAGTGGCGCGTGGACGTGCGTTCGTTCGCCCACGGCCTGCGGACCATGATCCTTCACCACCCCTGGATGGCTGTGCCCAGCGCCGGCCTGCGCAATTTCGGACCAAACACGGCAGGGCAATACGAGCAGGTGCTCAGTCTCGTGGACGGGCTCGGCCTCGAGATCGACGAGATGCTCCTGATGGTCGAGACGATCGACGCCTACGTCCGTGGTCGCGCCCTCGAGGAGCTCTCGGAGCAGGAGGCCGTTCGGCGCTCCGGTCTTGACCAGGAGCAATGGATGCAGACGCAGGTCCCCTATATCGAGAGCCTGATCGCAAGCGGCCGCTACCCCATCCTTACCCGCGTCGTCTTCGACGCTCAAGCTCCACACGATCCCGACCGCCTCGAGCACGGCTTCGACCTGGGGCTCGACCGGGTACTCGCTGGCCTGGCGACGATGCTCCCCGCCTAACAGACTCGCCTGCACGGTACTCCTCGACCTGTGCTCGATCGGGACCGACCACGACGCACGCACTCGTCGGCCAGCGCCACTAGGCGAACCGTTCGCCGACGCCGCTACCGGCTCCCGCGGCCAGAACGGTCATGCCGCGGCGGGAAGAGCTCGGCGGTTGTGTTGGCTGGGGGATGGTGAGCGTCATGAGAACTCAGCCGGCATGGCGGAGTCCCTCTGCCGTTGCCTTCGGCGTCAACAACCGGGCGGCAAAGACGCAGGACGGGCCTCAGGGCTCCTGGCGGCTGTCGATGGCCACCTTGATGGCCCCCGACTCACCCTGGTCGGCCAGTACGGTGAAGGCGTCGCGCCACTCGCCGAGGCGGAAGGTGTGGGTGAGCATCGGAGTCAGATCGATCCGGCCGGATCCGACCATGTCCAGGAAGTGGGCGATGCCGTGCTGACGCACGCCCTCGACCTCCTCGATCCCGAAGGCGTTGGAGCCCGTGTAGATGATCTCTTTGGAGTACACCGGCGTGTCGTCCCACTTGGCGGCGCCGTGCATGCCCAGCTTCACGAGGGTCCCCCGGGCCCGCAGCACGCGGCAGCCGACCTCCAACGTCTCGGCGGCTCCGATCGTGTCGTAGACCACGTCGATCCCGCCCGGAAAGGCCATGGGAAGCCCGTCAGCCGGCTGCAGCACACCCCCCGACCACTCCGCTACCCGCTCGATGAGCTCGAGTCGCGGTTCGTGGGGCGCGGTCGATGCGCCGAAGGTCTCGGCCAACCGGCGTTGCGCATCGAACCGGGCGACCACCATCACCTCGATGTCCGGGTGCAACGCCCGCAGAATGGCGACGGCGCACTGGCCGAGGGCGCCGGCACCGTAGACGAGCACCTTGCTTCCCGGTTGCGGCGGATGGCGGGTGACGGCATGGAGTGACACCGCGAACGGGTCGGCGGTGACGACCTGTTCGTCGCTCAGATCGTCCGGGATCTTGAAGAGCATCGAGTCGTGGGCCGGCATGAGGTCGGCGAACCCCCCGCTGACGTCGGCACACATGCCGATGTGAATCCCCGGCGCGAATGCACCCTTTCCGAACGAGTGGCACTGGCTCAGGTCACCCGCTTCGCACGCCGGGCAGACGGGTGACACCCCCCGGGTCACGCACGTGAGCCACGGATTGAGGGCGACACGGTCCCCCGGCTCGAGCCCCTCCGCCTCCGGGCCCACGGCGACCACCTCGGCGATCACCTCGTGGCCCATCACGTGGGGCATCGAGACGAAATTCTTCATCGGATTCTGCTGCATGCCCGTCGCGTTCGCCGGGTCGATCAGGCTGGCGTAGTCGAGGAACACCGCCTTCGACTCCGACCCGCAGATTCCCACCAGTCTCGGCTTGGTCACCACCCAGTCCGGGCGGAGGAACCCGGGTTCATCGATGTCCATGAGCCGCGTGGGCGTCCGGGCCAGCATCCGCAACAAGCGGTTGTCTGTCTCGCCGATGGGTTGCACTTCCGGGGTGACCCCGTACATGAGCGCTCGCATGACCACAGCGTAGGGCTCCGCCGGTCCGTCGTCCCGCCCTCAGGGCATCCACCCGCGGGCTCAGGAGCAGCCAGATCCGATAGCGGTGTGGGGCCACGGACCCAGCCGCCAAAACCGGGTAGCCCCATCCCCCAAGCGCTGGCCCGGAAGTGCCACCGAACTCGACCGGTCCCGGACGGCAACGGATGGCTGCTGCACGGCGGGCCAGCCGTGTGCGGGTCCGGTCGGTGAACGTAGGCTGACCGCATGCGGATCACGGTTCTGGGATTGGGCAACATGGGCCGGGCGTTCGCCACCCGGGGACTCGATATCGGTCACCAGGTGACCGTGTGGAATCGATCACCGGGCCCGGCGGCCGAACTCGTGGAGCAGGGAGCAGTCGAGGCTCGATCGCCGGAGACGGCCGTGATTGGCGCCGACGTCGTGCTCGTGGTCCTTGCCGACGACACCGCCGTTGTCGACGTGTGCCTCGCCGGTAACGGTGCCCTGGGATCACTGGGCCCGACGGCGGTGTTCGCCAACATCAGTACCGTCTCCCCGGATACGGCCCGACGCTTGGCTGAGGCAGGGCCAAAGGACAGGGTCCTCGATGCTCCGGTGATGGGCTCGCCGGCGATGATCGTTGCGGGCCACGGCCGATTCCTGATCGGCGGTCCCGCCGCGACGATCGCCGAGGTGGACCCTCTGTGGAACGACCTCGGGGCCGGCTACACCCACTGTGGACCGGTCGGCACGGGGGCGACCATGAAAGTCATTGCCAATTCGCTCTTGATCACCGGGGTGGCCTCACTGGCCGAAGCCATTGCTACGGCGAGACGGCATGCCATCCCGGACCAACTCCTCAAGAGCCTGCTGGCCGACAGCCCTCTCGTCAGTCTGGCCAGCGGTCTGCGGTTGGACAGCATCCTCGATGCGGCCCACCCCGGTTGGTTCTCCCCGACCCTGGCCCGCAAGGATCTGCGCCTGGCCATCGGCCTGGCCGAAGAGGCCGGGGTCGGTGTGCGCGTCGGCCCCGCCGCCGAAGCCCTCCTCACGACCGTTATCGACGGTGGTGGTCAATGGCCCGACTTTGCCGCCGTGATCGAGGCCCTGGGCTGACGTTGACCGGGTTGCCGTCCTGGTGCCGCAGTGGGAACGCCGGCGACCGTGGCGGGTGGCTCGGCAGCCACCGGACCGCCCACTCGGCTCAGAACTGGGTGACGTCGGCGCTGGAGATGGTGCCGCTGACTCCGAGGGCCGGGTCGGGTGTGTAGACGGCGACGCTGGGCGTCGACTGGGTGGGGGGTCCGGTCCAGTCGGGGGTCCCGAGGGTGATGGTCAGGGTGTTCACCCCGTTCCACGAGATCGTGCTCCCGGTGAAGGTCACGATCACATTGAAGTAACCGGTCTGGCCCAGATCGATGCTCCCGAAGTGGAACCCACCCACGCAGTCGACCGGGTCGTTGACCGAGGCGATGGCGTTGTCGCCCGATGTGGGCTCACCGACCACGCTGACGGCGAGGCCGCTCAGGGTGGGGTGGGAGGTCGACGACCACGAGCTGCAGAAGGCACTGGGCGGCGGGGGAGTGTTGAAGACCACGGTGATCGTGTCTCCGGTCTCCACCTGGCCGGGCACCCCGTTGCCGTCCTCGTCGGTCAACGACGAGGGGGCCTCGGGGGTCAAGGCGGACGAGGCCGACGAGGCCGGGCTGTCGCCGGCGCTGTTGATGGCGACCACCGTGAAGGTGTAGGGCGTGTTGTCGGTGAGACCGCCGACCGTCCCGGTGGTGACGCTGGTCAGGAACGAGCTCGGGGTCTGGGCCACCCCGGCGATGAAGGGTGTGACGATGTAGCCCGACACGGCCGCCCCCCCGTCGGACGCAGGAGCCGTCCATGACAGGCTGGCCTGACCGTCGCCGGCCGTGCCGGTCACCCCCGACGGGGCGGTGGGAACGGTCGACGGCGTGACGGCGCCCGAGGGTGCCGAGGCCGGGCCGTCCCCGGCGCTGTTAACGGCGACGACGGTGAAGGTATAGGCGGTGCCGTTGGTCAGACCGGCTACGGTCCCGTCGAGGGACGGCGATCCGAACAGGGTCGGGGTCTGGGCCACGCCGCCGATGGACGGGGTGACGAGGTACCCGGTGATGGCGGCCCCACCGTTGCCCGAAGGGGCCGACCAGGTCAGGGCTGCTTCACCGTTCTCGGACAGGCCCATCACCCCCGACGGGGCGGTGGGAACGGTGGCCGGCGTGATGCCGGACGAGGCCGCCGACGCGGGGCTGTCGCCGGCGCCGTTGATGGCGGTCACGAAGAAGGTGTAGGTCGAGCCGTTGGTCAGTCCACCGACCGTCTCGGTGGTGGCGGGGGAGGAGAAGGTGGTGGGGGGCTCGGAGGCGGCGCCGAGGTAGGGGACGACGATGTAGGCGGTCACCGGGGAACCACCGTCGACGGCGGGGGCCGTCCAGGACAAGGTCACCTGGCCGTCGCCGGGCAGACCGGTGACCCCGGTGGGGGCGGACGGGGTGGTGGCCGGGGTGACGGCGGCCGAGGGCGCCGAGGCCGGGCTGTAACCGGCGCTGTTGATCGCCACCACCGCGAAGGTGTAGCTGGTGCCGTTGGTCAGTCCACCGACCGTCTCGGTGGTGGCGGTGGAGGAGAAGCTGGTCGGGGTCTGGGCCACGCCGCCGATGGACGGGATGACCTGGTAGCCGGTGACCACTGATCCTCCGTCAGTGGTCGGTGCCGTCCAGGACACGGTGACCTGGCCGTCGCCGGACAGACCGGTGACCCCGGTCGGGGCGGCCGGGGTGGTGGCCGGGGTCACGGCGGCCGAGGCCGCCGAGGCCGGGCTGTAACCGGCGCTGTTGATGGCCACCACCGCGAAGGTGTAGCCGGTGCCGTTGGTCAGTCCACCGACCGTCTCGGTGGTGGCGGTGGAGGAGAAGCTGGTCGGGGTCTGGGCCACGCCGCCGATGGACGGGATGACCTGGTAGCCGGTGATCGGAGCACCGCCGTCGTCTACCGGGGCGGTCCACGACAGGGCCACCGCGCTGTCGTCGGGTTGCCCGGTCACCCCGGTGGGCGCGGCCGGGGTGGTGGCCGGGGTGACGGCGGTCGAGGGTGCCGAGGCCGGGCCGTCCCCGGCGCGGTTGATGGCGACGACGGTGAACGTGTAGGCGGTCCCGTTGGTCAGCCCGTCGACGAACTGGGTGGTGGCCGTCGGGGCGAACAGCGTGGGGGTCTGGGGCACGCCGCCGATGGACGGGGTGATCAGGTAGCCGGTGATGGGTGCACCGCCGTCGGTGGCCGGTGCCGTCCAGGTCAGGGAGACCTGGTCATTCTCCGGTGTCCCACTCACCACGGTGGGGGCCGACGGCACGCTGGCCGGGACGACGGGGCCCGAGGGGGTGGAGGCTGGGCCGGCACCGTCGCCGTTGCTCGCGGTGACGGTGAAGGTGTAGGTCAAGCCGTCGGTCAGACCGCTGACCGTCTCGATGTTTCCCGTCGACGCGAACGAACTGGGTGGCTGGGCCACGCCCCCGAGGTAGGGCGTGATCTGGTAGCCGGCGATGGACGCACCTCCGTCCGACTGCGGCGCCGTCCAGCTTACGATGGCCTGGCCGTCCCCGGGCAGTCCGGTCACCGCGGTCGGAGCGGTGGGCACGGTCGATGGCACGATGACCGCCGACGGGGCCGAGGGCGGGCTGCTGCCGGCGCTGTTCATGGCCACCACGGTGAACGTGTAGGCGGTGCCGTTGTCGAGCCCACCCACCGCCTCGGTGGTGGCCGTCGACGTGAACACCACCGCGAGCGACTGGACTACCTGGCCCACGCTGGGCAGCACGACGTAGCCGGTCACCGGGGCCCCGCCGTCCGATGCCGGGGGGGCCCACGACAGCGTGACCTGGCCGTTGCCGGACACCCCACGCACCGCGGTCGGTGACCCGGGTGGATCGGCGGCGGGAGGTGAGGGGATCGGTGGGGTGGCGGGAGCTGACGGTCGCGGCCGGGCGGGATCTCCGGGTGGGAGAGGATCGGCACCACCGGTGACCGTGGTGGTGGAGGTGGTGGTCGACGGGGTAGTGGCCGCAGGCACGGTGGTCACCGGGGGGGCGGACCGTGGCGTCGGTGCCGGGACCCCGGGTGCCGTGGTCCGGGGCTGGATGGCCGATGCGTGGTGGGCCCCCGCGACGGCGGCGATCCCGATCCCGACGACGGCGACCACGGCCAGGGCACCGTGTCCGACGGTGGCGGCCAGCTGTCCGAGGCGGGGGAGGCCGTTGACCAGCGGGAGCTCACCCAGCCAGGCCAGGGGCCCGGCCACCAGGTGGTTCCGGCCCACCGAGGCCTCGAGGAAGGCGCGGACCACGGCCGGGTCGAACTGGGCGCCGGCACAGTCCACCAGTTCCTGGCGGGCGGCCTCGGTGGACAGCACGTTCTTGTAGGAGCGGACCGAGGTCATGGTCTCGAAGGAGTCGGCCACGGCGACGATCCGGCCGCCCAGCGAGATGTTCTCGCCGGCCAGCCCGTAGGGGTAGCCCTGGCCGTCGTAGCGCTCGTGGTGCTGGGCGATGGTGTCCGCCCACGGTCCGAGCCAGTCGGCCAGCGGCGCGGCGAGCCGGGCCCCCTCCAGGGGGTGCCCCTGCAGGAGTCTCCATTCGGCTGGGTCGGGCTTGCCCGGTTTGTTGAGGATGGACGCCGGCACGGTGAGCTTGCCGATGTCGTGGAGCAGGGCCGACCACCGGAGCCGGTCCTTGTCGGCCTGGGGCAGCTTGAGCTCGTCGGCGATCATGTCGGTGAGGGCACGGACTCGTTCGGAGTGCCCCCGGGTCAGACGGTCGTGCCGGTTCAGCGAGGCCGCCAGGGCCAGGATGTGCTCGGCCGCCACCGCCGGCTCGTCGACCTCGGCTCCGTTCTGGCGGCGCTCGGCCAGTTGGCGCTCGAGGGCCCGGGTGCTCCCGGCCCGCCGGGCCACGGCCATCCGGGTCGGGGCTTTGTCCGGGAAGACCATGGTCATGCGCAGCAGGGCGGCGAGAGGAAGGGCCCGTCGGGCCAGGCGGTTGGCCAGTGCGTAGACGATTCCGGGCACGGCGATGATCAGCACCCACCAGGCCACCTTGCCGACGCCTTCGTGGGGCATGGGCACCAGGTGGGCCACCCCCGTGGTCACGACTATGGCCATGACGATGGGGACCACCACGATTCCCACGCTGACCAGGGCCGACAGTCCCGCCCGGGGGCGCCAATGGTCCCGTGACGGCGTGGAAGGCCGGCGGCGGGCAGGCCGGGGCTGTCGCCGAGCCATCAGACTCCTGCAGGTCGGGGCAGACCTCGGTGGACGGGGACCGGGCTCAGGTCGGTGACCAGGTGCTGAGTGACCTCGAACTCCTGATCCGGCCTCCGCCGGTCGACCCACAGGGTCTCATGGGACAGGTCCACCAGTTCGGGTTGGCCGCGGTGGAGGGAGAGGATCCGCGCCCCCGGCGGTGGGCATGGTCGATGCGGTCGAGCAGCTCGGGGTCACCGCCGAACGGGTCGATGGCCAGCACCGTCTGGTGTCGGGACACGGTGAGCAGCGAGTCGACCGGGACGGCCAGGTGGGCGGGGGCTCCTTCTGGTATCTGCCAACGCAACAGGGTGGGGACCAGATCCCGCCGCCCGTGTCGGGAGGCCTGTTCCCCGAGGTGGGCGGTGAAGTGCCAGGGTTCGAATCCGGGCACGCCGACGATCAGCAGGTCGCCCGGGTGCTCGCGCCGGCCGCCGAGTGCCTGGGCGAACTGGCGCACCTCGACCCCGGTGCGGGCCAGCAGTCGAGTCCAGCGGCGCGCCGCGACTCCGGACAAGTCCATAGTCCTTGTATCGGAAGGCCCGACGATGTCCTTGAGCTGGGCCGGAGATCTCGAGCCGCTGCGCATCAGCCGGCTCAATCGGCCGGGTCAGTCGGAGAAGTGGGAGGGAGCCCCTCCGGTGCGCCCGGTCGGGGATGGTACCGACCTTCTCGTTCGAGAAGGGGACCAGGCCGGCGATGGGTGGAGGCGGGCAGGTCGGACAGTCGCAGGCCCAGGCCTCATCGGATTGGCTTCCCGGTTCCTTCCGCTACCACCGTCGACCCGGGCGTCCTCTGAGGGCCGGCCGCCCCGCGGGCAGACGGCTGGTCACCGGCCGACCTGACGCCCTCGCGGCTCCCGACTGGAGGGCTGGGTGGGCTGCGCTGACGGCGGCGCCTTCCCGGTGGGTCGGAGCAGGGGGATGTCGGTCGAGACACTGAACAACTGTCCGTCGTGGAGGATCGGAAGCGGTTCGCCGTCGACGAGCCGGTAGATGGTGGTGTCCGGCGTGATCTCGACGCGCAGTCGGCGCTGGCGCATCGAGAGGGTGATGGCCAGCCGGGTCATTCCCGGGGGCAGGCGGGGAGCGAAGCCGACGGTGCCCCGTCGCTCCCGCAGGCCGGCCAGTCCGGACACGAGGGCGATCCAGGTTCCGGCCAGGGCGGCCAGGTGCAGGCCGTCGCGTGTGTTGTGCTCGAGGTCTTCGAGGTCCATCAGGGCGGCTTCGGCCAGGTACTCGCCGGCTAGGCCGATATGCCCCACTTCGGCGGCGATCACCGCCTGGGTGCAGGCCGACAGCGACGAGTCCCGCACCGTGAGGGCCTCGTAGTACGCGAAGTTGCGGGCCTTCTCCTCGTCGGTGAAGGCCTCACCCCGAAGGTGCATGGCGAGAACGAGATCGGCCTGCTTGACCACCTGCTTGCGATAGAGGTCGAAGTAGGGGAAGTGGAGCAGGAGCGGGTACTTGTCGGCCGAGGTGGCGGCGAAGTCCCAGATCTCGTGGCTGGTGAAGCCCTCGGCCTGGGGGTGGACGCCGAGCACGTCGTCGTAGGGGATGTACATGGTCGCCGCCGCGTCCCGCCACGTGGCCATCTCCCCGTCGTCGACGCCGAGTGCATGGGCTTGGTCGGTGTGGCGTTCGGCGACCTCGGCCGCTGAGGCGAGATTGTGCCGGGCCATCAGGTTCGTATAGAGGTTGTTGTCGGCGACCGCCGAGTACTCGTCGGGACCGGTGACCCCGTCGATGCGGAACCGACCCTGCACGTCGTGATGGCCGAGCGAGCGCCACAGCCGGGCCGTCTCGACCAGCAGATCCAGGCCAACGTCCCGCTCGAATCGCTCGTCCCCGGTGACCTCGACGTAGCGGACCACCGCGTCGGCGATGTCCGCGCCGATGTGGAAGGCGTCCGTCCCCGCCGGCCAGTACCCCGAGCACTCGGCCCCGGTGATTGTGCGCCAGGGGAACGTGGCGCCGGCCAGGCCGAGCTGGGCGGCTCGTTCCCTGGCCATGGGCAACGTGCTGTGACGCCACCGGAGGGCATGGGCGACGGCCTCGGGGGCGGTATAGGTGAGCACAGGCAGGACGAAGGTCTCGGTGTCCCAGAAGGCGTGCCCGTCGTAGCCCGGACCGGTCAGGCCCTTGGCCGGAATGGCCCGCCCCTCGGCCCGGGCTCCGGCCTGGAGGACGTGGAACAGGGAGAAGCGCACCGCCTGTTGCACCTGGGCATCGCCGTCGACCTCGACGTCGGCACCGTCCCAGAATTCGTCCAGGTAGGCGCGTTGCTCGTCGACCAGGACATCCCAGCCCATCTGACTGGCGCTGGCCGAGCGCGGCGGCAACCTGATCCCTAAGTCCCGGCCCGGAACGATCGGCCGACCAGCCGTAGGCGACCAGCTTGACGACGCGCAGCCGCTCCCCCGACTGGAGGGCGGCGGTGATCGTCGTCCGGCCCAGATCGGGGAAGCTCTCGGACGACACCTGCACCGAGGACGGACCTTCGATGTGGTGGGTCATGGCCACGGCCACCCGCAGACCGCTCCCGGCCGTGGTGTGGAGGAGGGCCACCCCCGCATCGCTGCAATCGTGGGTCTCCGGGTGCCACGGCGCCCCGAGCACGGCCGAGACCCGCGGGTCCCCACCGGCCGCCGGGACGTCCTCGTTCGCCACCAGTTCGGACTGGACGACCACCCGTAGCGGAGCGTCGAGCGGTTCGACCTCGTAGGCCACGGCCGCCACCGAGCGCTGGACCAGTGACACCAGGCGTGCCGAGCAGACCTGGATCCCCCCACCGCCCGGCGACACCCACTCGACCCGGCGCTCCAGGAGGCCGGAGCGGAAATCGAGCGATCGTTCGTGGCCCCGGAGTTCGCCGGAGCGGATGTCGAAGGGCTGGTCGTCGACGAGCAGGCGGACCAGCTTGGCGTTGGTGACGTTGACCACCGTCTGGCCGGCCTCGGGGTAGCCGTAGCCGGCTTCGGCGTAGGGCAGCGGACGGGACTCGTAGACACCGTTGAGGTACGAACCGGGAAGGCCGTAGGGCTCGCCCTCGTCGAGGTTGCCCCGCCAGCCGATGTGCCCGTTGGACAGGGCGAACAGTGACTCACTCTGGGCCAGCACGTCGAGGTCGAGCTGGGTCTCCCGCAGGCGCCAGGGTTCGACCGGGTAGGCCGGATGCTGGATCACGGCCGGCCCAGCAACTCGGCCAGATCGGTCACGACGGTGTCGGCGCCGTGGGCGCGCAGGTCCTCGGCCTGTCCGACCCGGTCGACCCCCACCACGAAACCGAACCCTCCGGTTCGTCCGGCCTCCACGCCCGACAGGGCGTCCTCGAAGACGGCCGCCCGCTCGGGCTCCACCCCGAGGGCGCGGGCAGCAGCGAGGTAGGCATCGGGCGCCGGCTTTCCGGCCAGATGGTCCGCATCGAGGGTGATGCCGTCGATTCGCTCCTCGAACAAGTCGTCGATATGAGCGGCCGCCAGGACCTCGGCGCAGTTGGCACTCGACGACACCACCGCCCGCCGCAGCCCTGCGGCGCGCACGGCCCGAACGTAGCGAACCGAACCCGGATAGGCCTCGACCCCGCCCTCCCGGATCCGGCGCAGGACGATCCCGTTCTTGGCCCTGCCGAGTCCGCAGACCGTTTCGGCACCGGGTGGGTCGGTGGCCTGTCCCTCGGGCAGGTCGATGTGCCGTGACCGGAGGAACGACCGCGTTCCGTCCGCCCGGGGCTTGCCGTCGACGTAGATGTCGTAGTCGGTCACCTCGTCGAACTCGATGAACGGCTCGCCGCTCGTGTCGGCCCGGGCCTGCAGATAGGCGTCGAACATCTCCTTCCATGCCGCGGCGTGGACTGTGGCCGTCTCGGTGAGGACACCGTCGACGTCGAACAGGCACGCTCGTATGCGATCGGGAAGGCCCAACCCGGGGTCGCTCACGTCCCCACTCTGCTTCCGGGGGCATTTCCCTGGTCGATGCCCATGACGTTCACGCCACCGGCTGGGTGCGTTCGAACAGTTGGCGGCACTCCCGGGCGATCTGGAGGTCTTCGCGGGCATGGACGACGAGCGTGCGGACCGGGGCGCCGGGGGCCGAGATGTCGGCGTCGGTATCCCCGACGGCGTCATTGGCCTCCCCGTCGAGGGTGACTCCCAGCCAGGCCAGGTCGACACAGGTCTCGGCCCGGATCGCCCTCGAACCCTCACCGACCCCGCCGGTGAAGACCAGGGCGTCGGTTCCCGCGGTAGCTGCCGCCATGGCGGCGATCTTGGCCCGCAGCCGGTGGAGGTACACGGCGATGGCCAAGGTCGCCGGCTCATCGCCGGCCGCCCGGGCGGCGAGCAGGTGGCGCATGTCGGCGCTCGCCCCACCCGAGATCCCGAGCAGGCCGGAACGATGCTCGAGGTCGTCGCTGGCCTCGTCAACGGCCAGCCCGTGGTCGAGGGCGAACAGCAGCGCACCCGGGTCGACGTCGCCGGAGCGGGTCGCCATGACCAAGCCCTCGAGCGGCGTGAACCCCATCGTGGTGTCGGCCGACCGGCCCCCGCTCAGCGCACTGGCCGAGGCGCCCGCACCCAGATGGCAGATCACCAAGCGCAGCCGATCGACCGGGGCGCCCAGCAGGTGTGCCGACCTTCGGGCGGCCCAGGCACAGCTGATCCCGTGGAACCCGTAGCGGCGGATCCCCCAGCGGGTCACCCAGTCCGTGGGCACGGCGTAGGTGCTCGCCGCCGGGGACAGGCTGGCGTGGAACCCTGTGTCGAAGCAGGCCACCTGGGGCACCCCGACAAGCAAACGACTCACGGCGTCGATCCCGGCCAGGGCGCGTGGGTTGTGCAGCGGAGCCAGTTCAGTGAGGCCGTCCAGCTCCTGGCGGACACCGGCGTCCACCAGCACGGCGCCGGTGAACCGGGACCCGCCGTGGACCACCCGGTGGCCGACGACGTCGATGCCTGCCGCGTCGGCGAGGAAGTCGCCGAGCTGGTCGGCCAGGCTGTCGTCGGGAGGCCCGAGGTCCCTGCTCGCCACCAGCTGGTCGTCCCGGTCCACGACGCGCAACTTCACACTGGACGATCCGGCGTTGACCGCCAGCACCCTCATGGTTCCGACCTCTGCCGTGGGTCATCCACGACCCCCTCATCGGGCACCGGGCATCGCTGCACGGCCCGGCCGTGGCCGTGGACCGGGTCAGTCACGGCGGGCCTGTGCCATCGGGGACAGGACCGGCTTTGGGCGGGGGTCCGTCGGTCGCCGCCACAGCCTCGGTGCCCACGGACTGGTCCGCCACCGGATCGAGGATCCGGTAGGCGAACAGCTTCATCCGGTCCGTGACCAGGAACCACACCAGCGCATAGGCCCATACGAACAGCACCCAGTGCCAGCTGAGGGACGGCATGAAGATCCCGAAGAGGGCGAGCATCGATGCGATGGCTTCGGCACCCAGCACCGCCGTCAACAGGAGCCGCGCCGGGTGTGGGGTGGACCACAAGGGCCCACGGGTCCGGGTCAGGAAGATGGTCAGGGACCCGGCCACCGACAGCATCAGGTACATGAGGGTCTGGAGATGGGCGTGATCCAAGTGGTACCCGTTTTTGGCCAGGGCGAACAGGCCGAAGGCGGCGATGGGGCCGACCACCCCGAGGACGGTGGCCATCCCGATTACCAGGCGCATGTTCCACGCCTCGGGCTGGCGCTTGTAGCGGACGTTGTCGTAGGCGATGGACAGGATGGCACCGTCGTTGAGCAGCGCCAGGACCACGATCATGATGGCTGTCACCGGGAAGAAGTTGAAGATCATGATGGTCAAGGTGACGAACAACAGAACCCGCAACGTCTCGGCGATGCGGTAGATGGCGTAGCTGTTCATCCGCTGGACGATCCGGCGGCTCTCCTTGATGGCGTCGATGATCACCGAGAGCCCGGGAGTCATCAGCACGATGTCCGCGGCGGCGCGTGCCGCGTCGGTGGCATCGGAGACGGCGATGCCGCAATCCGCCTCCTTCAATGCCGGGGCGTCGTTCACCCCGTCACCGGTCATCCCGACCATGTGTCCCTGCTGCTGCAACACGTCGACGATGTGGAACTTGTGCTCGGGGAACACCTGGGCGAACCCGTCGGCTGCTTCGATGGCCTCCCGTGCCGCGTCCGACTCCGTCCGCTTGACGTCACCCAGGCTGGAGGCATCGAGGATGTCCGAGCCCATGCCGAGGGCCTTGGCGGTCTCCTGGGCGATGGCCACCTGGTCGCCGGTGACCATCTTCACCCTGACGCCCAGAGCCTCCGCGGTGGCGATCGTCGCTTTGGCATCGACCCGTGGGGGGTCGAACAGCGGCAGCACGCCGAGGAACTGCCACGGGCCGTTCTCCTCGGCCCGGGCCACGCCCAGTGAGCGGTACCCCCGCTTGGCGAACCCGTCGACGGCCTCGTCCACGGCCGGTTGCACCGCTCCGGCGTTGGCGGACAGCTCCATGATGACCTGCGGCGCGCCCTTAGTGACCTTGAACGACGTGCCGTCTCGGGCCGTGACGGCTGACTCCGTTCGCTTGTGCACCGGGTCGAACGGCTGGAAATGGCCCACGTCGTAGCCGGCGAGCGCCGTGTCGGCGCTCAGGCCACCGAGGACGGCCAGATCGATGGTGTCGTTGTCCTCGGCCCGCGAGGCCAGGGCACCGGCCACGATGACCTGGTCGGCCGAGACACCGGCGATGGTGAAGGGGTCACCCAGGGTCAGCGTGTTCTGGGTCAGGGTGCCCGTCTTGTCCGAGCATAGGATGTCGACCCCGGCCAGCTCCTCGATGGCCACCAACTTGCTCACGATGGCTTTTTTGTCGGCCAGAAGGCGCGCCCCGACGGCCATGGTGACCGAGAGGACCGTGGGCATGGCCACCGGTATGGCTGCCACGGTGAGGACCAGGGCGAACTGCAACGTGGTCAAGAGCGGATCGCCGCGGAGGACGGAGACCACGACGATCACCGATACCAGGGCCAGGGCCAGCACGATCAGGAACTTCCCGATCTTGAGCACTGCCTGTTGGAAGTGGCTGACCGTGGCCGCGTCCTGGACCAGCTCGGCCGTCTTGCCGAAGTAGGTGTCCGCTCCGGTGGCGTAGACGAGCGCACCGATCTCGCCCTGACGGATGATGGAGCCGGAGTAGATCGCGTCGCCCGGGTTGTCGGCGACCGGGAGGGACTCCCCGGTCAGCGCCGACTGGTCGACCTCTATCTCGTCGCCCGCCAGCAGCCGGGCGTCGGCCGGGACGATGTCCCCCATGCGCAGGCGGATGACATCGCCGGGCACCAGCTCGCGTGAGGGTGGGATCACCCACTTCCCGTCCCGCTTCACCCTGGCCTTGACAGCCAGCTGGGCCTTCAGGGCGTCGATGGCCTTGCCAGCCGAGCGTTCCTCGGTGAAGCCGACCGTGGCGTTGGCCAGCAGCAGGACGAGGATGATGAGGAAGTCGGGCCAGTGCTTGAGGAGGCCCGAGAGGATCACCGCGGCCTCGATCATCCACGGGATGGGTCCCCAGAAGTAGGTGAGCAGCTTGAGGAGGGGATTGGCCTTCTTCTCCTCCAGTTCGTTGGGCCCGTACTGCAGGAGCCGTTTGGCCGCCTCGGCCTGAGTGAGGCCTTCGGGCGAGGACCCGAGACGCTTCTCCACCTCGGCGATGGGAAGGGTCTGCAGGTCGTCGGTCGCCGATGGTGCTGCATCCGACCTCGGCTTGGGTCCCCCGGGCTCAGGGGCCTCGTCCTCGGCCTTGCGGTGGGGAAGGTGAGCCAGGTCGTGGACGGGGCGGTTCATACCGATACGTGCGCCATCGGCCACCTGTCCGTGGCTCTGGCCCGCACTACCGTGCCGTAGCCGTCGGGGGGTTGTGCGGCGGGGGTGACCGCCGGTTCGATCGCCGCGGCACCGACGGGCGGATTCATGGGGCCGGTCCCCACTTCCAGTCGAGGATCTCGGGCATGTCCTGGCCGTGGGCGTCGATGTAGCGCGTGTGCTCGATGAGCTTGTCCTGCATCGTCTGCTTCAGGTAGCTCCCGGTGGCGCCGAGTTGCGGGAGCCGGTCGATCACGTCCTGGACCAGGTGGAAGCGGTCGAGGCCGTTCTGCACCCGCATGTCGAAGGGCGTGGTGATGGTGCCCTCTTCGTTGTAGCCGCGGACGTGCAGGTTGCGGTTGGTCCGGCGGTAGGTCAGTCGGTGGATCAGCCAGGGGTAGCCGTGGAAGGCGAAGATGATGTGCTTGTCCGTGGTGAACAGCGAGTCGTAGTCGGCGTCGCTCAGCCCGTGGGGGTGCTCGGTGCTCGGCTGCAGCTTCATCAGGTCGACGACGTTGACCACCCGGATCTTCAGCTCGGGCAGGTGCTCGCGCAGGATCGAGACGGCGGCCAGGACCTCCAGGGTGGGCGTGTCCCCGCAGCAGGCCAGGACGACGTCCGGCTCGGCGCCCTGGTCGTTGCTGGCCCACTCCCAGATGCCGATCCCCTCGGTGCAGTGCACGACGGCCTGCGTCCATGGTCAGCCACTGGGGCATGGCGCGCTTGCCCGGCGACGACGACGTTCACGTAGTTGCGGCTGCGCAGGCAGTGGTCGGCGACCGACAGCAGGCAGTTGGCGTCCGGCGGCAGGTAGACCCGGACGATGTCGGCCTTCTTGTTGACCACGTGGTCGAGGAAGCCGGGGTCCTGGTGGGTGAAGCCGTTGTGGTCCTGCTGCCAGACGTGGGAGGCGAGCAGGTAGTTCAGCGAGGCGATCTCGCGCCGCCAGGGCAGCTGCGTGGTGACCTTCAGCCACTTGGCGTGCTGGTTGAACATCGAGTCGACGATGTGGATGAAGGCCTCGTAGCAGTTGAACAGCCCGTGGCGCCCGGTGAGCAGGTAGCCCTCCAGCCAGCCCTCGCACTGGTGCTCGCTGAGCATCGAGTCGAGCACCCGTCCGTCGGGGGCGAGGAACTCGTCGTTCTCGACCGTCCGGGCGTCCCACTGGCGGTCGGTGACCTCGAAGACCGCGCCCAGCAGGTTCGAGAGCGTCTCGTCGGGACCGAAGACCCGAAAGTTCCGGCGGTCGTCGTTGAGCGTGATCACGTCGCGCAGGAACTCGCCGAGCACGAGGGTGTCCTGGCCGTCGACCGCGCCGGGGGCGGGCACGTCCACGCGCGTGGTCGCGGAAGTCCGGCATGCGCAGGTCGCGCAGCAGCAGGCCGCCGTTGGTGTGCGGGTTGGCGCCCATCCGCCGGTCGCCCGTCGGGCGCCAGCTCGGCCAGCTCCGGCACAAGCCGGCCGTCCTCGTCGAACAGCTCCTCGGGCCGGTAGCTCTTCATCCAGCTGCTCGAGCTGCTCGACGTGCTCGGGGTGCTCGGCGTCGACCAGCAGCGGCACCTGGTGGGACCGGAACGTGCCCTCGATCTGCAGGCCGTCGACGACCTTCGGTCCCGTCCAGCCCTTGGGCGAGCGCAGCACGATCATCGGCCAGCGCGGCCGGGCGGTGTCGCCGTCCGTCGCGCGCGTCGCCCTGGAACTGCCGGATCTCGTCGATGGCCTGGTCCAGGCGGCCGGCCATCAGCTGGTGCATCGTCTCCGGGTCGTCGCCCTCGACGAAGTGCGGCGTCCAGCCGCAGCCGCGGAGGAACTGGTCCAGCTCCTCGTGCTCGATGCGGGCCAGCACGGTCGGGTTGCTGATCTTGTAGCCGTTGAGGTGCAGGATCGGCAGCACCGCCCCGTCGCTGACCGGGTTGAGGAACTTGTTGGAGTGCCAGGCGGTGGCCAGCGGGCCGGTCTCGGCCTCGCCGTCGCCGATGACGCAGGCGACGATCAGGCCGGGGTTGTCGAACGCGGCCCCGAAGGCGTGGCTGAGCGAGTAGCCCGAGCTCGCCGCCTTCGTGGATCGACCCCGGCGTCGTCGGCGCGACGTGGCTGGAGATCCCGCCGGGAAACGAGAACTGGGTGAACAGCCTGCTTCAGCCCGGCCTCGTCCTGGCTGACGTCGGGATAGACCTCGCTGTAGGTGCCCTCCAGGTAGGTGTTGCCGACCAGCGCCGGGCCGCCGTGGCCGGGGCCGGCGACGTAGAACATGTCCAGGTCGTACTTCTTGATCACCCGGTTCAGGTGCACGTAGATGAAGTTCTGCCCCGGCGTCGTGCCCCAGTGCCCGACCACCAGCGGCTTCACGTGCGCCAGCTCCAGCGGCTTGTTCAGCAGCGGATTGTCGTAGAGGTAGAGCTGGCCGACCGACAGGTAGTTGGCGGCCCGCCAGTAGGCGTCCATCTTCCGGAGCAGCTCGGGGGAGAGAGGCGTCGTCGTCACCGATTGCATTCAGATCCCTTCCGGTAGTGCCGCATCGGGTGTCACGCCTCCCACCGTCGCGCTGGTGGCGAACAGTCCGGTAGGGCCGATGGTCACCGTGGTGGCTCGGTGGGAACGACCCCAGGAGTGCAGGCCAGCTCCGGGCTGCCACTGGGCCCGGATCACCGGGCGCACCGTGGGCGTGGATTCCGCCCACGGGGGGCCAGACGACCACGATGATGCGGTGGGTGGATGATGAGGGGGGGCCGGGTCGGCGACCGTGCCGCGCCGTCTTCGAGTGACAGCGATGAACTCGACACGGGGTCAGTGCCTCCGAGGCGGCGGTGTGCGCCTAATGACGCCCTCGCTGTCGAAGGCAATGCAACCCTACTCCGAACGTCGCCCCGCTCCGCCCCCGTTCCCGACATGGGCGATGTACGAGGCGGTTTACGTGGGCGGAAAGCTCATCGGGCCGGCCGGGTGACGGGCCCAGAGTCACCCTCACGTGGCCACGACCGGGTCGGGTGGGTGGCCGGTTGCCCCGGGTCAGGTACCCGGGGCGAACGAGTACCGGTTGCCGGGCCAGTAGGTGTGGCGGGCGAAGCGCACCGGCCGCGTGGTCCCCGGCAGGCTCAGGGTCAGGGCCCCAACCATGGGCGGGGCGTGGGTGGCCGCCGGGAAGGTCACGGATCCGTTGACCGCCACCTGCTGGCTCCCGTCCAGGTGGGCCACGGTGGCCTCCGGAAGGCCGGTCACCGTGACACCGGGACTGCAGACGCTGGAGTACCCGTCGTAGGCGACCGAGTAGGGGGTCTGGCGGGCCTGCACCTCCAGGTAGGGCTGGAAGGGGGGGGTGATGCCGAGCTGAAGGATGTAGGCGTAGTAGAAGAGGGCGCCGTTGACCCATACGGCGAGCTTGCTGTCGCCGTCGGTCTGGACGGCGACCTGTAAGGGCCCCGGAGTCCACGGCACCTGTTTCAGGATGTGTTCGGTGGCGTGGCTGAGACGGCCCTGGGAATAGCCCACGGTGAGGTTGCGATGACCGGTGGACGAGACGTTCTCGGCCACGAAGACGTAGTTGATGTCGCCGGTCGTGATGGTGTCGCTCGTCTGTACAGCCATGACCAGCTCACCGATGGCCTTCGGGGACGCGGCGATCACGGGCGGGGGCGACGTCGCCGTGAACTGGAACACACAGGACGCTGGCGTCGTTCCCGTGGTGGTCAGGAACCAGCCACGGAAGTCGGCGGTCGCCTGGCGCACGCGGACATGGAGCAGACCTCCGCTCACCGACGCCAGTCCGTTGGCTCGCCCCGGCACTCCCGTTGGCCTCCCAGCCCACATAGGGGGGAAGGGCCAGCGAGGAACTGCCCTGGATCGGTGCGCTCGGCGCACTCGGCTGTGAGAAGGTCACACTTTGGTAGTCGGAGAGTTGAGCGCCGCCCTCTGTGGCCGCGCCGGCGGTCGCCGGCGCACTGGCCAGCAGGGTGGCTCCGCCCGTCCCCACGACGGACTGGACCTGGTCGATGGCGCCCTGGGCCGACGCCGTGGTGTGCACGAACAGCACCACGGCGAGCAGGATCCCCACGATCGGGAAGGAGGCCACCGCCCGGCGTCCCCAGGACTGGCGGCCATGCCAGTTCCAGTTGACTTGACGGTGTTCCTCGGTTCGCCTCTCGTCGTCGGACGGATCCCACGACTCGGTCAGCTGGTTGGGCGAGGTGTACCCGGACGGTTGGTCGGGGACCGGCCGCGACAGGCTCGGCGCCGCCTGGACCTCAAAGGTGGGGTCGTCGGGGTCCGGGGGCCTAGAACGAGCCATAGAAGGACTCCTCACCGGCGGACAGGACCCGATAGGACGCCAGCCCGGTGATCAGGGCGTAGACGAGGCTCCCGGCCAGAAGGCCCCACGAGGCGATGGTCAGATCCCCGCCGCGGACCAACAGTGTGGTGACCACCGCACTCGTGCCGGCCCCGGCCACCGCCCCGGTCACCGCCGCCCGCGGTTTGCTGAGGAAGAACAGGTACTGGCTGCAGAGCATGCCGATGGGCACGACGGCGAAGCCGAACGAGGCCACCTCCAGGACGGAGAGCCCACCGGGGGTCCGGACCGAGGCGGTCAGGCCCGACGGCAACAGGGCCAAGAGGATGCCCGGGAGCAGCCAGGCCACCACACCCGACACCACGGTCAGTACGGAGACGGCGATGAGCCACTCGCGACGAAGGGTGGTGCGGGCCTGCTGCCAGCAGTCGAGGGTCTGGTGCTCGAGCAGCGGGCGTAGGCGCCGGCCGAATCGCTCGATGAACGCGTAGACCAGGCCGAGGAGTACCACCAGCTCCAACAGGGCCAGGTCCACCGACCCTTCGAACGTGGACGGGTAGACATACTGGTTGACTCCGAGGCTGTGGCCGTAGGCGAAGCCGACGATCATCGGGCCGACCAGGATCATGACGAAGTAGGCCATGCCGTAGACGGCGTAGGGCACGGTGTGCCAGAGGACGACCCGTAGCTCCGGTGGTTTGACGATGGCGGCGGTGTCATCGTCACCAAGCCGGGTCTCGGATCTCATGGTCAGGTAGCTGGCGGCGATGACCACCATGGCCCCCGACCCCACGGCGATGCCCAGGAGCTGGGCGTGGCGGAAGCCGGTGGAGGTGGTCGTGAACAGGTGCGCCGTGGCCAGGGTGACCACCAGTGCCAGTCCGGTGGCCAGGGCGAGCGTGTAGAAGCGACGGAGCATGTAGAGCGGGGCCGCGCTGAGCAGGAAGATGAAGATGGCCACGGCGAACTCGGCGAACAGCTCCCCGAGATGCAGCCCGTAGTTGGGGACGATGTAGAAGGTGTAGGCGAGGGCGATGACCAGTGCGGCCAGGGAGCAGCTGTAGATCATGAACCGGGCCACCGTCCATCGGACGAGGGGGTAGTTCTTCTGCAGCAGGTAGAAGGTCCCCTTGCGGCCGATCATCTGGGAGCAGCCGCCGGCCAGTACGGCAGCGAGGAAGAACGCCAAGGACACCATGGCCTCGGACTGGGGCGTGGAGTCGAGCGATGACCACAGGGCCACCCGACCGAAGAACAGGACGACCACGGACATGATCCACGGGACGCCGTACCACGATCCGGCCAGATAGTCGTCGGCGAACCGGCGCCAGGCCCCCACCCGCTCGGGAGCTGGGCGAGGCTGGGGGACGTAGTACAGATAGGTCAGCTCGTAGACGGCGGTGGCCAGATCGAAGACCGACTCGAAACCGAGTGCCTCGGCCCCGCCGGTGGTATAGCCCATGGATTCCAGGGCCACCGTGACATCGCGCAGGTTGCGGGGCTCGGGGTTGCGATCGAGCACCCGTCTGGCCTCGACGTGCAGGTCGTCGTAGACGCCGGAGTCCTCCCGCATCTCGTCGAGGTCGTCCGTCTCCTGGGTCAGACCGTCAATGGACCGGAGCACGGGTCCGCACCTCGTCGTAGAGCCATCGGTAGCCGTCGAGGAAGACGTCAAGGGTGTAGGCCTCGAGCATGGCCTTCCGTCCGAGTGCTCCCAGCCCGGCCAGAGAGGAGCGGTCGGCGGCCATCTCGCAGATCCCGTCGGCCAGCTCGAGGGGACGTCCCGGGGGGACCAGACGACCGTAGGGCTCCATGATGACCTCGGGCACACCGCCCACTTCGGTGGCGACCATCGGCCGGCCGGCCATCAGGCCCTCCACCGCGGCGAAGGGGAATCCCTCCGAGATACTGGAGAGGACGGCGATGTCCCCTTCGTTGAGGGCCTGGCCCACATCGGCCGTCGGACCCCGGAACACACAGGACGACCCGAGGCCCAGTTGCTCGGCCAGGGCGTAGCACCCCCGTGCGTAGGACACGTCGCTCTCCGGGCCGTGGATCTGCAGGGTGATACCGGGGATGCGATCGCGGACGATGGCGAATGCCCGCAACAGCGTGTGGATGTCCTTCAGCCGCTCGAGCCGGGCCACCGAGACCAGGGTCAGCGGGCCGTCGCCACTCCCGGCCGGTCGGGTGAGGGGGAAGCGTTCCGGATCCACTCCGTTGGGCATCGGGTGGATCTTGTCCCCGTCGACCCCGAGCTTCATCTCCCAGGTGGCATTGAACCGGGCCACCGGCGATACCAGGTCGGCCCGGGAGTACGCCATGGCGACCACGGCGGCATAGAAGTTCGACAGGAACACCCGATAGGGGCTGTTGGTCCGGTTGCGCCCCAGAGCCAACAGCCGTTCGCGGTAGTACACACCGTGCTCGGTCAAAAGGAAGGGGACGCCCCACCGCTCCCGAAGCACGACGGCGGGGATGGCACAGAACGCTGCCGCTGAGGCGTGGACCACCTGGGGGATTCGGCCGGATAGTCGAGGGGGGCCAGATAGCGGTAGACGGACCGGGCCAGGTCGATCGCCTCGTAGGTGGTCAGTCGCTGGTAGAGGGGGTGGGCGGCGAGGGTGTCGCGGAACAGTCGCCACGTACGCCCGTCCCGCATGGCCCGCTTCAGGCTGTACCGGTCGGCGTAGATCGACAGTGCGCACAACGCGGCTACCAGATCGTCCGGTCCACCTTCGCCGAGGGCGACGGAGATCACCAGCTGGGCGTAGGCGGGGAGGAACTCCTGTTCGAAGTGCCGGCCCGGACGGCGCAGCTGCCGGGCGATCCAGCCCGGGCGGGGGTTGAATTCGGCGTTGTCCTCAGTCCCCCAGAGCGGGACCTGGATCATGTGGGCCAGGTTGGGCGGCGGGTCGTACCGGATGGCCATGGACGTGTTGGCGACCACGGAGTACACGACGAACTGCTTCTCGGCCAGGCCGGTGACCAACTGGTGGGCCCACGTGCTCACGCCACCGGTCACGTAGGGGTAGGTGCCCTCCGTGGTGAGGAGGACGTCAATAGCGTTTCCCGCACTTCTCGCCGTCGGTCCGGAGACGCGTTCGACGGGCTGCGTCGCGTGGGGATGGAGTTCCATGGCCGTCGTCAGGCCACATGGCGAGCCGGTCGGGGATGTCGGAGGCGCCGGAGCCAGCTGCCACGGCCGGTGGCCACGTCAGGCACGTCCGGAGTCGTCTCACCTTCCGGCTCGGTCAGCGGAGTGGACGAGGGCGAGGAGGAGGAGGTCTTCGTTGCGCCGGTGGCCGAGGAAGGCCGTACAGTGGCGCGTCGTTCAATGCGGAGATCGACATCGGGTCGGTCCGGTTCCGGCTGTGCCTCACCGGCCCCGGCCATCAAGTCGTCGTCAGCCCGGAGTACGGACTCGATGGCCTGAGCCCGGCGCAGTCCCTTGGAGGCCACATTGAGGTTTTCGACGCTGAGGAAGCACTTGGCGGCCATCATGGCGGCCTCGCGGATGAACGGGAGCGGTGTCCGGTCGTCTTCGGTCACCCGGAGATACTCCCGGCCGGCGAGGCGCATCCAGTGGTCCGATGCATCCATGTTGCCGATCCGCCTCGCCGCCAGCGCTGCTTGCCGGTAGGAGATGGCCGCCCGTTGGGGAGCCGAGTCGATGGTCCGTTGCGCCTCTTCGAGAAAGAGTGACTCGGCCCGCTGAAACTCTCCGGAGTGGAAGGCCACGACGGCCGCCTCGAACAGGGTGGTCTCGCCGTCCTCGATCTCGAGGTTCAGCTCGACCGCTTCCTCGTCCCTCGAGTGCCCGACCTCGTCCCGGTCAGCTCCCTGGTCCGAGGTGGGCTCCGAACCGACCCACCCGGGTGGCCGGGTACTCGGGGGGGCCTGGGGGATCCGGGTCTGGTCGCTGTCGTCCGGGGCCGCGTCGGACTTGGCCATAGGCGCAGCCATCATGATCTCCGTGACCGCATGGTGCCTGGCATGTCCACCGTTGACTCTTCGACCAGGTGGGACCGATACTTGAGAGAGGACATCCCCGGCGCCGGCGTCCCCGGCCCGGGTTCACGGGGCTGGAATCGGGCTCCTACCTCCGACGTCACCGCACCGGTCCAGGAGGCGGGGGAGGGACGCTTTCCGTCGATCGGAGCAGTGGGCCGACCCCGGACAGGGCTCGGACGGTCGTGCCTGGCGAGTCCGGGGACCGCTCAGCCCCGGAAAGGGTCTGGGAGATGACAGGGGGGCCAGGGTCGATTCGAGGCTGACCCGTCGTTTCCCTTGGCGTGCCGGCCGGTTCCGGGGCCGCCTGCGGGAGCGCGGCGGCTGGCATGGGGACCATCGGCCGATGGAGCCGCGAGCACTCCGTGCCGCATCACCGGGTCGGTTGGGGATCCTGGTCCCCGACCCGGGATCAGTTAGAGCGAATCGTGCGGGTCGGGCAGCGTGGGTGACGTCCATGTCACGCCTACGCACATTTCGTCCGTCGAGCCGTCGCCCCAAGTGACGTAGTGGGGCGGGACCTTGCGGAGGACGGGGAGCTCCTGGGCCAGAGTCGGGTCGTAGGTGCAGGTGATCTGGACCGGTTCACCGGCGGTGACGGGAACCGGTGTAGCCAGGTTGTAGGCCCGCTGGTGATGGAAGTCGTAGTTGGGCACGGTGAGGACCGTTTGCGCCTCGGGAGTGCCCGGGTTGACCACCATCGTGAAGCCGACCCCCAGCAGGTGCATGTGAGGCGCGATCCTCACGAGGTAGCCACCGGTATTCATCGGTGCCGTGCACGAGGTCGAGTCCCCTGCCGGGGGGTCTGCCGGGTTGCGACCGCAGAGCGCCTCGATGCCGTCGGCCTCGACGACGGCGTTCTGGCCGAAGCGCTGCCCCTGGTTGGCGAGCGAAGCAGCCCGATTGCACAGAGGACCGGTTACCCCCGCCGGACAGGGAATGTCGGGTGCGGCTTCCATCTCTTGGACCTTCAGGGAATCGAGCGGTGTCGACAACGGGACGGTATGCAGCACCATGGCGTTCTTCACCGGCTTGTCGCCGACGAGCAGGTTGTAGTGGACCTGCATGACCACCATGCTTCCGGCCGGGATGATGAATCCGGTTCCCTTGGGGAAGTCGATGGGCCCGGAACCCGGCGACCAGTTGCTCAGCAGCGTGGTCTCGGAAAAGTCAGACAGCGGCGTGTTTGGCAGGGTTCCTTCCCCGAAACACGTCCAACCCTTCTTGAACACCTCGTCCCGCTTGGCCTGTGCCACCTGCGATGCCGGGAGGAGGAACAAGGCAGCGTGGTGATCTTCCACACTGCCCGGGAAGAACTGGCTGGAGACGATGTAGGCACTGTGGGTGACGTGCGGGTCGAGCACCGTGCAGTGGTAGTCGTCCGTTGCTCCAGGTGGTGCTTTGGGTGTGTACGGTGCCGACTTCAGCCAGATCGACGTTACCTGCGTGGCCGACGCTGCGTGCGCCGGAGCCTCCGTGAAGCACGCAGCCATGACAACGACGGCCACCGAGGTGACCAGCAGGGCAAGACGACGGATCCGCACCCGACGAATGTAGCCCGGAGCGCCGTATCGCTGCTCGCCCTGCGCCCGGTAGCCACCGCGGTCTGAATCTGCCCGATACGAGGGGCGGCAAGGCCACACCTGACTCGCCCCCGGCCACCAACCTGCCTCGGCGGTGGGGAGCTGGTTCACCGGCCGGAGCACGGGGTGGCACGGGCTGAAGGGATCACCCGGTGCCGACGTCACCGACGGCGACGGCCCGGCGGGTCGGCGACGCCACCCGCTGCTGGCATCATGGACTCGTACGGCGACGTTGTTCAGCTGTTGCGATCGCCCGGAACGCGACAAGGAGTACGAGACATGACCGTGACGCTCATCACCGGCGCCAACAAGGGGCTGGGTTACGAGACGGCCCGTCAACTGGTGGGGCGGGGCCACACCGTCTATGTCGGCGCCCGCAGCAGTGAGCGGGGTCAGGCGGCGGCGACCGAGATCAGCGCCCAGTTCGTCCAGCTCGACGTCACCGATGACGCATCGGTGGACTCCGCCCTGCGGACGATCGGCGACCGCGAAGGTGGCCTGGACGTGCTGGTCAACAACGCTGGAATCAGTACGACCGGGGACATCGACGGACCTGTCGCCCTGCAGGTGTTCGACACCAATGTGATCGGCGTCATTCGTGTGACCCAGGCCGCATTGCCGCTGCTGGAGAGGTCCGGCAATCCGGTGGTGGTCAATGTCTCCAGCGCCTTGGGATCGTTCTGGGCCGTCACCAACCCCGACCGGCGCCAATTCCATTTTCCCAGCGTCGTCTACGGCGCAAGCAAGGCCGCCGTCTCGATGCTCACGGTGCAGTACGCCAAGGCGCTGCCCGGAATCAAGTTCAATGCCGTCGAGCCCGGATTCACCGCCACCGACCTCACCCCCTTCAGCGGGGCCGGGCAGCCGGTCGAGAAGGGTGCAGAAGTCATCGTCCGCATGGCCACCATCGGCATCGATGGCCCCACCGGCACCTTCCAGGAGGGTGACGACGAACTCGCCTGGTGACCGCACCACGACGGTCGGACCGGCCGAGCCAGCTCACTTCGGGCCCACTCAGGAGATCTCGGCCGGGGATGCTGAGACCGCCGGTCCCCGATGGCCGGGACCCCACTGCCCATGGGGCGAATCGTCTCCCGCTCTCCCCGGGATGATCTAGACCGGCGGGAGGTTGGCGAAGAAGGCGTCGGCCTCGGCCTGGTCGGCAAAGAAGACCTGAATGCTCGTAAGCAGACCGTCTTGACCTGCCTCGATGACGAACATGTGGTGATTTCTGTAGATCACACCGCCGCCCTGGGCTTGGGCAAACTGCAGCGCGGCAACATGGGTCAACCCGACCAACCAGTCGACCCATTTCAGGGTTTCGAGCGTACCCGAGGTGGCGCTGAACAGCCGGCCCGTATGCTCAGCCACCTCCTCCGGTCCACGAAAGACACCGGCCATCGAACTTCGACCCGGCACGGTGTAGACCACATCCGGCGACAGCAGGGAAAGCACATCACGAGTGTCGCCGGCCATGATGCCCATCAGGAACCGCCGCGCGTTGACGAGGCGAGCAGGTTCGGCTGGTTCGGGCACGCACCGCATCCTAGAAGACCCACTGGGGGTCTCCCAACCGGGTTCTGCCGGATAGGGAGGAAGGCGGTCTTCTCCGGGAGGTGGACCTGGGCACGGTCACGATCACTGAGGAGATCGACCAACCGGCTCGGCCGCCGATGTGACAGTCAAAAGGGGTACAGCGTCTACTGACGGACCAACCGCTCCACCTCGCTCCGGAGTGATTCGGCCAGCCTCCCGCTCTTGGATGCTCCACCCCACCCCATCTTCCAGCGAGGTCGTGCGCTGCAGGTGAAGCACACACGGCCGTCGGGGGTGCCGGACACCAGTACGTCGAGTTGATACTCCTGCCACTCGGGAATATTGGTCAAGCTCGATCCGATCCAGCCGATCGCCTCCCAATCGCTGATGAGTTCGGCGTTCCGCCCACCAACCCGGGAGATGGCGGTGACGCCGAACTGGGCTGCTGAACCGAGCGGTACGGCTGCGAAGGTCTGGGCCCATCGTGCCGACGAACCAGTCCATGGCGCATCGGTTCGACCGACCCGGACGGTGAGTTTCCGATCCCACACCAGGCTCGTGGCTACAGCAAAGGTCAGGAACCCCCCAGAGGCCGTCAGGAAGAAGGGCCATGGAGGCTGGGGTGACATGGATGCTCCGAAGGCGATGATCACCGCGTAGACGCCCAGGGCCAACCCCGTTCGTCGGATAACCGCCTTGCGCATCTCGTGATTCACGGAGTGGAGCCTGACACAGTGTTGTTCAGCCACCCACCGACAGCGGACCATTTTTCGGAGCTCGGGCGGCCTTGCGGGCATTGGTGGTGCCGGTGCGGTCGATGAAGATCCCAGGAGCGCGACCACCTCCCGACACCGCCCGGAACCGGCGGATCCGAGCCGGTGGAGTCGAGCGGGCCGGCCCCGTCCCGGCCGGGGTCAGGCCGGGGTGATGGTCCGACCCGGCATCGGTTCAGCGAGTGCCGCCCGCCTTGCCGGCGCGCCGAAGGTGTCGGCGAAGTACTGCGTCTCGTGTACCACGTGCCCGCCGACGAACTCCATGATGCTCACGGAGTAGGTGGGGACCCCGTCGTATGTGATGACGCATTCACTTACCCACAGATCGCCGCCACCACTGATCCGGAGGACGGTGAAGTGCCGGCGGGCGGGATGGCCGCCACGCTGCGCCGAGATGGCTGCACGGCCCCGGAACCGCTCCCCTGATTGGGGATAGTCCAGGATCGCGTCGGCGCTGTAGATGGCGTGCTCGACGTCGATGTCGCCGCGTTCCGATGCCCGCCAGTGCTCATCGACCGCTGCCCTGGTCTGGCTGTCCGAATCCATCGCGCCGCTCCCTCCCGAGCCGTTTGGAGCCAATGAGATCCGAAAAGGTTACAACGCGGCGCCTCGGGCCGGACCGCTCCTCGACACCATCACCTTCTGGTTGGCCCTCTTCCGGAACGATTCCGGGAACGTCCCTCGCCCCGAACCTTTGCCCGATTGACCCGAGCGGCGTGGAATGTGGTTGTGGCGGACACGTCTCGATGACGTCGCCACCAAAAGCGAGCCGATCGACGATCGACGCACAACCACGGGACCCGCGCTCAAGGAGACTTCCTCGGATCAGTCGGACCAGCGTTCGCGCACGGCTGCCATGGCCTTGGCGAGCTGAGCGTCGAACGCGTCAAGCTGCTCAGCTTCGGCCGCGCTGGCGACGAAGGCGTGTCGATCGCAGGCTGATGCCCCCGCGCCATATCCGCTCGATGGCGCGCGTCGCGGTGATGTCCGTCAACGGGTCACCGGACACGAGGACCAGGTCCGCACGCTGCCCGGCGGCGACACGTCCTCGGTCGGCGAGGCCGAACACTCGTGCCGGTTCAGCCGTGGCCGCGGTCAGGGCCTGCGCCGGGCTGATGCCGCACCGTACAAGGAGTTCGAGCTCCCGGTGCAGGCTTGCTCCGAACACGGTCCCCGGGTTCGGAGCGTCCGTGCCCGCCAGCAGCGTGACCCCTGCATCGGCCAGTCGTCGCACGTTGTCCTCGGCCCGAGAGTAGGGCGGCATATGTCGGCCGTGCCATCCCGAGACATCCGAAGTCAACCGGCGTGCCCAGGCGTCGCCGAGCACTTCGGCGAGCCGTGGGTCCCCGACAACCGCTGCGCCACCCGGTTCGCCGAGGGTGTTCTCGATGGTGGCCAGCGTCGGACCGACCACGATTCCGGCTTCGGCCATGCGTTCGACCAGGGCCCTGTCCAGCTCGGCGTTCGCAGGGACGTGGGCCACCACATCGACACCGGCGGACACGACCTCCTCGACACCGGCCGTCGAGCTCACGTGAGCGACGACGACCAAGCCGCGGGCGTGCGCGGCAACGACCAGTGCCTCGATGGTTTCGGGGTCCAGCGAGGGCCATAGACCCCCGGTGCCGGAGATGATCTTCAGATAGTCCGAGCCCGCCGCGATCCGTTCCGCCACGAATTGCTCGGCCTGGTCAGCGGCGGTCAACGTCGGGAACGGGGCGTACATCATCGACGGGTGCCCGCCGGGCGCGGTGGCGCCGATACCCGAGGAACGCACGTCGGCCACGTCCGGACGGGAGCCGGCCTGCTCCTTGGCGCTGGCCACCAGGTCGGGTTTGCTGAACATGTCGAGAACGGTGGTGACGCCGAAGGTCAACGATTGTGCGAGAGCGCCGGGAACGAGGTGCACGTGCGCGTCGATCAGACCGGGAAGCACCGTCCCGCCACCTGCGTCGATCACTTCGTCGCCTTCTTGGGCGGCCGAGGCGACCGAGCACTGGTGATCAGGCCGTCAGCGAACCGGACCGAAGTCCAGTCCTGCGACGCTTCGTCCCGTCGAATACCCTCGCGTTCACGATCGTCGTTGCCGCGCCCAAGGCGCCCTCCCCAAGGGAACGTGAGCACTCTGAACAGTAGCGGAAGGGTGCGCAGAGCCCCAGAAGGCGTGACTCCGAACTGCGTTGAAGAGGGCGAACGGTTGCCGGACGCGGCACTCTGGCTGGCGGTGAAAGGCTGCATCACGTGCACGCCATCGAGTTGGTCTTCGCCATCGGGTGGGCGGCGTTCTGGATCTACTGGCTCGCCGCGGCCTTCTTCACGAAACGGGGGAGGATTGCTTGGTCGAATGAGCTGCGCATCCGGCTGCTGATCGTCGCAGTGGTGGTTCTGCCGGTCCGCTTGGGAGCATTCCGGGACGACGGCCTCGACCCAGATCCGTGGCGCGCCGGACTCGGACTCGTTCTCTTCGCGGTCGGGTTGGGCTTCGCCATCTGGGCCCGGATGCACATTGGCCGCAATTGGGGCACACCGATGTCGCAAAAGGATGATCCGGCCCTGGTGACCAGCGGACCCTATGGCCTCGTCCGTCACCCCATCTAGACGGGCATCCTGGTCGCGGGTGCCGGCACCGCGGTGGCGCTGAGCTGGTTGTGGCTGATCGTCGTGGTGCTGGTCGGGATCTACTTCGTCTACAGCGCAACCGTCGAGGAGCGCTACCTGACCGAGCAGTTCCCCGACGCCTACCCGGCGTACCGGCGCTCGACCCACATGCTCGTTCCCTTCATCTTCTGATCGGACACGGCTTCTGATCGGACACAGCTTCTGATCGGACACGGGGGGGGCGCCGGGCTACCTGGTCAGAGCCATCGCTCGGTGGCTGCCGGGCACCTGTCCCACCCGGCCAGTCCAAGGGCCCATTGCTGGGGCCCAGCCGATGGGTCATGATCTCCACGATGGACGTGTCTCCGAGCCGCACCGCCATGCTGGCTGCCGTCGGGCGCGGTAGGCATGCAGTGGAGGATCCGGCTCCATGGATCCTGGAGGACCCGATCGCGTTGGAGTTGGTCGGACCGTCATGGCGTGCAGTCGCGGCCGCAAGTGACGCCCGGTTCTCGGGCGAGTTGGGTCGTCAGATCCGGGTCAGCGTGGCGCTGCGCTCACGCTATGCGGAGGATCGGCTGGAGCTGGGTGATTTCCGCCAGTACGTGCTGCTCGGTGCCGGTCTCGACTCGTTCCGCTGGAGGCGGCCGGAGTTGCTGGGTCCGCTACGCCTGTTCGAAGTGGACCATCCGGCCTCCCAGGCCTGGAAGTGTGAGCGCATGGCCGAGTTGGGACTTGAACCCAGCGAACATCAGGTATTCACTCCTGTCGACTTTGAGGTGGAGTCACTGGAGGCCGGGCTTGACGCAGTGGGCTTTTCCTGGAACCAGCCGACGTTGTTCTCGTGGTTGGGCGTCGTCCCGTACCTGACCATCAACGCGGTCGACGCCACGCTGCGAACGATTGCTGCCTGCGGTCCCGGTTCCGAGGTGGTCCTGGAGTACGGGCTCACGAGGCACTTTCTGGATGAGCAGGGCCGGGAGTTTGAAGCGGAATTCTCCCCACTGGCGTCGGGCCTCGGTGAGCCGCTACGGGCCGGAGTGCGATGGTCACCGGGTGAAGCCGAGCAGGTCGTCCAGAGCTGCGGCCTCCGGGTCGAGGACCATCCGAGTCGCGACGATCTCGTCGGTCGGTACTGCTCGGGCCGCGCCGACGGACTCCAGCCCTGGAGCGTCACCGGCCTCATGACGGCGTCGGTGGGCTGAGCACGAAGGCAACCGAACCACCGAACACCAGCAGAGCCGCGGCCCCCGGATCGGCGGAGGTCGGGCAGCGACCCCTGTGAGTGCCCACACACATCAGCGCGCCTTGCTCCATGGAGCGACTGATCGGAGGGTATCCGCAATAGCGATGATCTCCTCCGCGTCGACGGTGGGGATCTCGGGGACCAGATAGTCGAAACGCGACCATCGGTCAGGTCTGGAACACCTTCGGCGAGAGTGGTGGCGGCGACTGACCGACCAACACGGGGATCTGCGGTTGTCGGCCTCGACGTCCTTCAGTTCGCCAAGTCAAACGAGGGCACGCCCTCCTTCAGTTTTCGAGCCCGACCTGCCGATGTTTGGGTTATGACGGTTCAGATCCAATCCAGCCGTGTCACCTTCCGGTCATCGCCCACGGAAGGTGAACAGGAGAGTACCGGTCGCCCGTTCATGCCGGTCAACGGCACCGTGGTGCGGCTGGAATCTCACGTCAGCATCTTTTGCACACCGTGCGAGCGATGGATCGACTGCCACGATGGCATCGAGCCGCAGCTGGCTCTGGACCGACATGGTGCGCTGATGCACTGACCGGGCACAGCGGGCAACCACGGTCGGTCACGTGGAGCGGATCGGTTCAGCCAGGTGCCGGTCGGCTTGGACGCCCC
Source organism: uncultured Acidimicrobiaceae bacterium (assembly GCA_963831535.1). Lineage (GTDB taxonomy): Bacteria > Actinomycetota > Acidimicrobiia > Acidimicrobiales > RAAP-2 > Bog-756. The sequence continues at coordinate 262,522 of CAWHQP010000010.1, read as the reverse complement.
GATTCCACCAGGACGGCCTGGTCGCAGCTTGATCAACGATCCAGGAAAAGTGGTGCCTGGCCGAACGGCCCAAGAGCGGCAGAGCCGCGAAGCCCACGAGGCTCCACCGTCGGTGACGAGGAGGAATATCAAGGGCAATGGAGAGCACTGAGGCTGCCCCCCAACCGTAGAGGAGCGCGTTGTACGCAGGAAGCTTGGCGTCACCGAGGCCCTCTGCTTCGGCGAGAACGGGTATCCCCAGGGCACTGCGTCGCCACGGCCAAATCAGGAAGTGGACGACCGCACCCCCGAGCGCTGCGCCAGACCACACGGCCAGCACTCCGTCCCATCGCTTGCCGCCCTTCGCAGCCAGGGTGATCCAGGTGGGAATCTGAATTGCCCAGAGGGCACTGGCGCCGACAAGACCGAGCTCCGGCTGTCCGACGAGTCCGATGCCGCTCGACAGCTCAAAGCCATGGTGGGCGGCGGTGAGGGCGGCAGCAAGCATCGTCCATGGCCGCCGGGATGTCGGGCTGATTCGGTTCGCTTCCACGAGCACCATTTGACACACATCGGACGGATGCCGCCAAGTGCGCGCCGCCCTCAGCTCAGGTGGAGGGGAACGTGGCTCGTTAGGTCAGCGGGCAGATGCCCGAGGGGACACGATCGAGTAAGGCGGTACTCGGCAGCACGCGATGAGGATCACGACGATCCCGCCGTTCCTGCATCCGGAACGGCGGCATCGGCAAACGGCTCCCCGCCCTCATCCCCCGCCGGCTGCGGCTGGCCTTCGGACCGGTTCGTGGCCACGAACGCAGTCGTCCGTAGAGGGATTTCCTTGATGAGCCAGCTCAGGATGAAGCCGAGGACGGCAAATGGCACGGCGACCAAGAACGCGGTGTCGACTGCGTGGCTGAAGGCGCCGACGACAAAGGCGTGCTGCGCTCCGGGGAGATGGTCGATCTGGGCAGGGTTGGCCGTCACATTCGATCCGCTGACCAACTTCAGCTCGGCCGCCGTGGCGTGCAGCTTGAGTTGTGCCAGCAGACGGTTGGCGAACACGGCGCCGAGCACGGCCACCCCGAAGGCACCCCCGATGGTCCGAAAGAACGTCGACGTTGCCGTGGCCACACCGAGCGCGGAGTACGGGACGGCGTTTTGCACGGCGACGACCAACACCTGCATGACCAGACCCACGCCGAGCCCGGTGATGAACATAAACACGGCCACCTCGCCGTAAGCGGTGTGCGGACCGAGTTGGGTGAGCGAGAAGAGGCCGATGGAGAGGACGCCGGTGCCCATGATCGGGAACACCTTGTACCGTCCGGTGCGGGTGACAATGCGCCCGCTCGTGATGAACGTGAGCAGCATGCCGCCGATCATGGGCAGAAGCTCGAGACCCGAAAGGGTGGGCGATACTCCGTGGACGACCTGGAGATACAGGGGCAGATAGATGATGGCCCCGAACATGGCGAAGCCGATGATGAACCCGACGGCCGAGGTGGCCGTGAAGGTCCGGTTCTTGAAGAGCCAGAGCGGGATGATGGGCTCCGAGGCTCTGGTCTCGATAAAGCAGAAGATGCCCAGCGATGCCACGGCGACCAGTCCTACGCCGATGATGACGGAAGAACCCCAGGCGTATTCGGAGCCGGCCCAGGTGGTGAGCAAGATGATGCACGTGACGCCGATGGAGAGGAATGCGGTTCCGGCCCAATCGATCTTGTGCGGTACCCGCTTCACCGGGAGGTGGAGTACCGCGGCCACAACGAACAGGGCGACGATGCCGAGCGGGAGGTTGATGTAGAAGATCCAGCGCCATGACAGGTGCTCCGTGAAGAAGCCGCCGAGCAGCGGGCCCGCCACGTTGGTGACGCCGAAGACGACGCCGAAGTAGCCCATGTACTTACCCCGCTGCCGGGCGGACACGACGTCGCCCATGATGGCCTGGGCCCCGACCATCAGCCCGCCGGCTCCGATTCCCTGAATGGCCCGGAACGCGATCAGTTCGGCCATCGACTGGGACAGCCCGGAGAGTACCGAGCCGACCAGGAAGATCACAATGGCCAGCTGGAAGAGGGCTTTGCGGCCGTAGAGGTCGCCCAGCTTTCCCCAGAGCGGTGTGGAGATACAGGTGGTGAGGAGGTACGCCGTGACCACCCAGGACAGGTGGTTGAGCCCGTGAAGGTCGCCGGCAATGGTGGGGAGTGCCGTCGCCACGATGGTCTGGTCGAGGGCGGCCAGGGCCATTCCCATCATCAGGGCGCCCAGGATCACCAGGATCCTGCGGTGCTCGGCGCCGGCGTCGGCTTCTTCACCGACCGGGGCTGTGGCCAGCTCAGTCATTCGGCGTCATCCTGCTCCCGCGCGTCGGAGAGTTGGGTACAAGGGTGGACCGGGTCGCCGTGGCCGTGATTCCTGCGTTCACCATATGACCACTACCGTACAAGCCGCTCTCCTCACCGCTTTCTCACCCCTCGGGAGGGGTCAGCTTCGGTTGGCCGGATCCGGAGTTCAGATGGCGAGGGTTCTCGGCTGGGCGGGCTGAGGATTCCAGACCGCTCCGACTGGAGTCGCCGGGTCGGTCGGTGCGGACCTGGTGCTCCGGCGATCAGCCGGGAGGGGTCTGGCCAGGAATATCGGTGTCCCGTGGCCCAACCACCACCGGGAAATGGACCACGCAGTGTTGTCTCAACGCGGCTGCCACCACGAGCGTCATAGAAGCGCTGGGCCGCCTTGTTCTGGTCGAGTACCCAGAGAAACAGAGGTTCTGACGGACGACGCTCCAGGAGCTCCCGGGTAGCCTCCGAGAGGAGCCGTGTGCCAATACCCGAACGCTTCTGGTCGCTCTGCACATGCAGATTGTCGAGAAGGGCCCCCCAGATCGGATCGTGTCCGAAGACGATGTGGGCGAAGCCGACCATGTCGCCTCCGGCCACGGCGCAGACGGTGAACTGATCGTGCCGGGGAGGAGCGAGGCGGGTCGACCAGACCTCCATCCTCTCCGTGAGAATGTCCCCATCGAGGTACTCATCCAGGTACGCACCGCGATAGTGGCGCCGCCAACTATCGGCGTGCAGTGTGGCAATGGACTCCGCATCGTGTTCGGTCGCCGCTCGATAGCGCACCTCGCCGACGGGTCGGACTCGCTCACTCGAAGCGTCGGACATGACGGCCTCCTCATCGATCCTGGCGGTGGCACCGTGCCGAAGCCGGCTGCCGGACCGTCGAAGGGCCAGGTCCCTCAGGTCACTCGCGATGAACGGACCGAAGCGTACCCCCTTGGTCACCCATGGCGGTCCGGGACCGATGTCGTCGTTGGCTCCTGCCTGGCAAGGTGACATGGCGCGCTGCGCCCACGTGACAAGCTCAGAGCTGGTGGAATATTGGAACCACAACTCGGCGTATCACCCGATGATCGTGGCGGTCGCCGAGATGGTCAATGGTGACGTATTGGATGTCGGCTGCGGCGAAGGTCTCCTGGTCGAACGCCTGGCCGATGTCTCCCGATCTGTGACCGGCATCGACCGGGACGAGGAGGCCGTCCGTCAGGCACTGCACCGAACGGCGGGACTGACCAAGGTAACGGTGGCGGAGGCCGACTTCATGGAGCTCGAGGTTCCTCCTGATTCCTATGATCTGATCACCTTTGTTGCGGCAGTGCACCACATGGATCTCGAGTCGGCGCTCCGACGATCGGCCGAAATGCTACGACCGGGTGGTCGGCTCCTCGTGGTGGGGTTGTCTGCCAACAAGTCGGTCGGTGACTACGTCCAGTCCGCCCTGCTCTTCCCGATTGTCCGGGTCATGAGCAGGATCCATCGCGAGACTCGAGCAGTGGAGGTCATCGCCATTCCACCAGCGGAGAGTTTCACGGAGATTAAGACGACGGCGGGGCACCTGCTGCCAACGGCCCGACTCCGCAGGCTCTTGTACTACCGGTACGTGCTGAGCTGGACCAAGCCAGTGGGTGCCGGATGATTTCGGGGACGGCCCGTTTCCGGCGGCTGGGGCGGACCCGTCACTGACGAGTCCAACGCCGGTTCGTCCGCACTGGGATTCCGGGGACTCCGACTGGCGTTGGACAAGCTTCTGGACAAGTGTCCAACTGCCCTTTATGGTGACGGCAGGACTCAGCGTCGATGCAGCCTGTATGGGGGAGGACGAGGAATGTCGCAGAGAAAGCTTCGAGTGTTCCAGTTCGCCACGGGCAACGTCGGCTCCGAGATGGTGGGTCGAATCGTGGACCATCCTGACCTCGAACTGGTGGGTCTCTACTGCTACTCGCCCGACAAGGTGGGCCGTGATGCTGGTGAGATCGTCGGCATCGCTCCACTCGGGGTGATCGCCACGGGTGATCTGGCCGATGTGCTCGAGGCCAAACCGGACGTGGTCAATTTCAACGGCGTCTGGCCGGATATCGACCTGTTCTGCGATCTGCTCGATGCGGGCATCAATGTTGTGACCACATCGGATTGGATCACCGGCTACCACCGCGATCAGAACCACCCCCACCCGTCGGGCAAGAAGCCCACCGAACTCATCGACGCGGCCTGCCGGCGTGGAGGTGCGACGTTCTATGGGACCGGCATGAACCCCGGTCTCGCTCAGATCCTCAGCGTGGTGGCGACGGCGGGAATGGGAAGGGTGGACCACATCACTGTTCTGGAGACGGTCGATGTCTCCTGCCACCACTCGGTGGCCACATGGAAGAACGTGGGCTACGGGCGGCCGGTGGACGATCCCGACGTTCCCGCGCTGTTGGAGACCGGCTGCACGGTCTTCGCCGACTCGATCTACATGATGGGGGACTGTTTCGGCCTGGAGATCGACGACATCGTGTTCGAGTGTGAACTCGGTGCCTGCACCGAAGACGTCGACCTGGGCTGGTGGACATTGCCCAAGGGTTCGGTAGGAGCCAGTCTCGCCAAGTTCAAGGGGGTGTCGGGTGGTGAGCCGAAGATCGAGGTCCACCTCGAATGGCAGATGGCACCCAAGACGGAGCCACGTTGGGATGTTCAGGGTTGCTACATCACTACCGTCGAGGGCGATCCCACGATCGTCAACCGGCACATGATCTTTCCGGCCACCGGGATGCCCCACGGTGCCTGGACGCCGGAGTATTTCGCCTCGGTAGGCATGACGATCACCGGAATGCCCGCACTGAATGCCATCCGGTCGGTGTGTGAAGCAAAACCGGGCCTGGTGACAAGTTCGGATCTTCCCCTTCGGGCCTTTGTCGGTCGATTCGCCGACCCCGACGCTGCCCTGTCGGCCCACTAGCCCCATGGGTTCCCGCTACCCGTTCCCCGCGTCGCCCAACGGTTGGTTCAGTGTCGGCGCAGGAGCCGCCCTGGAAACCGGCGATGTGCGGCCACTGACCTACCTCGGGAAGGATCTCGTGCTTTTCCGAGGTGGCGACGGAACCGCCCGGGTCTTCGATGCCCACTGTCCCCACCTGGGGGCCCACCTGGGCATCGGCGGTCGCGTCTGTGGGGATGGAATCGCCTGTCCTTTCCATGGTTGGCGGTTTGGAGGCGACGGCCAGCTTGTGGAAGTGCCGGGGCTGGATCGCCGGCCGCGAACCCGTGCCCATGTGTGGCCGGTGTGTGAGCGAAACGGGCGCATCTTCATCTGGCACCACACCGAAGGCCTTGCTCCTGGCTACGACGTGATGGGCTACCGGCCACTCGAGTCGGACTGGACGCCTTGGCGATCCAACTCCTACCGGGTGCGTGTCCATGTCCAGGATCTGACCGAGAACATCATCGACCGGTCACACTTCTCCTCGGTCCATGACATGGCGCAACCCGAGAGCAACCACTTCGATGTTCGGTTCGACGGCCCCTCCATGATCGTCGAGCAGAGTCTGAAGGTGACCGCCGTCGATGTGGCCGGCTACGAGATCCAGACGACCTCGACCACCTGCGGGCCCGGGATCGTCGCCGTCGAGGTCAGCCAGGACCCGATCGAGATGTTGACCTACATCACTCAGACGCCCGTCGACGATGAGTTCACGGAGGTGAACCTCAGTTTCTCGATGAAGGCGCTGTCCGACGAGAAGGCCACCGAATCGATCAGCGAACTCAACGACCGGATCACCAACGAGCAATTCACCCAGGATGTGCCGATCTGGGAGAACAAGATCTATCGGGAGCGGCCGATGCTCACCAAGAACGACGGTCCGGTGACGCAGTACCGCCAATGGTTCCGCCAGTTCTATTCCGATCTTTCCTGACGCACTGTGCAGTAGGGCGGGCCGCTCGTACCGATCAGTGGAGTTCCTGCGGGCTCCGAAGGGCGGCCCGATGCGATCGCCCCGTCCCTAGTTCATGAGCGGCCGAGCGCCGGAAGATCGCCGTCCGGGAAGGGACGGGCTAGGGACGCAGTCAGGGAAAGGACGTCCGCGCCCGCACGAGATCATCGTGTTCAGGACCCGTCCCGTTCGAGCCGGACCTGGCCGATGCCGACTTGAGCGTCGATGATGAGCTGTGGTCGGGCCGGGCCGAACGCCGTCTGCGGGGCTGCGAAGGCCTGGGGCCCCGACGAGCCGTAGGCGACGCGGCCGATCCCGCTGTGGGCGTCAACATCGACCACCGCACCCCTGGGTACGTCGACGACGAGCTGGCCCACCGATACCGACGCGGTGATGGTGCGGGTAGCGGCGCCCAGGGGGACGCGGGTCAGGTCGACCGTGAGGTTGCCGATGGCCATCCGGTAGGACGAGTGCAACTCGGCCTGTGAGGTCGGCTGGACCACTTGTTGCCCGATTCCCCCGGTCAACGGCACGCCGGTCATGGCCACAGCACCGAAGAACGCCCCGGTGACGAGGATGAGCAGGCTCAGGACGATCAGAGCCAGCGTGAGCAGGGCCCGCCCGAGGGTGGGTCGCCGTGCCGGTCGCCGCAGGGCCACCACGACGACGGCGAACAGGACGACGACCCAGGCAAGGCCCAGACCCCCACCCCACTTGGGGCCACCCCACCAGGACGTGCTGATGACGAGTCCGAGGAAGAGCGCTGCGGTTAACAGCACATACGAGATCCACGGAGGCCCGGAGGGCTCTTCATGGGTATCCGAGGTCGGGCTCTGGCCGACGTCGGTGCTCACGGGGACGAGCGCCCACAATGCGAGATAGACGACCACACCGATCCCCCACAGGCACGCCGCGATGACGAAGGCGACGCGGACGATCGTCACCTCGACCTCGAATCGCTCGGCAATGCCGCCGCACACGCCTGCGACCAGGCGCTTCTTCGCACTTCGGCGCAGTGGCAGCGGCTCCGACGACTCCGGTGGTTCCCCGTCGGGTATCTCGGGAGGTACATCACCCGGCGGTCCGGTCGGCAATTCCTCGGTGACGGTCATACCGGTACTCTGCGCCGAAGGATGTCCGCCAACAATGGGGGACATCCCTGGGTCCACCCCGGATTCGCCGGACGAGATCAGGGTTGTCCCCCATCGCATCGCCAGGGGGGCCATGCAAGGATGAGATATCGCACGTAGACGCTCCTCGCCGCCCGCCATGGCCGTGTCTCCACCGTCCGCATCAGGTGGATCGACCGGTCCGGCGCCGCCGTCCCGTCGGCGCCCGCTCCGTCCGTTCCGCCGATCCATCGACGACGGCATCCTCGGCGGCGTATGCGCCGGGCTCGCCACACGGCTGGCGGTGAAGACGACCGCGGTCCGGGTGGTCGCCGTGGTGTCGATCTTTCTCCTGGGCATCGGCATCCTCGCCTACATGGCGATATGGGTGCTGGTGCCGGCGGCCAGTGAGAGGGAGACGATCGCGTCCCGGGTCGTGACCGACCGGCGAGAACTGCAGATCGTCCTGACCCTCTCCTCGGCGTTGTTCGCCGTCCTCCTGGTCACCCGGCTGGTCGGGGTGTCCGACCTGGGCATTCCGACGCTTACCCTCCTGGCCGGAGCCGTAGGCGCGGTCATCGTCTGGCGAGGTGCATCCACAGCCGAGACGGCAAGACTGCGGGAGCGTCTCAATGCTGCGCCAGGGGCGGTCGGTGTCTCCTCCAATTGGCGGCGTATGGCCGTGCGCATCGGCATGGGGATGCTCTTGATCCTGGTGGGTGTCGGCGAGCTATCCCGAACGGGAAGCTTCTCCGGAGCGGCACTCGGAGTCCTGGTCGGCACGGTGCTGTTCGTCGGCGGTTTCCTCGTGCTCTTCGCTCCATGGTGGATTAGAACGCTCCGAGACCTCTCCACCGAGCGTCGCGAGCGGGTGCGGGCCCAGGAGCGGGCTGACATGGCCGCCCATGTCCACGACTCGGTGCTCCAGACCCTCTCGCTCATCCAGAAGGCCGCCGCCGATCCGCGGAGGTGGTGCGGTTGGCCCGAAGCGAAGAGCGTGAGCTCCGCTACTGGCTGTTCGACCCGGAACGGCTGGGGCGCCACGGCCAGCGTCCTGAGTCGCTGGTCGAGGCGGTCGCCGCCATCGAGCGGGAGGTCGAAGACAGCTACGGGGTCGGGGTCGAGCTCATCATTGTGGGGGACTGCCCCATGGACGACAGGGTGGCCGCACTCGTGGGCGCCTGTCATGCGGCAACGGTGAACGCGGCCAAGTGGTCGGGCTGCGAACAGGTGACTGTGTTCCTGGAGGTCGAGCGGACCATGGTGTCGGCGTACGTCCGCGATGTGGGCGTCGGATTCGAGCCCGCACTCGTTCCGGACGACCGTCAGGGCATCGCCTGTTCGATGGTCGAGCGGATGGACCGAGTGGGTGGAAGCGTCAGTGTGCAAAGCGCTCTTGGCGCGGGTACGGAGGTAGAGCTGAGGCTGCCCCGCACTGCGTCGCCGAGGTGACGGACGCCAGACGGCTTCGGGTGTTCATCGTCGATGACCATGCACTGGTTCGATCCGGGATCCGGGCCGAGCTGGGTGACGCGGTGGACGTCGTGGGTGAGGCCGACGACGTCGCAGGAGCAGTCGAACTCATTCTCGAGCGCACCCCGGACGTCGTGCTCCTCGACGTGCACATGCCAGGGGGTGGGGGCAGAGCCGTCCTGGAACGGGTGCTCGGGAAGGCACCGACCACCGCGTTCCTTGCCCTGTCCATGTCCGATGCGGCCGAGGACGTCATCGACGTCATCCAGGCGGGAGCGAGGGGCTACGTGACCAAGCACATCTCGGGGCCCGATCTGGTCGATGCCATCACCCGGATAGCTGAGGGCGATGCCGTGTTCTCGCCCCGCCTGGCGGGCTTCGTGCTGGATGCCTTCGCCGGTCCGGCTCTCGGGGCTGCCCCGGCCCCGACGTTCGATCCAGAGATTGATCAGCTGACCCCCCGCGAGCGCCAGGTCCTACGCCTCATCGCCCGGGGCTACGCCTACAAGGACATCGCTCGAGAGCTCGGCATATCGACCAAGACGGTGGAACGACATGTGTCCGCCGTGCTCCGCAAGCTGCAGCTGGCGAATCGCTATCAGCTCACCAACTGGGCCACGGAGCGGCGGATGCTGTAGGGGTCGGCACCCTCAGGGCGTGTCCGCCTACCCCGACTCACTGCGCACGATCGCTCCGGCAACGATCCCGCGCGTGCTGTGAAAGATCACTCCGGGCTGATCCTCGATTGTCGGCTGTGCCGTGCCCGGGTGGGACGCGTGGGTTCAATGCCTACCTTCCGCACGTCGATACCCATACATGGCGGATCTCGCAGGTGGGGGCGACGGGCAGATCCAGGTCTTCCGAACCCGAGCGGTCGTTGTGGCTGGACTCGGTGACGTCGGTGCCGGAACCGCCATCGCGGCCGCCGGAATCTGGCTCGCTTCGTGGCAGGGCGGACGAGATGGGCTCCCCCTGGGTCTGGCGCTGATGGTGGTCGGCACGTTCACCCTCCTCACCGGCACGGCCCGGGTCACAGCTCGGGTGGAACTCAGCGAGACCCAGGTGACCTGGAGGTGGAGCTTCGCCAGGTTTCGTGTTCCGCTCGCTGATCTCGAGGATGCAGCTCTTGTCGAGAAGGGCTCGCCGGCATCCGGATCCTCGTGGGCAGGCTTTCTCGGGGGTGGTCTCTTCGGCGTACTTGCTCTCTGGGTCATCGATCTCGCCGCCGGTTTTCTGAGTAGCGACCCGACCCTCGGGCCTCTTGAGCTCATGGTGATCAAGCACCACGGTGGCGCCGTTGCGGTCAAGCCGATCAGCGCCTGGTCCACCCGCAACTCGCACTCCGAGGCCAACAATGCCGTCCGGGCCATCAAGAAGGCCATCGACTCCTCAGCGCGCCGAGAGCCATCCCCTGCACGGCAACCCGCCGCACTCCGACACGACGCCTGGGACGTGCCCGGAGACTTCTGAGATGCCGGCACCAACCGCTGTTCCCACAATATGGTCGGACTGGGAACGTAGCGCTCAGGAGACACGCGTCGAGTCGGCTGTCCCTGACGCTCCTGCACCCGATCAGTAGCCGGGACGCCCCGGATCATGGGTGGGCACACGCCACCCCGAAACTGGATCGTCCGTGCGGTCGAACTGGCTGCCACCGTTGCTGGCCCTGAGCCATCACACGGGCGTCACGCTCGCCGAGGTCGGCTTCTTGCTGGTCCTGTTCGCCGGAGTCGGGTTGGTGGCCGCTCAGATCCCGGTGTTCAAGATGCCCGTGGCAGCAACGATCGTCGCGGGCATTGCCCTCGCCCTCGCCGGCGTGCTCTTCATGGTCGCTACGCACTGGGGCCACTTCGGCTGACGCCGAGACTGTCAGGGACGGTGGGGCTGTGCGGCGGTGAACACCGAAGGCTTTCGGTCAGTTGTCGCTGAGCGCTACTCGGGCCAGCGCTTCGACGGGGGCCAGAGCACCCGGGCCCTGGGCCGCCACTACGGTCCGGCTCGCGTTCGAGTAGGCGTTGACGACCGAGCGGCCGCCGGTGGTCAGCCCGTAGGCACCATCGCCAATACCGGTGATGCTCGGCATGGCGGGATTCCCCGGAGCGTTGGCGACCTGTCCGGCAAAGACTGTTGCGGACTGGTGGGCAAAGATGGTGACGCCCGCATTACCCGAGGATCCGGCGTACTCGCATACGATCCCACCACCCGGGGTTGAAGTCGATATCGGGCCGCTGAAGGTGGCTCCGAGGGCAGTGTTGGCCTGGGCCAGGGTCGGACAGGTCGCAGCGGTCGTCGTCCCCGATGACGTGGTCGGGACGACGGCCGTGGTTGTACTCACGGCTGGGGCTGAGGTCGTCGACGGCGACGTTGACGCGGTAGTCGCCGGGCTCCCGCTGCTCGACCCGCAGGCGGTCAATACGACGCCGGTAATCACTGCACCAACCACGAGGAATCCGCCATTTCTCACGCCAAAATCATAGGCCCCCGCTTCGACCCGCGCCGAGGTGTGGCGCGCGATGCTTAGTGGAACGAACAGGTCGCTCTATGGCCGAGGAGCCCTGCCAGGGCGTTAAGGAGTGCCACGTGCCCGATACCGTCTTCTTGCCGCACCGGATCGAGGTGTCCCGGCCCATCCCGGCATCACCCTCGGTCATCTTCGCCATCCTGCGCAGTCCGGCCGGCCATGTGGCCATCGACGCCTCCGGGATGCTGCAGGACTTCACCGGCAAGCCGGCAGAAAAGGTCGGCGACACATTCGTGATTCACATGGATCGCGAGTCCCTCAACGACGTGCCGCTGGGCACGTACGACGTGACTGTTCGCATCATCCTCTTCGAGCGCGACGCTGAGATCGCTTGGGATCTCGGGCCCGATGTTCCGGTCCCGCATTACTACGGGTACCGTCTGGACGCCGGTGACGACGGAGTCACCACGGTGACGTCCTACTACGACTGGTCCAAGGTGAGCGGCGATCGCAAAGAGCGCTTCCCGGTCGTGCCCGAGTCGGCCCTGCGCGCCACGTTGGGAATCCTGGAACGAACGGTCCGAGAAGGCCTTCCCCGCCCTGCGTCCTGAATCCGGTGCCCTCAACATCGTGACGGGCTGCTGAGCTGGCCGCCATCGGGGTCGAAATGGCCGTTGACCCTCGACTCTGGTGGCCACGGTCGTTCCAGGGGATGAGGGCGTCACGCTCCACCCAGAAGATCACATCGACCGCGGTGCTGACCGAATTGGCGTGTAGGCCACCCGAGCCACCTACGCCATGACCGGAAGGACCTCGGCGAGACGACCGGTCGTCTCCGCTCTCCCGGTGGCCACGTCGATCCACTGGCCGACGGGAAGGGCCCGCGCCTGGGCCACCAGACCGGGTGCGGCGAGACTGAGGGTGTCAAGCAACGCGTTCCCGGCGATGGCCTGGGCATCAGGATCCGGAGCGACCGGAGGCGCGAGATCACTCCCGTGGACCACGGCCTCGACGCATCGGGTGATGAGGTAATCCGATACCGTGATCGGGCCCTGCAGCGTCGTGATGGTGGCGTCCAAGGGCGTCCTCAGGACGTATGGGCGGACTGCATCCAAGGAGTCACGCAGGTCGACGTTGTGCAGAGCGGCACCAGCACGGGCCGACGTGTCGATCAGCTCGCGGAACGACCTCGTCCCCGACAGATTCTCGCCGACCCCGATGACCGCGCCGCCGGTGCCTTGGGTCTGGAGGAATTTCGCCAGCAAGTGGGGTTGGACGTACAGATGGGCGAGGACCTCTCGATTCGTCCATCCGGTGCATCGACTTGCTGCTGACAGATCGATCTCGCCGACGACGTCCGCGATCAACCCCCATTGGCGAATCAGGGCGGTGCGGACGTCGATGATGTTCGGGTTCATGTCACCCCGGCGGTATTCCGCCGTAGAAGAGCAGCCTGACGGTCCGTTATGCCTGAAGCGTAATCCCCGTCTCGGCGCAGAAGTACCGGCTCGAACTACGTTGGCGGCGTGTTGCACAGAAGCCCATTGAGCGAGTTCCCGACCAGTGCGCACAACACCATGGTCACGTCGCACACCGAACTGAACTGGCCGCACATTGTCCTCGTGGTGGCTGCTGTCGCCGTGGTCGTGGCCCTGAGTGTGTACGCGTGGCGGCGATGGCATCAGAAGGTCGAGGTGTAGCTGCACGTGGCCGGACGGTGAGGCACGGTTCTGGCGACCAGGCCACGCCAGCTTGACACTAATAGTTGTAAGGCATATAACTATTTATATGCATATAACTATCTCGTTCCCCGCCCACCACCCGTGACCTCCCTGCACAGGGTGCTCCTGATCGGGGCTTCCCGAGGTCTCGGACTGGCGCTGGCCGAACAGTGGGCGCGTGATGGCCGGCAGGTCACCGCCACGGTGCGCAGCTCGGACCGGTCGAGCCTTCATGACCTCGCCGAACGCTTCGGGAACATCGAAATCGAGACGGTCGACATCACCGTGCCGGCGCAGATCGCGGGGTTACACGACCGCCTGGGCCGCAGGATGTTCGACCTTCTCTTCGTCAACGCTGGTGTGACCAATCAACCCGACGGAACAGTGGCCGAGACATCGACCGACGAGTTTGTCCGGATCATGGTGACCAACGCCCTGGGACCGCTGCGGGTCATCGAGGCGCTCCAGGACCATGTCACGGTGACAGGGACCATCGGGGTGATGTCTTCGGGTCAGGGCAGCGTGGCCAACAACGAGCGGGGCGGCCACGAGGTCTACCGCGGCAGCAAGGCCGCACTGAACACGTTCATGCGCAGTTACGCGGCACGTCATCGTGACGAGCCCAAGAGTTTGGTCCTGATGGCCCCCGGCTGGGTGAAGACGGACCTCGGTGGTCCCGACGCCCGGCTCAGCATCGACGACAGCATCCCGCACGTGGTCGAGACGCTCGACACCCTTCGGGACAAACCCGGTCTCCACTACGTCGACTACCTCGGACGGGTGGTGCCATGGTGAAGGAGGGCTCGCCACGCCAGGCGCACCCCAGTCGAGGGGCTGGTCCCGCTGAGCAGGCCTGGAGCCTCATGCAGCAGTTCGTTGATGCACACAACCGTCACGGTGATCTCGAACAGGCACTCGGGTTTCGCCTCGGCGCCGGGCGGGGAAAGGTCCTCTTCCAGCTTCGCCACGGATCGATGACGCTCACCGAACTGGCCGAGGCCAACGGGGTCGACGCCCCGTATGCGACGCTCATCGTCGACAAGCTCGAAGGACACGGGCTGGTGGAACGCCAGCTGCACCCCGACGACCGACGACGCAAGCTGGTCACGCTCACGAGCGCAGGCCAGCAGGCGATTGCGACCGCCGATGCCATCCTCCTTCGCCCGCCCCGGGTCGTCGGCACCCTCCGGCCCGAGGAACTGCGGCAACTCATCGGACTGCTCCAACGCCTGATCGAGGCCGACGAGCCCGATGAGCCGTCACGCTAACCAACCCACCGTTCGATGGTCGGGTGTCCGGCTCAGCCAATGACAACGGCTGACCGCGGTCACCTAGCGCCCGGGCAGACGGCCCTCCATCGTCCCTGGTCATCTGGCGATCACTGCCGCCGACCCGGCGGTGACAGGCGGTGTCGTGGTCTTCGGCCAGCAGGGAAATACCTTCTCCCTCCCTCGCTGAAGTCCGGGGTTCCGGTCGAACTGGCTGGCCGACCCGCCGGTGGCCGGTGGGCACCACCGGGTAAAATCCTTGCGTGGAGACGGAGCCGGTGACGGGCAATCCCGGTCCAACCGGGTCGAAGCTGACCGGTGGACAGAAGTGGATGATCGCCGGGCTGCTGGTGCTCCAGATCCCGTCGAGCCTGATCTTCTACCCCCTGGCCGCGGTGTTTGCCATCACCGGCATCTTCGTGCCGATCGCCATGGTTCTCGTTGGCATCGGAACGCTGCCGTTCTCGCTGGCCATGAAGAGCAAGGAGAGCTGGCTAGGTGGCGGCGTTCCGGATGGTCCGACCCTCACCCGGCAATAGGCGGCCGCAGGTCGCGAGCCGGGTTGACGACTCCCGAGGAGTGATCCCCTCCGTCACGGGGATGGCCTTTGGTCGCCCGATCGACGCGGTACCGGCCTGGCTGGATCATTCGGGTATGGGTCCGGTGGGCGTTCCGTCGGGTCAGTGACCCGACGATCGGAGGATGCCATCGCCGATCAGGGCTCGGGTCGGGAAGGCACGTGTGCGGTCGGGCGATGGTGGATCCGAACGGCGGTGGACCGCCCAGATTGGGGCACACGGGGTGTTGCGACCGTTGCGCCAAGTGGGTCAACACCGCCCCTGGGTGACCGAAACCACCACCGATGCAGCATCCTTTCCGTTCTCGATGTCGATGCGGGTCGCATCGGGTCGGGATATCGCCCGGGCGCCCGATACCCGGAGACAGTAGCCACGGGGATAGTGGGTGGCGACCGGGACGACGATCACGGTCGGCGCCGTGATCGTCGGATTCGCCCGGTATCGCACGATGAATGCACCCGTCGTGGGATCAAAGACCATGGCCTGAAGGGTTCCCGCCACGGCCGAGGCGTAGGTTTGGGACAGCACCTTGAGCTGCGATCCCGTGGCCGCCCGTGGGGGCCAGAGGGCTGAGGAGTGCGACCCGGTCGGATCGTCGTAGTTGATCCACTGCCAGTAGATCCAGCCGACGAGGTTGGCATCGGCGTCGGATGTGATGCGGGCGAGATCGGTTGAGTCGGTGGTGGCTCCGAACTCGGTGAGCAGCCAACCCGGGCCGCCGGGCTGCTCGGTCGTGGTGTCGTTGCCGCGCTCGTCGCTGTGCTGGGCGAATACGTGGCTTTCCAGAGGCCCGCAAACCGATGCGAAGTCGGGTGGCTCGGGACCGTTGGGCACGTGCAGGAAGCAATAGTCGTGAAAGTTGAGGACCAGTCGCGGATAGTCCATGGCGCCGATGTAGTTGGGCACCCCTGAGTCCGTTCCGTAGTTGCCCTCGTAGGCCACCAGGTGGGTGGGGTCGGCGGCCTCGATACGCGGAATGAGCCCTACCTCGGGATCATCGGACGGGCATTGGACAGGCAGGCCGCCCTGGTCGAGCCCGGGATGGGCCCGACCGGTGTAGAAGCACTCGAGTTCAGCGTCGAAGCCAGGGTTGACCGGACGGGTGCTCAGTCCGGAGCCATAGGGCTCGTTGAACGGGTCGTAACCGACGATCCACGGATTGCCCCGAAACCTGGCGGCGATCCTGGTCCAGAGCTGGTCGAACTGACCCTGAAGATCCCCGACCACATCGTTCTTCCAGAAGTGGTCGTACGCCACACCCACGCCCGGCCCGGCATAGTTGACACTCCAATTGTGCACATGCCGCCGGGGTCTAGGGACGACTCCGTCGGTGCACACGGCCCAGTTCGGAGCTCCCTCTCCTCCGAAGGCTTCGTTGTACACGTCCTGGTGCATATCAATGAGTGAAGAGATCCCGTATCGGGCCAGGAGCGAGACGGTGGCCTCCAGCCGGTCCATGTATGCGTTGAACACCGGAGTGTTGAACTGGTTGGGCCCGGGCGTCCTCGGATCACCGGGGGTGCAGATGGCGGCGTCGTTGATCGGGTCGGTGCCCGGTTCGAGCCCCTTCCAGATGATCCCGAGGCGCACGACGTTGAAACCGAGCTGGGCTATGCGCTGCGCTTCGTGTGGGGTGAGGACGTTGCGCCCGGTTCCCTGCACCTCCACTTCGTAGGGGGGGACCTTGTAGACGAGATTGACGCCGTGGAGCAGAACGGTGCGGCCGTCCTGATCCACCAGGTCAGGGCCGCCGAGAGACCGGAGGGGACCGACTGGGCCACTCGCCGCATCGACACCTGGGAATGACGATGCCGACGCCGGGGGACCGGATGAGCAGACGAGGATGCCCAGGGCAACGAGTGCCCCGGCGCACCGTCGCAGGGCCAGGCAGTTCATCCCGCCGACCCCGGTGCGCTGCACCGCCAGATCTCCGCCGCCGTCTCCCTGAGGGTCTGCGTCACAACGGAGAGTCTGTCCCATGGGCGACGCCGATGGCCCGGGGTCCGTTCCTGTGTGCGCTCCGGCGCCCACCGTGGGTGCAGGTGTCGGAGCGACAGCACCTAACGTGCGGGTATGCCCGCTCGCGAGCTGGTCGTGCTCGGGACCGCCAGCCAGGCTCCGTCCCGGTACCGGAACCACAACGGGTACCTCCTGCGATGGGACGGCCGGTCCATCCTCGTCGACCCGGGTGAGGGCACCCAGCGCCAGATGCTGCTGGCCGGTTGCTCCCCGTGGTCGATCAGGGACATCTGCATCACTCACTTCCACGGGGACCACTGCCTGGGTCTGCCCGGGGTCCTGCAGCGGCTGTCGCTGGACGGGGTGCCCCGCCCCGTCCGCGTGCTCTTTCCGGCCAGTGGGCTCGAGTACTTCGAGCGGCTCCGTCACGCCTCCGTCTTCCACGATCGGATCGAGGTCCGACCGGTACCGGTGGTCCACAACGGTCCGGCCCGGACCGACGCCATGGTGACCCTTTCGGCCATCCGGCTCGACCACCACCCGGAGACCTTCGGTTGGAGGGTCGAGGAGCCGGACGGTCGTCATCTGCTGCCCGACCGCCCGGAGGCGGGCCGGGATCCGCGGACCGGATGTCGGCCGGGTTCAGCGAACCGGCTGGATCGACACCTCCGGTGGACGGGTCACCCTCGACGACCTGTCGGTCAGGCGGCCCGGGCAACGGGTGGTCTTCGTGATGGACACCGGAGTGTGCGATGCCGCGGTGACCCTGGCCGAGGGCGCGGACCTGGTCGTCTGCGAATCGACCTTCGCCGACGAGGAGGTGGAGCTCGCCCGGAAGTGGAAGCACGTGACCGCCTCCGACGCCGCCCGCACGGCTCGAGATGCCGGCGCCCGGCAGCTCGTCCTCACCCACTTCTCGCAGCGTTACCCGGACACCCGGAAGTTGGTGGACCAGGCCGCCGCCATCTTTCCCAATGTGTTGGCCGCTGAGGACCTCCTCCGGGTCCCCGTTCCTCTGCGGCCGCATCCGGGGTCCTGATCCTGGCCAACCGCGGGCGGCTCCGGAAGGAACCGGACCGACAACCGGGCGACCCGACGCTGGCGGGGACCCGGTTCAGGAGCCAAGATGGCCGGATGACCGCTGCAGGCGTCCTCGGCCTGCTGCTGACCCCGGGGGCAGGTGCCGGTCGGGACCAGCCGGCACTGGTGGCCGTCGACGAGGCGGTGACCGGGCGCGGTCTTTCCGTGGAGAGGATCGAGTTCCCCGGACGGACGGCCGGCCGGCGTCGGCCGGACCCGCCAGAGGTCTGCATCGATTCGGTCCGGACCGCCACTTCGGGGCTCGCCCAACGGCTCGGAGTGGCCACCTCCGACATCGCGGTGGGCGGCCGGTCGATGGGCGGCCGGATGTGCTCGATGGCGGCGGCCGAGGGCCTTGACGTTGCCGCGCTGGTCCTTATCAGCTACCCGCTCCATCCGGCGCGGACACCCGAACGGCTCCGGACCGCACATTTCCCCGCCCTTCATGTGCCCTGCCTCTTCGTCGGTGGTCGGCGGGACGCCCTGGGCACCCCTGCGGAGATCGAACGCGAGACCGCTGCCATCCCCGGACCGGTCACCCTGGTCTTCGTGGACGGCGACCATTCGCTCCGAGGGCGTGACGCGGAGGTCGCAGACATCGTGGCCAACTGGCTCACGGACACGCTTCACTGAGGCCCGCCGGCGGAGGGCCGGCCCATTCACCGGCAGTGATCCGGGCTATCCGGTGCGCACTCCGATGGGGTGCCCCGGCCTCCCCATTCCAGTGGCGTGGTGATGCGCCGATCAGGCGAATCCGACCTGTCTCGGATGGCGAGCGAACCGGTCCGTCCCCGTCCCTATTGGCCGGCCGTGCCGGCGGCCGGGCTTCACTGCGGTGGCTGCGCTCCAGAACCGACCCGGTAGATTCCCGAATCAGGACAAACGACGGAGGTGCAGGCATGACCGAGGACCCCATACGACTCAACGACGTGACCCGTGCAGCTGTTGATTCCGGTCGACTCATCCATCTGGTCACCATCAATCCGGACGGTACCCCGCAGGTGACCTGCATTTACGCAGGCTGGGACGGGGACGAGATCGTTGCCGGCCATCTTGCCGACCACGTGAAGCTGCGGAACATTCGGCGTGATCCGCGAGTCACGCTTTCGGTCGAGTCCGACCTCGAGGTCGAAGGGTTCAGTCCGTACCTCGTGATCCAAGGCACCGCTCGGGTCGAGGAAGGGGGAGCCGTGCCTCTGCTCCGCCGGATCACCAACGGCCAGTTCCCGCCACCCGGGGATTGGCCCGACGGATTCGTCACCCGGATCTCGCCTGACCGACTCTCCGGAACCGGCCCCTGGGGGCTTGCCGATTGAGCAAGCCAGCGAGGTCACAACCTTCACCGATCTGTCGTCAACCGGACCGGATTCACGGCTCGGGCCGCCGGAATGCATCGGACGGCCGGGATGCATCGGGGGTGTCGGCCAGGGTGGAACGGAGAGGCAATCAACGCGAGGCTGTAGACAACGAACGTGGATCGATGCCACGGCTCGGGCCGACTCTCGGCGAACGCGGAAGCTACCGGTGACTGATTATCTACTGATTCAGATTTCGGACATCCATCTCACGCCCGATGGGCTGTTGTTCCCCGGCGCACGCACGCGGGACAACCTGATGGCGGCCCTCGCACATCTCGTTGAGGCCGACCTGGCGCCGGACGCGCTGCTCCTGACCGGTGATCTCGCCAATGCCGGTGAGCCGGACTGCTACAGGGACCTGGCGCAACTCATGGATCAGGCCACTGAGGCATTGGAGGGAACGGTCGTCTATGTGCCCGGCAACCATGATGACCGTTCCGCATTCCGCCGCCATCTGCTCGGCCAGACGGCGGCGTCATCGCCCATCAACCAGACCCACCGGATCGGCGACCTCCGGGTGATCTCGCTCGACTCTGTGGTGGTGGGCCAAGAGTTCGGGGCACTTGATGATGAGACCCTGTCGTTCCTCAGGGACGAGCTGGCCATCCCCGCCCCCGATGGAACGGTGCTGGCCCTGCACCATCCTCCCATTGCGTCACCCGTCAAGCCGATGGCGCAGATCATGCTCCGCACTACGGAGGGACTGGCCCAGGCCATCGACGGGTCCGACGTGAAACTGATTGTCAGCGGTCATAACCATCACGAAGAGCTGGGAGCCCTGGGTTCGGTCCCGGTGTGGGTGTCGCCGTCCACCGCCTATCTGATGGACATCCTGTCCAATGAGGAGGTTCGCGGGTTGCCCGGATGTGCGGTGTCCCGGATCGACCTCACCCCGGACGGGGCCACGGTAACGGTCATCCCTGTTCCACTGAGTGGTGTGTAGCCCCCCGGAACGCGCCGCACGTCGGACCCACCGGTGGTCCCCTGCTCCACTCGACGATCTCAGGGGGATTACGCGGTCACGACGATGGTGACCGAGTCCGACCCCACCGTGCCGTCGCTCCCGGTCACGCCGATGGTCGCTCCGGTGCTCCCGGCGGTCACCGGTGTCCCGGCGATGACCCCGGTGCTCTGATCCAGGACGAGTCCGACGGGCAGGTCACCGGACAAGACGGTCCAGCGGGACCGCCGGCCTACGTCGGACGCTGTGAGCGTGGCCGAGTACGTGCTCCCCACGACCCCAGCGGGAAGGGCTCCCGAGGTGATCACCGGGGTGCGGGGAGCGGCACCGATCTTCACCGCGCTGGTGGGGGGGATGGTTCCCGGACCAGAGGCGAGGCAGCCGTCGGAAAGCGCCGGATTGGCCGGGGTGTGGAGCTTGGGGGGAGTGGCGAACGCCGGTGCGGCCTCCAGATTGACCATGTCGAAGAGGTCACTGGCGTTGGCATCCCTCCGCGTCAGGGCCGGCAGGTTCCATTTTCGCTCGATCGTCTTCAGGACCGAGGTGTGGTCGTACACGGTGTGGGAGACGAAATCCCGCCGGGCGAACGGTGAGACGACGCCGGCGGGAACCCGAAACCCGTACTGGTCGAACCGACCGGGCGCCTGGTTGGGTGAGAGTTGAGGGGCCACTCCGTCCGGCGGTATGGCGGCGGGGGGTATCACGTGGTCATACCAGCCTCCCCACTCGTCGTAGGTCCAGATCAACATGGACTTCGACCATTGGGGCCCGGACATCACGGCGTTCACGATGCCGCCGAGGAACTGGTCACCGAACTGGATGTCCTGCGGATTCTCCTCGGACGAGTGGTCGTAGTCCGGTTCGATGAGGGTGAACTGCGGCAGATTGCCGGCCGCCGCGTCTGTGTAGAAGTGCTCGATGTTGGTCAGGTTGGCGGCGATCGCCGGTTGGCCGAGCAGGGGGAGCCAGACGCCGATCGACGGCAGGCTCGAGTAGTAGTCCTTCCAGGTGATGCCGTGCCGATTGAACTGATCGAAGATCGTCCCGTTGGGGGGGAGATCCTCGTTCAACTGGTCCGAGATCTGTCCGAGCGAGGTCCCGGCGAACAGGAACCGACGATTCGGATCGGTCTGGCCGAGCAACGACGAGAACCATCGGTCGGCAATGGGGAACGTGCGCGCCATGGACCAGGTGAAGGGCAGATCCGCGCCGGTGAAGTAGCCGAGCGCCTCTCCGGTCGAGCCCTCGACGAAGCCACGGTTGCCGTCAGCGAGCGAGTGGTGGGCCAGGTTCCAATTCTGGCCGACCCCGTCGGTCTGGCACTCGCTGGGCATGTGAAAGGCCCGAACCAGATTGCCGTGGCCGTCCGGTAGGACCACGGTCGGTCGACCGTCGGATCCGAGGGGCCAGCAGTCCCCCCGGCCCAGCATGCCGAGGACATTGTCGAAGGAGTGGTTCTCCATCATGACCACGATGAAGTTCTCGATCTGGGGAACCTGATCGGTGCCGGCGGCCGCGTGGGGATTGGGCAGCGATCCGGGACGGAGGGTGGTCCGTACCGATGACACCAGTTCGGCCTGCGGGCGGCCTCGCACCGTGCTGGCGCCCGCCGGGGCGGCGAGAGCGGCGTCGACCACCTCCGACCCGGCGACCAGGGCCCCCGCTGCCGCCGCGCCGAACAGCGTCCTACGGCTGAACCGTGATGAGTCCACGGAGCCCAAGGTAGACCCACGGAGACCTGTCCGCACGGAACGGTCCGACGCGGCGCCGGACCGCCACCGTCCGCCCCGGGACCGTAGGCTGGACCCGGCTTCGGCCACCGGACCGCAGCCAGGCCGTGCCACCGGGCCAGAGGAGAGGGGGAGCGACCCGTGCCCAGACGCAGTGCCGGACTCCTGCCCTTCCGCGTCGCCTCAGACGGAGTACTCCACCTCTTCGTCGTCCATCCCGGGGGACCCTTCTGGGCCACGAAGGACGAGGGAGCGTGGTCGGCGGCCAAGGGCGAGTACAGCGAGGACGAAGCGGCGTCTGTTGCGGCCGAGCGTGAGTTCCTCGAGGAGGTGGGGGTACCGGCCCCTGCCGGCCGGCGGATCGACCTGGGCCGGGTCGAGCAGGCCGGCGGGAAGGTGGTCCGGGTGTGGGCCATCGATGCGCCGGAGTTCCGGATCGTCCGTGTGGTCAGCAACCATTTCGACATGGAGTGGCCACCGAGGTCGGGGCGCTACCGGTCGTTCCCCGAGGTGGACCGGGCCGAATGGATGTCGGCCGCCACGGCCAGGGTGAGACTGATCAAGGCGCAGGTGGCCTTCGTCGACCGATTGCTCGACCGACTGCGGGACGCCGGCATGTCCCCGGCCGAAGGGAGCTGAAGGTCAGCCGGTTCGGTGACCTCGGTGGAGCCGCGGCGGCACACGTCCGCCCTGCTCAGCCTGAACTCGGCACCGCTCCGGGATCGAGTCTCCGGAACCAGAGCCGCCAGGGCGTCGTGTGCCGCTGCCACACCTCGGGGCCCTGGCGTACGGGGGACCCGAGTGCCGGCGGTGGCCGCCGACTTCTCGTCGACCTCGTAGACGGCCAGGAACCGGGGAGCACCCTGATAGGGCGGCCGGACCGCCTCCACCAGCTCGTAGCGGACGGCACGGAGGGCGCGACGCCGCTCGGCCACCTCGGGGAGGTGGACGTCGGTGTAGAAGTCGTTGAAGACCTCGAGGTCCTCGTCGGTGGCGTCCGCCGGGGGATCGACCCCGAGCAGATAGATGGCGAAGGGCGCCACCCCGGCCGGAGCCGTCTCCGCCACAGGCCGGTAGAGCAGCGGACCAGGCCATCCGGAGCCCCGGCCGCTCGGTAGCCCCGCCAGGTGGCTGTGGCGGTGGCGGCCGGTCCACTCCCGTGGAGCGCGCTCAGGAGCTTCGGTGGGCGGAATCCCCGGCGGCGACGGCCAGGAGCTCGTAGTGGGACCCGGATGCCGGGTCGATCGGTGCCGACCGCGCGAACTGCTCGGCCGCGGAGGGGTCGGCGGCGGCGCCCCCGCGCGGGTCCCAGCCCGTCCACCGGGTCAATGGTTCCTCCCCGGTCATCGGCATCCACGGTCGGCCGCGCGTCACCGCTGTCCCCACTCGGGCCCATGGTCCCGAGACTACCGACTCCACCGTCGGGCCCCCGGGTGCAGGGCCGGATACCTCAGGTGAACGGCGTGGTCCGGCCCGATAGCGTGGGGTCGTGGCCGCCAAAGAGGTCCGACCCGTCGAGGTGTCGGGCCGGACCGTCGAGATCTCCAATCCGGACAAGGTCTACTTTCCCGAGCTGGGAGCCACCAAGTTCGAGCTGGCCTCCTACTACGTGGCCGTGGCCGAGGGGCTGGAGGTCACCGCCTTCGGCCGGCCGGCCATGCTCCAGCGGTTCCCCGAGGGTGCCGGCGGCAAGTCCTTCTTCCAGAAGCGGGTGCCGGCCGGCGCCCCGGACTGGCTGCAGACCACCGTGGTCACCACCCCCAACGGGACGACGTCGAACGCCCTCGTGGTGGCCGACGTCGCCCACGTCCTGTGGGCGGTGAACCTGGGCTGCCTCGGACTCCACCTGTGGCCCTACCGGGCCGACGACCCCGGTCACGCCGACGAGCTCCGCATCGACCTCGACCCCCAGCCGGGTACCTCCTTCGACCGAGATCCGGGCGGCGGCGGCCTGCGTGCGTACGCTGCTGGCCGAGCTGGGCATCACCGCCTACCCCAAGACCACCGGCAATCGGGGTCTCCACGTCTATGCCCGGCTCGAGCCGCGCTGGGACAGCTTCGAGGTGCGTGCGGGTGCGGTGGCCCTGGCCCGGGAGCTCGAGCGACGCCACCCCGACCTCATCACCGCCAACTGGTGGAAGGAGGAGCGGGGCGAGCGGATCTTCGTCGACTTCAACCAGAACGCCCCGCACAAGACGGTCTTCGGCGCCTGGTTCGCCCGGCCCCGGGTGGGTGGCCAGGTCTCCACGCCGCTGTCGTGGGACGAGGTGGACGACGGTCGACCCCGAGGCGCTGACCATCCGCTCGGTCCCCGACCTGCTCGAGCGGCGGGGCGACCCCTGGTCGGCCATGGCCTCCGAGCCCCAGTCGCTGCAGCCGCTGCTTGGACCTGGCGGCACGCGACCGGGCCGACGGTCTTCACGACGCCCCCTGGCCACCCGAGTACCCCAAGCAGCCCGACGAGCCGCCGCGGGTGTCCCCGAGTCGCGCCAAGAGGTCCTGAACGAGTGGATCCGACCGAGGCCCTCCGCCGCATCGCCTACCTGCTCGAGCGCGACGGTGCCGAGTCCTACAAGGTCCGGGCCTTCCGCAAGGCCGCCGCCGCCGTCGCCGACCTGCCTGTCGACGAGCTGGCCGCCATGACGTCCGCCCGGCTGCAGAACATCCCCGATGTCGGGAAGACCAGTGCCCAGGTGATCGCCGAGGCCGCCGCCGGGCGACGTACCCGAGTACCTGGCCCGTCTGGAGGCCGCCGAGCCGACGGCCATGAGCGCGAGCGGCCGTCCGCACTGCTCGGCCAGCTCCGGGGTGACTGCCACAGCCACTCCGACTGGTCGGACGGCGGATCGCCCATCCGGGAGATGGCCGAGGCGGCCAGAGACTACGGCCATCGAGTACTGGGCCCTCACCGACCACAGTCCCCGGCTCACCGTCGCCCACGGACTCGACGCCGACCGCTTGCGCCGGCAGCTCGACGTCGTGGCCGAGCTCAACGACGAGCTGGCGCCCTTCCGCATCCTCACCGGCATCGAGGTCGACATCCTGGTCGACGGCGATCTCGACCAGGACGAGTCGCTGCTGGCCCGGCTCGACGTGGTGGTGGCCAGCGTCCACTCCAAGCTGCGCATGGACGAGCCGGAGATGACCAGGCGGATGCTGCGGGCCGTCGAGAGCCCCCACACCGACATCCTGGGCCACTGCACCGGCCGGATCGTCGTGGGCAAGGGCCGCCCACCCTCCACCTTCGACGCCGAGGCGGTGTTCGGCGCCTGTGCGGCCAACGGCACCGCGGTCGAGATCAACTCCCGGCCGGAGCGCCTGGACCCGCCCGAGCCGCTCCTGGAGCTGGCCCTGTCCCTGGGCTGCGTGGTGACGGTCGACACCGACGCCCACGCCCCGGGCCAGCTCGAGTGGCAGCGCAACGGCTGCGAGCAGGCGGCGCGGGTGGGCGTACCGGCGGACCGGGTGATGAACACGCTGCCCGTGGACGACTTCCTGGCCTGGACGGCCGGGCACGCGCCGTAGGAGCGCGGAGCCGGGGCATCACCGCCGGAGTACGATTTCGATCGTGGCTCTCCCCGTCGTGCCGCCGGTGGCACCGATGCTGGCCAAGTTGACCCGTGAGCTACCCGAGCGGGAAGGCCTGTACTACGAGCCCAAGTGGGACGGCTTCCGGTGCATCGTCTTCCGGGACGGTGACGACGTCGTCCTGGGCAGCCGCAACGAAAAGCCGCTGACCCGCTACTTCCCCGAGCTGGTCGAGTCGCTGCGGGCCAACCTGCCCGACCGCTGTGTCATCGACGGCGAGATCGTCATCGCCGGCCCGACCGGGCTCGACTTCGACGCTCTGTCCCAGCGGATCCATCCGGCCGACTCACGGGTCGAGCTGCTGGCCCGCACCACCCCGGCCTCGTTCGTGGCCTTCGACCTCCTGGCCCTGGACGACGCCGATCTGCAGGCCGAGCCCTACGCCGCCCGCCGCCGGGCCCTCGAGAAGGCGCTCGGGTCGGCCCGTGCCCCCGTCCACCTCACCCCGGTCACCACCAGCCCGGAGGTGGCCCGGGACTGGTTCTCGCGGTTCGAGGGCGCCGGGTTGGACGGCGTGGTGGTCAAGGACGGCGACCTTCAGCTACCAACCGGACAAGCGGGCCATGATGAAGGTCAAGCACGAGCGGACGGCGGACTGCGTGGTCGGGGGGTTCCGCTGGCATAAGGACGGAGGTGGAGTCGGCTCCCTCCTCCTCGGGCTGTTCGACGGGTCCGGCGACTCCACCATGTCGGTGTGGCCTCCGGGTTCAGCGCCGCCCGGCGGGCGGAGTTCGTCGAAACGGTGGAGCCGTACCGGAGCGACGCCTCGAGCGGCCACCCCTGGCTCGAGGAGGGCACACCCGCCGGCCGCGTCCCCGGTGGCCAGAGCCGATGGAGCGCGGGCAAGGACCTGAGCTGGGAGCCCATCCGCCCCGAGCTGGTGGTGGAAGTGGCCTACGACCACCTGCAGGTGGACCGATTCCGGCACGCCACGTCCTTCGTGCGATGGCGTCCGGATCGGAGACCCGGACTCGTGCACCTACGCCCAGCTGGACACGCCGGTACCGACCGAGCTGGAGGAGGTCTTCGGCACCCTCGGGTAGCGCGCTGGGTCCGGTCAGCGGGGCGCCGCGGCGTGGGCCCGCTCGGCCAGGGTCGGGTCCCGCAGCAGCCGGCACACCTCGTCGAACCCGTCGGCCGGACCATGCCAGCGGAGGGAGGACACCCGGTCGAGAAGGTCGGGATCCCGGCGGAGGGTGGCCAGGTCCCGGAACAGCTCGGCCCGGTCCCGCTCCTCGGCCAGCCGCACGGCGAGGGTGGCCGCACCCCGCAGACCACCCCGCACCACGGGATCCCAGTCGGCCACATCGTCGGGCACCGACGTCGAAGGTCCCGTAGTGGGCGAGCACCACCGAGGCCGACCGTCGTCCCCATCCGGCCAGTCCGGGGAAGCCGTCGGCGGAGTCCCCTACCAGGGCCAACCAGTCGGGGATGGAGCGCGGGGCGACACCGAACTTGGCCCACACCCCGTCCTCGTCGGTCACCACCCCCTTCCGCCGGTCCAGTTGGACCACCCGCCCGCCGACCACGCACTGGGCGAGGTCCTTGTCCGGCGTGCAGATGATGACCCGGTCGACGGCGGGATCATCGGCCGCCACCGAGGCCGCCGAGGCCAGGGCATCGTCGGCTTCCCAGCTCGACCATGGGCCACACCACGAGGCCGAATGCCTCGAGAGCGGTCTCCAGGATCCCGAACTGCGAACGCAGCTCGGTCTCGATGCCCTCCCCAGTCTTGTAGCCGGGCCACAGGTCGTTGCGGAACGACTCGACGACGTGGTCGGTGGCCACGCCGACATGGGTGGCCCCGCCCTCGATCATGCCCAGCAGGGACAACAGGACGCCACGGACGGCCCCGATCTCCTGGCCGTCCCCGGCCTGACGCGAGGGCTGGCCGAAGTACTGGCGAAACAGCTCGTAGGTCCCGTCCACCAGGTGCACGTCCATGGTCGAAGTCTTGCAGTCCGGGCGACGCCCTGACGACGTCCGGTACGTACCCACTCCACCGGGCCGCGATCGGAGCGGAAGCCCACGGGCTCGGGCCCCGGATACGGCCGCCCGCGGCCCTAGCGGCCCTCGATCACGCCGGCGAGGCCAGGAACCGGGCCCGGATTCCCTGATTCGGTCAGGACGCCTTCCGACGCGCCGGAGCCTTGGGCTTGGCTGCCTTGGTCGGCTTCTTGATGGGCGACGGGCCCTTGGCGGCTACCTTCTTCGTCGTCGTCCGGTCCCCGGGTTTCTTGACCGTCTTCCGGCCGGACTTGACCGAGTCGATACTGGCGCTGAGCACCTCCATCAGGTCGACGACCTTCGTCGATCTCGGTTCGGCGTCCACGCCCGTCACGATCTCGTTGCCCTGTCGCTTCGCTTCGATGATGGCTTCGAGCTGGAGGCGATGGGTGTCCTGGTACTTCTCCGGATTCCACTCGCTTTCCATCGACTCGAGCAGCAGACCGGCCATCTGCACCTCCCGGTCGGTCACCTCGTCCGCATCGGGTAGTTCGGGAAGGTCCTTCTCCGGTGACCGAATCTCGTCGGCGAAATACATGGTCTCGAGCTTGAGCACCTGATCATCGGGGCGGATGGCGACCGGATATTCCTTGTTCCTCATCACCACAGTCCCGATGGCCACCTTGTTGGCCTCCCGCATGACCTGGCGCAGGAGGGCGTAGGCCTTGTTGGCGGCCTCCCCTTCGGGGGCGAGGTAGTAGGTCGAGCGATAGAAGATCGGATCGATCTGGTCGAGGTCCACAAAATCGGTGATCTCGATCAACCTGGACTTCTCGGGTTCAGCGGCGTCGAGCTCGTCCTCGGTCAACAGGACGTACTCGCCGCCTCCCAGGTCGTATCCCTTGACGATCTTGGCTGCCGGAACCTCGAGGCCGGTCCGCTCGTTGACCTTCCGGTAGCGGATCCTGTCCGACGTTCCCTCTTCGAACTGGTTGAAATGGACCGTCTTGTCCTGGGTGGCCGAGTAGAGCCCGACCGGGACGTTCACCAGCCCGAAGTTGAGGGCACCCTTCCAGATGGTTCTAGGCATGCAGATATCATTACCCAGGTCAGGGGCTATCCACCACCCCTGATACACCCCTTTGTCACACTGACCTCGTGAGCAAGCTCGAGACCACCGAATTCGCCCCGGCAGTACTCCAGAGCCTGCCCGTCCTGGTCCCTTCCGGGATGATCCAGGCCGATCTTGCCCTTGAACTGGGCTTATCCGCCCACATGCAGATGAGTGCCACCGAGGTGGATGACGCCATCGGCCAGATGTGGGCCATACGCCAGGCCGTCCTCGAGGCAGGCGACATGGACGCCTCGATCGAGCCAATTCCCTTCGGCGGTCGCTCGGAACGGCTCGGCTTGTTGAATCTCGCCATCTACCTGGGGAATCTTGTTGACCGGGCCGCGGCCCATCAGGGATGCGACCGCCACACGATCGTGGCCCGGGCCCTGCTCCGGCCGGTTCTGCACCAGGTCCGTAGGACCGCCCCCGAGGTCCGCGAACTGCGCTCCTCCTGAGCCGTCCCGGCCCATTGTGGCCGGAACGCACGACTCCCACCTGTGGTTGCGGACGCCGGGGTGGGTCGTCCCGAACGGGGGTAGACATGAACGGTGACCCCAGGATCACTGGCCAGCTATCGGAAGAAGCGACGACCGGGTCGCACTCCTGAGCCACTCCCCGACTCCGACGCCGCACCGGCGAGCAGGACCGGGAGGCCGACCTTCGTGATCCAGGAGCATCACGCCTCGAGTCTGCACTGGGACCTCCGCCTGGAGCACGACGGCGTGTTTGCTTCCTGGGCACTACCCAAAGGGCTTCCCGTCTCGCCGGACCAGAACCACCTGGCGGTACGCGTCGAGGACCATCCGCTGGACTACGGGAGTTTCAGCGGCACCATCCCGAAGGGTGAGTACGGCGCCGGCGACGTGTCCATCTGGGACCGTGGCCGTTACGACTGTGAGAAGTGGCGCCCCCGTGAGGTCATGGTCGTGCTGCACGGTAAGCGGGCGAATGGTCGTTATGTCCTGTTCCCAACCAAAGGCAAGAACTGGATGATCCATCGGATGGACCCGGCTCCTGAGGGATACCAGCCGCTCCCGACCCGGATGCGACCGATGTTGGCCACGCCGGGTCGGCTCCCGCCGGACGACGGTGCATGGGCCTACGAGTTCAAGTGGGACGGCATGCGCGTCCTGATCTGGGTGGATGGCGGCCGCCCGCGGGCGGTGAGTCGAAACGGCCATGACATCACCGGATCGTTCCCCGAGCTGCGCGCCTTCGGCGAGTCCATGGGATCCCACCAGGCTCTGTTCGACGGTGAGTTGGTGACGTTGGGTGCTGACGGGAGACCGTCGTTCGCGCAGCTCCAACACCGGATGCATGCCGGCTCACCCGCCAATGTCCGGAAGGCTGCCGCGGCCCATCCGGTCAGCCTGGTGATCTTCGACCTCCTCCACCTGGACGGCGGCTCGCTGCTCGAACTCGACTACGACCACCGACGCGCCGCTCTGGATCGACTCGGCATCGCGGCACCGGGTTGGGCGGTCACTCCGTCGTTCACGGCCGACGACGGGAACCGGGTGTTCCGTACTGCGGTCGACCTGGGTATGGAAGGAGTGGTGGCCAAACGGCGAACGAGCACGTACCAGGCCGGTCGTCGGAGCGGTGACTGGATCAAGGTCAAGAACCAACACATGCAGGAGGTGGTGATCGGCGGCTTCACCGAGGGGAACGGAAGCCGCAGGGGTGAGTTCGGTGCCCTCCTGGTCGGTCTCCCCTCCGGCGGGCGCCGGCGGCTGACCTTCGTCGGCAAGGTCGGCACCGGATTCTCCGACCGGACCCGCGTCGAGCTGGCATCTGATCTCCAGGCGATGGCGCGCGACACGAGCCCGTTCGACGACCGTCTGCCCGCCGCCGTGGAGCGCAATGCCACGTGGGTGACGCCCAGGCTGGTGGGGGAGGTGCGCTACAGCGAATGGACCCCCGACGGACACCTGCGGCATCCGGTGTGGCGGGGACTCCGACCGGACAGGTCGCCAGGAGATGTGCGCCGTGAGCCCTGAGAACGCGGTACGGACCACCGTCGACGGGCGTGAGCTGACCGTCTCGAATCTGGAGAAGGTCCTCTATCCCGCCACCGGCTTCACCAAGGGGCAGCTGATCGACTACTACGCCCGGGTGGCGGAGGTCATGCTGGCCCACGTGAAGGACCGTCCCCTCACGATGAAGCGCTATCCCAACGGAATCGACCACACGTTCTTCTTCGAAAAGCACCTACCGGAGCATGCTCCGGACTGGATTCATCACCGGTCCGTGCCCTCCACGTCCCGGGGCGGTCCGGTCGACTACCCCGTGATGTGCGATCGCCCCAGCCTGGTATGGGCCGCCAATCTGGCGGCCATCGAGTTCCACGTACCGCTGTGGCATGTGGGCCGCCGGCGCGTCCTGCCGGCTCCACCCGATCACCTGGTGTTCGACCTCGATCCGGGCGAGGGCACCTCCGTCGTCGAGTGCTGCCGCGTTGCCCAGCTCGTGGCCGAGGTCCTCGATGAGGGTCGTTCCGGTTGCTGGCCGAAGACCAGTGGCTCCAAGGGCCTCCAGCTCTACGTCCCACTCAGCGGCCGACCGACATGGGAGAAGGTCCGTGATCGGGCTCACGGGATCGCCGTCCAGTTGGAGCAGGATCATGCCGACCTAGTGGTCTCGAACATGCGAAAGAGCCTCCGTGGCGGCAAGGTCCTCATCGACTGGAGCCAGAACCACCCGGCCAAGACCACGGTGGCCGCCTACTCGTTGCGGGCGAGGGAGGAGCCGACCGTCTCCACCCCGGTCTCCTGGGATGAGGTGGACAACTGCGAGGCCACCGAAGACCCGTCCGATCTTCGCTTCACCTCCGATCACGTACTCGAGCGCATCGACGCCCTGGGCGATCTGTTCGCGGCGGTATGAGTGCTGGTGGGTGGGTGGAGAAGCTGGGCATCGCGAGAGATGAGCGAGAACACCCTTGTCGGGGCAGACCCGGGCCCGTATGCTCGGATGTCCTGGTCAGAGTTACCTCAGGAGAGTGTGCCGAGGAGGCAGCGGTGAGCGCAATGGGTGAACAGTTTCTCATCCTGGAGGAGACGGCCGACGCACTCGACGTCATCGACCCGGAGCTCGCCGTCCAGTTCCGGCTGGTCAACGGACTTCCCAGGCAACCTCGACAGGAGTTGCTCGGAGCGTCAGCTGCCCCCGAGCCGGAAGCAACGTCGGCTGCGACACCTCATCACGAGATCCGTATGGATGTGGGTGACCGCCAGATCCGTTCCGACTGCTCCTGTGGAGCGTGGACTTCGGTGGTCGCGTGGGACGAGATCGACACGATCGTGACCCAGATACGCGAGCATCTCGGGTCGGTCCAGGCGTCGACGGGTGATGGGATCACGGCGACCGCACCGATCTCGACAGCGGAGTTCGAGAAGCGAGTCGGATGAGTCCGATGGAGCCTGAGTCCGGTGCGGTGCTTGCAGGAGAACCGGTGGCCGCATCGTGGGACGCCTGCCCGGGTTCAAGTGCTGAGGCCACCGGCTCTCACCCGCGCTCGGATCGGGCGCCCCAGGCCAGCGGCCGCGGCCCGCTCAGGAGTCCTCGGTACGACCGAATTCGTCGTGGAACAGCACGGCCACGAGCAGCGTCTCGACGGCGGCGACGGACCGCAATCCGACCGAGAGGATCTCCTTCAATGCTCCGCTGGACAGGGACCGCAGGGTGGCCATGGCTACTCCCCGGTTGAGGCTCGGGGCTCACCGGGCGCGACGAGACGGGGATAGTTCAGCGTAGACATTCCATCCTCCAGAGGGTGGGTGCTCGACGATGCTGCCGCCATCCTCCTTGCCTCTGTCTACGTTCGCGCCGAGGACGGCACTAATCAAGAGAAGAATGCCGGAATCCGGCTCGTGGCCTGATTCACATCCACGCCTGCAGCGCTCCATCGTCGGTGTGGCCCGGGCGCCGCTACGGGCCGATCTCACCTCCCCGTGAGTTCCGATGCCTGACGGGGCGTCGCTACGATGCCCCGATGGAGCCGCCCGCGGTCTACGTCGAGGTCCACGGGCCCCCGACGAACCCCCCGCTGGTCCTCGTCCATGGAGCGCCGGACCGATCGACGAGTTTCCAGGGCGTGGTCCCCCACATTCCCGACCACCGGGTCGTCCTGTACGACCGCCGCGGCTACGGCCGATCGGTGAACGCCCCACCGGCCCGGACCATGAGCGATCACGCCGATGACCTCCTGGCCATTCTCGACGGATGGGAGATGCCCCCGATCGTGGTCGCCCACAGTTTCGGGTCGAATATCACGATGCTTGCCGCAACCATGCAACCGAGTGCATTTGGCGCCGTCGGGCTGTGGGAACCACCGCTCACCTGGGTCGACTGGTGGCCCCGGGGCACCAAGCGATACAACGCAAAGGTCGCCGCATCGGATGAGCCGGCCGAGGAGATCGAACGCATGTACCGGATGTTGCTCGGCGACCAGGGGTGGGAACGCCTGCTGCCGGAAGCACGGGCCGCACTGCGTGCCGAAGGAGGAGCCTTCCAGCGCGACATGGCATCAGAACTGGATGCCCCGTTCGACTTCCAGGACATGGTCGTGCCGGCCCTCGTCGGCTGCGGAACGGCCACGGTCGACGAGCACGCCAAAGGGGCCCGATGGCTGGTCGACTGCCTTCCGGACTCCCGACTGCATGAGATCTCCGGTGTCGGTCACTTCGCCCCGCGCACCCACCCCGAGGAGTTCGCCTCGTTCGTGACTGCCGTGGTGGCGATGGTCGGCCCGCGGGACCCGACTCGTCCCGAGGGCTGAGAGCGCACGGGGCTCCCGGTCCCCGTGCGAAGCCAACGCTGACTCGATGGACCGTGTCCCAGCCCCACGGATCCCCGACGATCCGTCGTGATGATGGTCGTCATCATTTGCGGGCAGACTGGATCGATGGCCTCCGTCGTTCGAAGACTCCGACCTGAGGAGGCTGCCCAGTTCCGTGAGTCGGTCATGGTGCCCTTCCTCGATCCCTTTGCCGGTGACCCCGACCAGGTGGCGGACTTCGAGATGTGGTCAGACACGTCCGAACTGGAAAGGGCATGGGTGGTCGAGGCGGGGAGCCGCTTCGCCGGCAACAGCGCCGTGTACAGCTTGAACATCACCCTCCCGGCGGCCTCGGGACAGCCCTGTCCGACCACGCCGATGGCCGGCGTGACCGCGGTCGGGGTCCATCCGACCCACCGCCGGAGAGGCCTGTTACGACAGCTGATGAAGGCCATGCACGATGATGCACGGGAGCGAGGTGAAGCGCTCGCTGGACTCGAGGCATCGGAGTCGATCATCTACGGGAGGTTCGGCTACGGGCTCGCTGCCGAACTCGCCGCCTACTCGATCGACAGTCGGGCCTCGATGTTTTCGGTCGAGGCCCCCGATCTCGATCTGAGTCTCATTGACAAGAACGAGGCACTTGGCGCGCTTCCGGGCCTGTTCGAACGGCAACGGCGTACCCGAGCGGGTGAAGTCAACCGCACCTCCGCGTACTGGACGAAACTCCTCGCCGACCGCCCACACCACCGAGATGGTCTCACCGCCCGATTCCACGCCGTGTGCGACGAAGGATACGTCCTGTACCGGGCGGAGCGTGGAGCCAATGTGTTCACCGGGGAGCGGGTTCGGATCGTTGTCGAGGAGCTCCGGGGCGAGACTTCCGCGGTCGAGGCCGGGCTGTGGCGATTCGTCCTCGACCTGGACCTCGTGGGTCACGTTACCGTCCAGCGCGCTCCGGTGGATGAGCCGGTTCGCTGGAGATTCGCCGATCCCCGTCAGCTCCGTACCAGCACCATCGAAGACCGGCTCTACCTCCGGATCCTGGACCCGGGGGCGGCCTTCGAGGCACGCGGCTATCAGGCCGACGGGCGCCTGGTGTTCGACGTCCTGGCGCCGGCGGTTGCTGAGGGGAAGGATGATGCGGCCCCCGGCCGTTGGGTGCTGGAGGCCGGTGCCGACGGCGCCTCATGCCGTCGGGCCCGTTCCGGTGAGCCGGCTGACCTCCGTCTCGATCTCCCCGCCCTCGGGTCGTTGTACTTGGGAGGGTTCCCGGCCTCGCTGCTGGCCGCGGGTGGACGGATCGAGGAGATGAGGGCCGGGGCCCTGGCGCTGGCCGACTCCTTGCTCACCGCCAGGCCGTCCCCGAGGAGCGGGACCGGATTCTGAACGTCGCCCCGACTGACCTGGCCAGTCAGTCACGGGTCGTCGGCCAGCGGGCTGTTCGTCCCGCTCCGACTCGCTGGTCCACGCGACGAGTATGGGGCGTCAGTGTCCTCTTGCTCTACGTCCCCGGTGGCCACGGTCTCATGGCCGGCGCAGATGCCGGCGTAGCGGCAGGTATCCGGAGGACGGACCCAGTAGCCGGCGTGGGCCCATCATGACGGGCCGATCACGCCCCGAGAGCCTCCGTGATGTCGTTGATCGCCGCCTGCTCGGCGTCACTCACCTCCACACCGTGCTCCCGGTGGGCCGCGGCGACCTTGTGTGACAGCGTGATGATGAACCGGCGATAGTCGTCGACCTCGGCAGGTGTGGCCTTGCCCTCCAGGAGTGCGACCGAGTCACGTAGGTGCTTCAGTCCACTCTGTTTCAGCTCGTCGGGCGAGTGGTAGTGGGTGTGGTCCCGCTCCGGCTTGGCCGCCACGATCTCGTCCAGAAGCTCGCTCTCGCCGTGCTGCTGACGTGCCTCGACATAGGCCTTGGCGATGGCGATGCTCTCGCGAAACGAACCCCCTCGTTGCGCCGTGACCACGATCATTCCCGCACTTGGTGGCGCTTCCAGGATGAGCAACCATTCCTCGGGCGTGAAGTCGGACTTCGTTGTCATCGCCGGTCTCCGATCATTGCCAATCTTATTGCTCGTGCCCCCACCGTAGCGACTGCGTGCATCCCGTGTGCCGGTTTGGGCCCTCCCGGCGACGCCGTTGTTACGGCCCGATCCGGACGTCCGGCTCTGCCCGTAGCGTGTGGGGATGGAGCTCACCATCTTCGGGATTGCCGTACTCACCTTCATGATGACGATGTACGCCTTCGAGCATCGTGGCCCCCGGTTCGTCCTAGCCTTCGCCCTAGGTTGCGGGCTGTCCAGCGTCTACGGATTCCTGTCCGGGGCGTGGCCGTTCGGCGCCGTCGAGGCGATCTGGATGGTGATCGCGGTGCGCCGTTACTGGGATGCAACCCACGGGAGCGTGATCGCCGCCTAGCTTCCTGGAGGCAGGCTGCTGGGCGACTGCTAGCCCGTCCCACGGCGGATCACTGGGGTCCTTCAGAGTCCCACTCGAAAGTTGCTAGGACCGGTCCTTAGGGTCGGCCCCGGGGGTCTTCGGTGGACCCGCCGAGGTGTATGTCGTCCCCCTGGGGTCCTGCGCCCAATCCGGCGTTACTTCCCAACCCTCCGAGAAGACGAGCTCGGCCAGTGGCCTGCGCCGGACCGGTCCGTGGTGTCCGGCGGGCCGGCCTATCGTGATCGTTCCGGCCAGGCTCACCCCGACAGGGATGTCGAGCAGCTCGCGCAGTTCGGATTCGACCGGGTACTGCATTCCCGTGAAGGCGCCACCGTAGCCGAGAGCTCGCGCGGCCAAGAGCAGGTTCTGGCACGCCGGATAGATCGATGCGCCGTCGATGGGCGACGGTTCCCGGTAGCGGACCAGGCAGGGCAGAATCAGCACTGGGACGTCCTCGAAGTGGTCGACGTAGTACTGCATGGTGCGCGCCATGCGGGCCTTGGGGGACGCGCTGTCGACACCGCTGCCACGGTCGTAGCCGTCGATGTCTCGCTTGGCCTTCCAGATCCTCCGGGCTCCCTCGCCAATCGTGCGCTTGGCCGCCGCGGCTTTCGGGCCATCGGTGAGCACCATGAAGCGGAAAGGCTGCCGATTTGATCCGGACGGAGCCCGTGTGGCCGCAAAGAGCAGTGCCCTCAGTATCTCGGCCGGAACGGAATCAGTCGTGTAGCGCCGGATCGTCCGGGTGGTGGTGAGCCCCTCGAGGAGCCCCATCTGATCAGGGGGAAGGTCGCTCTGTGCCAATGGGTCTGCGGGGATACGGGCATCGGGCATGCGTACAGCCTGCTGCAAGGACGAGAGGCCTACCAGCCGGACCGGTGGCACGGTATCGGCGTGCACGGACCCGGTGCGGCCGGCCTGTCCTTCGGCTTCTCTCTACGGTCGCGACTGGGCCCGGCCGACGGGACGACCTCCACTCAGTCCGGGAGAGGGCCGACCACTCCGAGGGACTCGATCAGAAAGGTCGGCACGTCTCGTTTGCCCGATCCGTCGGGGTGAATGGCCACATAGACATTGCGACCGGTGGCCACGACACGGTCGAGGGACCTGAATTCGAACTGCAGGGTGAAGGACGTCCGGCCGACGGTGGCGAGGCTCACCGAGACCGTGGCGGGATCGGCCCAGGTAAGCGACCCCCGCCAATCGATCTCGGTATGGACCAGTTGTACGTCACAACCTCGATCGACCATCTCGGAGTAGGGAAGACCTCCCTCGAGGAGGAAGGCGGTCATTGCATCGTCCATGTAGGCCAGGTACCACATGTTGAAGACAACCCGCTGTTGGTCAACCTCCAGGTATCGGACCGCGATGGGGTGAACAAAGGGTTCGGATCGGAGCACGAGACGATTCTCGCATCGATCATCGGAGGTTGGCCGACCCGATCGGACGGTCCCCATTCCGTGTCTGGCCGGCCGGCACCTCGGGCACCGCGGGGGCTTCGGCCAGAGTTCCACCCATGACCGGCCATCGGGGATGGCCATTGCGGGGACCGGCTGGTGAGCCGCCGTTGCGGCGCCGATCTCGATAGCCATCGCCCCAACACCGCAATCGGCGGCCGGCCAGGACCGGACCGGGGTCGTCATCATGGGTGGCTGCCTACTGCCCGAGGAGCACTCCGATGTTGCCATGAAAGAACCCCTCCGAATCGGCCGGCGGACCGCCGTTGGCGGCGTAGTCCAGGAGCGGTGAAGCCGATCCTTCGGAGTGTGGGTAGTCGCTGCAGCACATGAACAGGTCGCCCGAGGCGGCCATGAGCCGGCTGGGCTGCTCGTAGGAGAATGCCGATACACGTACCTGCCTGCGAAAGTAGTCACTGGGGCGCAGGGTGAGATCGCCCGGTGACTCCCCGTTGAGCGCAGAGGTGAACTCCCAGCCGCCATCGAGCATCCGCAGGTAGAGCGGAACCCAGATCGAGGAGAGTTCAACGATCCCGACCCGCAGCTGGGGATGCCGTTCGAGGACGCCGTTCACGATGAGATCGGTGACGGCGATCGCCGGCGGCACCCAGAGGAAGATGGAGTCCAGGGCGGAAATGGCCGTGTCGTCCTGCTTGGGATAGAAGGCCTCGTCGATGATGCGTGGTTGGTCGGCGACGTGGAATACCGGCGTCACACCGTAGTTGACGAACGCAGCCCACAACCGCTCGTGTTCAGGATGTGACAGGGGTCGACCGTCAACGGGGGAAGGGGAGATCATGGCCAGGCGCACGCCCGCGGCCGACAAGGACGCCAGTTCGGACTCCAGCCAATCCGGGTTTCGAAGGGTGAGGTGGGCCACGGGATGGAGCCGGCCCGCACCTTCGGCCACCACCGTGGCGCACCACCGATTCCATGCCGTCATGTTGCTCGTGAGGGCAACGAGGGATCTCGAGAGTGTCCGTTCCCACAGGAGCCCGAAATTCGGGAACAGGACTGCTCCGTCCAGCCCCATCGCCGTGAGTTGTCCAAGACGGGCCGCCGGCTCCCAGTAGTCGGCCGGCAGTTCCTCGTCGTAGGACGACTCGGGTGGAAGGCGCTTACGGCTGCGCTGCGTCAGGTCACCCAGTTCGGAGGTGGCCCCCGGGTGTTGCACCTGGACCAGCGAAATTCGCTGGCCTTGCCAGGTCAACCATGGGTAGCCCAGGTCGTCATCGACGATGGCGAGCGCCTCGTCCCGACATGCCGGGTCGATGTGGTCGGCCCATAGCGAGCGGGTCTCGAACAGATGTTGATCCGAATCGATTACTTCGGGCATCGCCATAACCCTACGACTTCCGGTCAACTCCGTGCCCGCCCGAAGCCACCGAGTCATCAGGCGGAAGAGTGAGCATGGCGAGGGTCCTGGTGAGAGGGACCGCTGACAACGCGTTGGCGGCTGACCGGTCCGGTCAGTATTTTCGCCTCATGGACGCCCCAGGGCCGGAGTCGGCCGCCAATCTGGCTTGGTGGGAAGAGGCGGCACCGCTGCACGCCGGCAGCGAGTTCTACGACCTTGTCGGACTTCTCTCGGGGAACGACGCCATGCGGCCTCACGAGGTCGGCGAGATCGGTGATGTCTCGGGGTGCGACCTGGTTCATCTCCAGTGCCATCTGGGTACCGACACTCTGTCCTGGGCCCGCCGCGGAGCACGGGTTGTGGGCCTCGACTTCTCGTCGAAGGCGCTAGAGGTGGCCCGCCGGCTCGCATCCGATTGCGGGGTGGATATCGAGTACGTCTGTTCGAACGTCTATGACGCGCCCGACTCGCTGGAGCAACGCACATTTGACATCGTCTACACAGGGATCGGGGCACTCAACTGGCTCGCGGATCTGCGGACCTGGGCCGACGTGGTCGATCAACTGCTCCGGCCGGGCGGGATCCTGTACCTTGCCGAACTGCACCCGATGGTGTTTGGTGTTGCTGACGATGGACGGACGTTGGCCCACGACATGTTTCAGGCCGGCTACCGGGCGAACGTGATGCCAGGCGGTACCTATGCGGTCCCCCAAGCCGAGATGCAGAGCACCGTCACGTTTGAGAGCGTCCACGGGATCGGGGACGTGGTCACCGCCGTTCTCGGTGTGGGGCTCACCGTCGAGCTCTTGCGGGAGCAGGACTACACCAATGCCCCGTGGCCCTGGACAGTCAGAGGCGAGGACGGGTTCTTTCGCCTGCCCGACGGATTTCCCAACTATCCCCTGGCCTATTCGCTCCGGGCCCGAAAGCCGGGGAGGCCTGACGACCCGGTGGCACATGGCTAGGTGAGCCGGCCCCCGCCGGTGGCCGGTCAACACCCGACGTCTCGACCCCGAGCTGGTCCGAGGTGACACCCCAGGCGGACTCGGTCCATTCCTGACCGGGAGAGCCGAGGACTTATGGCCCTACTGTCCGATCAGCCGATCCGGCACCCTTTCTTCAGAGTAGGTCAGAGCCTCGGTCCTGGAGGCCGCTGCGGTCGTGGAGGGAACGCCATGGCGATAGGGCCATCAGTCAGAGGCGGATGGATGTGAGGGAGATGAACTGCCGTGCTGGTCAGAGAAGTCCTGCGTAAAGCGCCGGTCACCGTCCCACCTCAATGCACGATCGAGGAGGCGGCGAGCCTGATGGGAACCAAGGGCGTGGGTTCTCTGCTCGTGATCAGCGGGGACGAGGTCGTCGGTATTGTGACCGACCGCGACATCACCGTCCGAGGCATTGGTGCCGGACAGCCGTTGACCACCCCGGTCAGCCAGGTGATGACGGAGCACCCGGTCACCATTCAGGGATCTGCGGATGTGATCGAGGCATGTCAGGTGCTGAAGGAGCAGCAGGTTCGGAGGATCCCGGTCCTCGAGGACGGTAATCTGGCCGGCATTGTTTCGGTCGACGACCTGCTGGTGTCCTATGTGCTGGAGCTGGCGGCGATCGTCTCCCCGATAGCCAGCGAGCTCCTCCAGCCCGAGAGTTCTTGGTAGCCAGTCACCGGATGAGTAAGGGGGACGCCACCCGTGGACGAAGGGATACCGTTTGAGGACGTTCCTCCAGACGAGAAGATCATCATCCTGGCCGACGCTCACCGCTTCGGGATAGAACAGACCGACTCCGAATTCGGGTCGGAGGCCGCCGAGATTGACCGAGACTGGGTCTGTGTCGAATGTTTGGGCCTCTTTACCATCGAAGATCTCCTAGTGGTCGACGGTGGGCCGCAATGCCCCCGCTGTCGGGCCCGGGGTTGGGATGTGGTGCATCCTCGTCCGCTCCGACCCGGGTGATGGCCACCACGTGGTCAGGAACTGACCGGGGTTCCCGTGGTCCGGATTGCGGATCGGCCACGAACGAAGCTGACGCTGCATCCACCTCCGTTCGATAGCCGACATCCAACCGGCACCTTCGGGCCAGCCGCTACGTCCCGACTCGGTGGCTCACACCCGGCATCCGGGGGCTGCCGACGGGAACCATGTCGCGCCGCGCTCCGTGATCCTGTCGATGAATGAACGCCGGCTTACCGTCGATCGACGCGGCCCACCAGGAGGGCAAACCCTCTCCAGCGCCAGAGGCAGTCCACCTCGGTCAACCCGGCTTCACGCATCCATGCGAGTTGGTCTTCGATCGAAGCAAGTCGATCCTCGGGGTCATTGTCAGGGCGGCCGATCAGGTCCAGGAACTGACGGTGAAGTTCCGGTGTCGCCGAGGAGACGACTTCCAGATTGGCGAAGAACCCGTGGTCAGTCAGTTGGTGGGCGACCTCACCGAACAGGGCGCGCTTGCGGTCGTCCTCAACGTGGTGAATCGAGAACCCGGCCACCACGACGTCGAAGGATCCGAGCGGCGTCAGGTCATCGTTCAGATCCCAGACCCGAATCCCCACCCGATCGTCATCGGTGAATCGGCTTCGGGCGTACCCGAGCATGGTCGGCGAAGAATCCACCGCCACGACGCTTCGGACGCTGGGTCGATGTTCGAGAACGAGGGCTGCCAACCTGCCGTCACCGCACCCCAGGTCGAGCACGGTGCACGGTGAGTCAGGCAGAGCCGACACCAGGACCTCTTCACCCGCGGCACGTGGCGGTAACCCACCGATCCGGGCCAGGTACCGGTCCACGAGGGCCGGGTCGCTCCATGAGGAGAACTGCGGATTCTCCGAATCGGGTGCAGCCGTCACCATCACATCCTGACCGGTCGAGCGACCGGGCGCCGGAACCCGGCCGGTGGAGTTCCGGGTCGGCCATCAGGTTCGTGGAGCAAACCAGATAGTTTGTATTACGTACTATAGCCCGATAGGATTCCCGTGTGCCCCCGACGTCACCTACGAACACGGTCAGTGCCAACCGCTCGGCGGAGGATCTGGGGATCGTCGACGGGCTCGTCCAGCTGTCCACACTGGTCCAGGGTGTACTGGCCCGGGTGGCGGCCAGTTCGGACCTCTCGGTACCGCAGGCCCGCCTCCTTGGTGTCCTGCGGGATCGGCAGCCGAGCATGGCTCAGCTGGCCCGCCTGCTCGGACTGGACAAATCGAGCACGACCGGCCTCGTCGACCGAGCCCAGAGCCGGGGTCTGGTCCGCCGTGTCGAGGTCCCCGAGGACGGCCGGTCGTTCCGGGTCGTGCTCACGGTCAAGGGACGACACCTGACTCGGGAGCTCGGGGCGGAAGTAGGCAGCCAGGTGGCTGCGCTCACGGATGGTCTCAGCGAGGCCAACCGCAAGCGACTCTCCCTCCTGGCCGGCCAGATCGTGGTTCGGGAGGCTGCAGCGCACGGGATCGATCTGGCGACCCCAGAGGGGTCCGGGCCGGACGAAGGTGTACCGAGAAGGGCCCGGGTGGGGCAATCATGACCACCGAGGTGGGTCTGGATTCCGCCCTCGAGGATGTCGTCTCTCGCCATCCGGCGCGAGTGGCGGTGGTCATCGGCAGTACCCGCCCGTCCCGGATCTGTCCGGGGATTGCCAAGTGGTTCAGATCCGCCGTCCAGGAAGGCAGCCCACTGCGTTATGAACTGGTCGACCTGGCCGAGGTGAACCTCCCGTTCCTTGACGAACCCTTGATGGCCGCCCTGGAGCACTACGAACACGACCACACGCGGGCCTGGAGCCGTACCGTGCGTTCGTTTGACGCATTCGTCTTCGTCTTTCCGCAGTACAACTGGGGATACCCGGCACCTCTCAAGAATGCGCTCGACTTCCTCTTTGTCGAGTGGCGCGACAAGCCGGTTAGCTACCTCACCTACGGAACCCGGGGGGGAAGGAAGGCCGCCGTTCAGTTC
The DNA here is from genome assembly GCA_963831535.1 of uncultured Acidimicrobiaceae bacterium. GTDB lineage: Bacteria > Actinomycetota > Acidimicrobiia > Acidimicrobiales > RAAP-2 > Bog-756. The sequence goes on along the minus strand of CAWHQP010000010.1, from coordinate 219,958 downwards.
CGTGAAATCGTGCACGGGCTGGACATGTGTGAACTCGATGACCACATCGAGGCCGTGATCACTCGTGACGACCTAGACGACGCGTGGCAGCCCCGCGACCTGGACCGAACGTTGCAGCCCTACCTCGCGCAATCGAAGTTGATCGACGCCCAACTGGTGGGGGCGCTCGCCAGGGAGCCATAACCCCGTCCGTGCGGGACGACAGGGCCCGGATTCGGATCGCCCGGTAGATGCGGCCTCAGCAGGCCGTGCCCAGGGTCACGGCTCCAGCGAGCGCAAGGTGTGGATGGCGGGAAAACCGTCGAAGTGGTCTCCGGCGACAGTGATGGCATCAGCCATGTGGGCGGAAGCCATGTGGGTGTCGATGTCCTCCTGCGACTCCCATTGTTCGACCGTTACAAACGTGCCGGGCGTCGAGTCGGAGGCGAACAGATCGTAGGAAATGCAGCCCTGGTCGCGCCGGCTCGGGCCGACTAGGGCCCGGAGGGCCCCTTCCACAATGGACTCGGATCCCGGCCTGGCTGTGATTACGGCAACAACGTCCAGAGTGGCCATGGGCCACCCTAGGCTGGCCAACCACCCCGTGTCCTTCGCCGACGGGGATGGCGGGGGCCTCCGAGGTCCACCCCGATCGGTGGCGCATCAGTCCAGTGCTCCCATCCTCAGGGTCGTCCGACCGGGCCCCGGCCACCCCGGACACCGGGGTGACTCCGGTGTTACCTTGCCGGCGTAGGAAACGGTGGAGGAGGGCCAGATGCGAGCGCTGGAGACGGTCCGGTCGCGCCAATCCCGCAGGGATGTGGTCGGTGCCCTTCACGCCCGCACGGTCGGCGGTGTGGCGATGGCTCTGGTCCTCACACTGATCGTCACGGGCTGGTCTCCGTCCGCCGCCTCCGGCTCCTCCCGACGAGGCGAAGCAGCCCGCTCCGGGCTCCTCACCGCCGACGTCACCGGCCCGGGCAGCCGGTACGACTGCTCGTTCAACCTGACGACCGACGCCTTCACCGGCGCGTACGGTACGGCCTCGGAGATCGGTTGGGAGGGAAACCAGCAGGGCGTCGTGACCTGCCTCGGCGGGACATTTGTGATTCAGGGGGGAATCCTGCGCGATTACGGATTCGGGATCTATCGCGGCGGCCGGACGACATGGGACGACGCCGACGGCTACCTGCCGGCACAGATCACCTCCTTCCGGCACGGTGGGGCGATGGTGACCATCACCGAGTTCGCCGACCGACTCGTCCTGGGTGGTGACGCCTACGTCGCGGTCTACGCTCGGGTGGCGGTGGCGAATCCGACCGGACAGAGCGTTGTGGCCGATCCGGAGCCGTCACCGGGGCTCGTGCCCCTCGCCTCCGGGCCGGACCTGGTCGCGTCCCACTCCGAGTCCGTTCACGACTACGTCATCGCCTCGGACCGTTTCGGGGGCAGCTACCCGTGGCCGACGGAAGAGGCCCTGGCCGGTGCCGGTGGCTTTGCCCAGCATTACGACCACATGCGGGCCTTTTGGACGGGCCAACTGAGCCAGATCGCCGCAGTCCACGTTCCCGACGGATCCTTGGACAACGCCTATCGGAGCGGATTCATCTACACCCAGATCGCCCGGAGTGGCGACATGCTGGATACCGGTGTCAACGGCTACGAGAGCGAATTCAGCCACGACGTGGTGGGCATCCTCACCAATCTGTTCACCCAGGGCTACTTCACCGGTGCCCGAAGCCTTCTGCTCGAGCTCAGCGACGTCGTCGGTTCACAGGGACAGTACGTGGACGGTGTCTGGACCTACGCCGTGCCCTGGGCGGTCTATCTGGTGAAGACCGGCGACCTCTCCTTCGTGCGGGAGCACTTTGCATCGGAAGGGCCGCTGGGTGAGGCCCAACCCAGTATCGAGGACACGGCCCACCAACTGGTGGCGGACCGGACCGGCCCACTCGGAACGATGGAGGCGACCGATGACATCGACACCCAGGGGTATTGGACCACCGATGACTACGAGGCCCTGCTGGGCCTGGCGGCGTACCGCTATCTCGCGTCGGCGGTGGGCGACGCCACTGAAGCGGCCTGGGCCTCCGAGGAGTACGACCAGCTGCTGACGGCAACCAACTCGGTGTTGGCCGCCACCATTGCCCACTACCGGATCGACTATCTCCCGTGCTCCATCGTGCAACCCAACACCGCCAATCGGTGCGCGAACGCCAAGGACGCCAACTGGACATCACCGTTCGGCAACTGGGCATGGGAGGGCTATCTGTTCGGTGCCCCGCTCTCCGGTCCGGGCCTCTCGCTGATCGATGCCACCTATGACTACGGATTCCGTCGTCTGCACGGGATCCTCCCGCCCAACACCACCGGAGGGTTTCCCGGCGACTTCTATTCCTCCGCCTACAACGCTGCCCAAGGTTCGGCTGGACTGGCCAGTCAACACCACCGGTACCAGGGGATTCTCGACTACCAGTTCATGATTCTGAACAGTCAGAGCGGCCCGATGTCCTGGTGGGAGAGTTCGAGCGCACCCTCACCGACGACACCCTGGATCGGTAGGCATCCATCAGCCGGCCAGGGGTCGTCACCCCACGCGTGGGGGATGGCGGGTGCCAACAAGGTGCTCCTCGACTCACTGGTCGCGCAGCGGTCGGACGGCGAGCTCATCGTCGGACGCGGGGTACCCGACAGCTGGTTGGGGCACAACGAACCCCTGACCGTCACCAACTTCCCGACCATCGACGGGGGGCGTCTGGGCCTGACCATTTCGTCGCTCGGCCGATCAGTGACGCTCTGGCTCCGGGGCCGGCGGCCCGAGGGACCGATTCTGTTCCAGCTCCCGGCATTCGTTCGGAATATCGAGGCCGTCTCCGTGGGAACCATCGACCAAACCACCGGGACGGTGATGCTCGGTTCCGGTAGGAGGAAGGTCACCGTCGAGCTCCGGCGCCCACCGGGTTCGGCCTGACCCACGCAGCGCCTCGTCCGAACACGCTGGCGTCGACATCGGTCGGACTGGCGGCGTGGCTCGGGGACCGCGCTGTGATGGACGATCACGGGTTCACCCCCCCGTGGGGTGGATGTTCAGCGGGTACCAGCAGTGTTGTCGGTTCAGAAGGTGCGAGCCACGTTGACTCGGACCTGGCGAATGAGAGACTTCGCTCATGCCTGTGCCGATCAGTGGATCTTGCGATGCTCGGTTTCGGCACGTCCACGATGAGTTCATGCGCAACTTCTCCGAACGGGGCGAGGTCGGCGCAGGGCTGTGTGTGCTCATCGACGGGCGGTCCGTTGTCGATCTCGTCGGCGGCTGGACCGATCGGGAACGGAGGAGACCCTGGCGGCCCGACACGCTCGTCAATTTCTACTCGGTCGGCAAGGCATTCGTGGCCCTCCTCGCGCTTCGGCTGCTCGACCGGGGTCTCATCGAACTCGACGAACCGGTCGCCTCGATCTGGCCCGAGTTCGGTGACGCCGGCAAGGACGCAGCCACCCTTCGTCACGCGCTCAGTCATCAGGCGGGCGTGCCGGCGATCCGACAACCCCTCACCAACGCCGATCTGTGGGACTGGAATCGGATGGCGGGTGCCCTGGCCGCGTCGGAACCGTGGTGGGAACCGGGCACGCGCCACGCCTACCACACGAACACCTACGGTCACCTGATCGGAGAGATCGTCCGACGTGTCGGTGGGAGCACCTGCGGTGGAAGTCTCCGGTCCCTCGGCGGGCCGCTCGGTGCCGACGTCTGGTTCGGGGTCCCCCGGATGCACCAATCGAGATGTGCGGACATCCTCTGGAACGGCTCGGCGAACGTCGACGTCGACTTCGGGGCTCTCAAGGGTGACCAGCTCATGACCATGCTGAGCTACTTCAATCCCGAAGGCTATTCGTCCGTTGGGGTTGTCAACACGAACCGCTGGAGGAACGCCGAGGTGCCGTCCACCAACGGTCACGGCACGGCCCGGGGGATCGCTCTCCTGTATGCCGCTTTGACAGTGTCACCCGGTCTGCTCTCCGCCACGCTGCTGGCTGAGGCAACCACCGCTCAGTCGACCGGTTTCTGTCCGGTGCTGGGCGAGGAGGTCACCTTCGGGCTCGGATTCACCCCGACCACACCCCGGAGGCCCTTTGGGCCGAATCCCGGAAGCTTCGGACACTTCGGGACCGGTGGAGCTGTCGGATTCGCCGATCCCCAGGCAGGGGTCGCCGTCGGCTACGTGATGAACGATGTCATCCCCCGTTGGCAGAGCACGAGGAACCGGGCGCTCATTGCCGCGCTGTACGAGTCGCTCTGACTGGTCCCGTAAATGACGCTCTCGGCGTTCGCGAGTTCACGCCGGGCGTCGCCATCTTTTGTTGGATCGCGCCGAGTGGGATGATTGCACGGTGGGGGCAGCCGCAAGATCCGTGGAGAATGCCGCAGGGGTGTCGCTCGGCGACCTGATCGATTTCTGCGCTCGCTGCGTTGCCCTGGGCATTCCGGAATCCACCAAGGTGCGCGCAGTCTCGAGCGACCAGCAGCTGCTCGTCGCCGTGAGCGCAGACAGCCACCAGACGTCACCCCCGGTCGTGGACCGTGCGAGCGCAGAGTTCGGAACGATTATCGAGGGCGGAGTGGTCATCGAAATCCCTGGTGAGGACCAACGGGGTTGAGACCCTGCCCCCTCGTGCGGGGCGGGCCGGATAGGGGGGTGGCACCCAGCCCCGATTCGGTCGCATTCGGGGTGGGGTATTCGCCTCGGCACACGCCGACCCCGTCCTCGTGATGGCGACTGCGGAGCACGGCGCCGTTGCCGGTAGGACCGTCACCGAGGGATCGTCAGGGCGGAATCCGGTCAGGGCAGGATCAGATGAGTGTCCCCGAACTCATGCCAGCGGAAACCTTGGTTGATGGCCGCCTCGTACGATGCCTGCAGTAAGGGGCGACCGGCGATCGCCTCGAGCATCATCAAGTGGGACGATGCCGGCTCGTGCCAGCCCGTGACCATGCCGTCGACGACTCGCACCCCACTATCGGGGGAGACCACGAGGTCGGTCCAGCCGTCGTAGGCGCTGATCCTTCCCTCTGGCCCGACGGCCGTCTCCAGGGCCCGCACCACGGTCGTGCCGACGGCGATCACCCGATGACCGGTCCGATGGGCCCCGTTCACCCACTCGGCCGTCGGTTCCGGGACGATCATCCGTTCCGGGTAGGGGAGCTCGTGGGCTTCGAGGGAGGCCACGCCGGTATGGAGCACGATGGGGGCGACACCCACCCCCTTGGCCACGAGCGCCGTGATCGCCTCGGGTGTGAACGGTCGACCCGCACTCGGCATCTCCGCACTGCCGGGACTCGTGGCGTAGACGTTCTGGTACATCTCGATGGGCCACGGGCGATCGACGTAGCGGTAGCGGATGGGGTGGCCGTGTGTGGCCAGCCAGCTGAGCGTACGGGTGCCGAGGTCGAGCGTGACGATCCACAGACGTCCCTGGTCGCCGTAGGGCCTGTCGAGCAAGGCCGACGCTCCACCGGCCAACCGGAGGTGTCGGGGTGGCGGTGGACCTGTCCACCGCTCGGTGGTGTGGCCGATGATCCGGCGTGGTTCGACGACCCACCGGGCCCCGTCCAGCTGAGTGGAGAGGTGGAGGCTCAGGACGGCGCCATCGTCGGATGCGGCCTCGATCGCCGCGGGCAGGGTGCCGGACGTGTTGATCACGAGGAGGTCGCCGGGATCCAAGAACCGGGGGAGGAAGATGAAGGAACTCGGCACGATGGTTCCCGTCTTTCGGTAGGAGACGAGCATGCGGACGGCGTCCCGGGTGAGTCCACGGGCCTCCGGAGGTTCGGAGGCCTCGAGGACGTCGGGGAGATCGTATGTGTAGCGCTCCGGTGCGACCGTGCCCCGGGTCACGACTGGGTCACCCCGGCACCGGCCCGGTAGCGGCCACTGGGAGCACCCGAGGCGACCAGCGCCCGGAAGGGGGCCACCACCGATTCGGGGTCCGGCCGGTCGGAGATGTCCTCGCCCGGGAACGCGGCCTGGTGCATCGCGGTCCGCATGTCTCCGGGATCGAACTGGTAGAAGCGCAGTTCAGGTTCTTCAGTGGCCAGCACGCGATGGAGTTGATCTAGCGCCGCCTTGGACGAACCGTAGCCACCCCAGCCCTCATAGCCTTCCACAGCGGCATCGGAGGACAGCGAGACGATGGTGCCCCGTGAGCGACGGACCAGTGGCAGGGCCTCTTGGATCAGAGCCAACGGAGCCAGGACGTTGACCTCGTAGACCTGCCTCAGCTCCGGGAGGGGCACGTGCTCGAGTCTCGGCAGCGGACTCGGTCCGAGGGTGCTGGCGTTGTTGACCAGCAGATCCAACGATCCCAGCTGTCGGGCCGATCGGACGAGGGCTTTCCGGTGGCTTCCGGAACTCACATCACCGGCGATTAGGGCGACACGGCCGTTCAGCCTGCTCAGATGGTCGCCGACCTCTTGCAACCGGGCGCGGTCTCGTCCGTCGATGACCAGACCCCAACCGTGCGTGGCCAGGTCGATGGCCAAGGCCCGACCAAAACCCCGTGACCCACCGGTGATGACGGCGACCGGCATGGCTTCACCTCCAGGTTCGGTGGCGCTCCGTGCGCCTGCCACGCAGCGTAAGACTTAAACTATTGTTTAAGTCAAGAGGGGATTTGGGAGGAGCCGGGATGGACGACCTGCTGACCATCGGCGAGGTGGCCGGACGCAGCGGTCTGGCCGCCTCGGCCATTCGCTTCTATGAACGTCAGGGCCTTGTCCACGCCGACCGGACACCGAGTGGCCGGCGACGGTTTCGGAGGGACGTGCTCCGGCGGATCGCCTTCATCCGGATCGCCCAGCGCGTGGGACTGACCCTGGAGGAGATCGTGTCCGCGCTGGCCGTGCTCCCGGTGGACCACGCTCCGACCCGTCGGGACTGGGAGCGCCTCACTGCAGGTTGGCAGGATCGGATCGAACAGCGGATCTCCCTCCTCGAGGCGTTGCAGAGCGGTCTTTCGAACTGCATCGGTTGCGGGTGCCTGTCCCTCCGCACCTGTTCGCTGGCCAACCCGAACGACGTGGCGTCTGCGTCAGGAGCAGGCCCCCGGTATCTGATGGATCACTGAGGGCCGTATCGCCGTCCGCATCGGGCGTACTCAGAGCCCGCGCCGGCCGATCGAATGACCAAGCCAGACGTTTCTCTGACTAGCCGAGGTAGAGGTCGGCCACCTGGTAGAGCTGCGGGTCGACCTGTTTGGGCATCCCGACGGCATCGCTCAGCGAGATCCGGATGATCGCCCCGGCGCGCAGCGCCACCATCGTTCCAAAATCACGCTCGTGAACTGCGGCAAGTGCCTCCGCCCCGAACCGGGTGGCGAGCACACGATCGAATGCCGTCGGGGTTCCTCCACGCTGGATATGGCCGAGCACGGTCGACCTCGACTCGTAGCCCGTCCGTTGCTCAATCTCACGGGCCAGGAATGCCCCGATTCCACCCAGGCGGGCGTGGCCGAACTGGTCGACGGCTTCGGCTCTCGGGGCACCCGGTTCCGATCCGGCCGACACGTCGTCTCGGGGCAGTGCTCCCTCGGCCACCACCACCGTGGAGAAGAAGTGCCCATCTCCGTGGCGGTTCACCAGCCGCTCACACACCCCGTCAAGTGAAAACGGGACTTCGGGAATCAGGATCTCGGCCGCCCCTCCGGCCATGCCGGCGTGGACGGCGATCCAGCCGACGTGTCGGCCCATGACCTCGCACACGATGACCCGGTGGTGGGACTCGGCCGTGGACTGAAGACGGTCGATGGCCTCGGTGGCAATCTGGACGGCCGTGTCGAATCCGAAGGTGACTTCGGTCCCCGACAGGTCGTTGTCGATGGTCTTGGGTACGCCTACGACCGGAAGGTGCAGCCGGTGCAACTTGTCCGCGGCCCCCAAGGTGTCGTCGCCACCGATGGCCACCACGGCATCGAGCCCGAGCGCCCTCGTGGCAGCGAGGACGCGCTGGGGGCCGTCGTCGCTGGCGAACGGGTTGGTGCGGGACGTTCCGAGAATGGTCCCGCCCCTGGTCAGGATGGACCGGCACTGGTCAGCGTTGAGCGGGACGGTCTCGTCATCGAGCAGGCCCCGCCATCCGTCGAGAATGCCGACGAACTCATCACCATGGTGGACCTCTCCAGCGACCACTACGGCTCGGATCACTGCGTTCAGGCCGGGACAGTCACCGCCACCGGTGAGTAGGCCTATTCGCACACACCCATGGTAGGGGTCTCCGGATCGACGGGCGGTGGGGACCGAGTTCCACCTGTTCGGTGTCTCGTGGGCCGAAAGGAGGATGGGCCGCGCGGATGGACGGGGATCCGCGTTCCCGGAACCGCCGTGATCGGTCGACCATGCGGGCCTGCGTCACGGAACCGTGACGGCGCTGGCGTAGACCAACGTCGTGATCTCGTCGGTAGAGGTGTCGATGAGCTCGATCTGGATCGGTGCCGCCGGCCCGGTACCGAGGAGCCGGCTTCGAGTGCGCACCGGTCCCGTCTGCGTCTTCCGCAGATATCGGAGGTCGAGCTCGGTGACCACGACGTTCACGCCGAACCGCGCCGCCAGGAGGTCCTCGGCGGCGGCTTCGGCCAGCAGGGCCACCATCGCGCCCTGAAGGGTCCCTGCGGGATTCCGGAGGTCCGGAGTGATTTCGACCAGCACGACACCCTCTGCCGGATCGATCACGACGATGCCGGCCTCGTCACGCAGCGGTCGAGTCAGGGTGGTGGGATTCTGGAAGATCACCGGGGTCCGCCCGATCGGCACATTTGGTTTGGGTGGATCGGTGGGTTTACGGGGAACCTTGGCGAACCCGATGGCCCCGGTGGCGATGGGGGCTCCCCCATCCAGGGTCAGTTCCACCACGCAGGTCGCCGATCGTCGGCCCTGTCGCACGATTGTGCTCGTCGCCTCGATGCGCTCAGGGGACCGGATCGGACGCATACGGACCGACATGTCCGAGGTAAGAGTCCACACGGTGGGGTCCTGATCCAGGGGGATACCCGCCACCACATCGATGACGAACGAGAGAACGCTGGCTCGGACGATGCCGTGATGGAGCGTCTCCTCCGTGGGCACGAGTTCGAGCATGAGCTCGCCGCCGTCGAAGCGCGCCCCCACCCCGAGGCGGCTCGGCACCGACATCCCCGGGTCGGACACGTCGGTCACGCGGTCTCCAGGTTCGACATGAGTTGCTGATGTTAACGGCGATGGATGGGGACGATCACATCGTGGTCGGCACCGTTCGTGGTTATCCCGGCGGCCTGCGGGGTCCGACGGACTAGGCCGGCGTTGACGGTGGTCCGAGACCGTCCAGCACGGTGGGATGTGGCACTCCCGGCGGCCCCGGGTGTAAGACACCACTAGCACTACCTGGACTTGGGAGGCGGCACGTGGCGAGAACTGAGCCCGTTGATGACTGGACGTCGGATTTCGACGTCCTCGATGGTGCCTATGTGCGGAATCCGTTTCCCCGCTGGGACGAGCTGCGTCAGGTGTGTCCGATCGCCCACACCAACCGCAGAGGGAGCGTCTGGCTCCCGACGACCTACGCGGATGTCACCGCCATGGCCAAGGACACCGATCACTTCAGCTCGGCCAACACCAGCGTCATCGATTCCATGGAGGAAGAGGAGACCCCGATCCTCACCTACGGCCTCCCACCGATCACCTCCGATCCACCGCTGCACACGTGGACCCGTCGGCTTCTGCTGCCCTGGTTCTCTCACGCCAGGGTGGAGTCCTATGAGCCCATGACGAGGTCACTGTGCCGCTCGCTCATCGACGCCCACCTGGACGCCGGCCGGGCCGATGCCGCGGCCGACTATGCGCAGCAGATTCCCGTACGCGTTATCGGCACGATCCTCGGAATCCCCGAGGAGCTTTCCGAGACATTCACCGGCTGGGTCCGTGACGCCCTGGAATTCGCCGATGACCCTGAACGTGTCCAGCGTGGGATGTTCGGTCTCGGCTACTACCTCTGGGACCGGATCAACGAACGGCGCGACACTGACGGCGACGACCTCCTGACCTACCTCCTCCACGCCGAGGTGGAGGGAGGATCGGTCGATGACATGGTCATCTTGGGCATGGCCATTCTGACCATGATCGCCGGTATCGACACCACCTGGAGTGCCATCGGATCGGCGCTGTGGCACCTGGCCACGAATGACGGTGACCGCCAGCGGCTCGTGGCCGAACCTGCGCTCATGGACACGGCGGTGGAGGAACTCCTCCGCGCCTACTCCCCGGTGACCATGGCCCGCATCGTGACGGGCGATGTTGAATTCTCCGGTTGTCCGATGAAGCAGGGCGACAAACTCCTCCTGAATTTCCCCGCGGCGAATCGGGACCCGGCCGCCTTCGATCGGGCTGATGAGGTACTCCTCGATCGCCGGGAGAACCGGCATGTGGCATTCGGCTCAGGTATCCACCGGTGTGCCGGTTCCAATCTGGCGCGCATGGAGCTGCGGGTCGCTCTCGAGGAGTGGCTGGCCCGCGTCCCGGTCTTCCATCTGGCCGAGGGCACCGAGGTCGTGTGGGCCGGCGGACAGGTCAGAGGTCCCCGCCAACTGGAAGTAATGTTCGGATGAAGCGCCGGACCGCCGGCATGCCCGGACCTGACTTTGTCCCGGACACACTTCCGCTCCGTGGCTGACGTGCCTCCCGGCGTCGACCGTCACGACCGCCCAGGGAAGGATCGGCCCCGGTGATCCCGGACCGTCAACGACGGGCCGGTGGCGATGCACAGCCGATGCAGGTCCGAGCCGCAGGCAGTGCTTCGAGTCGGGCCGAGGGTATCTGCCCACCACAGCCCTCACAGACCGAGTAGCGCCCCTTCGCCAGCTTCTCGAGGGCACGGTCCACATCCTCGAGGTGGGACACCGCTCGGACCAGGAGCCCAGCCACCCGTGCACGCTCATAGGCCACGGTCGATCCTTCTGGATCATGCTCGTCGTCCCCGTTGGCGTCACCTGCGTCGCCGGCCAGACCGGCGAGCTCGTGCTCCAGTGTCCGCAGCCGGTCCAGGGCCGATACACGCTCCGATCCGAGTGCGACCCGGGCTCCAGGATTCGGCGTCGTCCGGTCCATGGGCGAATCCGGGTTGGTGCGTCCGCCGGGACCGGTGCTCGGGCCGGGCTGACGCCACGGGTGGGTGGTAGGGGATCGCGGCCGTCGGCCAGTGGGGCGTCTGGCCTGACGGACAGCGGTGGGGACCGCCACCGGGGCCGAGCCACTACCGGCAGGGTCTCCGGACCCCGGTGAGCCCCACATTGAAGCGGGCGCCGTTGAACCCCAGTGCGTCGTCCTTGTCGCAGAAGGACAATGGCCCCAGCCGGTACTCGGCGTTGAACACCGCCTTGTGACCCACATACGCCGACAACAGGCCGCACGAGGAGTACTGGTTGCACTGCTCAGTCAGCACGGCATCGGCCAGGGGGTACATGTCCGTGGCGTAGCTGTCCCCGGTGTCGTCAGGGTTCTTGATCCACCAGCCCAGACCGAGGCTGTGCATGAAGTTGGCCAGAGATCGTCATGTAGGTCTCCTCGATCGACTTGGTCAACGGGAAGCCACTGTGGTCGTTGTACTCCTCGTCGATGTCGGTCTCGACGGCGTCGAATCCCTTGTCTGCGCACTGTTGCTTGATCATCGCCTGCGATGATGAAAACCGTCGCCGGAGACTGGATGTTGAGGTAGTACTCGGGATAGCCGGGTACCTTGGCTCCGAACTCTCCGGCGTTCTTCAGCAGTGGTGAAGTACGTCACCGGAATACCTTCCTCCGCAGGTGTGTAGTAGTTGCCCGCCGCACCGACCTCGACGTAGCAGACGACGTGTTTGCCGAGCGCGTGGAGTGCGGTGACGGTCGACGCCGGGTTGATGATGCCGTCGATGTCATAGATCGAAGGAGCGGGCGCCAGCTGACCGTTCGGAAGCTTGTCATCCGTACCCATGTCCGACGCACTGGTCAGCTTCAAGGGGTGGCTGAGCTCCCACTGCCAGGGCTGATTGCCGAGCGGTGGAGTCCACCAGGTGGCCGCACCGGCACCCGGGAGCGAGCCGACCAGACAGAGGACCAGGGCCAGTGGCACGGCACAGGCCCTGGTGAAGAGGCGAGCGCCCCAGTGTCCCCCGGCACCCCATAGCCCCCTGCCCATCACCCCATCGTACCGCCCGGGTCGCACTCGTCGGCGGGCCTGGCCGCAGCGCCGCGATCGGGAGCATCTCTGCCTGCGCGGCTGAGTAGCGACCGGCCCTGTGGGTAGGGCGGCACAGCCGACTTTCTCTACCTGGGATAGGTGGGTAAACCGTGGTCGCGGCCCTCATCGAGTCGACGGGCGTACAGCAGTAGTAGCCGCGGGATCCCCGATGCGCCTGGCACGTTCCCCGTCTCGACCAGGACCGCCGGTGGAGGTGTCGGTTCAACCATGTCCTCGATCAACAGTCCCGCTTCGCCCATGGTGTGCACGTACCTGCTGAGGGGTCGGTAGGCGAACTGCAGGCTGACTCCGGGTTCAACTTCGTCGACGGCCACATCGTCCAGGAGATAGGTGCCGATCCTCCAGAAATGCTCGTTCGTGTTCAGGTCCTCCACCCATCCACTCCCGGGTGACTGGAGAAGCGGGTGGACCAGAAGCAGCAGAAACAAACCGCCCGGAGCGAGGACCCGACTGACCTCGTGGATGGCGGACTCGAACGGGTCCACGTGTTCGAGTGCCAGGCACAGCACCACGGCATCGAAGCTGTGGTCCCGACACGGGATCTGCTCGGCCCGGGCCCTCATGAAGCTCGCCGTTCCACCCCGCTCTCGTGCCACGCGGACCTGTGCGGCGGTTGGATCGAAGCCCACCACCTGAGCGCCACGATTGGCCAGTCGACGACTGACCTGTCCCTCACCGCAGCCGACGTCCAGGACCCGCGTCGCCGCGCCCAGAGCACGCTCCACGAGGGGGAGAATCTGCTCCTCGTACTCGGCGTCGGCCCCGTCGGTGTACTCCTCCTGCCACCATGCCGCGTGCTGCTCCCAGAGGGAATCCCCGACCATGAGCCGAGGGTAGCGGGGCTGTCGGCCCGGGCCGGACACACCGGGTGTCGGGTCTGGGAACCGCCCATGGCGCCCCGGCCCCCCACCACCGACCGGTGACTACCGAATACGGCCGGTGATCAGGGGAGGGCGACGCCACGGCCCGGCTCTGCGAGGAGCCGGCCCGCCGCCTCCAGGGTCAGCACCATATTGGTGTGGAGGGTGTCCGCGCGGCCTTGCACGATGCGGTCCGCCCGTTCGGGGTGGCGCTCCACGGCATCGCGTACACCACTGCCACCGGGTCCGTGCTGGAAGCGCTGGGTGACCGACGAAGCAGCGGGTCCCTCCTCGGTGAGGTGGTACGACCACGTCGATGAGGGGAGCGGTCCCTCGCCCACGTTCCACTCGATGAACCGCGGCGCCTGGCACCTGGTCACCACGCAGATGACGTCCCACTCGTGTTGGCCGATGCGGTTCCATCCCATGAACCGGGCACCCACCGCGGGTGCCGAGGTGAGCCACCGGGCCCGAACGTGCTCGGGACCGAGTCCGGCCATGCGCTCGACATCGGTCAGCAGCTCCCACACGGCCCCGACCGGTGCCTCGAACCGGACGGCCACCTCAACGGCCATGGCGGTGAGGTCCACCGGCCTCACCCGGGCTCCGGGTCAGAACGGTGGGGCGTCGGGAGGGTGCTTCCGCCGCGTCGCTGTCGGCAGTGGAGGACGGGCACCCGGCGGTCACCGATGGCGACGTGCCTCACGGTTTCACCGGAAGCGACCCTGCGTAGGCGACAGCCAGATCCGCCCACGAGGTGAGCTGGTGTCCGGCCCGGAGGTGTTCGGGCGCCGCCCGGAGCCAACCCCGCAGGGGCCGCGTCGTAAGCCACCAGCCGGATCCTACTGTCGCCTCGTGATCAGCTGGGGTGTGACCCATGGCCGGTAGCGGGATTGGTGCCGTCCGACGGCCGTCCCCGGAGTCTCGGCCGGGCTCGAGCTCGCCATGTCTGGGGAGGTCCAATGTGCAGGTCCTCGGAGCATTTGTCGAGAGGATGGCCGAACCGTGGACCTGGTTTCCCCATCTATGACACTGTGTAAGGACGCCGGCTGGATCGGGCCACGGGGGACATCCTGGTGACGCCCGTTACGGCTGAGACGACAGGAGCAACCATGAGCCAGGAGCAACCATGAGCATGGATACAGCCATCGAGGCCAAGCATCGCGGCGCCGCTGAACTTCCCTTTGCCGAGATCGGCGGAGGCAACAAACTCAAGGTGATCCAGGTCGACGTGGCCGAAGGCCTCTGGATCGTCGAGAACATCTTCCAAGCCGGCTATGCCGTGCAGACCCACCGCCACACCGGTCCGGTCTACGGCTACACAATGTCCGGTGCCTGGAGGTACCGCGAGTACGACTACGTCAACCGGGCCGGCTCGTTCCTGTTCGAGCCGGCCGGATCCGTCCACACCCTCGAATGCATCGAGGATGACACGCAGGTGTGGTTCCAGATGTACGGGGTCAACCTCAACCTGGCCGCTGACGGAAGCATCGAGAGCGTCTTCGACGGACCCGGTGCGCTCGAGGCGTACTACGCCCTGTGCGAGGCCGAGGGCCTGCCCCGACCCGACGTGCTGGTCAGCTGATCGCTGTCGCTGTCGCTTTCGCGCACGGGCGGCCCGAAGGATCGGACCGGATGGCCGGGTAGTGGTCGTTCGTCCGGCCCCCGAGTAGGCCGGACAGGCGTCCGAGGCTCCGGATCGTCACCCGGATCTGGCTGACCTCACCACTCCGTGGCCGGGCAGCCCGGCTCCGATTTCCGTCCTCGCTCCCCGGTTACCGAGGATGGCTCGGCGTTAGTGGTCGACGGGTCAGAACGACGGTCCGCCGCCACTCCGCCCGTGAACCGGGGTCAACTCGAAGGTGGGCATCGTGGCTCCGCAGTCGGAACAGATGTAGAACCGCTCGTCGCGGACAATGTCGTTGACGACATCGGGGAACCTTCCTGATCCCTCGCAGGCAGGTGCTACGGATGATTCTGGATCCAACACGGCGGTCATTCGACTCCTCGGCGCCTATGGATTCGGACGGGAGAGGACGCTGGATCTTCCGCCGGGCGCGGGGTCGGTGAGGGGAACCCCTTCGCCTGCCTCTGACCTGGTAGCGCCCCTAGGTCTACACCAATTCCCCCAGGCATCGATCCGCCTCCTCGCGGCCCGAGGATCCCCGAGCCGCGAGCTGACCGGTTTCCGGCATCCCTACGTGCGAAGGTGCGACCTGATAGACGGGGACCACGGGAGCCAGAACGACAAGTGAGGATCGGACATGACAACCAATGCATCGGTATTCCAACGTGAGTTGGACGATCTTGAAGAAGGGAATGCCAGGGCCGAGACGAAAAAGGAGATGAACCGGCTTTCCCAGGTCTGCAAAGGCCAATCCGATGAGTTGATCACCCGCAAGTTGCGGAAGCTGTTGGGTTCGCGTCTGCAGGGGGATGATCTGGCCAGGATGGTGGCGGCACTGCAGTCCGGCGAGAAGATCGACGTCCACTAGGTCTCTCTCAGGCGTCCCGGGAGACTATCGACTGCGCCAGAGCGGTCCGCCCGACGATCACGGTCAGCGTCACTGCGGCCCGGTCTTGCCGGGAAGGGGCTAGCGCGTGCGAGCACCGGTGTCACACGCTCGACCACCGGGACCGTCCGCGGTTCCCTGGGGCCGTGCGGTTCCATGAGGGCATTCGGCGCGCCAGGTCCAGGGGATAGATAGAGGGAACCCGGACGTACGTCCATGGTGCCTTGCAGAGCAAGGTACAAGACGGTAACTTGTGGTGCATGGGTAGCCAGGAGGGTCGGCGAAGTCAGTTGCTGCGGGGGGTTCTCGACCTCTGCCTCCTGGCCGTGATGGGCGAGGGCCCGGCCTACGGCTATGAGATGACCAAACGGCTGCGCGGACGGGGCCTCTCCACGGTCGGGGAGGGCTCGATCTATCCGCTCCTGGGCCGGCTGGAGCGCGACGGCCTCGTCGAGACCCGTCGGGCTGCGAGCAACGGGGGCCCGCCGAGGAAGTACTACAGCCTCTCGCTCCAGGGCGAACAGGCGCTAAAAGCCGGAGTCAAGGAATGGCAAGCGACGCGTGACGCCGTTGACGGCGCGCTCGGTCTGGTCAAAACGGAGGTGGTGCCGTGAGTGAGTTCGTCGAAGAGTGTCGACGTGAGTGGCGGCGACTCAACGTTCCCGACGCCATCGCTAACGAGATGGCCGCCGACCTGACGGCCGACCTCGAGGAGGCCCAGTCGGAGGGGGGTTCACCCGAAGACGTTCTCGGGAACAGCGCCTTCGATCCCCGACGGTTCGCCGCATCATGGGCCCAGGCCCGGGGGGTCACGAGTCCGTCCCTGCCTGCATCATCGCCACGTTGGCGGACACCGGTGGCCGTTGCCCTGACCGTCCTCTTGGGCTTGGTGACCATCGGTGCCGGCCTGATCCTGGTGGGTGGATTCCGCACTCACTCCTTCGCCTTCGCCGTGCGCCGCGTGGTCACGAGTCCCGGATCGATGCGGATCTTCGCTCCCGGCCCGATGCGCAGCATGGGCATCGGCCCGCCGTTCGCGACGTCCCAGATCGGCGGGGTCGACGTCCATCCGCTGGCGTTACTGTTCCTCATCATCGGGATCGTGGGACTCGCTCTCGTCGCCTTCTGGTACTGGGCACCGTGGTCCGGCCGCCACCGCCGGGACCGGGGACCCCGGTCCCCGAGCTGGAGCTGATCGAGGAGGGTCTCCTGGGAAAGGCCTGGCGGCGCTCCGACGGCCGTCGGCAGGATCCATCGGCGGCTAGGTTCGCTCGCTACGGCAGCGAAAGGCAACACGTGCTGAAGATCGTCATCGGGGAGATCCTTCCTCTTGCTCTGGTGGTGACACTGTCCCCGTTGAACATCATCCCGGCGATCCTGCTCCTCTTCACGAGTAGGCCGCTGGCCAATGCGTTGAACTTTCTGGTCGGATTCGTGGCCGGAGTCGCCGTCGTCCTCGGAGTGCTCATCACCCTCGCGGGAGCGGTCGGGCTGTCGAGGGATTCGGGTCACGCCACCTGGGCGGCGGCATTGAAACTGGCCCTCGGGCTCTACCTGGTGGTGGCCGCGGTCCGGAAATTCCGCCGTCGGCCGACGGAGGGTCAGGAGGGCTCGCTGCCGGGGTGGATGGACGGAATCGCCGGATACACGCCCGGCAAGGCGCTCGTGGCCGGCCTCACGCTCGGAGCACTGAATCCCAAGAGCATCGTGGTGGCGTTTGCCACCGCGGCCGATGTGTCGGCCGGGGGGCTGACCGGTGGGCAGCAGGTGGCGGCCGCAGCGGTCTATGTGTTCGTCGCCGTGCTCGGTGTCGCCGCTCCCATCGCGGTGATGCTGGTCCTCGGCGACCGGGCGCCTGGGGTGCTGCACGGTTGGAACGCCTGGCTGAAGCACAACAATGCCAGCGTCATGTCGGTGCTGTTCGTCGTGTTCGGTGTGGTGCTCATCGGTCAGGGCATCGCCGGAATCTAGGGTGGTGACGCGGTCGTTGCCCGATGGCCCGACCGGGCCCGGTCCACCCGGCCATGGTCAGACCAGTCGCCGTTCGGTGGCCCAGCGGGTGAGCTCGTGCCGGGTGGACAGTTGCAGCTTGCGGAGTACGGACGATACGTGGGTCTCGACCGTCTTGGCCGAGATGGTCAGGTCGCGTGCGACCTCTTTGTAGGTGTACCCGCGGGCGATGAGTCGCAGCACCTCGCGTTCCCGGGGCGAGAGTTGATCCAGTTCGGTATCGAGCCCGGCCGCCTGGGTCGATCCCGAACCGTCGGCGAAGGCATCGAGGACGAATCCAGCCAACCGAGGGGAGAAGACGGCGTCCCCGGCCTGGATGGTGTGCACCGCCTGCAGGAGGTCCGGTCCCGAGATGGTCTTGGTCACATAGCCCCGGGCTCCGGCCCGGATCACCGCGATCACATCTTCGGGGGCGTCGGACACCGAAAGGGCCAGGAAGCGAACGTCGGGGTGGTCGGGCAGTACCCCGGCCAGCACAGCCTGGCCGCCACCCCCGGGCAGGTGCACGTCGAGCAGGACCACGTCGGGAGTGCGTTCGCCGATCAGCTCAATGGCGGCGGCGGCCTCGTCGGCCTCCCCGACCAGGTCGACCGCATCGCCCAGTTCCACCCGCACCCCGGCCCGGAACATGGCATGGTCGTCGACCAGGAAGACGCGGGGGCGCTCGCTGTCGCTCACGGGTTCAGCTGGCGCTGGGGCATGGACAGTTGGACATCGGTGCCCCGGCCGGGGGCCGAACGGACCGTGGCCGAGCCGCCGAACCGGGCCATCCGGGCCCGGATGGACTGGGCGATGCCCTGCCGATCCCCGGGCACGTCGATCGGGTCGAACCCCCGACCCCGGTCGCGCACGAAGACGGACACCACCTGCGTCTCGATTTCCGCGTAGATCGAGACCTCGGGTGCTCCCGACCACTTCGCCGCATTCACGGTGGCTTCGCGGGCGGCGTCGAGCAGGGCGCGCAGCCGCTCGCTCAGCGGACAGTCACCGACCACCACCACCTGGACGGCGATCCCGTGATCGGCCTCGACCACACGTTGCAGGAGGCCGAGGCCCTCGGCGACGGTCATCGCCTCTGCGGCGACCGAGCCAGGGGGTCGGCCCTCGAAGAGCCAGGCCCGGAGTTCGCGCTCCTGGGCCCGGGCCAGTCGGCCCACCTGCTGGGGATCGCCTGCCGAACGCTGGATCAGAGCCAGAGTCTGGAGGACCGAGTCGTGGACGTGGGCGGCCATCTGGGCGCGCTCTTCGGCCCGGGCTCTGGCCTGGCGCTCCGCCATGAGGTCACGCACCAGGCTGATCCACCAGGGACCGAAGATCAGGACGACGGCGGCCATGGTCAATAGCGCGCCGAAGACCGGCCCGAGCGCGGCCCTGGTCGGGTGTCCGTCGAGGAGGAGGAAGAGCCCCGCGATCCCGACCGCGACGCCCACGGCGATGCGGGCGACCACCGAGGTCCGGGTATGCCGTCCATCCGCGCTCCGGAACATGGGAAGCAGGTCGTCGTTGATCCACTCCCGTTCGTCAGGGCTGGCGTTCCGGCGTATGAGGACGGCGGCCCCGGCTGCGAGGAAGAGGGGCCAGCTGAACGACCCGAGGTAGCCCAGATGCAGACCACTGGAGACGATCTGGATGAGTACCAGGACGGGGATGATCCCAGCGACGAGGCGGATACCCCGGCGGTCGGACACGGCCCGGGAGACGATCGAGGCGGTTTCACCCTCCAGGGGGACGAAGAGCCAGGCCAGCACGTAGACCAGGACCCCCGCTCCGCTGGCCAGGGACAGGAGGACGAATCCGATCCGGACCAGGGTGACGTCCACGCCGGTGGTCGCCGAGATCCCGCCGCAGACGCCGGCCACGACCCGGGTGGCCCGGTTGCGCCGGAGGGGGCGATTCCCTCGGCGGTGCGAGCGAAGTCTCCCGGAACCGTCCCCGTCCCCGGCCCAGCTGGATGGGATCCACGGTCCGTACCAGGAGTGACTCCGGTCCCGGTCGGTCGATCTCTCCTGGTCGGTGCCACGGGGTGCGTCCGTCGTGCCGGGTACCTCGGTGTGCGGATCGGGGGGTTTGGCGATACCCGATGATCGCGCACCCCGCCGGCCCTGGCTATCAGGGACATCCCTGAGGGGACGGGCCGACGGTCAGGGTCCGACCAGGGGCCTGCCCGATAGCGCACCCGTTGCCCGGCCGTCAGGCTGGTCCCATGAACGCTCCCACCGCCCCCACCGGCCCGCCGTCCTCACATCCCGGCCCCGCCGAATCGGAGCCGGGGTCACCCCCGATGCGACTGCACCGCCTCCGGTCCGGGCGCATGATCGCCGGGGTTGCGGCGGGACTGGCCGACTACGTCGGCGTCGACCCAACCGTGGTGCGAGTGGTGTTCGTCGCCCTGGCGCTGATGGGTGGCATCGCCGTGCCCATCTATCTGGCTGGCTGGCTCCTCATCCCCAACGAGGGGTCTGAGCAGTCGATGGCCGAGGAGATGCTGCACCACCAGTTCACCGACTGACGCCCCACGACCCGGCGACCTGCGGACTGAGGAGCTGGGCCGGGTATCTGCGGGGACTCCCGCAGCGAGCCCCGTTGACCCCGTTAGCATCAGGACCCGGTGCCGGGCCGAACGACGGGCAGCACCACTCCGGCACAGCCGTGAAGCCCACCCGAGGAGAGTACTTCGATGACCATGAGCGACCAGGCGCCGGCGCCGTCCCCGGCTCCACTGGGGGTCCCGGCGGCAAGGGCGGTCGATCTGGTCAAGACGTACGGCAAGGGTGACGCCGCCGTCCGCGCCCTCGACGGGATCACTCTCGATCTGGAACGCGGCCGGTTCACGGCGGTCATGGGCCCCTCGGGGTCGGGCAAGTCGACCCTCATGCACTGCATGGCCGGGTTGGACACGCCCACATCCGGCCGGACCTTCGTCGGCGACCAGGAGATCGGGCTGCTCGACGACGCCGGCCTGACCCAGATGCGCAGGGACCGGATCGGCTTCGTCTTCCAGTCGTTCAACCTGGTCCCCACACTGACGGCGGCGGAGAACATCGCCCTGCCGGCCGATCTGGCCGGTCGCCCGGTGGACAAAGAATGGTTCGACTATCTGGTCGGGCAGCTGGGCATCGGAGACCGGCTGGGACACCGCCCCAGTGAGATGTCCGGTGGCCAGCAGCAGCGTGTGGCCTGCGCCCGGGCCCTGATGGGGCGTCCCGACCTGATCTTCGCCGACGAGCCGACGGGCAATCTCGACTCGAATTCGTCCGGCGAGATGCTCGAGTTCTTGCGGCGCTCGGTCAACGAGTTCCAGCAGTCCATCGTCATGGTCACCCACGACGCCCGGGGCGCCGCCTACGCCGACCGAGTCGTGTTCCTGGCCGACGGGAGGGTGGTCGGGGAGCGGCGCGAACCCACTGTCGACTCCATCCTTGAGCAGATGAAGCGCCTGGGCGGCTGAGATGTGGAAGGTCACATCGAAGGGTCTGTTGGCCCACAAGCTGCGTCTGGCCCTCACCGCCCTGGCCATCGTCCTCGGCGTGACCTTCATCTCGGGGACGTTCGTCCTCACCGACACGCTGCACAACACCTTCAACACGCTGTTCGGCCACATCTACCAGAACATCGACTTTGAAATCCGGGGGAAGGCCGTCTTCACCGACAGTTCCGGGGGAGACGCCGTCCGCAAAGCCATCCCGGAGTCCCTCCTGGCCCCGGTGCGCGGGGTACCCGGAGTGGCTGCGGCGGAGGGAACGGTCACCGGCTACGCCCAGTTCGTCGCCCCCGACGGTAAGGCCATCACCACCGGAGGCGCCCCCACGGTCGGGTTGTCCTTCGACACCAACCCGCAGATCTCCGCCCTCCGGCTCACCAAGGGGCATGCCCCCTCGACGCCCGAGGAGGTGGCCATGGACGCCGGGACGGCACAGAAGTACCACTTCGTCGTGGGCCAGCATGTGCGGATCCTGCTGGCCGGTCCCCCCCGGACCTTCACCCTGACCGGCATCTTCCGCTTCGGCACCGCCGACAACCTGGCCGGCGCCACCCTGGCCGCGTTCTCGCTGCCCACCGCCCAGCAGCTGTTCGGGCTCAACGGCCGACTGGACGCCATCGACGTGGTGGCGACACCGGGGGTGAACCGCTCGACCGTCCAACACGACATCGCCAAGGTGCTTCCACCGGGGGTCGAGGTGGTGACGGGCCAGACCGTGGCCGCCGAGCAGACCAACACCATCAACCAGGCCCTCTCCTTCTTCTCCACCGCCTTGTTGGTCTTTGCCTTCATCTCCCTGTTCGTGGGCGGCTTCACCATCTTCAATACGTTCTCGATCACGGTGGGCCAGCGGACGCGCGAGCTGGCCCTGCTCCGCATCGTCGGCGCCAGCCGTCGCCAGCTCTTCCGGTCGGTGCTGCTCGAGGCGGCCATCCTCGGCCTGGTGGCGTCGCTGGTGGGCCTGGGGCTCGGTGTCCTGGCCGCAGTCGGCCTCGAGGAGCTCCTGAAGGGATTCGGCATCACCTTGCCCACCGGCTCGTTGGTCTTCGAGTCCCGGACGGTGATCGTCGCCCTCGTGGTGGGGGTGGGAGTCACGGTGGTCTCGGCCATCAGCCCGGCCCGTCGGGCCGTCCGCATCCCCCCAGTGGCCGCCCTGGCCGACCACCGGGCCGAGGATGAGGAGTCGTCACGGCGGCGGATCACCATCGGCAGTGTGATCGGCCTCCTCGGCGTGGCCGCTCTGATCCTGGGGCTCAGCCGGCCGGCCATCCAACTGGTCGGTGTGGGCGCGGTGGCCGTCTTCCTCGGCATCGGGATGTTGGCGCCCCTGGTGGCCCGACCGATGGCCAGTGTGATCGGACGTCCGCTGGCTTCCCTGCGCGGAACGGCCGGCCGGCTAGGCCGGGAGAACTCCATGCGCAGCCCCCGCCGGACGGCCCAGACGTCCTCGGCTCTCATGGTCGGACTGGCCCTGGTCTCGACCATGGCCGTGTTCGGCGCCTCCCTGTCCAAATCGGCGACCAGCAGCGTGGACAATGCCATCAGTGCCGACTACATCATCACGTCCTCATCGCAGGGTTCCGGCGGCTTCAGTAACGCCGTCGCGCCGACGGCGGCAGCGGTCCCCGGCGTGGGAGCGGTGTCCACGGTCTACAGCGGGCAGTTCGAACTGCGGGGCGCGGTGAACTCACTCACCGCCGTCTCCACCCGGGACCTCCCCCGGACGGTCATCTTGGACATGGTCGACGGCTCCGGTGCCGGCTCCCTGGCGGCCGGAGACCTACTCGTCGATACCACGACGGCCCACGCTAAACACCTCTCGGTGGGCTCGGAGGTACCGGTCACCTTCGCCCAGACCGGGCCGTCCACCATGCGGGTGGGGGGCGTCTTCAAACCCAATGCGCTGATCGGCAGCTACCTGGTCGGTGACGCCTTCTTCCTCGCCCATTTCGCCAACCCGTTGCCGGTGGCCGTGCTGGTCCAGACCGGGGGAGCAGCAGCCACCGGCGCGGCGCTCGTCCACGGCCTCGCCGCCTACCCGAACCTCAAGATCCAGACCCGAGCGGCCTTCGAGAAGTCTCAGCAGGCCCAGGTCAACCAGTTGCTGGGCCTGGTCTACGTCTTGTTGGCCCTGGCCATCGTGATTGCCATGATCGGCATCGTGAACACCCTCATGCTTTCCGTGTTCGAGCGCACGCACGAGATCGGCCTCCTCCGGGCGGTCGGGATGCAGCGGCGACAGGTGCGGTCCATGATCCGGTCGGAGTCGGTGATCCTGGCCCTGTTCGGCGCCATCATCGGGGTCGTGGTCGGGTCGGGACTGGGGATCGCCTTCGCCTCGTCCCTGAAGCAGCAGGGCATCACCGACATCGTGGTTCCGGTGGGCAGTCTGGTCGTCTTCCTCGTGCTCTCGGCCCTGCTCGGCCTCGGCGCGGCGAGTTGGCCGGCGCGACGCGCCGCCAAGCTCAACGTACTGGCGGCCATCGCCAGCGAGTAGTGGTCCGGATCCGGCCCACCCAGCCCGCCCACTCTGGAGACCACCGGTTCCTCCGGTGGCAACTCCTGGACGACCCGCTCGCCGGATCCAGGCCTGATCGCCTGATCTCCCTAGGGGGTCCGTCAGGGGACGAGGACGATCTTGCCCCGGGTGTGGCGTTGCTCCAGTTGGTCGAAGGCCTCGGCCACCCGCTCGAGCGGGTAGGTGGCGGCGATGGGGACCTCGATGGCCCCCGAGGCCACCAACCCGGCCATCTCGGTGAGCACCTCAGGGGTTGAGGCGGTGCCGCTCCCCTCGGTCTTGGCCCCGATCTCGCCGGCCTTCTCCCACGAGATGATGGTTTCGATCCGCTCCGGGCTGATGCCGAGGTCGACGGCCAACTGGACGTACTCCGGCCCGAACAGGTCGATGAAGGCGTCGATGCCGCCCGGAGCCGCTTCGTGCAGCCGCTCGGCCAGGCCGT
This sequence comes from uncultured Acidimicrobiaceae bacterium, assembly GCA_963831535.1. Taxonomy (GTDB): domain Bacteria; phylum Actinomycetota; class Acidimicrobiia; order Acidimicrobiales; family RAAP-2; genus Bog-756. Next base: position 195,898 of record CAWHQP010000010.1, on the reverse strand, counting down.
CGCCGTAGGTCACGGGAATCGCTCCGTGGGCCTCGAGCCACGCGATATTGGACGCCGAGGCGATGCCGAGGGCCTTCGCCCCCCGGACCTTGAGCAGCTGCACCACGATGCTGCCCACCCCTCCGGCCGCCGCCGACACGGCCACGGTTTCGCCGGGCGCGGCCCCGATGGCCCGCACCGCGGCGAACGCGGTGACGCCCACGACGTACAGCGAGCCGGCCACCTCCCAACTGAGCGCGGCCGGCTTGCGGATCAGCTGGTCGGCCGGGACGGCCGTGTGAGTGGCCTGACTCGAGCGCTGCCACGAGAAGCCCAGCACCTTGTCGCCCGGCACCCAGGCATCGACGCTGTCGCCGACCGCGGTGACCTCCCCGGCCAGATCGCTCCCCTGGCCGGAGGGGAAGGTGGCCGGGAACTGTGCGTCGAGGAGTCCCTTTCGGATGGAGGCCTCACCCGGATTGATCCCGGCGGCCCTGACCGCCACCAAAACTTCGCCGGCAGCCGGGATGGGTATCGGCACGTCCGCCACATAGAGCACATCGGTACCGCCGTAGCGGTCGAAGCGTACGGCCCGTGCCGTGGGGCTCATACCGTCACCGTCCGCCGGCAGGCGGCGAGGGCCCGGCGGTCGTCCGCGGGTGGCAGGTCGGTGGGGAGCCCGCTGGTCATGGTGGCCAGCCTAGGCACACCGCGATCGGATCACTCGGGTCGGGCGGCCGAGTGCCCGTCAGTCGACGACCGCCAGCTCCTCGTTCCCGTTGAGCCCTGGGTTGTCGACGGCCCTCTCCTCCCGGGTGGGCCTCATGGTGGCAACGATCACCACGAACGCCAGGCCCAAGAAGACAGCCGAGCCCCGGAGTGCTGTGGCCACATCGTGGGCCAGGTTCCACTGGGCCGCCGACCGGACGAACATGGTCCCCCCGGGGTGCGGCGCCCGGTCCGCGCCGGCGGCGGCGAACACGGTGATGAGGATGCCGAGACCGAGGGATCCCCCGAGCTGCTGGGCGACGTTCACCAGTCCGGATGCGGCCCCGGCGTCCTTCTGCTCGACGCCGGCGATCCCTGCGGTGGTGAGCGGCACGAGTGCCGATCCGATCCCGATGCCGAGGAGGGCCATGGGCACCACGATCTGGGGGAAGAATGGGCTCGTCGGCGCCAGCTGGCTCAGCCAGGCCATGCCCACGAAGGCCACGAGCACACCGCCGGCCAGCAGGCGGCGGGTCCCGAAGCGTGGCAGGAGCCTCGGCACCAACCGCACGACACCGAACATCACCGCCGTCACCGGCAGGAAGGCCAGGCCCGCCTCCAGGGCGCTGTAGCCGAAGACGCCCTGGAAGAACTGGGTCATGAAGAAGAACATGGCGAACATGCCGCTCACCACGAGCATCCGGGCGACGTAGGCGCCCGAGCGTTGCCGGCTGGCGAAGAGGTGGAGCGGGGTGATCGGCTGCTCGGCCCGCTGCTCGGTCAGCACGAAGGCGGTCAGCAGAACGGCGCTGGCTACGAACGAGGCGACGGTGAACGGGTTGCCCCACCCGTAGGAGGCGGCGCGGACGAACCCGTACACGAGACTGGCCATTCCCAGTGTGGAGGTGGCGGCTCCGGCCATGTCGAACTGTCCGGGCCTGCGCTCGGTCTCGGGCAGGTAACGGGGGGCCAGGCAGAGCAGCACGATGCCGATGGGCACGTTGATGAACAAACCCCACCGCCAGGAGATCCACGTGGTGAGCATGCCGCCCAGTACCAGGCCGATACTGCCACCGGCCCCCGAGACGGCGCTGTAGGCGCCGACGGCCCTGGTCCGCTCGGGGCCCTCCTCGAAGCTGATCTGGAGGAGGGCGAGGGTCGACGGAGCGGCGATGGCGGCTCCGATCCCCTGGGCGGCCCGGGCCGTCAGCAGCCAGGCCGCCGACTGGGCCAGTCCGCCCAGGAGTGAGGCCACGGTGAACAGGGCGATTCCGGCGAGGAAGACCCGGCGGCGGCCGAGGATGTCACCGGCCCGGGCGCCGAGGAGGAGCAGTCCGCCGAAGGTCAGGGTGTACGCGTTCTGCACCCACGACAGGCCCGTCGACGAGAAGTGGAGACTGCGGCGGATGTCCGGCAGCGCGGTGATGACGACGGTGGCGTCGAGGATGATCATCAGGTACGTAGTGAGGATGATGGCCAGGATCACTGTCCGGTTTCCTGTCCGGAGCGGGTCGGAGGGGCGCGTCGGGGCGCGTCGGTCCAGGGTGGTGGTCATGGGGTGGTTCTCCCGTTCGTGGAGGGTGAGGGTGGGGCTAAAGTGGAGGTGCCCTCCACAACTAAGTGGAGGTTGCCTCCGAATACTATACGGAGGTAACCTCCGTTTTGCAAGCTGAGGGGACGATTACCTGATGACCAGCACAGACACTCCAGTCGAGCAACTGACCCACCGACCCAAGCGGGCAGACGCGCGACGGAACTACGACAAGTTGATCGCCGCCGGCCGCGAGGCGTTCACCGAGGACGGCCGGGAGGCCTCCCTCGAGGACATCGCCCGGCGGGCCGGGGTCGGGATCGGAACCCTCTACCGGCACTTCCCGAGTCGCCAGGCCATCCTCGAGGCGGTGTACGTCGAAGAGGTGGACGCCCTGTGCCGTTCGGCCGCCGACCTCTCGGGCGGCCCGCCCTGGGAGGCGCTGGTGAGCTGGATCCACCGGTTCGTCGACTACCTAGCTACCAAGCAGGCCCTGGCCGAGGAGCTCCTGGCCTACCGGGACAGCGACGCCGACGTCTTCCAGTCCTGTCGGCGGGCGATGTACGCCGGGGGCGAGCCGCTGCTGGTCCGCGCCCAGGAAGCCCACGTCGTGCGAGCGGACACCGACATCGCCGAGGTCATCCAGCTCGTCGGTGGCATCGCCAAGATCCGGACTGCCGAACCGGGGCAGTTGAACCGGCTCCTCGACGTGGTCCTCGACGGCCTCCGCTACCGGGGCCCTGACTGACTAACTGGCCCCGGGAGGGGCTGTCGTCGGCGGGGTCGAGGGGCCCCAGTGCTGCGGACCGGAGCCGAACCCCGTCTCGAGCACCTCGAGACTCTCCGAGACGGTGGCGGCGAGGTCACCCCCGACGAAGAACCACCGGGTGTGGGCAGCCATGATGACGCCCCCCGCCGCCGCCGCCAGCATGGTGGGCACGAGGGCGTCACCCGGCAGGCTGAGGCGGGAGCCGAAGAAGTCGGCCATGACTCGTTGGGACTTCAGTTGGATCCCGCCCACGACCGCCTTCAGGACACTGGGGGTCGCTTGGACCACGGCGATCCACCTCCTCACCACCACCGGATCCTCGGCGGAGAGCACCGCTTCGAGAGCCTGGCGCAGCGACTGGAGCGGTGGTTCGTCGGCGGGACGGGCCGCCAGTGTATTCGCCAGGGCCTCGCTCCGGCGGTCGGTGACCACTTGGAGCACGTCCTCTTTGGCCGGGAAGTAGCGATAGAACGTCCGGGCGGAGATCTGGGCTTCGGCGGCAATCTCGTCGACGGTGACCGAGGCGAAGCCCCGCTCCTCGAACAGGCGCAGGGCGACACCCTCCAGCGTGCCGAGCATCATCTCCGACCGACGTGCCCGCATCTGGACGGCGAGCGACTGATCCTCCACTGCCGTCCTCTCCTGGTCCCGGTCGATGCGTCCTGTCCAGATCGAAGGGTAGCCCGCCGACCACCGGTCACCGACCCCGAGATCAGGGGCGTAGGGGCACCTGTTGACAGATTACGCCATAGTTGGCACAATCTGCCAAGCCAGTGATGATTGGGGGGATCACCCGTGCGTCGAATGTCGATCCGCCGACCGTTCGCCTGCTGCATGGCGGCGGCCATGATCTGTCTCTCGCTGGCCTGGATCACCGGAGGGAGTCCGGACGCCGGGGCGACCGGGGCGCAAGATCCGGTGCCGTCGCCGACCGTCGAGGGCCCGATCATGCCGACCAGCGGGATCTCGTTCCTGGGCTCCACACTGTTCCCCCCCTCCGACGTGGGCTACGAGGAGTCCGAGTTCTTCCTCTCCGGCAGGGCGACCTCCTATACGAGTGCCGCACCCCTGACCACGAACGGACGATGGAACGTGAAGCCCGCCACCATCGCCCCCTACAAGACCCGGATCGTCGTGTACCGCCCCGCCAACCCCAAACGTTTCGACGGGACCGTCGTCGTGGAGTGGCTCAATGTGACCGCGGGCATCGACGCCCCGGCGGCGTGGTTGAACTCCCACCTCCAGATGATCCGCGAAGGCATGGCCTACGTCGGCGTCGATGCGCAGGCCGGAGGGATCAACGGTGAGGCGGACTCGATCGCCACCGCGGCGGGCACCGGTCCGCTGAAGGAGTCCGACCCGGCGCGCTACGGGTCATTGGACCATCCTGGCGACAGTTACTCGTACAGCATCTTCCAACAGGCAGGCCAGGCGTTGCACACCGCGGGGCAACGCCTGCTCGGAGGGTTGCGTCCGTCGCGGGTCCTGGCTCTCGGGGAGTCGCAGTCGGCCTTCCGGATGGTGACCTACATCGACGCCCTCCAGCCCCGTTCACCGGGAATCTTCGATGCCTACTTCGTCTACAGCAGAGGCGGCGACAGCTCGGACCTGTCCCAGTCTCCCGAAAAGACGATCACCACCCCGACCCCCACCTACATCCGAACCGACCTCCACGTGCCGGTCTTCCTCTTCGAAACGGAGACGGACCTGCTCGGGCTCGGCTATCTCGCGGCCCGTCAGCCGGCCACCCCGTACGTTCGGGAGTGGGAAACGGCGGGAACCGCCCACGACGACACCTACGGCATCCTCTACGCCAGGACCGACACCGGCAACGGGGTGGCTGACACCGAAGCCTTCCAGTCGATGTCGAGTCCTCCTGCCGATCCGATTCCCGGCGTCGTCGACTGTGCGGCACCGGTCAACGCCGGCTCGCACACCTATGAGCTGCGGGCGGCGCTGGACGAGGTCAACCGCTGGATGGTTACCGGTTCGGCCCCTCCCCAGTCACCCCGGCTGGAGGTGAACCCCGCCGACCGGAGCCAGTTCCTCACCGACAGCAACGGCAATGCCCTCGGTGGGATCCGGACTCCCCAGGTGGAGGCGCCGGTGGCCACACTGTCGGGCATCGGTCAACCCGGTTCGACGTCGTTGGGCACACAGCCGAGCAACGCAGACTCCATCTCGAGCGCCACGCTGTGCAGCATCCTGGGCACGACCGTGCCCTTCACCAGCGCCCACCTCGCTGTCTTGTACCCGACCCATGCCGCCTTCGTGACCAGGTGGGACGCGGCGACGTCGGCCGAGGTGAAGGAGGGCTACCTGCTCCCCGCCGACGCCCGGACCCTCGACCGGGTGGCGGCCCAGTCGACGATCGGCGGTTGAGTCTCAGCACCGACGCCCTGACCGCACGCGGTTCCGCCGGGCTGGGCCCGGCGGAACCCTGTGTGCTTTCAGGCAACACCTGTTGCAATGCTACGTTGACCCCGCCTCGGGTCGGCCCTGGTTCCGCCACCAGAAGTGACCGGTTCCCGCCAACCGTGCCACGTAGGTCGACCCGAGGCATGTCCAGCCCGGTCGGGATGTGTGGGGCCTGCACCCCCGCCACCGGGACTCCGCTCGGATCCCTCGAAGTCCGGACTCCCGGGGGAAGCGTTCCAGACAATAGGATCACTCCGGTGCCGGACCCCCGTGAACAGTTCGTGCGAGACGTGCGGGCATACCGGAGTGCCGGCGAGCGACTCGTGTCCGTCGTCTCGGAGTTCAACGCCATGAACACCGGGGCGCTCGGCGACCTCGAGCTGGGCATGAGCCTGACCGAGTCGTTCGAGCGGCGGGGCTCGGCCGTCTGGAGCAGGAAGATCAGCATGCTGTTGGAGGAGTTCGAAGCCTGCCGCCGGGCCACGCGGGCCTCGGCCGCCGCCGCGCTGATGGCCGAAGGTAGGAACGTCGCCGACATCGGACGGGCCTTCGGCGTGTCCCACCAGCGGGCGAGTCGGTTCTCCCGGGTGGCCCGCGACGAGGACACCCTCCCGTCGGAGGCGTAGTGGGGCGCGGCGTGAACGGGGCCGGAGGGCCCGAGACCGAGGAGTTCCGGCGGGAGCTGGAGGCCCTGATCGGGACCCCGGTCGGATCGAACGGACCGTCGATGGGACCCGACCCGGTCAACCAACCGATGATCCGTCACTGGGCGGCGGCGTTCGAGGACGCCAATCCCGTCTACACCGATCCGGACTTCGCCGCCTCCACCCGGTTCGGCGGCGTGGTGGCACCGCCCCTGATGCTGCAGACCTGGACCATGGCCACTCCGATCATCACCGGCATCGCGGAACGGGGTGGCTCGCCGGTCGAATCCACCGGTGCCGGACCCCTGGCCGTCTTTGACAACGCAGGGTTCACGGGTACGTTGGCCTCCAACACGGAGGTCGACATCGACCGCTACCTCCGGCCGGGGGAGACGGTGACGGCATCGACCGTCGTCGAGTCGATCTCACCGAGGAAGGACACGCGGCTCGGACCGGGTTACTTCGTCACGTGGGTCACCACCTACACCGAGGGATCGGGCGACGTCGTGGGCCGACAGCGGTTCCGGATTCTCAAGTTCCGGCCCGAGGTGCCGTCGTGAGCGCTGACACATCCTCGCCGTCCTGGCGGGACATAAGGGTGGGCGACCGTCTGCCCGAGCTGGTCCTCGAGGTCACGGCGACCCGGATCGTGGCCGGGGCCATCGCCACCCGCGACTTCATGCCCGTCCACCACGACCGGTCCTACGCCAACTCCCAGGGCGCCCCGGACATCTTCATGAACATCCTGTCGGACACCGGGTACTGCAGCCGCTTCCTCACCGATTGGGCCGGGCCCGAAGCGATGATCAGGAGACTGGCCATCCGACTCGGCGTCCCCCTCTTCCCGGATACCCTCCTCACCTATTCGGGCACCGTGACCGGCACCCGAACCGAGGGGGGCGAGGGGATCGTGGAGGTGGAACTCACGGCCTCCACCCCGCTGGGCGACCACGTGACGGGCACCGCCGTAGTCAGCCTGCCCCTGTCGTAGTGCGTCCCCGCCTCCGGTGGTCCGGGGCCCGTACCCACCGGCACACCTACACACAGGTTGTGTACGACATGGATGTGGTTCGACACGCCGTACAAGCGATCCCGTGCCCGCGCCTTGTCAGGCCCACACCCATGGCGGTAGCGTGTACAACTAGTGGATACACATGAGTACACGTTGGAGTCCTCCGATGGGCTGGCCAGGCGGATCAACTCCTATCGCCTGACCCGCGGGATGACCCAGCGGGAGCTGGCCGATCAGCTGGGCGTGACCCAACAGTCGGTGGCCCGATGGGAGCAGGGCGCACCCCCGCGGCGCTACATGTTGCGCGCCATCGAGTCGCTGCTCGGGGAGCCCGACGGCGGCGATCGGTCGACCGACCTGGCCGAGATCATCGGCATACGCCCTCCCGGACCCGGTCTCGTCCGGACCCGCGGCGTCGAGGAGTCCCGCAAGGTTTACGTGCAGGGATGCCTCAAGCTCCTCGAACGGGGGGAACGGCTGCCCAACCGAGTGCTCCTGCTCCTGGCCGATGAACTCGGTTGGGGTGTCGACGAGGGCTGAACCCGGGTTCCGGATCGTTGCCGGTCACGACCGGTAGGGGGCGATCACCTGGTTCCCGTAACGCTCCAGTCCCTCGAGGGAGGCGGCGAGTGACGAGCCGGGCACGGACACGCCGACCCAGGTGACGCCCAGCCGGGCCAGTTCCTCGAGTGCAGCCATGTGGGCGTCGGCGTCGAAGTCGTCATCCAGCCTGCCCCCGGCGGGGGTGCTGAAGGCGACATCGATGTCGGACCGGTCCCGCCCCTCCTCGTCCACGAACCGCCAGAGCTCGTCCAACATGGCGACAAGGTCCTCGACAGTTTCGAGTGGCGGTGTCTTCGTCGTCGTCGAGAGGGACCTCGGCGCGGGAAAGGGCGTCCATCCGTCGCCGTAGCGGGCCACCCGGCGCCGGGACAGCCTGCTGTTGCCGCCCACCCAGATCGGGGGCGGGGTCCGGGGCTTCGGGTTGGCCGTCAGCCCTCTGGCGTCGATGCCGATCCCGGCAAAGGAGTAGTCGTCCTGGGTCCACATCCCGCGGAGGACCTCGACGGCCTGGTCGAACAGGTCGTTCCGCTCCTCGAAGTCGATACCGAGGCCCCGGTACTCGCCCCGGAGGTAGCCGGTGGCCACGGCCAGGGTGAAGCGGTCCTCCGACAGCATGGCCATGGTGGCCACCGTCTTGGCCACGATGAGGGGGTGGCGGTACGGGAGCACGACGATATTGGGGATCAGACGGATCCGCTCGGTCACCGCGCAGCAGAACGTCAGGGCCACAAAGGGGTCCAGGGCGTCGTGGCCCCCTGCCTTGAGCCACCGGTCCGTCGGTGCCGGGTGGTCTGTGAACCCGATGCCGTCGAAGCCCGCCGCTTCGGTGGTCCGGGCGAATGCCGCGATGGCCTCCCTGGTCATCAGCTCCGTGCTGGCGGGATGCGAGATCATCGGGTAGGTGACGGTGAATTTCATCGGTGCTCCAAGCCTGGTCGTGGGCATCGGCCGACGAGTTGCGACCGGCCGGGATGGCGTTCGGTGTCGGCTATGTCCGAGACGTTGCGCCAGCACCGTAACGCGGTGGGACCGGTGGCGCCTGTGTGGCGACGCCGACGGCGACGGCGACGGATGTCAGGTCCTCACCCCTGCCCCGTGCTCAGCTCCGTGCCGGGACGGCGGCCGGCCTCCTCACAGCGCGGCCGTCTCGGCGGTGAAGACGGCCATCTCCGGGCGGCTCTCGGCCAGGGCACTGACCTGGCGCACAAAGTCGGTAGAGGCCCCTACCCCGAAGTGCGTCCGCAGCGCGTCGATATCCGCCCACCGCTCCAGAAACACCAGATGGAGCGGATCCTCGACGTCACGGTGCACCGAGTGGGCCAGGCAACCGGGCTCCTGTCGTGACCGACGGACGTGAGCCAGGCTGAGGGCCTCGACCTCATCGATGGTATCGGATCGGGCCCGGATGCTTCCGGTGACGATGATCACCGGGCCACCCTAGTGAGCCGGTTGGTCAGGTGGCCTGTTCCATCGTCTCGGGCACCGTCCGGGTCAGCAGCACCACGCCGGTGCACAGGATCAGAAAGGAGAGGGACGCCACGGTCAGGTCGACGACGTCGGTGGTGAAGTACTCGCCGAAAAGGTAGACGCTGAGGACGATGCTCACTAGCGGATCCACGATGACCAGAAAGGGCTGCGACGCACGGAGGGGGCCCACGTGTAGCGCCGTCTGGGTCAGGAGGGTGCCGGCCACACCGCCCAGGGCCACCGCGTAGATCGGCCAGCGCAGGAACGCACCGCCGATCCCGTATCGGGTCAGCGTGTCCGTCATGGCCTTGATGAACGTCGACTCCAGGGCCCAGACCACTGACGATGCCGTGGCCAACAGTCCGGCTCGCCGTCCCCCCGACCCCCGGGTACCCAACAGGGACAGGAGCGCGGCTACCGCGGCACAGCCCAGGATCGCTGCCGACCAGTCACCCGAGTTGGGAACGGCCTGCCCGCCGCGGGGCTCGGCGGCGACGATGAACACCGAGACCGCTACCACGGTCAGGAAGGCTGACCCCCAGGCTCTGGGACTCAACGGCTGCCTGATCCACACCCGCCGGAGTACGAGTGAGAACACCAGCTCGGTCATGAGCAGGGTCTGCACGACGGAGAGGGTGCCGAGGTGGAGGGCGACGGCCTGGAAGGCGAACGCCCCGATGAGGGCGACGGCACCGAACAGCCATAGTGGATTCCGGATGAGGTACCGGACGAACCGCCACCCGGTGGACTTCTCCGGGTCGGTGGTGCTGGCCACGTGCTGTGTGGCCACGTTCACCGCGTTGGCGAACGCAGCGAGGAGGGCGAAGACCAGGCTCATCGAGGAATGGTACTGATCCGACCGCGGACAGCCGGGCAGCGTCGGTCGGTGATCGCCGGATCCCGACCCGGTGTCCATGGCATCATTCCGGGTGTCGCCGATCGGACGAGCAAAGGATGGCGCCGTATGAGCATGTGGTCGACCCGGGGTGCGATCTATTGATCCTCGACCGGTTCGGTATCGGGGGTCGGGTGGCCGTCGTGACCGGGGCAGGCCTGGGCATCGGTCGGGGGATCGCCATCGGACTGGCCGAGGCCGGGGCCGACGTGACCCTGGCGGCACGGACGCGGTCCGATCTCGACGAGGTGGCTGGCCGCATCCGCTCGATGGGGCGGCGGGCCCTGGTCGTGCCCACCGACGTGACAGACCTCGTCGCCTGCGAACACCTGGTTCGCTCCACGGTGGAGACCTTCGGCCGGCTGGACATCCTGGTCAACAACGCCGGGGGAGCCATGCCAAGGGCCGCCATGGACACCAGCGAGGGATTCATGGCCCGGACCTTCGCCTTCAACGTGACGGCACCGTTGACCCTCACCAAGCTGGCCGCCCGTCAGATGGTCGACACCGTTGGCCAGGGAGCGGTGGTCAACATCTCGTCCCGCTCCGCCAGCATGACCCAGACCATGTTCGTTGCCTACGGGTCGGCCAAGGCGGCCCTCGACCGCATGACCCGCAACATCGCTCCCGAACTGGCCCCACGGGTACGGGTGAACGCCATCGACGTGGGCGGCGTCGCCACCCGGTCCCTGGACATCGTGCTCACCGACGACAACCTGCGAAAACAGTTCGTCGACGGGACACCCATGCGCCGGCCCGGGGAGCCCGAGGACATCGCCTGCGCCGTCCTCTATCTGGTGTCGGATGCTTCGTCGTGGGTCACCGGAAAGGTGTTCGAGGTCGACGGTGGTAGCGAGGCTTCGTCGATAGCGGTGCCCGCGCCTCCGCTCGAGCCCCCCGCCGAACCCGGGGACGGAGCCCGGTGAGCGCGGGGGACACGGGCGAGGTGACCGAAGCCGTCTGGTTTGCGCCCGACCTCCTCGCCGGACGCGTCGCCCTGGTGACCGGAGGCGCCACCGGCATCGGCAAGGAGATATGCCGGATCCTCGGGCGCCACGGTGCCCGGGTGACCATGGCCAGCCGGAAACGGGACAACCTCGAGGCCACCCGCGATGAACTGCTCGCTGAAGGGCTCGACGTCTCGTTTGGCGTCTGCGACGTCCGGGACGCCGATGCGGTGCGGACCGTCGTCGACGAGGTCGTCTCGCAACGGGGTGGGCTCGACATCGTGATCAACAACGCCGCCGGCAATTTCCCCGCCCCCATGTCGAAGATCTCGCCCAACGGATTCAAGGCGGTGGTGGACATCGATCTGCTGGGTACCTACAACGTGACCCGGGCGGCGTTCGACGCCTGGCTCCGGGACCACGGCGGTGCCATCGTGAACATCAGCGCCCCGTTCGACCAGCGGGGTGTCGTCTACCAGGCGCACGTGGCCGCGGCCAAGTCCGGTGTGGACTCGCTCACCCGGACCTGCGCCGTCGAGTGGGGACCCTACGGCATCCGGGTGAATGCCATCGCTCCGGGATCGATGGCCAGCACGGAGGGACTGCGCCGGTTCGCCGAAGCTGTCCCCGGCGCCACCGAACGGCCCACCAACCCGCTCGGGATCCAGGGCCACGGAACCGACATCGGGTATCTCGCACTCTTCTTGTGCAGCCCCTCCGCCCGGTTCATCTCGGGCCAGGTGATCGCCGTGGACGGTGCCGGCTCGACCGACATGCTCCGGCTACAAGCCGGCCAGATCTGACCGGCTCAGGGCAGGATGCCTCCGGGCCTCGGCTGTCGGGGCTCGGACTCCCGTCCCCCGGCCAGGCTGAGACCGGCCAGCAGGGCGTTACGGAGCTCGCGGGGGTCGATGACGTCGTCGTAGGACAGGCGGGCACCGGCCACGACCGACGCACGCGCCTGCTCGGCGGCCAGGCGTGCCCGCTCCTCGGGGTCGTCGACGGCGCTGGCCTCCGAGCCGGCCGGGAGTGCGCCGAGGGTGATCGACGGGAAGGCCAGCGTGATGGTCTGGCCGTCGAACGGGTTCATGGCCATCACCGACGAGCCGAAACCGAACGCCTTGCGTAGGGTGACGTGCAGCTTGGGCACGCTGAGCCGGTGCTGCACGGCGAAGAGACGGGCGGCGTGGCGAAGGATGCCCTGTCGCTCGGCGTTGGTTCCGGCCAGGACCCCTGGATTGTCGGCGAGGAAGAGGCACGGGAGTCCGAAGGCGTCGGCCACGTCGAGGAAGTGTGCGGCCTTGTCGGCGGCGTCGCTGTCGATGGTGCCGGCCAGCACGCTCGGATCGTTGGCCACGATGGCGACGCTGTGGCCTCCCAGGTGAGCCAGGGCGGTGACGATCGATCGACCGAATCCGGGCTGGACCTCGAGAAGGTCACCCTCGTCGACCAACTCGGCAAGCACGGGCCGGATGGCGTAGGGCTGGCGGGGATCGGGAGGGATCAGCCCGAGCAACTCGACGCGCCGGCGTCCGGTGTCGGGTCCATGGCGTCGGGGCGGTGACTCCCAGGCGCTGAGCGGAAAGTGGCCGAGGTACCTGCGGGCCAGGTCGATGGCCTCACCGTCGTCGGCTACCCGATTGTGCACGACACCTCCGGCGTCGATGGCCACGGCCGGCCCACCGAGAGCCTCCTTGGTCACATCCTCGCCGGTCGCCGAACGCACCAGTGGCGGCCCGGCGGCGAAGACGGATGCCGTCTCGGTCATGGCCACGAAGTCGCAGAGCGGGGCGGTGAGGGCGCCGTGCCCGGCCGATGCCCCGAGCACCAGACTGACCAGGGGTACGACGCCGGACAGCTCAGCCAACCCCATGAGATCTCCCGGTCGCCGACCCGTAGCAGTCTCGGTGACCCGGTGGCCGGCCCCTTCCAGCATCATGACCAGCGGGACCCGCTCCTGGCGGGCCAACTGGCACAGTCGGTAGCGCTTGTCGGAGGCCCCGGTCCCGATGGAGCCGCCGAGCACGGTCACGTCCTCGGCCCCGGCGAGCGCGGGTCGACCGTTGATCTCGCCCGACCCGGCCACCAGCGCATCCCCGGGGACGGGCGGATCGTCCGTGGTGCCCACCAAGCCGCCGATCTCGAAGAAGGTGCCGGGATCGAACAGGCGATCGAGCCGCTCTCGGGCCTCGAGCCGACCCCGACGGTGCTGGCGGTCGATGCGGGCCCGGCCGCCCATGGCCCGTGCCTCGTCCTTGCGGCGCCCGATCTCCTCCAGTGCCGGACCCCATCCGTGGAGTTCGTCGCTCATCGGTACTCCTTCTCCACGGCGTCCGTGGGCTCATCGCTCCGTGGCGGACCGGACCGCCACCGGACCGGCATCGGCCCCAACGCCAACGGCCGGAGGACCATGGTGCCCAGGATCGGCCGGCAACCGAACGTTCCTGACATGGGCTCCCTCTTCACCGGCCACCGGCCGGGCGGGGTGGGCCCGACGGATGCCCACCCCTGCTCACTCGGTCGACCACCATGTAAGCAGGAACCCGGGGATGCCGCCGCTGGCGCGGGACCACGCGCCGGCACCCTCGGGGATCGAACCGGGCCCCGGGACCGGTACGGTCGGATCCGTGGCCGAACTCGAAACCTCGGTCCGCGGGCGAACTCGTTCGGGTCGGTGGCTGGCGCCTATGACCGCTTCCGGCCCGGCCCCCCTCCTGCCGCCGTGGAGTGGGTCCTCCCGTCGCCGGCCGGGACGGCCGTCGATCTCGGGGCGGGCACCGGGGCGCTCACCCGGGTGCTGGTGGCGCGGGCGGACCGGGTGATCGCCGTCGAGCCCGATGTCCGGATGTTGGAGGTGTTGAGGAGGCGGTCGCCCGGCATCCCGGCCGTGCGCAGTTGGGCCGAACAGCTTCCCCTGCACTCCGGCAGCGTCGACGCGGTGACGATCTCGTCGGCCTGGCACTGGATGGACCCCGATCGGAGCGTCGATGAAGCGGCCCGGGTACTCGGGCCCGGGGGCATCCTCGGGGTGATCTGGAACGGCGCTGACCGGTCCGTCGACTGGGTCACGGAACTGCTGGGAACCCGGGACCCATCGCCCGGCGACCGGGAGCAGCGCCGCAGTCGACACCGGTTCGAGCTTCCTGGCCGGGCACCCTTCACCGACTTGGACCACTGCACGATCGCCTGGACGTTGCCGATGACCCGGGAGGATCTGGTCGGCCTGGCCGGTACCTACAGCTCCACGATCATCATGGCGCCCGAGGAGCGGGACCGTGAGTTGGCGCGCGTCCGGCGCGGCGCCGAGGAGTTGGTTGCCGGCGACGTGGTGGCGATGCCCATGCGCTGTCGTTGCTGGCGGGCGGTGCGCCGCTAGGCCGGACCCCGCGGTGGCCGGCGGCACCGGTATGCTGCCGATCCGCCATTGAGTACGGTCTAACCGTTGGAGCGAGTGGGCCCGGAGGGTGGTGCCGATGCTGTCGAAAGGGGAGCGACGACTGGCCGCATGGTCGGCCAAGATCCAGAAGTGGGCCGATGGACGGATCGAAGAGTTCGGCTCCAACAGCAAAGAGGGCCAGTACGCCTTTGGCGTGTCCATGGGTATCTCGGTGGCCAAGGGGAAGATGTCCCCGCCGAAGAACATGAAGAAGCGCTACAAGCCCCAGGCCATCAAGGGCTATGACGACGCCAAGTGGCTCCTGAGCAAGGCGATCCGGTACGGCGACGCACCCGAGGGGAAGTTTCTGACCCTGCTCCAGGCCCCCCGTATCGAGCCGGTGAGCGGATCCTGGTCTCGTCGGGACAGTCCCGACTGACCGGCTTCGCTGCCGGTGCGCCCGATCCTCACCGGGCCCGCCATCGGGGGTCCCGGCCCTCCGCTGAGGCCAGGAGGCCCTCGGCGGCGTCCTCGGTGGCCATGGCCACCAGGCGCATGGTTTCGCCGAACCGGATGGCTTCGACCGGGGGAAGGGTCTGGGCCCGCACCGCCACCTCCTTGGTGGCCCGGGCGGCCAACGGGGCCGCGGCCACCAGCCGCATGGCCAGAGAGCGTGCCTCGTCCATGAGCTGACCGTGCGGTACCACCCAGCCGGCCAGGCCGATCTCCTTGGCCCGCTCCGCACCGATCCGTTCGCCGGTCAACAGGAGCTCCATGGCGTACTGCCAGTTGATCTTCTGGGGGAGCCGGATGGCGCCGACGATGGTCGGGACGCCGATGCCCACCTCGGGAAAGCCGAACTCGGCCCGTTCGCTGGCGATGACGAAGTCGCACCAGGTGACCAGGGTCAGGCCGTAGCCAAGGCAGAAGCCGTTCACGGCGGCGATGACCGGCTTGTAGATCTCCCAGCCGCTCTCGAAGGAGTTGACCGTGGGCTTCTCCCAGAAGGTGCCGGCGAACTCGCCGGCGGCCCCGGCGCCGCCCCGCATGTCACCACCGGCACAGAAGGCACGACCGGCGCCGGTCACGATGGCCACCCACGCCTCCTCGTCGTCGCGGAAGCGGCTGAAGGTCTCATTGAGGTCCATTCGCATCTCGGCATCGATGGCGTTCAGGGCGTCGGGACGGTTGTAGGTGATCGTCGCCACATGACCGTCGAGCGCATAGGTGACCAGGGATCTCATGGGGGACAGCATGCCCCAATCCCCGATGCCGGTGGCCGGCCTCGGGTCACGGCCCGGTCCGTGGGCCAGCTCCTGTCCGAGTGACCCGCTGGGGTCAGAGGCGCAGCTGCATGTACCAGGGGTACGACACCGGTGGTCGAGAGACGCGGCTCAGAGCCTTGCCCTGCTCGGCCGGTAGGGTCAGCTCGAACCCGGCGAGATTCTGGGTCAGCTGTTCGACGGTGCGGGGGCCGATGATGAGGGAGGTGACGCCAGGTCGGCCGAGTAGCCAGGCCAGGCTCACCGCCGTCGGCGTCGTGCCCAATTCCGTGGCGGCGTGCTCCACCTCGGCCACGATCTCGAAGTTTTGGTCGGTGAGGGTGAGCATCCTCATCCCCTCCGCCTCCAGGTCCGTACCCCGGCTGAGACGCCCGTCGGCCGGCCGGTCGCCTCCCTTGGTGTACTTGCCGGTGAGCATCCCACCCCCGAGCGGGCTCCATACGATGACCCCCATGCCGTGACGGGTGGCGGTCGGGAGGATGTCGAGCTCGATGTCACGCCAGATGAGTGAGTACTGCGGTTGCAGGCTCACCAGCGTCGTCCCGTTGATCCGCTCGGCTGCCCACTGCGCTTCGACCAGCTGGCTGGCGAAGAAGTTGGAGCAACCGATGTACCGGACCTTTCCCGACCGAACGAAGGAGTCGAGGGTGGCCATGCTCTCCTCGATGGGTGTGTCGTGGTCCCAGTTGTGGAGTTGGTAGAGGTCGATGTGGTCGGTGCCCAGGCGGCGTAGGCTGGCCTCCAGCGCTCGGGTCAGGTGGGCCCGGGAGGAACCCCGATCGTTCCGTCCGGGGCCCATGGCGTTGTAGCCCTTGGTGGCGAGCACCACATCCCCGCGTCTCCGGGCCACGGCCCGACCGACGATCTCCTCCGACACGCCGGCGTTGTAGACGTCGGCCGTGTCAATGAAGTTGTGACCGGCGTCGAGGAAGGTGTCGACGATCCGAAGCGACTCGGCCTCGTCGGTTCCCCACTCCGTATTGCCGAAGGTCATCGTGCCGAGGCATGCACGCGACACGTGCAGGCCCGATCGTCCCAACGTGACGTACTCCACGATCGGGCACCCTAGCGTCGATCATCGGACCTGTCAGAGGTCCGACAGGGGGTGCGGTGACCCTCCCCCCCGACCGCTCTTGCCCCGCAGCCGTCGATCGGGTGTCGTATGTGGAGCGTGTGCCCTATCCGGCCCCGGTGGCACCCGGCACCCACAACAGTTCCCAGCGGTTGCCCTCCGGATCGGCGAGAACGGCCGAGCGACCCCCGAACGACTGGTCCTGGGGTCCGCTCACCGTCTGGGCCCCCACCCGTGCGGCGTGGGCGAAGGCATCGTCCAGCGCCTCACCGCTCTCACACCGGATAACCAGCGTCATGGCCGACCGGTCCTCGAGACGGCTTCGGTCCCTTTCCGTCTCCGGGTCCCCAGCGGTGCGGGCGAACAGGGCGAGCGTGACCTCGCCGAGGGGGAAGAAGGCCAGCTCGTCGGTGGCTCCGGTCTGCTCTGTCCATCCGAGGCCCCGGTAGAAGCGTCGCAGGGCGGGTAGGTCCCGGGCGCTCAGCACGACCATGGCGATGCGTGCCGGTACGCCGCTGGTCGGAGGCGCGGCCATGGCGTAGGTCAGGCCACCGGCGGCGGCTTGCCCTCGGCGCTGGCTGTCAGCGCCGGGTCCCACTCGCAGACCGCGCAGGCGTGCCGGAACGAGGCGTGGGCGAACTCGAGTGCCGCGGCGTGCGGGTCCGGACTGGCACACACCTCGCTCCACCCGAGGAGGTACTCGCCGAGGTTGCTGTCCCATCGGCCGACCGGCGGCTCGAGCGTTGCACCGGCAAATCCGTCCGGGGCCGGATGGGCGTAGGAGTAGAACGCGGCCTCGTTGGTGTTGCGGTCACCGGGCCACCAGCCGACCGCCACCTCCTGGGCGTCCATGGCGTTGCGCATGATGAAGTCGTCGGAGGGGGGGTCGGCCGAACGCCCGGAGAACAGGTTGACGGCCAGGTCGAACGAGCCCCACCAGGCGTTCACCGGCGTCGATCGTCCCCGGTAGGGGGCCCTGAACTCGGCGAGGACCAGTGCGGCCTGGGTCGCCGCTGCGAAGTAGGTGGCAACCTGGTCGGCGTCGTAGTGGGCGTGCTCGGTGTCCTCATCGAGGGGCACGCTCCACGGGACCTCCTGGGGTGTCATGTTGACCGTCACCGGTCCGACCAGGCCGGCGATGGTGGCCATGACCTCCCGGGTCACCTCGCCCACGGACCGGTCAGGGATGAGCGGGATGCGTCCTCCGCCCCCACCGCTGGTCACGACGACCGCCTCGTGAGCCCGCAGGTCGAGGGCCACCGAGATGGTCCCCGACCCGTCCGGGGCCGGTAGCGAGGCCGTCTCCCATCCCCGGGTGGTCAGACGTAGGGCGGCGTGTTGGAGTTGTGGTTCGGCCGGGGCCAGGGCCACGGCCAGCTTGCCCAGCAACTGGGTGTGGGCGTGGAGGGTGTCGCAGGTGTCGGACCAGCCGTCGTAGGCGAGGAGCGGCCATGGCGGGGACATGGTCCGACGCTAGCAATCTGCCCCCTCCCACTCAACCAACTGGTGCGCTGACGCTCCCCATGCGGCGAATCCTCCCGGATCAGGGTTCGGGCCCCGAGAGTCCCAGCATCTCGGTCACACCGTGATCCCGCCCCGCCGTGTAGCCCCCGTCCACCGGAAGGGCGTGGCCGGTGATGAACGAGGCATCGTCCGAGAGCAGGAAGGCTGTCGCCGCGGCGATCTCGTCCGCCCGTCCGAGGCGCCCCAGCTTGTGTTCGGCCACGACCTCGGCCTTGGCCGCCTCGAGTCCGGGCCAGTCGAAGACACCCCGCAGCATCGGCGTGTCGATGAATCCCGGGCACACGGCATTGATCCGTATGCCCCGCCCGGCGTAGTCGATGGCCATGCTCTTGGTCAGGATGACCACGCCTCCTTTGGAGGCGCTGTAGACGCTGCCACCGGCGGTGCCCTCGAGGCCCTCGATACTGGCGACGGTCACCACCGAGCCACGGGCACCGTCAACCGCCGGCTGCTTGAGCATGGCGTCGATGGCGTGTTTGGCCACGAGGTAGGTCCCGGTGAGGTTGATGCCGAGGACCCGGTTCCACTCGCCGGTGTCCAACAGGTGCACCGGGCCACCACTGGCCACACCCGCCGAGTTCACCACACCGTCGATCCGACCGCCGAACCGGATGGCAGCGGCCATGAGTCCGATCACCGATGCCTCGTCGGCCACATCGGCCGACTGGAACAACCACGATGTCGCCGACGACCCGGGTGGCACTCCGTCGGGCTCGGTGATGTCCGACCCCACCACGGAGGCCCCCTCGTCGATGAGTCGGGCGGCGCACGCCCACCCGATGCCCGATGCGGCCCCGGTGACGACGATGCACTTGCCCTGAAGACCTCGCATGGAACCTCCATTGGCCGGGCTGCCCCTGACGGCGCCGGTCGTTGTCTCGGGGCTTCTCGCCCCCTTACGGCCGGAAGACGACCTTGATGGCGTGCGAACTGCTGCGGTTGATGGCGGTCTCGACGGCCGTACGGTACTCCTCCAGCGGATACCGGTGGGTGACGACTTCGCCGGGGAGCAGCCCGGCGGCGAGGACGTCAAGAGCACGGTCTACGGAGTGCCGGTCGGCACCACCGGCGAGCCCCGGGGCCGAACCGCTGTCCACGGTGTGGTCGATGGAGCCGACGAGTGCGGCCTCTTTGTACCAGATCGGAGTGAGGTCGACTTCGCTGACACCGGCGGCACCGAGCAGGAGCACGGTGCCCCGATGGCCCACGGCGCGCAGGGCCTCGGTGACCGACTGCGGCGAACCCACGGCTTCCACCACGTAGGGGAAACCGCTCATCAGCATCCTGTGGGCCCGGTGGCCGATCACCCGGGCCCCGACGAGGTCGGCCAACATCGCGTAATGACCGTGGTCGTCCTCGGTCATCACCACGTGGTCGGCACCGCACAGCGCCGCCGCCTCGGCCTGATGGGCGTGCCTGGCCAGCACGGTGACCGGGCTGCGGGGGAAGAGACCTCTGAGTGCGGCCACAGTAGCCAGCCCGATGATGCCCGCTCCGACCACCAGTACCGGGTCTCCGTCGGTGGGCGGGGCGCGTAACAGGCCGTGGCAGGCGATCGAGACCGGCTCGTGCAGGCAGGCGAGCTCGTCGGGCACGGTCTCGGGTATCGGGTGCAGCATCGACCGGTGGGCCACGACCTGATCGGCCCATCCCCCGCCCAGATCCGAGGTGAAACCGAGCGTGCGCCCGCTGCTTACGACCCTGCTGTCGAGCGAGAGGCACGACGACGTCCAGCCCCGTGCGCAGTTGGTGCACAACGGGGTGATGCCCCGGGCCCGGCACGGGATGCAGGGGTCCACCGCCACCCTCGTCCCGACCCGGCACGGAGACTCAGGTCCCGCCTCGATGACGCGGCCGGCGATCTCGTGACCCAGCACGAAGGGGAACGATCCCATCGACGTCAGCGTGGGTGAGGGCCCGGTGTTGT
The DNA here is from genome assembly GCA_963831535.1 of uncultured Acidimicrobiaceae bacterium. Classification (GTDB taxonomy): domain Bacteria; phylum Actinomycetota; class Acidimicrobiia; order Acidimicrobiales; family RAAP-2; genus Bog-756. Next base: position 175,782 of record CAWHQP010000010.1, on the reverse strand, counting down.
GGGCGAAGAGGTGGAGGTCGCTGCCGCAGATGCCTCCGGTGGTCACCTCTACCCGGACCCAGTCCTCACCGGGCAGCCGGGGCTCCGGCAGGTCGACCAGGGATGCCGGGAAGGCCGGATCAACCATGTCGAACTGGACCGCACGCACCGGGCCAGAGTAGGGGGTTTTCCGTACCCGGGCCCATGGCGCCGACCCGCATCGACAGAGTGGCGCGCCTAGCCCCTCGGGACGCCGCCCCCGGCCGCTGACTCGATCAGGAAGGTGGTCGCCGAGCGCACACCGCTCAAGAAGAGCGCATCCTGGTCCTCGTCGGTCAGGTCGAACTGGGTGGCGCTGATGCCCAGATTGTCGATGAAGATGGTCCGGTCCGCCGTGGCCTGTTCGACGTGGTACCGGTCCCACTCGTTCATCATGGTCTCAAGGCACCGCACCGCCTCTTGCATGGAGTCGTGGGCGGCGACGGTCTTGGGCATCTCCAGCGCCTGGGCCGAGAGCTTGATCCCGATGGTCGGCCAGCGGGGAGGCTTTCCGTCGATGCGGTCGAATGCGTCGATGGGGAAGTTGGCCAGCATGCCCCCGTCGACCCAGGTCACCGTACCGTCGTCGAAGTGCTCGATGGTCGTCGAGCCACCCGGACCGGGCACGCTGACGTCACAGGCGTGGGCGTCGACACGCACCGGCTCGAAGAAGAACGGGATGGACATCGATGCCCGGACCGACCGAACGACGTCCTCGCTGTCCCGGTCCAGTCCGTAGTAGTCGAAATCCCAGGGAATGCGGACCAACTCGGAGCGGGTGATGTCGGAGGCGTGGACGACCAGTCGGAATCGGCGTTCAGGAGGGAGGCTCATGCCGGGGTCGTCGGCCGGTGCGATGGCCAGGTCGCCGAAGGTGGTGACGCCCAGGCCGTCGAGGAGCGGACGCAGCCACGTACCGAGGTAGTCTCCCGAGTAGATGCCCATGTGGGTCATGAGCTCGGCGGCGTCGACCGCCTTCTCGCCGATGCTCCCGATGCGTTGGATCCAGTTGGCCACCGGACCGAGTTGTTTGAATTTGGCGAAGTCGAGGCTGCGGACGTAGCCGTGCAGCGCCGTCATGTCCCGGTCATCCCTACCGATCGAGGCGATCAACGTGGCGGCGATGGCCCCGGCACTCGTCCCCGCTACACGGGGAAAGGTGTATCCCGCCTCGCTCAGGACGAGGACGGCACCGACCAGTCCGATGCCCTTAACCCCTCCACCCTCGAGTACGAGATCGGCGACGAGCCGTTCGTGACCCTCGGGATCCTGCCATGCATCCACCCGCCGGAGCTCGGACACCGCCGTGTCGAACTGCTGCTGGAGGCCGGGGGCTCGCCGGTATCCGAGGGGATCGGCCGTATCGATGACCACGTCGGGGGGACCGGATGCCGGGTTCGCCGCAGGTCCCACGGGTGGTTCAGCCGACAGGTGCCGATGCCGGGAAGGACTCGGGTCGGTAGCGGAAACACCGGGGATTGGAACAGGCGATGCTCTCGGCGGAGATCCGACCCGGGAGGACGACGTCTTCCATCTCCGGGTCGATCCATCGCCCCTTGGCGGGGAACTCACAGTTGGGACAGTGCATCCGGAGCTCGGCAATGGTCACGATGGGTACCTCCGTGGATGTCAGCGCTACACCAGGATCCCATAGGTCATCGACGTCCCACGTGGATACCCTGCCTGGTCCGACCACTCGGGCCCGGGCTGGCCGCCGAGGGGGACGGCCGTTCCACCTCTCCACTGTCGTGTCGTATTCCCGCTAGTAGTAGCCGCGCCCGGGGCGTACTCTGCTGGTGTGTACGAGGACTTCGAACGGTGTTACCGGGCCGTGCAGTCCAAGGACGCCCGATTCGACGGGTGGTTCGTCACCGCCGTGTTGACCACTCGGATCTACTGCCGGCCGAGTTGTCCCGTCCGGCCCCCCTTCGCCAAGAACCTCTGCTTCCTGCCTACGGCCGCCGCGGCGCAGCGGGCCGGATTCCGGGCCTGCAAACGCTGCCGACCGGATGCCTCACCCGGATCACCGGAGTGGAACGTGCGCCGGGATCTCGTTGGACGGGCCATGCGCCTCATCGCCGACGGCACCGTCGACCGTCTGGGTGTGACCGGACTGGCCAACCAGCTGGGCTACAGCACCAGGCAGCTGGAGCGCCACCTGGTCGCCGAAGTGGGCGCCGGACCGCTCGCCCTGGCCCGGGCCCAACGTGCCCAGACGGCCCGCCTGCTCATCGAGACCACCGGGCTGGCTTTCGCTGACGTGGCCTTCGCCGCCGGCTTCTCCAGCATCCGGCAGTTCAACGACACCGTCCGCACCGTGTTCGATGTGACTCCCTCCGCACTTCGGGCCCGGTCACGGCGGGGCGCGGCCTCGGCCGCGTCGGGAGTCCTGACCTTCCGTCTGCCCTTCCGTAGGCCGTTCACTCCCGAGAGCCTGTTCGGACATCTGGCCGCCACGGCCGTGCCCGGCTGCGAGGAGGTCCGGGACGGGGCGTACCGTCGGACTCTCCGGCTCCCCGCCGGAGCCGCCATCGTGGCGCTCACGCCGACCCCGGACCACGTGCTGTGCCGGTTGGCACTCGACGACCTGCGTGATCTGTCCACGGCCATCGCGCGGTGCCGCCGCCTCCTCGACCTCGACGCCGACCCCGAGGCGGTGGTCGAGGTGCTGGAGGCCGACCCGCGACTGGCCGACGAGGTGGCCAAGGCACCGGGTCGGCGCATCCCGGGAGGCGTCGACGAATCGGAAGTGGCCGTGCGGATGGTGGTGGGCCAACAGGTCTCCACGGCGGCGGCCCGCACCCATACCGCCCGTCTCGTCGCCGACTACGGCACGCCGGTCAGCGATCCGGCCGGTGGGCTCACCCACCTCTTCCCGGGTGTCGAGGACCTGGCCGGCATCGACCCGGCCGTGCTTCGGCTCCCCTCGTCGCGGCAACGGACGCTCGCGGCCCTGGTGGACGCCCTGGCGTCGGGCGACGTGGCCATCGGCGTCGGAGCCGACTGGGTCCGGGCCCGGAATCAGCTGGCAGCCGTCACCGGCGTCGGCCCCTGGACGGCCGAGATGATCGCCATGCGTGCCCTCGGCGATCCCGATGCCTTTCCCTCCACCGACGGGGGAGTCAGGAAGGGTGCTCACGTGCTCAGCCTCCCCGATGCCACCCCGGAGCTGGAACGCCGTTCACAGCGGTGGCGCCCCTGGCGGTCCTATGCCGTGCAGTACCTGTGGGCCGCCAACGAACATCCGATCAATCAGTGGCCCCCGAAAGGAGCAGCATGAAGGAGAAACTCTTCCGTACCCTCGACAGTCCGGTGGGTACCGTCACCGTTGCCGGTGACGGAACGGTCGTCACCAACCTGCGGATGACTGATCAGACTCACCCCCCGGACGGTCAGGAGACATGGCGTCATGAACCCACGGCGTTCGTGGATGCCGTCGACCAGCTCACCGCCTACTTCGAGGGCGAGCTGACCCGGTTCGATCTGACCCTTCTGACCGAAGGGTCCCCATTCCAGCATCGGGTGTGGAACGCGCTCTGCGAGATCCCCTACGGCGAGACCAGATCGTACGGGGAGATCGCCCGTCAGGTGGGAAGTCCGGGCGCGGCGCGTGCGGTGGGTCTGGCCAACGGCCTCAACCCCGTCGCCATCATCGTCCCCTGCCACCGTGTCATCGGTGCCGACGGATCCCTCACCGGCTATGGCGGCGGTCTCGAGCGAAAGGTGACCTTGCTGCAGCTGGAGCGCGATCACGCCACCCCCCGTCTGGCCCTCCCGGGTTTGCCCGGAGGACCGGCGCTCCCCGAGTCGGCGTGAGCGGCCCGACGGCGCCCTCTCACCCGGCCGGGTGCAGCACACCGAGCGTGGCCCGGGCCGCGGCCCGGGCGGCCGAGTCCGCCGGGAGGGCGTGCAGCTCGTCCGAGAACACCTCGACACCGATGGGGGCTCGGGTACCGGTGTCGCCGAGGGCCCCGACGAGGCCCCGGAGGTCGAACTCCCCCTCGCCGGGAAGCTGCCGGTGGTGGAGCGTGGCCTCGAGCAGGTCGGGCTCGGCCTCGAGGGGCCCGTCGCTCAGCTGCACGGCGAGGATCGAGGGTCCGGGTACGTCTCGGAGCGCATCGATGCTGGTACCGGTACGCACGAAGTGCCAGCGCGTCGATGGTGAGGCCGCCGTTGGGTCGGGCGGCCGCCTTCACGATCTCCAGGGCGGAGGCCAGGTCGGGGATCTTCGACCACGAGAGCCACTCGAGGTGGACCAGTAGCCCGTGTTCCGCCGCTCTCGTACAGAGCCCGGCGAATGCCTCGGCCGCGGCGTCGAGATCCCACGCTCCGCCCAGGACGTCGACGGCGTTGATGGAACGGGCACCCGAGCGCGTCGGCCATGGCGAAGAGCTGCAGTCTCCCCGAACCCGAAGATGTCTTCGCTGTCCAGGCCCGGCGGGATGGTGACATCCGCCGCTCCGGGGGGCCACCACCAGGCCGGATCCACCTCGGCCACCACCAGGCCGTGATCGTCGAGCATGATGCGCAGGTCGGCGTCGCTGCAGGCCTTCCTGGCCGCGCCGCCGCATAGTCCCGTCCCCACAGCGACACGGCGGAGAATCCGCCGGCCGCCGCCGCATGCAAGCGGGCGGCGAAGGTCGTCCCCCGCCGCAGGGTCCCCGAGCACAGCACCAGGTCGTCGGGCCCCATCGTCGGTCTCCTCCCCTCGACGCCACCAGGTCGTCGTCCGAAACGGTAGCGGGCCGGGACCCGGGACATCGGTCCGGCCACCGGCGTAGCCTCAGGGAGTGAGTCGACGCCAGGGAGGGCGAGATGGCTGGCATGCGTTTCAACCACATGGAGCTGTCCTTTCCGGTCGGCACCCTGACCGCGGCGTTCCGCCACGATGTCGACACCTTCTACTGCGACGTGCTCGGCTGGGACTCGCTCGACACCGAGGTGGTCGGCCAGTCCTGCCATCTCCTGCGCCCCGACGACGGCCAGTTCATCCTGCTGGCCGAAGGGAACGAACCGATGTCGTCCCCCGGCTACGACCACCTCGGACTGCTCATGGACACCCGCCACGAGGTGGACACCGTGCTCGAACGGTGCCGGGAGTTCGGAGCCAGGGACGACCGGCTCCGCATCAAGGAGTACGACGACCTCGTCGGACCCACGATCACCGTCCACGCCTTCTACGTGAAGTACGTCCTGCCCATCTGGTTCGACGTCCAGTGCATGGAGTGGCCCACCGGGAGGCAACCGGAGCGCCGGTGGCAGTACTCCTGACCCGTCATCCACCGGTCCCGTGAGCACGATGACACTGGAGCTGGTGACGGTCGACGCCTTCACCGACGAGCCTTTCGCCGGCAATCCCGCTGCCGTCGCCTTCGTCGACGCCTTTCCCGACGACGGGTTGATGCAGGCGGTGGCCCGCGAGATGAACCTCTCGGAGACCGCATTCGTCGTGGCCAGAGGGGACGGCGACCACGATCTCCGGTGGTTCACACCCACCACCGAGGTGGAGCTGTGCGGACATGCCACCCTGGCCGCAGCCCACGTGCTGGGCGGCACGGCGCGGTTCCACACCGCCAGCGGCGTGCTCGGATGCCGTACCTCCTCCGACGGCTGGATCGAGATGGACCTCCCGTCCGACCACGCGGTCGAAGCCGATCCGCCGGAGACACTCGCCCTCCCCGCACTCGTCTGGTACGGCCGAGGTCGATGGGACGCACTGGCCGTGGTGGACGATGCCGCCGAGGTGCGCAGGCTCGTGCCCGACCTGAACGGGATGGCTTCGGCCGGCACCCGCCTGGTCATCGTCACCGCTCCCGGGGACAGGCCCGGCATCGACTGCGTGAGCCGTGCCTTCGCCCCCAACGCCGGTGTGGCCGAGGATCCGGTGACCGGCTCGGCCCACTGCACACTGGCCGACTACTGGGGTGACCGGCTCGGACGTGGCGTCCTCGTCGGGGAACAGGCATCGGCCCGGGGCGGCATCGTACGGATGCGACGGGCAGCCAACCGGGTCGTGATCGCCGGCCAGGCGGTCACCGTGGCCCACACCCGCATGGCCATCGGGTAGGTCTGCACCGGTCTCTCCGACGTCCGCTGTGGCTTCCGTTCGCCCCGCCCCGTATCAGTTGTGCACGATCTTCCACCACCACGTGGGCTCGGGCACCCGTCGGAGCAGTTGCAGTGGCACCGATTCGGTCTCGTGGCCCAGCGTGAATCGGGCCGTACCAGCCATGGGGCGAGCGGCATCCGCCGGAGGACTGGACAGGGACCAGGTGGTGACGGCGATCCGTTGACCCGGCAGTCCGAGGAGCCACGCAGAACGGGTGGCGACAGCGGGAACCACGTGGTGGACCCCGCTCCAGTCGGCGCTGGCCATGCGCACGACGCCTCCCTTGGCCACGGCCGGGACGGAGACGATGGCCGCTTCGGAGGCGTCGAGCAGGCGCTCCACGATGGGGCCTGCGTAGAGCAGCGGGTACTCCGCCTCGAGCGGACTGTAGGGGGTCGTCGGGACCGTCGTGGTGGCGGGCGCGGTCGCCGTCGTCGTGGCGGGAGCAGCCCGAGATCCGGCCTCGGGTACCGAGGCGGGAGGACTCGGAGCCGGTGGCGACGGCTCCTGTTGAGCCAGCGCCGCCGCCAGCACCAGCACGGAGCGCCCCTGGACCGTCCGGTACGCCGCCAGCACCATGCATCCGGCCGCCTGTGAGGTGTAGCCGGACTTCACCCCGACGATCCCGTCGGTGCCGATCAGCTTCACGATGTTGTGGACCACACCGGCCAGGGGGATGGTCACCGTGGGCATGGCCACGATGGCGACGAAGGCCGGTATGGCCATGCCGGCTGCGGCCATCCGCAGGCTGTCCGCCGCCGTGGACACCGAGGCGGGATCGAATCCGCTGGCGTCGGCATAGTGGGTCTCGTCCGCCCCGAGCGACGAAGCCAGGGCGTTCATCTTGGCCACGAAGGTCGGCACGGACCCGGCATCCCACACGGCCAGCGTGTACGCAGCATCGTTGGCCGATCCGACCAGCAGTGCCTGGAGCAGCTGCTGTTCGGTCAGCGTCTCTCCCGCCTGCAGCGGGATGTTGGTCTCGTCATTGTCGAGGTCGACGTCGAACTGGCTGGCCTCGTCGGCGGTGATGGTGATGGGCGGACCGCTGGCCCCGGGGGCCAGGGGGTGGTCCCGGAGGATCACCACGGCGGTGGCCATCTTGGTCAACGAGGCGATGGGGACGGGTCCCTCGAGATTGGACTGGCGGGCGTAGCCGAGCGACGGGATCTCCACCGCGGCCTGGCCGGTGGCCGGCCAGGGTGGGGATGGGACGGTCCCGGGCACCGTGAACGAGGATGTGTCGCCTGAGGGAATGGTCGGCTGGGCCATGGGCCGGTTGATCCGTTGGGACGCGAGTAGCCCGCCGGAGGCGAGGAGTAACGCCACCACCACCGCCAGTGTCCAGACAACCCGGCGTCGGTTCCGGCGTCTCCTGGCTCGCTGCGGGCGTTCCGGTGCCGGTGGTTCCGGACCGACCGGATCGGTGGCCCCGACGTCGGTGACCGAGGGGACGGTGACAGGGCCCAGAGCGACGTCGACCGCGGGATCCCCGACGAAGGGTCCGGAAGGTCCGTCCGGCGTCCCGAGACCGTCAAACGACGGCACAGTCCCAGGTGCCGGTGGTTCGTCCCGAGTCACCGGATCCACAGGGATCTGGCGGTCAGTGGCACGGAAGCGACGAGCGGCGCTCGATGGCTAAGTCCCGCACATGCCCCCGACGGTGGCGTCATGATCCCCGCACCGGGATCAGCCTAAACCCCGTGTGGCCCGGAGCCTTGGATGCGCGCCAGCCGGCTCCGCAACGCCCGCTTCGGGCGCTACGCCGGTGGGTCCCCGGGATGGCCAGCTGGGCCCCACGGCAACGGGCCGTGCTCGGACGACGGCGGGGGCGGGGGCGGGGGCGGAAGAGCTTGGGCAGGAGGGGGTGGAGGAGCCGACGACGGAGGAGGCAATCCACCGATTTCGTACGCCCGCCGGGGCGTTGCCCCAGGGGGAGGGGCCACCAGCGGTGAGCTCATGGCGAACAGGGTGTCGGGCGGTGGCGACCACCCCCGGTCCTCGGACGACGACGACGTCCCCCCGACCGGGTGGCTCCCCCGTCTCCGGAGCAGGACAAAACCGACGACGGCGATCCCGGCCGACACGATCAGTACCGGGAAGGCCAATAGGGCCCGATTGTTGGTTGCCGTCTGGCACTCGTTGACGAACTGTTTCCACTGGGCCCGGGCCGCGGCTCGGCTGGCCGCGGGTTCGGCGCCGGCACCGATGGAGCCCGGGTTGACCAGGGCCTCGATGGCGGTCTCCGAACCCTTTCCGGGCCCACAGGTGCCTCCGACCGCCGGAGCCGGCAACTCGGACCACAGGGATGTGAGGGCCACGGCCACGCCGAACAGCCCCACGAAGATCAGGATGAGGGCGGCCCAGGAGACCTCGGAGCGCTGCTTCATCGTTGACCATGTTCCATGGCCGTAGATGGTAGGCGCCGCCCTACGCCAGGGTGGGTCGGGGTCGGGGTCGGGGTCGGGGTCGTGGTCGAGGGTAGGGGTAGGGGTAGGGGTAGGGGTAGGTCTCCGGCTTCGGCCGGAAGATCTCGGACTCACGATGTCCGTCGCAGGTGTCGATAGTGTTGACGATGGGGTCACCGAGCCTCCACAGGAGGGGATTCATGCCGGCACTGTCCAGACACCTGAAACTGCTGATGGCGGCGTTCGGGGCGCTTGTTATCTCCTTTTCGCTGGTCGGTATGTCCTTGGTCGTGGATGCCAGTGGTGCCGGGGCCGCGACGCCGGGTAACCAGATCGCGGCCATTGCCGCCTCGCAGGCGGGTGTGGCCTACTGCGACGGTGGAGGGACCATCAACGGACCCACCAACGGTGGAGTGGTCGAGCAGGGATGCGGCCCGGGCGTGAAGGGCTACGACTGCATGAGCCTCGTCCAGTTCGCCGTCTACCAGGCCACCGGGATCGCGCTCCCCGGCGACGGGAGCCAGAAGGCCGGAGCGGGGACGTTCATCGCCCCCCAGGGCACCATCGCCGCCGACACCGGCGAGCTGATTCCGGGTGACGCCGTCTTCTGGGGTGGCGGAGGGATCAACTCGTTCGCCCATTCGGGCATCTACGCCGGCAACGGCGAGGTCTGGGACGCCATCGGTGTCAACCAACCCGTGCAACAGCACTCCATGGCCTACCTGAGCACGATCTACAGCTACGACGGTGCTGTCCGGTACGGGGGTGACCCGGTGGTCGGCATGGCCTCCACTCCGGACGGGCAGGGCTACTGGTTGGTCGACGCCGACGGGGCGGTGTACGCCCACGGCTCGGCCGGCAACTACGGATCCATGGCCGGTCAGCCACTCAACGCACCCATCACCCATATCGTGTCCACCCCCGACGGCCTCGGCTACTGGCTGGTGGCTTCGGACGGCGGGATCTTCTCGTTCGGTGACGCCCCCTTCTACGGCTCGATGGGCGGCCAGCACCTCAACGCACCGGTGGTGGACATCGCCCCCACCCCCGACGGTCTCGGGTACTGGCTGGTGGCCTCGGACGGCGGGGTCTTCTCCTTCGGTGACGCCCGGTTCCAGGGCTCGATGGGCGGTCAACACCTGAACGAACCCATCGTGGGTATCAGCGCCGATGACGCCACCAACGGCTACTGGCTGGTGGCCTCCGACGGCGGGATCTTCAGCTTCGGGGCCCCGTTCTTCGGGGGCACCGGCGGCATCCGTCTCACCCAACCGGTCAACGGCATGACCTCGATGCCCGACGGTCTCGGGTACTGGTTCGTGGCCTCCGACGGCGGAGTCTTCTCCTTCGGCGATGCCCTGTTCGAGGGGTCCGAGGGCGGGACGACGCTCAACGCCCCGGTGGTGGGGATGGCCGTCGATCCCCTCACGCACGGCTACTGGCTGGTGGCCGCCGACGGCGGCATATTCAGCTTCGACGCCCCGTTCTACGGGGCCGGCTGACCGTAGGTGCCCCCGGCCCACCGCGGATCGGCCGGACGGCTCAGAGCACCAGCGAGGCCAGCTGGTCCATGGACGACAGCCACTCGTCGACCTCCCGGCGCCACGGCGCCGACACGACGTGCTGGATCCCCGCCTCGGTGTAGGAGGCCAACTCCTCCCGGATCCGACCGTGGTCCATCCCCTGAGGGTCCCACCCGGTCCGGAGGGAGACCGGGAAGTCGGGCCCGGGATGATCCCTGCGGATGCGCTCGACCACCGGAGCGGCCTCTTCGGGGGTCAGGCCCACGGCCTGGTAGCCGTCCCCCCGCTCGGCCACGCGTCGGTAGGCCGGCTCGCTGCTTCCGCCGATCCAGATGGGGATGGTGTGGCCCGGCTTGGGCAGGATCCGCAGGTCGTCGAAGAAGGTGTACTTCCCGTGGAAGCTGGTGGGGTCCTCGCGCCATACCGTCCGGAACAGGTCGATGGCCTCGTTGAGCCGTTCCCCCCGGTTGTGGAAGTCGTAGCCGAGGGCCCGGTACTCCTGTTCCGACCAGCCCACGCCCACGACGATGGTCACCCGTCCCCCCGACAGGGCATCCAGGCTGGCCAGTGTGTTGGCCAGCTCCAGGGGGTTGTGGGTGGGCACGACCAGCACGCTCGTCCCGAGCCCGATGCGAGCCGTGACGGCCGCCGCCCACGTCAAGGTGACGAGGGGATCGAACAGGTACGGGGACGGATAGTCCTGGGCCGCCGGGTGGACCAGGTGGTCGCTGACCCACAGGTCAGCGAACCCCAGCTCCTCGGCGTGTCGGGCCGCCCGGGTGATGGCATCGGGACCGGCGACCCGGCCGTACTGGGGGAGGTGGACTCCGACTCTCATCTGTGCGGCTCCTTGCCCGATCCCGGCGGGGACCACCATTGCGGGCGCCAACTGTACCGGTCCCTGGTCCCTGCTGGTCCGAGCCGAACGGCCCTCACCGGTCCCGGACCGGCTCGACGCTCAGTTCGAGTTCGGGTGGCTCCAGCCCAGGGCGTCGGACCGCACCTCGTGCACCACGCCGGCCGGCTCGGCGACCAGGACCGAGATCCTCACCTCGGGGGCCTCGGAGGCGGTGACGATCCCCTCGGGCCAGTGGGTGCCCTCATCGGAATCCGGCGGCTGAGGCGTCACCGCGTCGAGTACCCCGACGGACGATCCGGGAGACGTTCGGACTGCCTCGGGCGCCGTGGTCTCCGGGTCGTCGGTCGCACCCGGCGGTTCGGCGAGCGTGTCGAGGAAGCTGAGCGGGGCCCGGACCGCCTTGGTGATGGTCTCGGTGGAAGGAAGGTCGGGGAAGGTTCCCCGGACGTCGGACTCCAACTTCTGGCGGAACCTCGAGAAGTCGCGCCAAAGGCCGCCCACCTGTCTGGCCAGATTGGGGAGTTTGTCCGGTCCGAGGACGGCCAGCGCTACCACCAGGATGACCAGCACCTTGGCCGGGCTCAGGAAGTCCACCGGTCAGGCTGCTAACGGGGGTTCGCTGGAGACGTCGCGTGGATACCCGGGATATCTCCGGTCGCGCCCGTCACCGCGGTCACTGCGGGCACGGGACCGGCCGCCACGGTGACGGTGGTCACCGGCGCCACGCTGTCGGCGGGCTGGGCCCGTTCGCCCTCGGACAGGCCCTGCTTGAATTCCGTCTTGGCCGATCCGAGTGACCGGGCCAGCTTGGGGATCTGCGTGGAGCCGAACAGGACCAGCGCTACCACCACCAGGATGATCAGTCCGTCCATGCCGAATATCTCTGCCGGTGCGCTGACGTGCACGAGGTTCCTTCTTTCTTCACTGTCCTCGGTCGCCGCGAACGGGGACCGCAGGGGCGACCCGATGTCTCCAGGTATTCGGTACCGGTCCCGATCCGGATGTCACCCCACCGGGACTGGTGCCGCCCGCTCCAGGCCGGCCGCTTGAAAGGCGGGAGTCCAACCCGAGCCCCCCTGGCGCACCACGGGTGGCGGTATCGCTGAGGCCGGTTGTGTCCTGCCCGGGACGCTGGCCCTGCTACTCCAGGGGTTCGGTGTCGAGGACCCACAGGGGACCGTCGCCGCACTCCACGGCGACGGCGTCATGCTCGATCCCGTCCGCGGGTGGGTGCAGGCTGGTGCGCACAACCCGTACCCGGCGGCCCTCCACCTCACCGATCGGGCCGATCACCGAGTGGGTGCCGGGAGTGAACGTCCAGGCCCGCACCTGGGTGTGGATCGCCTGAGCCGTCCCGGACCAGTCGATCGCGGCGTAGTCGTCTCCGAACGGACCGGCTTCGGTGACTCCCTCGGTGGGTTGGGGTTCACCCGGCTCCCGACGGAGCACCCGTACCATCACGTCGCGCAGCATCCGCAGTCCGAGCACGGTGAGACGGGGGATGACGTCGTAGATGGTGTCGTCCTCCAGGACCGGGGTGGCCCGTTGGGACAGGATCGGTCCGCTGTCGAATCCCGGTTCCATCCGGTGCCACGTGACGCCGTAGTCGCTGTCGCCCATCCGGATGGTCCAGGCCACCGGGTTGGCGCCGCGGTGGCGGGGGAGGAGGGACGGGTGGTAATTGATCGAGCCGTAGTCGGGTACGGCGAGAGCACCGGGAAGAACCCGCCACGGGAACGCCCAGGACAGCACCAGGTCGGGGTGGAGTGAGCGGAGGATCGGTTCGACGCCGGCCTTGTCGGGTGCGATGACCACCTCGGTGCCGGGCACCGTCGATGTGGCATTGAGCGAGGTCAGTCCCGGCGTGGGCTTCCTGCGCCGGGCGCCCACCACGACCACTGGCTCGTGTCCCAACCGGACCAGCGTGGTGGTGGTCATGGCGGCGACCTCGGGGACGGCGGTCAGGATGGCTACCCGTAGGCCGGCCTGCGCGGTGCCGTCATCCATGTCTTACCAGTCGGCACGGCCCGACCCCATCTTGACCGGGGGACGACCAGCTCACAGGGGCGTCGGGCCCGGCACGCCCCCGCAGTGGCGCCGAACGGGACATCAGACGGCGGGGGTGCCCGTGCCGGGCGGCGGTCCGAACCATGGCGTCACGCCGAGCGCCATACGGTGCCCTCGGAGCTGCCGGTGCCGGTGCCGGTGCCGGGCGGGAGCAACCCGACCCGGCGGAGGAGCTGGCGTTCGTCCAGCTTGCTCGCCGACGTGAGGGGGAGCTCGTCGACCAGCTCCACCCGGTCGGGGAGCATGGAGTCGGGGAGCCGCCGACCGGCGCCCTGTCGGAGCTCGAGAACGGTGAGCGGACGGTCGGCCACCACGAAGGCGGCGATTCCCACCTCACCCTCCCGGTCGAAGACCACACAGGCGGCGTCGGTCACGCCCGGCTGCTCCCGGACGGCGTCGGCCAGCTCCACGAGGGAGATCCGCACCCCGGACCGCTTGATCACCCGGTCAGCCCGCTCCACGTAGACGTAGTGGCCGTGCCCGTTCCGGTAGACCAGGTCGCCGGTGCGGTAGACCGTCTCGCCCGGGACGACATCGGTACGCAGCACGTCGGCGGTGAGCTCCGGCGCCCCCCAGTAGCCCGTCATCAGCTGGTTCCCCCCGATGTACAGCTCACCGACCGTGTCCGCCTCGTCGACGATCCGACCCACCTCGTCGACGATGGAGAAGTGCACACCGGTGTGGGGGATGCCGATGGGCACCGTCCCGTCGGCAACCAGTTCCGGGGTCAGCTCGATGTGGGTGACGGCGATGGTGGTCTCGGTCGGCCCGTAGCGGTTGACGATGCGCATCCGCGGCGCGGCGGCCCACAGGGCCCGGATGTCGGCCAGGCTGGCCGCCTCACCGCCTAGGGCGATGGTCTCCAGAGTGCCCGCAGCCAACTCGCTGAGTTGGGGACTGGCCAGGAGCAGCTTCAGGTAGCTGGGGGAGAAGCCGGTGTAGGTGATGCCCTCCCGCTCGACGGCCCGGAAGAACGTGCGGGGGAAGAGAAGCGACTCACGCGGTCGCAGGACCACGGCACCGCCGACGAAGAGGGTGGGGAACAGGGTGCCGAACGAGCCGTCGAAGTGGAAGGGGGAGACGCACAAGGTGCGGGTGCCCCGGTCGAGACCGAGGGCCTCCGCGGTAGCTCGCACGGCGGCGGCGAAGGCGCCCCGGCTGATCAGCACGCCCTTCGGCGAGCCCGTCGTCCCCGACGTGTAGATGGCGTAGGCCAGTTGCTCGGGGGATCCTCCCCGGGGCGACCGTGCCGTGTCCCCTGTGGTCGCCAGCTCGGAGAACGGCACCCTCGGCGGCCCGTCCGGCGCCGGACTCGTAGCGCCGTGTTCCTCGCCACCCTTCGTGGCAGCCTCCGTCACCACGATCACGGGAGAGCAGTCGGCCACGATGGCGTCGACGCGGGCGTTGGGATCGGTGACGGCCAGGGGTACGAACAGGGCGCCCACCCACATGGTGGCCAGCGCCGCTACTACGAAGTCGACGGAGTTGGGCAGGTACAGGGCCACCCGGTCGCCCTCCCCGACGCCCCGGGCCTCGAGGCCGGCGGCGCGTCGGCCGACCTCGTCGACCAACTCCTCGTAGGTGAGCTCCCGGTCGAGATCCTTCACCGCCGGATGGCCGGGTCCGCTCCGGGCCTGCCCGAGGACGGCCGTGACGAGGTCGGAGCCCGGCGTGGCCGTCATCGGTCCGGAGCGGGCTGGGACCCGCGCACGAGCAGCCCAGGCCGTGCCCCGGTGGGCACGCCGTCCTCGAAGGTCACGGCGCCCCGCTTCACCGTCCAGCGGTAGCCCCGGGCCGCCTGCAGGAGGCGGCGCCCCCCGGCGGGGAGGTCGGCGGTGATCTCCGGTGGGGCGCACTCCAGGCCGGCCAAGTCGATCACGTTGAGGTCGGCGAGCATCCCCGGGGCCACGAGTCCCCGGTCCAGCCAGCCGAAGTGGGCCGCCGGGCGGCGGGTCAGCTGGTGGACCACGAACTCCACGGGCAGGCCCTTCGCGCCCTTGAAGTCCCTCGCCCACATGGAGAGGTAGGTGGTGGTCATGCTGCCGTCACAGATCTGTCCGCAGTGGGCCCCGGCGTCCGAGAGCCCGAACATGGCCACCGGCGAGGTGATCATGTCGCGGACCGCCTCAAGGTTGCGGTGGGCGAAGTTGAACAACGGTGTGTAGATGAGCTGGCGACCGCCCCGCTGGAGTTGGACGTCGTAGGCCAGCTCGCGGGGGTCGGCACCGGTGCGACGGGCCATGGCCCCGAGCGACCTCGCACTGTCGAAGTTGTAGTCCACCGGGTCGTCGAGCACGTACATATCATCGAAGCGCCCGAAGAAGGCGTAACCGGCGAAGGCGTCGGGGCCGGAAGTCAGCTGGGCATGACCGTCCAGGATCTTCCGGCGACGCTCAGGATCGGCCAGTGCGCGCACCCGCTCGTCCAGGGGCAGACCGGCAATCCTGCCGTAGGCGCGGGTCGGAGTGAAGACGTTGGCCGATGCCTCCAACCCGAGCAGGACGCCGATGGGTCGGGGCGCCACCTGGGCTTTGACGTCCAGGCCCTCGGACTGGAGCGTCCCGGCCAGAGCCATCAGGTCCCGCCACCGCTCGGGTGCCTCCACGTCCTGTTGGACCGTGTAGCTGACCGGGCGCCGGCTGACCCGGGCGAACTCTTTCACCAGGGTGAACTCGGACTGGGCGAAGGCCTCGTCGTTGGTCCGGTAACTGTCGCTGAGGAATTGGAACACGCCCGCACCGCGCGCTCGGAGGGTGGAGGCCAGGGCCAACAGTTCGGGCTCGCGGGCCCGCAGCGTGCCCAGGTTGTCCCCGGTGCTCGTGCGGTGGCGGTCGGTGCGCGACGTGGAGACGCCGAGTGCGCCGGCCTCGAGTCCCTGGCTCAGCAGCGCGGCCATGGCCTTGAGCTGACCCTCGTCGGGGTGCTCGTTCACGTCGGCACCCCGCTCGCCCATCACGAAGGCCCGAAGGGCGGCGTGGGGGACGTGGGTGCCCACGTCGATGGTCCTCGGTTGGCGTTCGAGGGCGTCGAGGTATTCGGGAAAGGACTCCCAGTCCCACTGCAGACCTTCGTGGAGCGCGGTGCCCGGGATGTCCTCGACCCCTTCCATGGTGGCGATGAGCCAGTCGTGCCTGTCCGGCTCGACCGGCGCGAAACCCACGCCACAGTTACCCATGGCCACCGTGGTCACCCCGTGGTGGGACGAGGGGGCGAGCAGGGGGTCCCAGGTCGCCTGGCCGTCGTAGTGGGTGTGGGGATCGACGAATCCCGGGGTGACCAGCAGGCCCTCGGCGTCGAGCTCCCGTCGTCCCCGGGTCACGTCGCCGCCGACCTCGACGATCCGGTCCCCGGTGATGCCGATGTCGGCGTGCCGCGGCGGTCCACCGCTGCCGTCGACCAGTGTTCCGTTGCGGATGACCAGGTCAGAGGGCACGGGATCGAACGCTCAACTCATCCGGCCAGCGCCCACCGGCGCAGGGGCTTGCGGGCTTCGACCAGGGTGTCGTACTGCTCCTCGGAGAGCGCGACCCCGACGGCCGCGCAGTTCTCCTCGAGGTGGGCGACCGATGACGTACCGGGTATGGGCAGCATGATCGGGGAGCGACGGAGCAACCAGGCCAGGCACACCTGGGGGACCGTGGCCCCCACCTCGTGGGCCACGGTATCGAGGGGACCACCGTCACGGGACAGCTTCCCGCTGCCCAAGGGGAACCAGGGGATGAACCCGATCCGATGGTGTTCGCAGTAGTCGACGACATCGTCGGCCTGGCGTTGGGCGATGTTGTACTGGTTCTGCACACTGACCACGGGAACGATCTTCCGGGCTTCCTCGATGTCGGCCACGGTGACCTCGGACAGCCCGACCTCGGTCACCTTGCCGGCGTCGCGCAACTCCTTCAGGGCACCGAACTGATCGGCGGCGGCCACGGCTGGGTCGATGCGGTGCAGTTGGAAGAGGTCGATGTGGTCGACACCCAGGCGGCGGAGGCTCCCTTCGCACTGGGCCACGAGGTAGTCGGGACGACCGCACGGCTCCCACTGATCGGGCCCGGGCCGGGTGAACCCCGCTTTGGTGGCGATGGTCAGGCCCTCGGGGTAGGGGTGGAGGGCCTCGAAGATGAGATCCTCGGCCACGGCCGGACCGTAGGAGTCGGCCGTGTCGATCAGGTCGACACCGAGGCTCAACGCCCGGCGCAGGACCTCGAGTGCGCCGTCGTGGTCGATCGGGGGACCCCAGACGCCGGGACCGGTCAGCTGCATGCTCCCGAATCCCAGGCGGTGCACCTCGAGGGCACCCAGCGTCAATGTGTCGGAGGCGTCGACCATCGTTTCCTGTTCCTTTCTGACGGGCGAACCAGCATGGACATTCATGAAAGGCGCCGGACCGGGCATCAGTACATTCTACCGGCGGGCTGGTGTTTTAGACAGGGTCTTGTGCAAACGCGAGCACAGCATCTAGCGTTGTTGTTGCACCGGTAAGCATCTGAAACTGCCGGTGTGCATGTATTACTGCAATGGTAAAGAAGGGGCAGCAGTAACATGATCTCGTCGCGTCCTCTGTCGTCCACGCCACCGGCTGACTGGCACGCGGATCCCGTCCGCACGGACACAATTGACCTGGCCATCGTGGGTTTGGGCTCCTGGGGCATGTGTGTCCTCGAGCGGGCTGTGGCCCGGTCCCGCCGGGTTGACACCGCCGTCCGGGTCCATGTGATCGAACCCGGATCGTTGGGTGGGGGCGTCTATGCCATGGGGCAACCTGACTATCTGGTGCTCAATAATCCATGTGGACAATTGTCTCTGTACGCGTCCCCCGACGGCGAGGAGTCTCCCCACAATGCGGTCGGCCTCTTCGAATGGGCTGTCCAGAGGGGCTATCAATGGGTCGGCCACGAGTGTCGGATCACCACCGAAGGACGACCGATCCTGGCCACCGACTATCTGCCCCGCCGTCTCATGGGCGAGTACCTGGTCTGGTTCTACGAGTCCCTCGTGACCAACGCTCCGCCCAACATGGAGGTGGTGCGGCACTACGCCTCCGCGGTTGATATCACCTCGGTCGGCGGACGGGAGGCCGTGTTGCTCGACAACGGCCGCACGCTGTGCGTCAACCACGTCGTGGTCACCTCCGGCCACACCTGGAACGAGGAGATGGCCCCCGGCGATTCCGCCGTCCGCCTCCTCCGTCCGTATCCGGTCGAGTACTTCGACACGCCCGTGCCCCCCGGCGAGCCTGTGGCCGTCGCCGGCATGGGACTGGTGGGCTTCGATCTGCTGACTGCCCTGACCATCGGCCGGGGCGGGAGCTTCGAGGACCGGGGTGACCGCTTGCGCTACGTGCCGAGCGGGAAGGAGCCGCTCATCTATCTGTACTCGCGCTCGGGCATCCCCTACTGCGCCAAGTCGGCCAACGGTGTGGACCCCTACGGCAGCTACCGGCCTGTGGTGTGCACCCCACAGGCCATCACGGCCCTGACCCATCCGGGTGGCACGTCCGAGCGGCACCAGGTGGACTTCCGCCGCGACCTGCTGCCGCTGCTGTTCGCCGAGATGCAGGCCCGCTACCTCACGCATGCCGCCCTCCTGAAGGGCGGTGCCGACGAGTCGGACGATGTCCGTCGTAATCTGGTCCGTGCCCAACGCGAAGGCGACTTCGACGCGGTGGTGGCGGGCTACGAGCCCGTCTACGGCCAGTTCGATCCGGAGAGCCACCTGTTCGCTGGGACCGGGCGAACCTACGCCTCGGGTGAGGACTACCAGTCCCAGGTGTACGACATGGTGGAGACCGACCTCGAAGAAGCCCTCTTCGTCGGGGGCAGTCCGGTGAAGGCCGCTCTCGAGGTCTTCCGCATCCTCCGCGACCAACTGCGTTCGGTCATCGAGTTCGGCGGTCTCACCCTCGAGTCGTACCTCGACTTCCAGACCAACGTCCGCGGCCGGATCAACCGCATGGAGGCCGGACCCCCGGCCCTCCGATCCCAGCAGTTGCTGGCCCTGATGGACGCCGGTGTGGTCCGTGCACCTCTCGGTCCGAATCCCGTGCTCACCGCGGAGCCCGACGGCCGGATCACCCTGCGGTCCACCGAGCTCACCGAGGAGACGACCGTCACCGTCAACGGCGTGGTGCGCGGCCACCTCGACCTGCCCTCCCTGGCCCGCTCGAGTTCCCCGCTGCTCAGCCGGCTGTACGCCGAGGGGCGGTTGGCCCAGATGACCTACGGCGACACTACGGTCGGCAGCGTTGCCGTCAGCCAGGACTTCCACCCGTTCGACGCCTGTGGGCGGGTCCAGCCCCACCTTTCAGTGCTCGGGGTGCTCACCGAGGGAACCCGTTACTTCACCCACTACATCCCGTCTCCCCGCAGCCGGATCCGGGCGGTCCTCGACGCCCGGGAGTGCGTTGACGCCATCATCGTCTGAATCGGTGGTCACCGGTCGCAGCTGGCCGGTCCGGGTGCTCCGGATCTCGTCCGCAGCGCGAGCCGGTTCCGGAGTTCAGGCTGTGGCCCGGGCCAGTGCCTGGTCGAGGTCCTCGATGAGGTCGTCGATGTGCTCGAGGCCGATGGACAGCCGAATGGTCTCCGGCCGGATGCCGGCGGCCTCCCGCTCCTCGTCGCTCAGCTGGCGGTGGGTGGTCGAGGCGGGGTGGATGGCCAGCGACTTGGCGTCCCCGAGGTTGAGGAGCCGCTTGAACAGCTGGAGCGCGTCGAAGAACGCCAGTCCGGCCTGGTAGCCACCGACGGCGCCGAAGGTGATGATGGACGGGACGCGACCCTTGAGATAGCGCTGGGCCAGGTCGTAGTACGGGTGGTCGGGAAAGCCCACGAAGCTGACCCACTCCACCCTGGGGTCGGCGGCCAGGTAGTCGGCCACGGCCCGGGCGTTGTACTCATGGCGGTCGAGGCGGACAGACATGGTCTCGAGCCCCTGCAACAGCTGGAAGGCGGCCAGGGGCGACAGGGTCGCACCCGTGTTCCGCAACTGCACCGAACGGGCCCGGACCGTGAACGGACGCTCCGGGAAGTCGCGGGCGAAGACGACATCGTGAAAGGCGGGCTCGGGCTGGTTGAAGAGGGGGAACCGCTCGGCGTGCTCGGTCCAGGGGAAGGTTCCACCGTCGACGATGGCGCCTCCCAGTGTGGTCCCGTGACCCCCGACGAATTTGGTCAGGGAGTGGACGACGACATCGGCGCCATAACTGATCGGTTTCAGCATGAGCGGCGTGGCCACCGTGTTGTCGACGATGAGCGGGACCCCGGCCGCGTGGGCCACGGCGGCCACGGCTTCGAGGTCGACGACGTTACCCGCCGGGTTGCCGATGGTCTCGCAGAAGATGGCACAGGTCTTGTCGTCGATGAGGGGTGCCATCGACTCGGCCCGGTCGTCGGCGGCGAACCTGACCTCGATCCCCAGGGTGGGCAGCACGTGTGCGAAGTAGGTGAAGGTCGCGCCGTAGAGTTGCGGGGCCACCACGAAGTTGGAGCCCGCCGTGGCCACGGTGAGGACGGCGTAGCTGACCGCGGCCATACCTGACGAGACCACCAGAGCCGCCGTCCCCCCCTCCAGGGCGGCGATGCGCTTCTCGAGGACGTCGTTGGTGGGGTTGTTGATCCGGTTGTAGTGGAACCCCGGCACCTCGAGGTCGAGAACGGCTCCGGCGTGCTCGGCATCGATGAAGTCGTGGGCCACCGTCTGGTAGATGGGCACGGCCACGGCCCGGGTACTGTCCGGGTCGTATCCGGCGTGGATGGCGATGGTCTCGTCGCGCACGGCTCAGCGTCTCCCCGCCGGCACGTCGGCCAGCAGATTGGCGTACAGGCGGGTGGCCACCGTCCGCCACTCCCACGGGGCCCGGGCTTCGACTTCGGCGAAGGGAAACGACTCGACCAGGTCGGGGTGGCGATCGGCGCCGGTGATCCGTCGCTGGAGCTCCTCCAGGCGGCCTCGGTCTTCGGGTGCGGAGCAGCGGTGGGGCAGGACGGGGAGGTCGTCGCGCTCGTGACGTACGAAGCGCCGGACATCCCGGTGGTACTCACGCAGCAGGCTGGTCGGGCCGTACTCCGGGTGGGCCTGTACCAGGACCACCGAGCAGCGATCGACCTGTTTGGTCGCCACGCTCCACCCGATCTCCTCGGACTCCACGGGGATGCCGTAGCCCGCGGCGCGGACCCGGTCGGTCGACACGGTGTTCACTCTCGAGTGGGGGAGGACGACGGTCCGTTCCAGGCCCGTCGTCATCGGGGTTCCCGGAGCAACCTGCTGGGCGAAGACGCCGGTGCATTTGGACGGCAGCGCCTCGCGTTCGAGGCCGTCGAAGACCGTCAGCGCGGCGTGGGCCGACAGGCACGACAGCAGCATCGACGGCACGGACCGGCTGGCCCAGGTGAGGAGGCCGGTGAGGTCGTTCCAGACGGGCTCGTCCTCGAGATGGGGTTCGATCGGGTTGGCCCCGGTCACGATCACCAGTTGGGGTGGGTTTTCGTAGAGATCGGCCATCAGCTGGTAGCGCTCGGCGATACGGAGGGCGGTGGCCTCACCCCGGGGGATTCCCGGCATAGCGTAGAGCCGGACATCGAGATCTTGGTCGCCCGAGGCGACATCGAGGAGGTCCAGGAACTGCCGCTCGGTCTGGGCGAATGCCCCGTCGGGCATGTTGTTGACCAGGGCACATGTCCATCTGGGCCTGACGGAACCGTCGTCGGCTCTCTGCAGGCCACCGTCCGCCGGCGCGTCGACATGGGATACGACCATCTACCGGTATCGGCAACACCGGTGCACTTCCTAAAGGAGGGGGCCGGCTTGTGACGATAGAGCTAACGGGCGACCCGCCCCGGCGAACCATCCGAGGCCTCAGCAGCCCGCGGATGTCCGTACCGGGCCAGGCCTGTGCCCGTCAGGAGCCAGAGCGGCCGGGACGGTGGTAGACCATCCCGCCGCGGCCGTCAGAAAGGGACACGTCGGCATGCCCATAGAGATCATCGGGATGGTGGGCACCAGGGATGCCTCGGAGATCAAAGGCCCCTTGGTGGATGGACCTGTGGTGGACTGGATGGACGGCCCGGTCATCGACCCCGAGTATCTGGTGGCGATCTCCCGTGCCCACGAGGATGCCGGGTTCGACCGCGTGCTGGTGGGCTACGGTGCCGTCGGTCCCGAGGGCTGGGCGGTGGCCTCATCGGTCCTTTATCACACCGACCACCTGAAGGTCCTGGTGGCCCACCGTCCCGGGTTCGTGCAGCCGGCGCTGCTGGCCCGGAAGGCGGCCACACTCGACCACCTGACCGGCGGCGGACGGATCGGCATCCACTTCATCACCGGCGGCGACGAGGCCGACCAGCGGCGGGAGGGCGATTTTGTGGCCCATGACGCCCGCTACCGCAGGACCGGGGAGGTCATGGCCCTCGTGCGGCGCATGTGGGAGGAGGACTCACCCTTCGACTACACCGGGGAGTTCTTCCGCTATGAGGGGGCCTTCACCTCGGTCAAGCCGGTGACCCCCGGAGGTATCCCGCTCTACTTCGCCGGCGCCTCGCCCGCGGCCATCGAGGTGGGCGCAGCCCAGGCTGACGTCTACGCGTTCTGGGGCGAGCCACGGGCCGCGGTGGCTGAGCGGATGAGCTCCATCGTGAACGTGGCCAATCAGGTCGGCCGCCATCTCCGGTTCAGCATCTCGCTCCGTCCCATCATCGCCGACACCGAGGACGAGGCCTGGGAGAAGGCGGAGTGGATCGCCGACAAGACGGCGGAGCGGATCGAGTTGGCCAAGCAGCGCATGGCCGGCCACCAGGACCGCTACCAGGGGCTCGGAGGCGGCGCCCATGCCACGTTGTCCGTCGACCGTGACACCTCGGCCACGACCTCGGTGGGCCGGAAGCGCCTCATCGCCATGTCGGCCGAGCGGGAGGTCTACGACGAGCGCCTGTGGATGAAGGTGGCGAACCTCACGGGAGCGGCCGGCAACTCCACCGCCCTCGTCGGCACGGCCGAGCAGGTGGCCGAGGCCATGCTGCGCTACTACGACCTCGGCTGCACCACCTTGCTGCTGAAGGGCTTCGATCCCGTACCCGACGCCATCGACTTCGGCAAGGAACTCCTCCCCATGGTGCGCGAGGGTGTCGAGCACCGCTCCGACGTTCATCCCCTCACCGCCTGACCGTCGCGTCCCTGCTCCGGTGTGCTGACCGGACCGCCGGCCGCGGGCCCCTACCTCGTCTGCCTGTCCTCCTCGCCCCCGCCGGACCCGCTCGGGAATTCAGAGGAACAGGAGGAAGTGGCCGAGTTGGCTGGTGATGAAGAGGTCGTCGAGCGGCGGGACGGCGGCCAGGTAGACGGCCAGAACCGGCAACCAGTGGGATAGATCGACAGGTCCGGGCATGTCCTGGGGGGGCTGTGGTACCTGCCCGGTGGTGTCGGTCGGAGTTCCGACTCGGCCGCCGGGGCCGGGGTCAGCCAACAGGGTGGCGAAGGCCTGGACGATCAGCCACGACGCCCCGCAGTCGGCGAACCAGCGGAGCCAGTCGAAGCCGGTGGCGAAGAGGAGCGCGGCGGCCCCCAGGACCAGCACGGCCAGTGCGACCCCCATGGCCCGGTTCCCCCGTCGGGCGAACGGGCTCCCCAGACCCGGACGCACCCACCGGGCGATCCACGCCAGCTGGAGGGCGACCAGGACGAGTCCCAGGGCCAGGGTGCGGACCATGGCCGAGTCGGGGATGGCCCCCACCTGGCCCATGGCCGTGGCGATGGAGTCCGGCAGATAGCTGAAGACCGTATTGCCGACGAAGTGGTAGCCGGCCACGTCGGATTCGAGGGCCCTCACCCTGCCGGCGCTGGGCAGACCGAACGCCAGGAGTGCGGCCACGGCGAGCGCCGACGGGACGACGAGGACGCCCAGTCGAGCGGCCAGGATCCGGGCCAGGCCGGGCCGCTCCCCTCCAACCACCACACCTTCGGCCCCGAGGGTGGCCACGGTGACCAACACGACGGCCCACGGGATCTGCACCAGGACCACGTCCTCGTGTACCAGCACCATGGCCCCGAAGCCCAATCCGAAGGCCACCAGACACGGGAGCAGGTTGCGGCCGACCTGCACGAGGACGATACCCAGCGCCACCAACACCACCAGGGCCAGGAGGTCGGGTCGGCGGTCGACGATGAAGAAGTCGATGGAGAAGGGTGTGGCCACGACCAGGATGGCCATGGCATAGGAACTGGCCGTCCCCCGTCGGATCAACAGCTCCGCCGTGACCAGCACCGCCCCCACGGCCAGGGCCACGACGAGGTCGGCGGTGACGTCCACCTCACCGCGGGTGGGCACACCGAAGAGCAGGCGTAGGACCTCGCCCAGCAGCCCACGACGGATGAAGCCGTGGTGGTAGGTCACCAGGTAGTACGACTCGGTGAACTGCACATTCCCGGCGGGCACCCGGTCGAACGCTCCCTGGAGTACCTGCAGGACCACCAGAAGGGCCACGAAGCCGCGCACCTCGCCGGCGGACCAGCCCGCCGGGGCATCCGGCCCACCGTCGGATCGCCCGGGCGACAGCATCGCCGCAGTCTTACATCACGCCCGCACCGACCTTCCGTCGAGGCCGTGCGGCGACACCGGGGATCCCCGGCGAGGACCGGTGATCCGATGCGGGTGCTCGGCCGTACTGCTGGGGAGGGACAGGATCCCGACAGCAGTGGAACAGGAGAACCATGCACGAACAACCGACGGAGCGGACAGCCAGCCCGGGGAGGTCACGATGCCGCGTCGCCGCGGTCGTCACGGCACTGGTCGGTGTGGTGACCCTGGCGGGGACCCTCGTGCTGCCGGGGGCCGCCGGCGCCGCCGCCACCAAGACGACGGTCACCACCACCCACAACAAGACCTGGGGCACGATCCTCACCCTCGGCTCCGGCGTCACCGTCTACCGCCTGACCCGGGACCCCAAGAACAAGAGTGTCTGCTCGGGGACGTGCGCCACGATCTGGCCACCGGTCGTGCTCGCCCCGGGCCAGAGCAGCCCGGTGGGCAAGGGGGTCAGCGGTCTGGGCTCCATCAAGCGGTCGAACGGGACCCGCCAGGTCACCTACAAGGGCGTACCCCTGTACCGATTCGTCGGCGACCACAAGGCCGGGCAGGTCACCGGAAACGTCAAGGACACCTGGGGCCAGTGGTGGGTGGTGAACCCCGCCCATCCCACCGCCACGCCGACGGCATCGACGTCGTCGGGGGGCGGCACGGCGCCGACCACCGTGGCCGGTTCAGGGGCGGCGTACTGATCCCTTGACCGTCACCCTGCCCGCTGCCACCCCCTCGTACGGGAGCCCGACCCACCCGGAACCGCTGCCCGCGACACCGGGTGGGACGGCCCGCGCCGCCGGCTGGCTCGGAGTCCTTGCCGTGACCGCCGGCGTGGTCTGGCTGGGCGTGGTGGGGACGACCACGCTCGTCGGGGCCGGCGACCTCACCGCTGCCCTGACCACGGCCCAGGGGCGGACCGTGGGCCCTGCCCTCATCGTGGTAGTGGCGGTGTTGTTCCTGGCCGAACGGTTATGGCCCGCCGTCCCACGGCCCGCGCTGGCCCGGGCCCATCTGGTCGATGCCGGCTACCTGGTTCTCTTCGCCGTGGTGGTGGTGCCAGCGCTCACCCTGGTCGAGACGGGCTTTGCCGTGGAGGTGGGAAGACACGCCCGGTTCCTGCTGGTGGGTCGGCTCTCACCGGTTCCCCGGGTCGTCGTGGTCGGGGCGATCCTCGTCGGGATCGATGCCATGAACTGGGTGGCCCATGTGGCCAACCACCGGTCGGTGTCCCTGTGGAGACTCCACGCCCTCCACCACTCCCAGGAGGAGATGAGCGTGTTCACCACCTTCCGGACCCATCCGCTCGTCCATGCCACCTATCTGGGTGCCCTCCTCCCGGCACTCGTCCTCGGAGCCAGTGGCAGCGTGCCGGCCGCGGCTCTGGTCATCTACGGCTGTCTCGTTGCCTTGCCCCACGCCAACCTACCGTGGCGGTTCGGTGTCCTTGGCCGTGTCTTCGTGAGTCCGGCCTACCACCGGCTCCACCACGCCTGCCGCGCCATCGACGGCCGTGGCACGGTCAACTTCGGCTTCGTTCTCGTGTGCTGGGACCAGTTGGCCCGCCATGCTCTCTTCCCCGCCGCGGGGCCACCCATCGCCACCGGCATCGTCGGGCGCCCCGTTCCCATCGAGCAGGGTGGGCTGGACAACCGTGCCCTGCGCGTGTTCAGCGCGCAACTACTCCAGCCCTTCCGCAGACGCACGTCGATGGAGGGCCTGTCGTGACCGGTCTCGTGACGAGTGCCCGTCGGGCCAACGAACAGATCAGGTCGGTCAAGGAGGCTCCGCTGGCCCGTGACGTCGCGCTGCTCGTGGTCCGGATCGGCCTGGCCTGGATCTTCATCTACCACGGGGCCGGCACCCTCTTCGGCGCCTTCGGCCAACCGGGGATCCACGGCCACGCCGTCTTCTTCGCCACCGTGGCCCACCTTCATCCGGGGACCTTCTTCGCCGTGCTGAGCGGCATCATCGAGTTCTTCGGTGGCCTGGCTGTGGGTGTGGGCATTCTGGGCCGGCTGGCCGCGGCCGGCCTGGTGGGGGACATGGTCATCGCCATGGTCACGGTGACCTGGCACAACGGGATCGTCTCCAATGCCTCCGGATCCGGTTATGAGATCAACGTGGCCCTGATCGCCCTGGCCACGGTCATCGTCATCATGGGCACCGGTCGCTTCTCGCTGGACGTCGTGCTCCGGGACCGCCTCGGTCCGTGGCGCACCCCGTGATGAGCGCCGCCGGCCCGATGACGCCATGCTTGACCGAGATGGAACTCGTGCCTCACGATCGACGGTTCCGCCGCCCGTCCCTGCGGAACGACGGCCGGGGAACCTCGGATGAGGCGCTCGTGGCCGGGATGGCAGCCGGCGACGACCGTGCCGCGGCGGCCTTCGTGCATCGGCACCAAGGCCGGGTCTTCGGCATCGCCCTCGCCATCACTGCCGATCGCGCCACGGCCGAGGATGTGGCCCAGGAGGCGTTCCTCCGGGCGTGGCGGCATGCCGCCGTCTTCGACCCGCGGCGAGCGGCGGCAACGTCGTGGCTCTCGACCATCACCCGCAACCTGGCCATCGACGCCCTGCGGCTCCGGCGTGCCATGCCCGTCGATCCCGATGATGCGCTCTGGCGGGAGTCGGTCACGGACGGGCCGACACCGGAGTCCCACGCGGAGCACGTCGTGGCCGTCGATCGCGTGCGGGCCGCACTCCGTGCCGTGCCGGTCGATCAGCGCCGCGCCCTCCTGCGCTCGGCCCTCTACGGCCAAAGTGCCACCGAGATCGCCGCGGCCGAGGCCATCCCTGTGGGCACGGCCAAGAGCCGGATCCGTCTCGGACTCGCCAAGGTGCGCGAGACCCTCGGTGGGGAGGGCGTCTAGATGGAGTCCACCACCCATGGACCCGAGTGCGCGCCCTTCCACGACGACCTGGCGTCGTTGGCCGTTGGGTCCCTGACCGGACTGGATCGGGCCCGAGTGCTGGCCCACCTAGAGCAGTGCCCCCGATGCATCGCCGAAATGGAGGAACTGTCGGCCACCGCTGACGCGTTGACCACACTCATCCCCGATGCCGACCCACCTGCGGGGTTCGCCGACCGCACCTTGGACCTGATCCGTGCCGCGCCGGCGGTCTCCCGTGGACCGCTCCTCCGGCGGGTGGCGACGGTGGCTGCCGTGGTCGTGCTGTTGGCTCTGGGCGCCGGGTTGGGATCCGTGGTCTCGTCGTCGAACGCCAAGGTGCCCGCCTCGGCCGTCCGCACGGCGCCGCTCCGTTCGTCCGTCGGGACGCAGGGAACCGTGCTGCTGGTCTCGAAAGGCCACCAGGGGTGGCTGGTCATGGACCTGCACGATGCGCCGATGTCGGGTGTCGTCACCTGTTCGATCACCCTCGACAACGGAGCACGTCATGATCTCGGTCAGTTCGACCTCTCCTACGGCTACGGATCGTGGTCTGTCCGGCTTCCGGTCGCCGCCTCGGCGGTCCGTTCGGTGAGCGTGATCGACCACACCGGCGCGGTGGTCGCCTCGGCACGGGTGAGCTGACACCGCACGGGCACCGTACCCGTCCCCGATACCGGCGCTTCCGATGCTGGCCGGTCGGGGGCTGAGACCGGCCGGGCCGGGGGGACCGGAGGAGTCCGTGGAGCCGGAGGAGGCCATAGAGCCGGCCAGGGGATGCCGTCGACAGCCGCATACGACAGACTGACCATCGATGGAGACGCCCGAGACCCACTACGCCCGGAGGGGGGGACTGCACATCGGCTACCAGGTCTGGGGCGACGGGGAGGTCGACATCCTCGATGTCGGGACCGGTACCTACATGTCCATCGACGAGAGCGGTGAGGAGCCCGGTTGGCGCCGCTACACGGAGCGGCTGGCGACCTTCGGTCGGGTGATCCGGTTCGACCCCACCGGTATCGGCTTGTCCGACACACCAGCCGATCTCGAGGAGCTCACGTTCGAGGCCTGGGTCGATGATGCGCTGGTGGTGTTGGACTCGGTGGACTCCGCACGGGCCGTCGTGCTGGGGGCGGCCAGCTCGGCGATCCTCGCACTCATGGTCGGCGCCCTCCATCCCGAGCGGACGGCATCGCTGATCGTGGTCAACGGCTCGGCCCGGTATCTCGAGGCAGCCGACTATCCCATCGGCATCCCCCACGACCTGATGGAGGAGTTCCGCTCGGGACTGGATCCCGATGACGACAGTGATGGCAACGCGGATCTCAGCGATCTGCGCCTTTTCGCTCCCAGTGCCGCGGCGGACCCCGATTTCCAACGGTGGTGGTCACGGGCGTCCAGACGGGGAGCGGCACCGGCCACCGCAGCGCTCTTGCAGACGCGGATGATGGAGGTCGACATCCGCAGTCTGCTTCCCCGCATTACGGCGCCCACCCTGGTCCTGCACAGCCAGGACTCGTTGGCTCCCAGCGTGGAGCATGGTCGCTATATCGCCGAACATATCCCGGGTGCCCGCTTCGCCTCCCTTCCCGGTGATGACGTGGTGCCATTCGTCGGTGACATCGACATGCTCGTCGACGCCATTCAGGAGTTCGTCACCGGGGACCACTACCAACCCGGACGGGACCGGGTGTTGGCCACCATGCTGATCACCGACATCGTCGACTCGACCACCACCGCGGCCCGCATGGGAGACCGACGATGGACCCAGGTGCTCCGTGATCATGATGCGCTGGTGCGCCGGCAGCTGGAACGTTTCGGCGGTCACTTGGTGAAGGACACCGGTGACGGGCTCTTCGCCACCTTCGACGGTCCGACCCGGGCCATCCGGTGCGCCCTGTCGCTCCGTGACGGTGCCGGTCGCCTTGGCATCCGGATGCGAGCCGGCGTGCATGTGGGCGAGATCGAACGACGTGGCGATGACGTCAGCGGCATCGCCGTACACGTTACGGCACGCCTGGCCACCGACGCCGGGGCCGACGAGGTGGTGGTGTCCAACGCCATCGTCGACCTGGTGGAGGGGTCGGGCATCACCTTCGCCGATCGGGGGACCCGCACGCTCAAGGGACTCCCCGGGCCGCGACGGGTGTGGACGGTTGCCGGCGGGTAGGCGACACCCAGCCCTCGGTCCGGCTCTAGGGGGAGTTCCTCCGCTGGGCCGCGCGGCGAGCCCGGCCGACCGACGTCACCAATGCGGCCATGATGGCGATCACCAGAAAGAGCCATCCGGGGAAGCCGGCGCGGGTCAGTGCCCAGGTGGCGGCCAAGGCGACGACCACGACCACGGCCAGGGTCCAGTCGTCTCCCACGATGAAGTCGACCCAGAAGAGCCCGAAGCGTTTCAGTGATCGCATCAGCCGAGGGCCCGTGGTCGTGATTCGTCCGAGGCCCGCAACGCCGCCACCATCGAATAGGCCACCGCCGCGGTCAACGCCACCAGGACCAGGATGAACAGGTCGTCGCCGGGCCAGTGCGCCCCGGCCCCCTCGGCCGACCAGAACAGCCCGAACGAGGTCAGCATCACCCCCACCATGAACTTCAGGGTGTTCTCGGGCACCCTGGTCAGCGGGCGGTGGACGGCGACGCCGGCGGCGGCCACGACCACCAGGGCCGCCACCGCGGCCAGAGCGGCCGCCCCGGTGTGGCCCTGGGTGGAGCCGAACGTCACCACGATGAACACCACCTCGAGCCCTTCGAGGAAGACCCCCTTGAAAGCCACGGTCACCCCGTACCAGTCCACACTCCCTTGTCCACCGCCCGCCGCCTGCAGGCGCTGGAGCTCCTCGTTGTAGATGGCGTCCTCGTCGTGGAGGGCCTTCAGCCCGCCGGCGCGGAGCACGGCCTTGCGCAGCCACTGGAGACCGAAGACCAAGAGCAGACCGCCCACCACCAGTCGCAGTGAGTTGAGGGGGATGCGGTCCACGGCCGGACCGAGGAGAGCCACGAGGCCCCCGAGGGCCACGAAGGCCCCTGCCGCGCCGAGGACGACGGGGCGCCAGCCGCGAGTAACCCCGACGGCCAGAACGATGGTGAGCGCCTCGACCATCTCCACGGTCGAGGCGAGGAAGGTGCTCAGTACCAACAGCACGACGTGCAGCGGAATCACCTCCTCGTGATGGGCCGACCGATACTGTAATGTTTGCTACATGACTGGGGCAACTGAGCAGCATTTGCTACAGGAGTCCGTCGCCCAACGGGTGACCCGCTCGGTCGGGGTGCTCAGCCCGGCCCAGCGCCGGGTGGCGGACTATCTGGTGGGATCGGGGCGGTCGGCCATGGTCGAGTCGGCATCCGCCATCGCCGGCGAACTGGGCTTGAGCGACGCCACCGTGGTCCGGACGGCTCAGGCGCTGGGCTACAGCGGTCTGCCCGAGTTGCGACGGGCTCTCGCCGCCCAGGTCGAGGACGTGACCCTGGCCGAACGGTTGCACCGGTCACTGGCCCGGGCCGATGACGACCCGGTGATCAACGCCGTCGACTCCCTCGTCGCTTCACTGGACGCGCTTGTGCGACAGGCCACTGGGCCCCGATTCGACCATGCCGTCGAGATACTCGACCGTGCCGACCGGCTGGTGTGGAGCGGCATCGGACCGTCGGCTCCGCTGGCCGACTACGCCTCGGTGTTGTCCCGCCGGCTGGGTCGGCCTTCGGTCGCCCTCACCCGGTCGGGCCCCTCCGCCGCCGACGATCTGTTGGAGCTGGTGCCAGACAGTGCCGTCGTCGTGCTCACCTACGGTCGCCTGCATCGTCACGCCGACGCGCTGCTGCGGCGTGCCGCCGAACTCGAGATTCCTGTGGTGCTGATCACTGACGTCTTGGAGGGCGAACTTGGTGACCGCGTGACCGAGACCCTGGTATGTCGGCGGGGTGTTCCCGGCCTGTTCGCCAGCCATGCACCGACGATGGTGCTGCTGGAAGCCCTGCTGATGGGCCTGGCCCGTGAGGACCCCGAGCGGGCCGAGTCGTCGCTGGGGTTGCTGGGCGACCTCCGGGTGCTCACGACGTAGGCGCCCGACCTCGGCCCCCGCGCCTCCACTCCCCGGTGCGCTACTCCCCGAGGCTCTGGCGCAGGGCGTCCAGCGAGGAGCTGACCTCGCTGAGCTCGCTCCTCACCGCCGTCAGGTCGCGCTCCAGGGCACCGATGCGCTGCTCCAGGGCGCCCGGGTCGGACCCGGTCCCGGACACTGCCGCATCTTCACCCGCCGGAGGCACCGGCGGCGAATGGGGTGTTCCACCGTTCGATTCCACGGGCGGCACCCCGATGTCCGCGGACTCGCCGGCCACCAGCTGCTGCCACCGGTCCTCTTTCTGACCCGGCTGCCGGGGGAGGAGGCGGACGAGAGGTTCTGGCTGGTTCGCCAGGACCTCGAGCTCGCCCTGGACGGCCGCTAACGAGTCGAACTCGGCCATCCGACCGGTGCGGGAGCGGAGCTCCCCGGGGGTCTGCGGGCCCCGCAGCAGCAGGACGGCCAGCAGCGCCACCCGAGAACGGTCGAGGCCGTACGCTTCGTCCATCACGTGGCGGAAACGCGTGACCGACCTGCCGTGGGACGGCAACACGAACCGGACCAGGTGGAGCCCCTTGAGATCCTGCAGGGCCCGCTCGACCGCCGTCTCGTCCATCGTCATGACGGGGTCGCGGTTGGTGGACTGGCTGCACGCCGACGTCAGCGCGTTGAGGGTCAGGGGGTACTGCTGGGGCGTCGTGAGTGCCTTCTCGACCAGGCACCCGAGTACCCGGCCACCCTCCGACGTGACGTTCACCGGTCCGAGGTCCCGGCCAGGCGGGCCATCCGGCCGAATAACTTCATGATCGAGGGTTTGGCGTACCCGGGCTCGAGGGTCGCCCATATGGTCTCCACGTTGATGACCAGCCGCTCACGGTCCCCCCACGTTCCAAAGGGTGTGTCGTCAAGCTCGGTGTGGAGATCGAGGACGGCCTCCACTGGGGTCATTCCCGCGCCGTGACGGGCACGGGTGCCCTCCTCGACGGTGCGGAGGTACTCGCTGACGGCTCGGACGCCGTCGACATCGGTGAGCGGACCGTGGCCGGGGACAATGACTGCCGCCTGGAGTTCGATGATGCGGTCGCACGCCTCGATCCAGTTGGCCACCGGTCCCGCCCAGAGGATCGGGGTGCCCTCGATGAACAGGATGTCACCGGTGAATACCACGCGGTCGTCGGGCAGCCAGGCCAGGACATCCCCGGCGGTATGGGCCGGGCCGACCTCGATCAGTTCGACGGTGCGCCCGCCCACCTCAAACCGGTCCACTCCGGAGAACGTCCGGGTAGGAGGCGTGGACGTGATGCCCCCGAACTCGAACGAGCCGAGCCTCTGTCGGATGAAGTCGGCCATCGGATCGGGCATCTGGTCGATGCCGTCCACCAGGGCGGCCAGGGACTCCGGTGGGGTCTCGTCCATCTCGGCCGCCGCCGCGGCGGAGGCCACGATCTCCACCCCCGGTCCGGCCACCAGCTCGTTGCCGAAACAGTGGTCCCCGTTGGCGTGGGTGTTGACCACGGTCGTGATCGGCCGGGTCGACGTGATCGGTTCCATCCTCGTGAGCATCTCGCCGGTGAGCCGGAGGTCGAAGAGGGTGTCGACCAGGACGGAGGCCCCGTCCCCTCCGATCAACCCCGCGTTGCTCCAACCCCAACCTCCATCGGGCTGGAGATAGGCGTGGACGCCGTCGGCCACCTCGTGCAGTCCCTTGGTGTAGGGAACCGTCATGCCATCTCCTCTCCTTGCCGCCGCCCCACAACCTAGGGGCCCCGACACCTGACGGGGATGCACCGAGAGCGCCAGGTCGTGTCGGGTCGGCTGCCTAGTCTGTCCACATGACGGACTGGGCCACCATCGCATCGTTCGCCACCGCCGCGGGCACGCTCGTGCTGGCTGCCGCCACCTTCTCGGCAGTGCGCTCCAGCAACAGGTCGGCACGCATCGCCGAGCGGTCCTTCCAGATCGGACTCCGACCGATCCTCGCCCCTTCCCGGTTGGAGGATGCCCCCCAGAAGGTGATGTTCGTCGATCAACACTGGGTCACCCTCGAGGGCGGTCAGGCCGTGGTGGAGGAGATCGACGGTGTGATCTATCTGGCCATGCTGATCCGCAATGTGGGCCGGGGTATGGCCGTCATCGAGTCGTGGTATCCCTACGCCTCCACGGCGTTGGCCACCGACGAGCAGGCCGGAGCGGATGACTTCCGGGCCCAGACACGGGCCCTTTGGGTGCCACCCGGCGACGTGGCGTTCTGGCAGGGGGCGCTACGGGAGCCCACGGAGAGCATCTTCGAATCCATGCGGACGGGCATCGTGTCCGGTGCCGTCTCGATCGACCTTCTCTATCGGGACCACGAGGGCGGGCAGCGCACCATCAGTCATTTCTCGATGGTCAGGCGGGGGGACGACCGTGAAGGCCAGGAGGCAACGTGGTGGAGCTCCCTCGGGAACCACCGGTCGCTCGACGGGACGGGCACAACCGGGACGATCTAGAT
This sequence comes from uncultured Acidimicrobiaceae bacterium, assembly GCA_963831535.1. GTDB lineage: Bacteria > Actinomycetota > Acidimicrobiia > Acidimicrobiales > RAAP-2 > Bog-756. The sequence goes on along the minus strand of CAWHQP010000010.1, from coordinate 141,784 downwards.
ACCCCCTGTACCGATCGTTCAGCCGACGGACGTCGGCACCTGCCGGTCCGTGGGCAGGGTCACCGGACCACCGTTCGTCGTCGTGGTGGGCGTGGTCGTAGGAGCAGGATCCGCAGGCGCCGTCGTCGTTGTTGTTGTGGGCGTCGTCGTGGTGGGCGTCGTCGTTGTGGTGGGTGTGACCGGGGGCGTGCTGACGGGAACCGGGCATCCACTGGCACTGTCGGGCGTGGCCGTCTGACCGATGGGGGCGGTTCCCACCGTCGCTCCGGTCTGGTCGAGGCCGACCACCGAGGCGCCGGCCAGCCCGGCATTCCCCGAGTCCACCAGCACGGCCACGCCACCGACGGGCGCCATGGTGTCGGCACTGGCGGCCCCCGTGCTGAGCTGTACCGACGCCACCCCACTGCCCACCCAGACGGCCACCCAACCCACCGGGCCACCCTCGGCGGTGCCGAAGGAGCCGGTGCCCAGGACCTCAACCGTGGTCGCTGAGGGTGCCGACGTTGAGGGCAGCGACACCGATCCGGTCCCCACGGCCCTGTCGGTCGACAGCTCGACCACCAGCGGCTCACAGCTGGGCGTGGTCGTCGGTGGGACGAGGGTCGTGCTCCCGGACCCGGATGTGCCGGGTCCGGTACTACCCGAACCCACCGGTTGGTCGGGAGGCGACACCGGTACCACGGTGATGGCGTTCGGCGATGACGATCCGCCCGTGGACCCCGAGGCGCTGGCCGTCCCGGGGGTACTCCCGGTCGTGTGCGGTACCACGATCGGATCAGCGCATTCCGTACCGGTCGCACATTCCGGGATGGTGGCCGGGGTGGTCGTGGGAGGGCACGACACCGGCGAGCTGCATCCGCCGGGTGGCGTGGACCCAGCCGTGTAGGCCCGGATGGTCACGCCCGATGAGCTCGTCCGGGTGAAGAGCAAGGTGTAGGGCGACTGGAGGACGATGGACGGTGAAGCTCCGGACCCGGTGGGGGCGAGATCGGCTCCGGCTCGTCTGGACCCGGAGGCCGGTGTCGAAGCCTGGGGCCGGGCCGCCGAGGTGGCCCCAACCAGATTGACCCCGGTGAGAATGCCGGCGCCGGCTACGACCACCGTCGCAACGGCCACGCCGGCGGCCAGCACGCCCCGTCGTCGGCGCCCACCGGCGGCATGGTCGACGAAGATGGAGGGATCAGGTTCCGCCTGGACCCGGGCCGCCTGATCGGCGAGATGGTCACGGAGGCGGCTCTCAATGTCGTCAGTCATCGTTCGATGGTCCTTCTCAGGTCGGCCAGGGCTCGGTGGATGAGGGAGCGGACGGTGGCGGGGCGACAGCGCAGGGCCCGGGCGATGTCGGCATCGGGAAGATCTCCGTAGTAGCGGAGCACCACCGCCGAGCGCTGTCGGGTCGGGAGTTTGGCCAAGGCGTCCTCCATCTCGTCGGCACCGAGCACCGTGTCCCGGACCTCGGGAGTGGGCTGGCGGCGAGCGCGGGCGATGCCGCGGTGATGGGAGGCGCAGGCGTGGACGATGCTCCGGCGCACGTAGGGGAGGGGCTCCCGTACGTCTGTCCACCGGCCGTGGAGCCGGACGAAGCAGTCCTGCACCAGGTCGGGTGCGGCATCGGCGCTTCCGCTCAGCAGGGTGGCCAGGCGGACCAGTTCGGTGAAGTGGTCCGCATAGAACTCGCCGAAGCTGACACCGGTGGTCCGGTCCCGGACATCGGGGGCGACCGGTGAGTCGGGCAGTTCCTGCAGTTCGGGCACCTTGGACGGGCTCGGTGACGTCGGTGCTCCCGCTGCGGGCCGGATGGCTGTGCCCGGGCCGTCCGGGCTCTCCGCGTCGACGATGCCGCTCAGTGTACCCATCACCAATTCAGACGCTCGGGAAGGGGGAAACGTTGCAGACGACTACCGTCGGGTCGAGATCAGGCACGGATCGGTTCCGATCTGTCACGTCCGCCCCCTACCCTGGTTCGGTCATCCCGGCGGCGCACCGCCGGGTTCCATCGGTCAAAGGGAGAGGGTGGTCATGGTCGACGGTGCAACTCCGCAGCCGGCCGGACTGTCCCGACGCGAGCGGGAAGAAGTGGCCGATCGGCACCTGGGCTCGGTGTTGCGCTCGTTGGCGGGGGAGGAGGCGCAGCCCCGAGAGGACCAGCGCCGTGCCGTCCATGCCCTGGTCGTGGACCGGTCCCGGGTGCTGGTCGTCCAGGCCACCGGGTGGGGCAAGTCGGCGGTCTACTGGGCGGCGACATCCGCCATCCGCTCGCTGGGTGGCGGACCGAGTGTCGTCGTCTCACCCCTTCTGGCGCTGATGCGGGACCAGGTCGACGCAGCTGGGCGCGCCGGCCTCAACGCGGCAACCATCAACTCCACCAACATCGACGACTGGGAACGGCTGATGGAGGAGATGGAGTCGGGCCGGATCGACGTGCTGCTCATCTCGCCGGAACGACTTGCCAATCCGACCTTTGCCCACCGGATCGGTCCGCTCATCGGGCAGGTGGGTCTCATCGTCATCGACGAGGCCCACTGCATCTCGGACTGGGGCTTCGACTTCCGACCCGACTACCAGCGGCTGTCCAAGGTGCTCACCGCTTCATCGGCCACACCCGTGCTCGCCACCACGGCGACGGCCAATGACCGGGTGACCGAAGATGTGGCGCAGCAGTTCGGCCCCTCGACCGTGGTGCTCCGGGGGAGCCTTTCCCGTACGTCTCTCCGGCTCTCGGTCATCGGTGGTCTGGGTCCCCTCGAGCGGTACGCCTGGGTGGACGGCGCCCTCGGACTGCTCCCGGGTTCAGGGATCGTCTATGTGCCGACGGTGGCCGACACCACCCGCCTCGCCGGCTTCCTCTCGTCCCGTGGTCATCGCGTCGCCCCCTACTCGGGAAAGCTGGAGACCCGGGAACGGGAACAGGTCGAGGATGCGCTGAAGGCCAACCGCCTGAAGGCCGTCGTTGCCACCTCTGCGCTCGGGATGGGTTACGACAAGCCGGACCTCGGCTTCTGCCTCCACGTCGGCTCTCCCGACTCACCCGTCGCCTACTACCAGCAGATCGGCCGGGCCGGACGGGCCATCGAGCGGGCCCACGCCGTGCTGCTCCCGGCCGAGACCGACGAGCGCCTCTGGGAGTACTTCGCCACGGCCTCCATCCCCGAACCGGAGGCCATCGACCTCGTCCTCGGACTGCTGGCCGAACGAGCGGAGGCCATGACCGTGCCGTCAATCGAGTCGCTCACCGGGGTCCGGCGGGGCCGCCTCGAGTCGCTGCTCAAGATCGTCGCAGTCGAAGGAGCCGTCGAGCGCGTCGCCGGTGGTTGGCGGGCCACCGGCGTGCCCTACGTCTTCGACGAGCCCAAATGGAGGTCCATCCGCGCCACCCGCACAGCGGAGGCGGATCTCATGCGGTCCTATGCCGGAGGGCTCGGATGCCTGATGGAGTTCCTCCAGCGCGCCCTCGACGATCCCGACCCCGGACCGTGTGGGCGCTGCTCGGTGTGCTCGGGCGTCTTGCCGGCCCAGGGTCTGAACATCGACCCAGGAGCCATCGAGGCGGCCCGGGTGCACCTACGGGGGGTCGACGTGATCATCGAGCCTCGGAAGCTGTGGCCCGGTGGGCTGGGTGGCGGCCGCCGGGGAAGGATCCTCGGGGCCTCGGTGGGACGGGCCCTCGCTTTCGCCGACTCCCCCGGGTGGGGTGGCGCGACGGAGGCGGTGGCCGGCATCGATCGTCCGCTCGCCGACGACATTGTCGACGGCATGGTCTCGGTTCTCTCGCGGTGGCGGGCTTCGTGGACATCCCGGCCGGTGGCCGTGATCCCGATGCCGTCCCGCCACCATCCGCAGTTGATCGGAGACCTGGCCCGGCGCCTCGCTGGTGTCGGCAAGCTACCGCTGATCGATGCCCTCGAGGAACAAGGCCCACGGCCACCCGATGGCGTGGCTTCGGCCCCCCGGGTCGAGGCACTCCTGTCGAGCCTGGCCGTCCGGTCCGGCGTCGTGCTGCCCGCCGGAGGTCCGGTACTGCTGGTCGACGACAGCTACCGGAGCGGCTGGACGATGACGGTGGCGGCGGCTCTCCTACGCGAGGAAGGGGTCGGAGAGGTCATGCCGCTGGTGGTGCACCAGTTCCCGTGACTGACACCCCGTTACCCTGGTGGCCCGGCGGCCGGGAACTCACTGGGAGTGGCAAGTCGATCACCACTAGCGGTTGCACACCGCAAATGGCCACCGGTACGTTCGTTCTATGGGGTCGGGAGGGGCGCAGTTCGAGGTGGCATGTCCGTTCGAATACGGCGAGTGCATGCTGCGGTTCTACAGCTCGGAGGAGTACGTCGCCGGGGGATGGTGGCTCGGGATCACCGAGCGGAACGGGTCGTTGCTCCGAACGGAGTTCTTGGCACGGTCGACGGCGACGCCGGGAACGGTGCGGGCCTGGCTCGAGGAGTTCATCGGCTACGAGTTGGCGGACAAGTTGGTGGACTCGGCGAAGGCCGTGATCGAAGCCCGGCTCCGAGGGTCGGCTGAGACCGACTCGACCGAGCCGACCTCACGCGTGGCCGTCATGACCGGCAGGGACGGGTGAACTGGCCGGACCGACCGACAGGCCGGTCCGGATGGTTGGGTAGGACCGGGTGTTGTCCCGTCCCGGTCCTCAGGGGCGAGACGTTCAGGCGGTGACCGTCGGCCGCCGTGGCGACGGGGTCGACCACGATGCCGCTCGTCGGTCGAAGTCCTGGAGCGCCGCCGAGAGCTCCTCGGCGGCACGGGCGATACCGAACGAGTCGCCGTCGCTCACCTTGTCTGTCTCCGGGTAAACACGGGCCTTCTTTTGCTTTGCCATGAAGCCACGGTACCGATCGTCATGGGGCGGGCGGTGGATGGCGATCAACCAGGTTTTAGGTGCTTCCGGCGGCCTTGGGCCCGGACCGCGACATCGGTCATGTTCGCGCAAGGTTCAGCGACTCGTAACCGCAGGGGTAACCCGGCGCTGCGAGGATATCTAGAGGCTGGGATCAGCCCCCCACAAGCTCTCCCAGCCATCCACGGGTTGAAGCGCCGCCGCCGCCGGGTAGTCCATTGGCCCCGCGGCGGCGGCCGCTCCCCAAAGGTGTACGCAGTCGGGCCCGCCCCATCAGGCGAACGCGGGTCGGGGACGCGTGGCCAGACGCACCCAAGGCGTGCGTCGGGTCTCATCGTTGGCGGGGCACCACCACGTAGCGCGCGGGCGTGGCCACGCTTTCCGTTCCCGTGGCCGTTTTGCGGCCCTGTGTCGCGCAAGATTCATCTGGATGTCACCCACGGATCAGGGTTCCTGGCCACAATCGAGGGAGGCAGCGAGGGCCAGGAGGGCATTACGGGACCACGGGAAGGGCAGACCGGCCCATCGGGTCGGCCCGGGTACATCGACTTTGAGACCGTCCCACCCGCCACCGGGGTTAGGGCCGACCGTATCCACGCGCCCCTCCAGCGTTCCTCGCCTCCGCCGGCACCCCCTTCGCCGCAGCCCCCGCTGGCCCCGACGTCCCGGCCGGTCGGGTGGTACCGCCACCGATCTGATCCGAACCTCCTCCGGTACTGGGACGGGACGCGGTGGGTGGCACCGACGACGCCACGAGCTCCTGTGGCAACGCAGCGAAGCCCCTCGACTCCGACTCCGACACCGACGCCGACACCGACGCCGTCGGCTCCGGCACCGATGCCGGCGACACGTGCCCAACGGAAGGGAGGGAGAAGACGGCACTCCCGGCCGGCGATCACCGTAGCTGAGGCGCTGATCGTGGCCCTAGCCCTGGGCGCAGTGGTTGCCTTCGTCCGCAGCAGTTCCGGTCCGCCCCACCCGGCGGCACTGTCCCATCACGCCGGCCCGTCCACCACGTCCCCGACAGTGGCCACGACCACGACGGTGACGGTGTCGCCGGCGCAGTCGGAGGACACCCAGGTGTCGGCATGGTGGTCGGCCACCGGCGAGTCCGCGACGGCCGCACTCGTCGCCGACCTCCAAGCTCTGCAGGAGGGCGGTATCGACACCGCTACCCCGTCGGCGACCTGTAGCCCGCTCAGTCGGGACGCGGCGGCGTCGGCAGCGGCTCCACCGGCACCGGCACCGGCCATCGAGCGGGAGTGGCAGCTCACCGTGTCCACGGCGGCCAGGGTGTTGGCGGCCTGCGAGGAGGGACGGACCACCAGCCTGGCCAGGGACCTGCAGCCGGCGCTGTACACCATCCGCGATCTGTCGGACCAGATCAAGCCGTATCTGGACGGGTAGATCGATGACCAGGGGATCATCCACCGACCCCGCACCCCTCGTTCCGGACGGGTCCCGGTCAAGCCGGGGAGCGGCGGAGCCGATGTAGCTGAGTATGGGTGGTCCGAGACTGCAGGCCGACGAGACGGTGCTGGTGTGTTCGATCGCGGCCGACCCACGGTCGGACTGGGTGCACGGTTACTCGTGTGGTCGCCTGCGTCTCACCGACCGGCGCCTCATTCTCCAGCCGTGGGCGCCGTTCGGCAACGGGGCCGGCCGCACCTGGGAACTGCCCGTCGACGCCGTCGAGAAGGTCTCGTCGGCTCCCGTGCCCGTCTGGGTGTTCGGCATGGTTCGCATCTGGCTCCACGGAATCCGGCTCGTCACCTTCGACGGCAAGGGCAAGACCATCATCGTGGGCCGTGCTTCAGCAAAGGAGTGTCTCGCCACACTCGACGGCATCCTGAAGGCGCGGCGCCGTTCTTCCGAGCGCAGTGGGACGGCGTCCACGAGGTAGGTCGTCACGGCGGCGTCCCGGTGGGGCGTCACCCGTCGGGAGCGTCCAGGAGCACATTGGGGTTGAGCACACGGTCGGGGTCGAGCGCCCGTTTCAGGTCCCGGAATGCCGCCAGCTCCGCCGGAGACCGACTGAGGGACAGCCACCGCTTCTTCGCCGTGCCGATGCCGTGCTCGGCGCTGATGCTCCCCCCGAGGCTTGCCGCCATCCGAAGCACGGCGTCGTCCACCCGATTGTCGTCGGGGGACGGCCCGGTCACGTTCACGTGGATGTTGCCATCCCCGATATGGCCGAACAACCAGGTGCGGGCGGTCGGGTCGGCCGCCGAGACGACGGCGGGCACCGCGTCCACGAACTCCGCCAGCGCCGCGTGGGGCAGCGTCACGTCGAGCTTGTGCGGAGGCCCGAGGGTGTTGATCGCGTCGGTATGGGCCTCGCGGTAGCGCCAGAGCTCCTCTCGTCGTGCCGGCTCAGTAGCCACCGCCACGTCCAGTACGTCCGTGATGGCCGCCGTGACCTCAGCCATGATCCCGGTGGGGTCGGTCCGGTCAGCCGCCTCGATCAGCAGGTAGACAGGATGGCGGATCGGGAACGGCGGACCCATTCCGCTCGCCGAGCACACCAGGTCGACCCCGGCCGCCACCACAAGTTCGCAGGCCTCCAACGAGGGGAGTTCCCGGCGCAGCAGCCCGGCGGCATCGCTGGCGCCGTCCACGGTGGCGAACGCCAGGAGTGCCACTGTCCGGTATGGCATGGGTGGGACCAGTCGCAGCCGGGCCGCGGTAACAACGGCCAGCGTGCCCTCGCTGCCGCACACCAGTCCGGGCCAGTGGTAGCCGGTGTTGTCCTTCACCAGCCCGCCGAGGTGGGAGATCACGGCCCCGGTCCCGAGGACCGCCTCGAGACCCACCAGTTGGGCACGGGTGTCGCCGTAGCGGAGAACGCGCAACCCGCCGGCATTGGTGGCGATCGTCCCTCCCACGGTGGCCGAGCTGCGACTGGCGATGTCCACCCCGTAGGACCACCCGGCCTCCGATGCCGTCCGCTGGAGGTCGGCCAGCGACACGCCTGCTCCGACGGTGATCTGACCGGCGCGGTCATCCACCGGCTCGAGCGAGCTGAGCCCGGTGAGGCTGACGACCACCTCGCCGCCGAGCGGCACGCTGCCACCGACCAGGCCGGTGTTCCCGCCCTGGGGCACCAGGGCCACCCCCAGCTCCCGGCAGGCCGCGATGACACCCGCTACCTCCTCGGTGGTCCGGGGCCGGACAACCAGTGGGGAGTGACCGACGAAGCGCCCGGTCCAGTCGGTTGTGTAGGACGCCACCACCTCGGGGTCCAGGACGGCGCGGGACCCGACGACTTCCCGGAGGCGTTCGACGGTTCGGAGGGGGAGGGCCACGGGACCACTCTGCCCCAGCTCGGGCCACCCCGCTCTACCCGTCACGGCAGCGGTCCTCTGCACTACCGTGACGCAGGTGGACGGTGATCGTTTCGGCCTGATCGACTTCGACCGGTTCCACCGGGAGCAGCTTCCTGCACTACTCGGATCCCGGGACGGTGTGTTCTCCGACGCCGACGCCCCAGCCGTGCGCCCCCTGGCCTTCCGGCTTGACGACGGCAGGGCCTATACCTATGTACCCTCCGCAGACAGTTTCACGGTGGAGGCGGGATCCGACGGTGCCGATACCGTCGTGGACCTGGACCTCGAGGCGTGGTCGGCCTTCGTGTGGGAGCTGCGGTCGTGCTTCGCTCTGCTCTACAGCGAGGAGTTGGTCATCGGCCGGGGGAGCTTCGGTCAGCTGGCCCGGTGGGAGCCGTCGCTGCGGGTGGCGTTCGACGGCCAAGCCATCTACGACCTGGACGATCCGCCCACGGTGGTGGACGGAACCGGTCGGCCACTCGACTGCACCCAGTCGTTCACGCTCGACGAGTCACAGGACGAGTTGTCGGACTTCCTCCACCGGGCGGGATTCATCCACCTCACCGGGGTGCTGGAGCGCCACGAACTCGAGGCTCTCCGGTCCGAGGTGGCCTCGGCCGTCGCCGGCGCCCGACCCGACGACCGACGGTCGTGGTGGACGACGGTCGGGGACCGGGAGGTGTGCAGCCGGGTCAACTACATCAACGACCGGTCACCGTTGGTCTCTGGCCTCGGTGCCGACGAACGCTTCCGGCGCATCGCCGCATTGGCCGGTCATGAACTACGCGATGCCAAGGACCGGCTGGACGGCAACGGCGTGGTCATCAAGGTTCCCGGCGCCACGGGTGGCCTGGCCGACCTTCCCTGGCACCGTGACTGCGGCATGGGCGGGCACCCGGTCAAATGTCCGATGCTCAATGTGGGGATCCAGCTCGATGCCGCCACCCCCGAGAGTGGCCAACTTCAGATGATCCCGGGCTCGCACCGCGGGACGTCCCGGCTACCCGGTCCCCGTGAGGCGAGGGGACTTCCGGTGACTCCCATCGGAACCGAAGCGGGGGACGTCACCGTGCATTTCGGGCACACCCTGCATGCCGCCCCGCCTCCGACCGGTGCTGGCGCCGAAGGCAGGAAGGCGCTGTATCTCTCGTTCGTACCGCCCGTGACCTTCGAGCATGTGGGACCGGGACAGGGCTACAACGACGTGCTCTTCACCCGTCGGGACGGACGCGTCCAGCACGTCGATCAACTGCGCTGAGGCGGCGTTCTCCGGTACTCACATCAGATGTGGTGGCCGCAGCGGCCAACGCAGAATTACCCGAAGCCGAAGAACCGCATGGTTGCGTCGATCACGCCGAAGTTCGACGGAGTGGCGAAATGGTCGACCCCGGGGGCGGGGTGGAAGATGGCCGACGGGAGCGCATCCATCAGGCGATCGGCGGAGGCGATGAAGTCCCGGTCGCCGAGGACCACCAGCACCGGACAGGTCACTGCGGCCAACTGCGCCGGCCGGATCGGCTCGCGGTCCCGGCGCAGGAACGCCGAGAGGGCTCGTGGGTCGTTCCCTGTGGTCCGGGCCAGCCGGTAGAACAGGCGGGCCTGGACGTCCTCGGGCTCGGTGTCCCCGTCGAGTGCGTCCACCACGAACGAATCCCGGCGTTCCTCGAAGACGTTGTCACCCACGCCGAGAAGGACCAGCCGCTCGAACCGGCCGGGATGGGCGACGGCCACCCGCAAGAGAATCTCCGCGCCTGCGGAGAATCCCACCGCGGCCGTCGGCGAGGGCAGCAGTGCGGCCACGTCCTCGTCGACGTCGGCGTACGACCCCGGGTCGACCGGACGCGGCGAACTGCCGTGTCCGGGCAGATCGAACTCGGGGGCCGTGCAGTCGAAGTCACCGAGGATGTCCACCCAGCCGTTCTGGCGCCAGGTGTGGTCGAACGAGGAGGCGAATCCGTGCAGGAGGACCAGCGAACTCGGGGGCGTGGCCATGGTCGCCAAGGTAGCGGAACTGCCCGCGGGGGGCTCTGCCCACGGCAGTGGCCCACGGTGATCGGCGATCCCCAGGACTGGGTCAGGCCCCGTTCCCCGCGCCGAGGCGGTCGGGGGACCAGCGCTCGAGGAGATGGCGGGGCACATCCGTATCGAGCACGGCTCCACCGGCAACGGTACCGAGCATCTGCTCGGCCAGAATCCGGGCGCTGAACGGCCCGAGGAGCAAACCTTCGGCTCCGTGACCGGTGGCCGCATAGCCGTTGGACCACCCCGGCAGGCGCCCGACCACCGGGAGACCGTCGAGGCTGGCGGGACGCAGGCCCACCCGGACCTCGGCCACGGTGGCCTGGGCCATCCCCGGTGCGGTGCGGAGGCACTCGCGGAGGAGTTGGAGAAGCCCGTCGGCCGTCGCACGGTGGTCGAACCCGGCCGCGGCCTCCATCGTCCCTCCGCAGGACACCCGCCCGTCAGGCCACGGGACCAGGTAGAACCCGAGCACGGGCTGGACGATGGGCCAGGCTCGACTGTCGGTATCGGGCAGGGAGAGGTGGACGATCTGGCCTTTCAGCGGTTGAACCGGGATCCGGACGCCCAGAGCATCGGCCACCGCCGGCGACCACGCGCCCGCCGCAGATGGCCACGGCCCCCGCCGCCAGTGGCCCGTCCTCGGTCACCACCCCGGTGACGGTGTCCCGCGGATCGACTGAACGCGAGCGACTCGACGGTGCCATCCACGATGTGAAGGCCTCGGGTGCGGGCCGCGTTCTGGAGGGAGGCGTTGAGCGAGCGTCCGTCCACCCGCCGTCCGGCCGGGTTGTACAGGGCCCGACGGACGGTACCGAGCGGCGGGAAGTGTCGGATCGCCTCCGCCGGGGGAGACCTCCTCCACCAGCCCGGGCGAGCGGTGCCCAGTCAGCACGGCGGCCCGCTCCATGGTCGCATCGTCGCCCGGGCGTTCGGACACGAGCAGCGAGCCGGTCACGGCGAACCCCGACGCCGGAGCACCGTCCTCGGCCAGTCGGTGGACCAGGGCCGGGTAGTGCCGGGCCGATGCCATCCCGAGGGCGAAGGTGTCCGGGTCGGGGTCCTGATGGGTCTCGGGCGAGAGGATCCCGGCCCCGGCGTCGGTGGCCCGGCCCGGATGGTGCCCGTCGATGAGGACGGTGTCGGCACCGGCGCTGACCAGTTCGTAGGCCAGAGCGCTCCCTACGAGGCCGCCGCCCACCACCACGACGTCGGGTGACTTCGGGGAAGGAGTCATCGGACCATTCTGGTCCCGCCGGTCCCTCGTGGCTCACCGAACGCAGCACGAGGGCGCGCCGGCACCGGCGGAACCGAACCACCGGTGGAAGCGAGCCGAATCTGGCCCACAATCCCCGGCGGCGGGAGATCCGTTAGGGTCGGCCAGCCGTGCGTATCCTCCTGGTCTCCGATCTCCACTACGCCCTGCCCCAACTGGACTGGGTGGTCGGCGCCGGACCCTCCTACGACCTCGTGGTGATGGCGGGCGACACCTTGAACATCCGCTCGGCGGTCCCACTCGAGGCTCAAAGCGAAGTGGCCCTGCACTACCTGGCGAGGCTGCAGTCGGAGACCGGTCTCGTGGTGGCCTCGGGCAATCACGACCTCACCGGCCCGGACCGTGCCGGTGAGCAGTCAGCCCTCTGGCTGGCCGAAGCCCGGGCCGCAGACATCCCGACCGACGGGGACTCGTTGACGACAGGGGACGTCCTCGTCACCGTCTGTCCGTGGTGGGACGGACCTGTCGGTCGTGTCACGGTGGCGGACCAGTTGGCCGCCGACGCCGACGGCCGTCCCCGGTGGTGGCTGTGGGTCTACCACTGGCCGCCGCTGGGTTCTCCCACCTGCTGGACGGGAAGGCGCGACTACGGCGACGGCGATCTCCGTCACTGGATCGGGGAGCACGAACCAGACATGGTGCTGGCCGGCCACGTCCATCAGTCGCCGTTCCGCCCGGACGGAGCGTGGGCCGACCGCATCGGCCGCACCTGGGTCTTCAACCCAGGGAACCAGATCGGCCCGGTCCCGACCCACATCGAGATCGACCTCGACGCCGGCTGGGCCCGCTGGACTTCGCTACTCGGCGTCGAGCAGGTCGACCTGGCTGCTCGGGAAGCCCCGGACCGGACCGTCTTCTGAATCCCGAGGGAGGGTCCGTCCCACAGGGGACCGCCCCGTGGGATCCGGGGGCAGTAGCCGAGTCGGTCAGTACTCGGGGTCGGGGTCCCGGACCGATCCGGGACGGGCCTCGGGCGACTGGTGGTGGGCCAGCTGGCCGAGTACGTCGGGCACGATGGACAGGCCGGGTGCTTGGCCGTACTGATGCGTGAGATCGGCCAGGTAGGTCATGACGAAATTGAGCCGTCGGGCCAGGCCCACGGCGACCAACCGGGTGACCTCGGGGTCGCCGAAGAGGAGGGATGTCCCCTCGGCCGCATAGCGGAGCCGGGAGGGCTCCGTGGCCACCACGGTGGTCACGTGGTCGGTGCCCAGCAGCACCGAGACGTCACCCACCATGGCGCCGGGCCGATCGATCACGTTGACGGCGACGTCGCCCTTCAGCACCTGTAGCGAGCCGGACACCAGCACCCAGATCTCCCCGCTGCTGTCCCCCTCGTGCACCACGGTCTGATCCGAATCTACGGTGATCTCAGGGAGGTGCGTCGAGAGGTCCAACATGTCGGCCACCCGATGATGGTAGCGGCGGGAAGACCTCGGACCTTTCCCGTGCCTGGTGCCGATCTAGCCCTTCTTCTCCACCTTCTTGAGGGACCCGTAGCCCTTCTGCATGGCCGACATGATGATGGCTTCGAAGTCCTTGTCCGTGAGGACGTGGGGTGTACCCATGGACGACGCCCGCCAATACAGCTCGGCCAGCCATTCCAGCAGCTCGAGACGTTCGATGGCCTCGGTCATCTTGGTGCCGTAGGCGATCGAGCCGTGGTTGCGCATCATGGCCGCATTCCGTCCCTTGAGTGCCTCGATCACGTAGTCGGCCAGTTCCTGGGAGCCGAACGTGGCGTAGGGCGCCGTGCGCGGAGCCCCACCGAGGCCCAGGCAGCTGTAGTGCAACGGGGGGAGTTCGTCGTGGGTGCACGACAGCGCCGTGGAGGCCATGGCGTGAGCATGGGTGACGGCCAGCGCGTTGGTGGCCTTGTAGATGCCGGTGTGGAGGGGCACTTCGGAGGTGGCCGCCAGGTCCCCGTCCACGTGCTCGCCGTCGAGGGTGATCACCGCAACCATCTCCGCGGTGACGTCCCCTAGGTCGGACCCGGTGGGGGTCACCGCAACCAGGTCGTCCTTGCGGGCGGAGATGTTTCCGGCGGTGCCGATCACGAGACCTGTTGCGGCCAGGTGGCGGCTGGCACTGGCCACGGCCTCTCGTTCGTCGGCCAAAAGCAGGTCGCTCATTCTTCCGTCCTCTCTGGGGTTGTAACTCTTGCTCTCCGGATGATGGCACGGTTGGACCACCCATGGAGAATGGGGTTTTCGGCAGGCCTTGACGCGGGTGCCTGGCGCCCCGGATGGCCGGCGGCCGCCAGGGCCCGTTCCGCCGGTACCGCCTCCTCCGGCCCGCTGGACATGCGGCGGTCGTGACCATGCCGTCCGCAGTGGGATACCGTGCTCCCCGGAGAGGTGAGCGTTCATGACGGACCATGGGAGCAGTGACGACCGGAGCGCCGAATGGGCCGCTTTGCGGGAGCGTCACCTGCGTCCCCTTGGCGAGCGACCGGGATCCTCGGCCCGGGGCCTCCACCACTTCGCCCTGCTCAGCAGCGATGTGGAACGGACCATCGCCTTCTATCAGGACCTCTTGGAGTTCCCCCTGGTCGAACTGTTCGAGAACCGTGACTACCGGGGCTCCACCCACTTCTTCTTCGACGTGGGACACGGCAACTATCTGGCCTATTTCGACTTCCCCGGCCTCGATCTCGTTCCCTATGCGGAGGTACTGGGTGGTCTCCACCACATCGCCATCTCGGTGACCCCCGAGCAGTGGGAACGACTGGTGGCCAAGGTGGAGGCGGCCGGCATCGAGGCCCACATTGTCAACGGCACGTCGGCCTACTTCCCCGGTCCCGACGGTGAGCGCCTCGAGCTCCTTTCGTACCCACTCAATGACATGTACGGGACCGTCGTAGGTTAGCCATCCGAGACGAGGTCGGGCCGGTGGGGTCCCTACACTGGCCACAAGAACCGGGGGGCGACCTCCATGAAGAACGGGAGTGAGCAATGGCGAACGAATGGGGTCCCCTCGGACTGCTGGCCGGCGAGTGGGAGAGTGAGAGCGGCGGCCTGGACCGGGCGTACTCACACGCCAAGAGCGAAGTCCTCGGCACTCCCTACCGCGAGAAGTGCAGCATGAAGCCGTTCGGCCCCGTCGACAACGGGAGCCAGCATCTCTACGGCCTCGACTACCGGAGTGCCATGTGGCGTGGCGACGAGGAGAACCCCTTCCACACCGAGGTGGGGTACTGGCTGTGGGACGGCGCCACGGGCGAGATCATGAAGGGCTTCGTGGTTCCCCGGGGCATCACCACCCTGGCCGGCGGAACGGCGACCGCCGACGCCACCGAGTTCACCCTGCGGGCCGACCTGGGTCACAAGCTCTACTCCATCGCCGAGAACCAGTATCTGGCCGGCCACGCCAGCACGCTGAGCTATCAGGTGACCATCTCCATCGCCGAGGACTCCTGGGACTACAACGAGACCACCATGTTGAAGATGAGCGAGTTCGGCGAGCCGCTGGCCCACACCGACCACAACACCCTGCACCGGGCCGGCTGACCGCACCACGGAGCCGCTCAGCCACGAAGCGACTCGGCCACTGAACTGAGCGACTCAGCCGGACAGCCACCGGAGGTCCGCTCAGACCGGCGGCGGAATGAATCCCGGACCGGCGGCGTCGTCGAGGAGCTCGGCGATCCGCAGCAGGCGACGGTCGCCGAGGAACGGGCCGATCACCTGGACCCCGACGGGAAGTCCACCCGGGGTGAGCCCGGTGGGCAGGGTCACCACGGGGAGGAGCACCGAGCCGACGGCACCACACCAGGCCATGGCCACAAGGTGGGAGACGGCCACGCCGTCCACGTCGATGGACCGCTCCACCAAGGGGCGCTCCACGTCGTGGGGGAAGGCGGCGGTGGACATGACCGGGGCCAACACCACGTCGTACCGTTCGAAGCAGCCGGCCCAGGCGGCCCGGTGGTGCTGCCGGCGGCTGTTGGCCCGGGCCCATGACCGGTAGCGACCGGCGAGGGCCCGACCGGCCACCAGCATCGGGTCGTCGCCGGGAACCGGGTCCAGCGCGGCGAACGAGTCAAAGGCCTCATCGGGCAGTCCGAGACCGATGATCGGGAGCACCAGCTCCTGCCACGTCAGGAGTCCCTCGGCCAGGGGGACGGGGAGGCCCACCGCCTCCACCCGGGCACCGGCTTCGGCCAGCCGGGCTCCATACCCCTCGAGTCCGGCCCGCACGTCGGCGGCCAGGGGCAGGAGGTCGGATCCTTCGTGGAAGACGGTGGCCACCCGTAGGGCGGCGATGTCGCTCGAGGCCAGGTCCCTCGGCCAGGTCGAGCCGCCATCCGGGAGCATTCTCGGGCACGGGACCGGCCACCACATCGAGAGCCAGCTCGAGATCCTCCAGGCTCCGGGCCAGTGGGCCGTTGCTGTTGACGTCGGCCTCCACCAGGGTGCCGGGTGGTCCCGGTATGTGACCCCGGCTGGGGACGACACCCCATGACGGCTTCAAGCCGTAGACCCCGTTGTAGTGGGCCGGGTTGCGGATGGAGCCACCGATGTCGCTCCCCAGCTCGAGCGGAGTCAGGCCCGCGGCCACCGCCGCCGCCGCGCCGCCCGAGGAGCCTCCTGCGGTGCGGGACGTGTCCCAGGGGTTGCTGGTCACGCCGTAGACATCGTTGTACGTCTGGAAGTCGCCGGCGTAGAGCGGGGTGTTGGTCTTGCCGAAGATGATCGCACGGGCTCCCCGCAGACGCCGGACGGCCAGTGCGTCGGATGCCGGTACGTGCCCGGCCAGCTCCGGTGCGCCGGACGTGGTGACCAGGCCCTCGGTCTCCCAGACGTCCTTGACCGTCATGGGCAGGCCGTGGAGCGGACCGGTCGACACCCCCGAAGCGGTGAGGGCGTCGGCGGAGTCGGCGGCGGCCCGGGCCCGGTCGAGGTCCAGCGCCACGACGGCGTTGAGGTCCTGCCGTTCAGCCGCTCGACTCGCTCGATCAGGTGCTCCAACACCTCCCGGCTCGACACCGTGCGCCCGGCCAAGGCTTCGGTGATCTGGGAGGCCGTGGCGAAATCGAGGTCCACGGGTGCGAAGCTACTGCGCCAGCGTGCCGCGTTCGGCGGCGCCGTCCGGATCGATCTCGGGCTGCCCGTCGGCGAAGTAGTGCTCCCGGAGCTCACGCTTCAGGATCTTGCCGGACGGGTTGCGGGGGAGGCGTTCCTCGGTGAACGCGATGCGGCTGGGCACCTTGAACGACGCCAACCGGGCAGCCAGGAAGTCCCGCAGCTCCTGGGCGGTGAACTCGGCTGCCCTCCTTGCGCTGGATCACGCAGGCCACCTCCTCGCCCAGGCGCTCGTCGAGGCACCCCGAACACCGCCGCCTCGTACACGCCGGGGAACTCGTAGATGGCGCTCTCCACCTCTGCGCAGTAGACGTTCTCACCGGCCCGCAGCACCATGTCCTTGGCCCGGTCTTCGATGTAGAGGAACCCCTCCTCGTCGATGCGTCCGAGGTCCCCCGAGGCCAACCATCCGTCCACGATGGTCTCAGCCGTCGCCTCCGGCTTGCCCCAGTACCCCCGGATGACATTGGGTCCCTTCATCCAGATCTGGCCTCGTACACCCACCGGGACGGGACGGCCCGACTCGTCCCGGATCTCGACGTCCATGATGGTCGTCCGGGCCCGCCCCGTCGACGTCGGGTGGGTCACGTAGTCATCGCCGACGTTGCCGGGCCCGAAGGCATTGGTCTCGGTCATGCCGTACCCGATGTTGGGCCGTCCCCGTCGGAATCCCTTCTCCACCCGGTCCACCAGCCTGGTGGGGGCCGGCGCCCCCCCGCCGCCCACCGTGGCGAGCGACGACGTGTCGAAGCGGGCGAAGTCCGGGCTTTCCATCATGTCCCAGCTCTGGGTCGGGACCCCGACGAACGCCGTCACTCGTTCGGATTCGATGAGCCGGAGCGCAGCCTCCGGGTTCCACCGGTACATCATCACCAGTTTCAGTTTCATGCCGAAACACGAGAGCATGACCGGAACGCACCCGGTGACATGGAACAGCGGGACGATGAGGATGAAGCAAGGGGCGAAGCCACCGCCGCCGATCGGGTCGGTGTCCGTGCGCGCTCCCTGAATGATCGTTCCGGCCCAGAAGGCCATCAGCGCCTGGGTCACCGCCCGGTGGGTCGAGACCGCTCCCTTGGGGAAGCCGGTGGTGCCTGAGGTGTAAAGGATGGTGGCATCGTCGTCCGGTTCCACATCGATGTCAGGCATGGGTTCGCCCAGGTTCACCACGTCGTCGTAGTGCCGGACGCCGAGCGCCGTCGGTCCGCCGCGGTCCCCCCGCACGACGATGATGGGGATATCCCGGGACCGGGCCGGGTGCTCGGACCGGTCGGCCCGCTCGGGGTCGGTGATCAGAAGCGAGACGCCGGAATCGCCCACTGCGTAGTCGAGCTCGCTCTCGGTCCACCAGGCATTGAAGGAGACTGACACGGCCCCGACCGACAGGATGGCGGCGAAGGAGACGATCCACTCGGGAAGGTTGCGCATGGCGATGCCGACGCGGTCCCCCTTGGTGATGCCGAAGGTGTGCACCAGAGCGTGGGCCAGCGCGTCGACGTGTCGCATGGTCTCGGCGAAGGTCCAGCGTTCGTCCTCGTAGACCAGGAACTCCGACTCGACGCCCCGGGCTCCGGCGAAGAGGTGCCGGAGCGTGGGTGGGGCGTTCTTGAACAGCCGGTACTCCGTGCCCCCGACCGTCGCCTCGGTCAACTCGAAGAGCTGACCGGGTCCGGTGACCTGGGCGTAGGCCTCCTCGTACTTGACCGACATCGACGCCTCCCCACTCGCACTTCTTCTGGTGGACCCCCCGGATGGGCCATGCACGCTCCGGCCTTCGTGACCGGGGATCTTACCGGTCAGCCCGAGCACCCTCCCGGGCTCATCCCGCGCCGGACGGGCCCACCCACACCGACTTCAGGTTGCAGAACTCCCGGATCCCGTGAGCGGTGAGTTCGCGCCCGTACCCGGACGCCTTCACCCCACCGAAGGGAAGCTCGGGGAACGAGGTCACGTTGCCGTTGATGAAGACCATGCCGGCGTCCAGTCCCGCCACCAGGAGCTTCCGTTCGTCCTCGTCCTCGGTCCAGGCGTTGGCCCCGAGGCCGAACTCGGTGCCATTGGCCAGCTCGATGGCCTCGTCGATCGTGGCCGACCCGGTACAGCGTGGCCACGGGAGCGAATGCCTCCTCGGTGTGGATCCGCATCGCCGGGGTGATCCCGGTCAGCACCGTCGGGGGGTAGAACCACCCGGGACCGTCGGGAACGGTTCCCCCGCACAGGACCTCGGCCCCCTGGGCCACGGCGTCCGCCACCAGCTCGACGATGTCGTCCCGCTGTTGCTCCGAGGCCAACGGCCCGATGTCGGTCGTCTCGTCCATGGGATCGCCGACCACCCGCGAGGACATCCGGGCTACGAAGAGGCTCTCGAACTCGTCGGCCACGTCGGCGTGGACGATGAACCGCTTGGCGGCGATGCACGACTGCCCGTTGTTGAGGCATCGGGCCGTCGTCGCCACCTCGGCCGCCCGGACCAGGTCGGCCGAGGGCATGACCACGAAGGGGTCGCTCCCACCCAGCTCCAGCACCGACTTCTTGACCACCTCGCCGGCGATGGCGGCCACCGATGAGCCGGCCGGACCGGATCCGGTGAGGGTCACGGCCACCACCCGGTCGTCCCGCAGTACACCCTCGACCTTGGCCGAGCCGATGAGGAGGGTCTGGAACGCCCCGGCCGGGAACCCGGCCCGGGTGAACAGCTCCTCGAGGAACAGCGCCGTCTGGGGCACGTTGGAGGCGTGCTTGAGCAGTCCGACGTTCCCGGCCATGAGGGCGGGGGCGGCGAACCGCATGACCTGCCACAGCGGGAAGTTCCACGGCATGACGGCCAGCACCGGCCCGAGCGGCTGGTAGCGGGCGTAGGCTTCGGTGGCCCCTACGGCCGCGGCGTCGGCCGGTTCGTCGGCCAGGAACCCCTCGGCGTGGTCGGCGAAGTAACGGCAGGCCTTGGCGCACTTCTGCACCTCCTGCCGGGCCGCGGCCAGGGTCTTGCCCATCTCGGTGGTCATCATCTCGGCGATGTCGTCGACCTCGGCAGTCGAGGATGTCGCCGGCCCGGCGCATCCAGGCCGGCCCGCTCGGCGAAGGTGGTGTCGCCGGTAGGTGAGGAAGGTGGTCGCGGCCCGGGCCAGGCGCATCTCGACCTCGGCGTCGGTGAGCTCCGGGAAGGTCTTGACGGTCTGGCCGGTGGCCGGGTTGATGGTGGCGATCGCCATGGTGCACCTCGCTTGTCGACTTCGCCTCACCTTCTACCCGATTCGGAGCCGCGGGCAACACGCGGCGACCGGCCCCGCCGGCCGGTGCCCGATGTGGTCACGCCGGGCCGCCCCGTTCCGGTCACCGAACCCCTAAGGTCGGGTTCTCCACCTTCGAGCCGAACGGACCACCATGAGTGAAGAACTCTCCGCCCTGCACACCTCGGCGGCCCGGCTGAGCCGGATCGTGGACGGGCTCGAGCCCGGACCGGTCCGCCAGTCCGCGTACCCGACCGAGTGGACGGTGGCTGATGTGCTCTCGCATATCGGCTCCGGCGCCGTCATCATGCGCCGCAGCCTCGAGGACACCCTGGCCGCACGCGAGCCCGACGGATCGTTCAACCAGGCCGTGTGGGACGAGTGGAACGCCAAATCGCCCGAGGACCAGGCGGCCGAGGCCTTGGTGGCCGACGCCGCTTTGGTGGCCGCCCTCGATGCCGTCAGTGAGGATCAGCGCCGCGACTTCACCGTGGCCATGGGTCCGATGTCGCTCGACTTCGACAGCTTTGTCGGCCTCCGACTCAGCGAGCACGTGCTCCACACCTGGGACATCGAGGTGGTGGTCGATCCCGATGCCATCCTGGCGGACGATGCCGCGTCGGTCCTCATCGACCGGGTCGGGATGATCGCCGGCTTGGTCGGTCGTACCCCGGGGTCCGATGCCACCGTGCCGGTGGACACCACCGGCCCTGAGCGCCACCTCGCCGTGGTGTTCACCCCGGACTCGGTCCAGCTGGTCCCGTCGGCAGCCCGGATCGGATCCGGACCTCATCCTCCCGGCCGAGGCGTTCGTCCGTCTGATCTACGGCCGACTCGATCCCGATCACACGCCGCCGGGGATCGATGGTCCTCCCCTGGACCAGTTGCGCCGGGCCTTTCCCGGGTTCTGAGCCCGACGGGGCGGCGGCCCCGCCCCACCCAGGGATCGTGCCGCCTACAGTCTGGGGGAGCATCCGGACGTGACCGTGACCGAAATGGCCCCCGTGAGCGTCGAACAACCGACACGGTGCGGGGTCGCCGTCCACGACCTCAGCTCGTCGCACCACCCCGAAAAAAAGCGGGGTGGTTGTCCGGGCCAGAGGGCCGGACCGACAAGAACCACGATGGGGAGGACAGCAGCGATGAACAGCATCGACGTTCTGGCGGATGCCTTCGAACGGGTACGGGACGCGGTGCACCCGGCCACGAACGGGCTCACCCGCCAGGAGCTGTCCTACCGGCCCGGCGGTGAGTCCAACTCCATCGCCTGGCTGATCTGGCATCTGAGCCGCATCCAGGACGACCATATCGCCGGGGTCGACGACGGACGCCAGCTGTGGATCACCGACGGGTGGGCCGAGCGCTTCGCCCTACCGCTCGATGCCACGGACACCGGCTACGGCCACGACTCCGACGCCGTCGCCCTGGTGACGGCGGAAGCGTCGATGCTCCTCGACTACTACGAGGCTGTCCATCAGCGCACCCTGCGGTTCCTGCGTGCCCTGGATGAGGATGACCTCGACCGGGTGGTGGACGATGGGTGGGATCCACCGGTGACGCTGCAGGTCCGCCTGGTGAGCGTGATCGCCGATGATCTCCAGCATGCCGGTCAGGCCGCCTACGTCCGGGGCATCCTGCCTGAATCCGTCAATCCCTGATTCCGGGGTCCCGGGGAGTCCCGTATCCGGGGACCGGGGAGGACCTGGGCTCAGCTGGCCCCCATGCCGACCCAGATGGTGTCGACGGCGCGCTCGGCCCACCCGTCCTCGCTGACCTGGCCGGCCACCCGCCGGGCGAACACCGATCCGGTCAGCATCTGGAGGGCGAGGTCGAGGTCGGCGTCCCGGTGGAGCTGACCGAGTGCCTGGGCCCGAACCAGTAGCGACCTGATGTACTCCATCCGTGGGGCCACCACCCGCTGTCGGTGGAGGTCCAGGGCCCAGGGCTCCTCGCGCAACCCGATGAGGGTCCCGACCACCTCGAGGCAACCCTCGGCGAACCGCTGGTCGAACTGGCACAGGTAGGTGATGAGGTAGGACCGCGGGTCGTCCGAGACCTCCTTGGACAGGTGGAGGGTGCTGTTGGCGGCGATGGCCGCCGTGATGAGGTCGGCCTTGTCCCGGTAGCGCCGGTAGATGGTGGCCCGGGCCACGCCGGCCTCGGAGGCCACGCTCTCCATCGTGACGTTGGCGTAGCCGTGCTGCTCCAGCTGTCGGAGGGCGGCCGCGGTGATGGCCGAGCTCACCCGTTCGTCGCGGGGTCGCCCCCGTCGAGGTGGCGCGTCGGTCGTTCCGGGGACCGACGGAGCGACCGTGGCCCCGAGGGTCATGCCGGCGCCACCTCCACCACCGGGTCGGTGGCCGGCGGACCGGTAGGGGCCACGCTGGGCACGAAGTCCCGCTGACGCACCAGGACGAAGGCACCTACGGAGCCGATGAGGGCGATGACCGCGCCGATGGCCATGATCGTATTGAGAGTGGAGGAGAAGCCGGTGTGGTAGGCGTCGAGCAGTGCGGCCTTGGCGGTGGGGGACGGTATGGCCGCGGCGGCCTGACGGACCGCCCCGCCCAGGATGGCGCTCTGGACGGCCGCGCCGCCATGAGCCAGTACACCCTGGCCGGCTGCGGTGCTGCGCAGTGCGGTCAGGGTGTGCGACTGCAACTGTGACTGGAACACCGAGCCCAGTCCGGCGATACCGGTTGCTATGCCGACCTGGCGAAAGGTGCTGTTGGCTCCCGAGGCCATACCGCTTCGTTGTGGTGGCACCACCGAGATGGAGGCCGAGGCCAGGACCGGATTGACGGTGCCGATGCCGATGCCGGCCACGATGAATCCGGGCAGGAGGACCGTCCAGCCCGAATCCGCCTTGGTGGTGGCCATCAGGGCACAGCCGACGGCAATGAGCAAGAGGCCGGAACCGAGCAGATACCGCGAGTGGATCCGCACGGTGAGCTTGCCGGCGATGGGGGCCACGATGAAGGCGAGCACGGTGAGCGGTAGGAACCGGACCCCGGCGGCGAGAGGCGCGTAACCCAGGTCGTCCTGGATGAACAGGGTCAGGTACAAGAACAGAGCGAAGATGGACGCCGACAGGGTGAGTGCCGAAAGCGAAACGCCACACATGGCCGGTCGTTTGAACAGCGTCAGGTCCAGCATGGGATCCTTCCCACGCCACTCGGCCACGATGAACACGGTGAGCAGGATGACCGCTCCGACGAGCAGCCCCACGATCAGGCTGCTCGACCACCCGTCGTCGTTGCCCCTGATGAGGGCGAACACCAGCAGAAACAGGGCGCTGGAGAACGAGATGAACCCGATCCAGTCGATGCGCCGGTGGTTGGGGTCCTTCGACTCCTGGATCTTGACCAGGGTCACGATGATGGCCAGTATCCCGATGGGCACGTTGACGAAGAAGATCCATCGCCATCCGATCCCGCTGGTGATGGCCCCACCGACGAGAGGTCCGACGGCGACCGCCCCGCCCAGCACGGCGCCGTAGATGCCGAACGCAGTTCCGCGCTCCCGGCCGGTGAACGCCGCGGCGATGAGGGCCAGGGAGGTGGCGAACATGATGGCCCCGCCCACCCCCTGGGCTGCACGAGACAGGTTGAGCATCAGCGAGGAAGTGGACAGCCCGCAGACCAGTGATGCGGCCGAGAAGACTCCGAGACCGACGGCGAAGACTTCGCGCCGGCCGAACATGTCCCCGACCACCCCGGCGGTGAGCAGAAAGGCGGCCAGGGTCAGGGAGTAGGCGTCGACCACCCACTGGATGTCGCTGAAGCTGGCGTGGAGGGACTGCTGGATGTCGGGCAGGGCCACGTTCACGACGGTGATGTCGAGGAGGAGCATGAAGGTGGCCGTGCACACGGCGATCAGCGTCCACCATTTCCGGTCGAGTGCTGGCATGGGGAGGGTCTCTCCTGTCGGACGGTTCGGTCCCGGTCCGGGGAGCTACCCCGGGTCCGGATTACGATTCGATACGTAGTGTATTGAATCAGAATGAGTGGCCGATGGCAACGGTCCGGCCGGGAAGATTGGCGTTCGCCTCAGTCCGTGCAGGTGGTACCCGATGCCGGCAGGGTCCCTGACACCAGGTAGGCGGCGCTGGCGGCGCGCACACACGGGCTGTAGAAGGAGGCGACGTGGCTGGCGCCCCTCCAGGTGAGGAGGACGCCACCGGTGAGCTCTCCGGCCAGCGCCACCGCCCACGCGTAGGGGGTGACCGGATCGCCGGTGGTCCCGACCACCAGGATGGGGGGAGCGCCCGGATCCGACGCCGGCGCCGGCGACCGTGTCGGGAGATCCGGCCATGTGGCGCATCCGAGGAGCCCCCACGCCAGAAGCGGACCGAACACCGGTGCCGACTGCCCGATGGTGGCGGCCAGGGTCATGTAGCTCGCCGGATTGCGGTCCACCGGATGGTCGAGGCAGTCGATGGCCTGTTCGGCCTCGGCGGCATTGGGCGATCCACCCGTCTCGTACCGGTCCGACATGGCCACCGCCGGGGCGCCGTTACCGCCCTCAGCCGCCGCGAGCGCGGCGGCCAGCGTGGGCCACGAGGACTGCGATTCCAGCCCGGCCAGCAGGGCGTCGTAGAGCTCGGCGGGGCCGGCGGTTCCCGATCCCGCGGTCAGCGGCCGGGTCCGGGCGTCCTGGATGAGCCCGAGCAGCGCCGTTGTCGGATCACCGGCGGGCCGCCACGGGCAGCCGGTGTCGGCGGCACACCAGGTGAAGAAGGAACCCAGCGCTGATTCGAGGCTCACGGCCTGCTCGGTGGCGTAGGCCGTGGTGGTGGAGGCCGGATCGATGGCGCCGTCGAGCACCATGGCCCGCACGTGGGTGGGGAAGAGCTCGGCGTAGGTGGCGCCGAGCAGGGTGCCGTACGAGTGTCCGATGTAGGTCAGCTGGGTGTCACCCAGGGCGGCCCGGATTCGGTCGAGGTCTCGGGCCGCGTCGACGGTGCCCACGAACGGGAGGATGGCGCCGCTGTAGTGCTGGCACTGGGCGGCAAAGGCCCGGTCGTTGCTCAGGAGTGCCTGGCGGGCCGCCGGCGTTGTAGGGACCGGGTCGATGCCCGGTTGGGGTGGGGACGACGACCCCGAGGACGTGGTCGAACTGCTCCCACTGCTGCACGTGACGGGACTGCTGCGGTCCACGCCGCGCGGATCGAACGAGACGATGTCGAACCGGTCCAGCACTTCGGGTGCCAGTGCCAACAGCTCGTTGGGTAGGTCGTTGATGCCCGAACCGCCCGGTCCACCCGGATTGATGACGAGGGAGCCGATGCGCTCGGAGGGGACGTCGGCCGGATGGCGGGCCAGGGCGATCTGGATGGTGGGACCGTCCGGGTGGCTGTAGTCCAGGGGGACCGTCACCGATCCGCACTGCAACGAGCCGCACGGCGACCATGTCACCGGCGACACCGGGGTCGTCGTGGTCGTGGGCGGGGCCGTCGAGGGGACGGGGGAAAGCCGTACGGATGGATTGACGGTTGTGACGGTGGACGAGGCGCCGCCGCCGCATGCCGCCAGCAGCGCGGCCAGGACCGTGACGACCCCCATGGTGCGCATCGCCGTTGATGGTGGTGCCCGACGGGTGGTCGCCGGGAGGAGCGAACGCCTGGGTCTCACCGGAGCAGTCTGGCACCCGGTCCCGGGGTCGGGACTTCGCCCTCCGTACCCGGTGATCCTCTTCGGGCGACCTGGCGGGGCCCTGACCGAGCCGGCGTTACCGCAACGAGGCCGGGTCTACGCCGGTGCTCCCGGCCTCACTGCTGGCGTAGGCGGCGAGGGCGAAGCGCAGGACCGTCACCGCCTCTTCTGCACTCCACATCAGGGGGCCCTCCCCGGTGTGGAGCCAGCGGAGCCAGTGGCGGCCCGAGTCGCGGAAGCTGCTGGCCCAGTCGTCGTCGAGGGCATGGTAGGACCGCATCTCCCCGTCGGCGTAGACCTCGAGACTGGGCTCTTGTATGCCCCGCGCCGTACACCGGTTGACCCGGGCATAGCCCTTGCGTCCAGTGACCTCCCACCGCTCATCGTTGGTGTAGTAGTCGGACCGCAGATACATGTCGGGAGCCAGGGTGATATCCCACACGCCCCGGATCCCGTTCTCGTGCTCCCAGATCAGGGTGGCCGGAGCATCGATCTCGAGACCTTCCATGACCTCGGTCCCCCCCAACCAGGCCCGAACCTCGCGGATGGGTCCGAACAACCACAGGGCGGTGGCCAGCTTGTGCCAGCCGTCGTCGAAGACCAGGATGCCGCGGCCCACCTTCATCTGTTTGAACTGCCACTCGTAGCTGCTGCCGGGTACCTCCCAGCCACCCAGCCCACTGGCCACCATCTTCATGTGGTAGCCGCTCACCGGACCGATGGCGCCGGACTCCACCGTCTCTTTGAGCCGGACCAGCGGTTCGTAGAAGATGTAGTTCTCCATGACCCGGAACTGTCGGTCGTGGGCCTTCGCCGCCTCCACCATCCGGGCCGCGCTGTCCAGGTCGTTGCACATGGGCTTCTGCAGGTTCACATGCCATCCGTGGGAGAACAGTTCGATGACCCCGTCAACGTGGAGCGGGATGGGCAACAGCGCCTCGACGGCGTCCACCTCGAGACCACTGGCGGCCAGCTCCGCCACGCTGGCGAAGGTCTGTGCCTCCGGCCAGTCGGCTTGGCGCTCGGCTAGGCGTTCCTCGCTCGGGTCCACCAGGGCCACCACTTCGACGTCAGGGTTGTCGACGTAGGCCCGCATGTTGAGGTCGTAGATGCGCCCGAGGCCGACGAAGGCGGCCCGGACCGGGCGGTCATAGGGAACAAAGGTCATGTCGGGAGCGTCTCCTCCACTCGTTCGGCACCGGTCGTCGTCCGGCCCACCGGATCGCTCCGAAGATCTGGGTCGGTCGACGGAACACTACGTGACGGAGCGGTCGGGGAGGTCGTTCTCCCTGGCTGGGGGGTGCGTCCCGGCGTCGCCGAGAGGGGCCTGCAGGCGCGGTGGCGCTACCTCAGGACGGGGTCCGGGGGGAGTGGGGACCTACGCTCGGTTCATGCTCACCGGATTCGCCCACGCCGCCATCTGCGTCCCCGATCTGGAGGAGGCCACCCGTTGGTACACGGAGATCCTCGGTCTCCGGTTGCTCTCCCCTCCCTACGAGATGAGTGGTGCAGCCATCGAAGAGGACATGGGGGAGCTGCTCCCGAGCCCGGTGGTGGTCAGGGCGGCCATCGTCGGGTTGGGCGCAGATGACCATGTGCTCGAGCTCATCGAGTACCCGGGCGCCGACGGGCCGTCCGTGTCCGGGGACCGGCGCGACCTCATCCTTCCCGGGCTCACCCACGTGGGACTGGTCTGCCGGGACATCGAGGGCACCCGTCGGGATCTCGAGCAGCGGGGGGTGACGTTCGTGACCGCAGGCATCGCCGACGTGGCCGACCTGCGCACCTCGTGGTTCGCCGATCCGTGGGGGACGGTCTTCATCCTGGTCGAGAAACGCCATGACGACCGCCCCTACTGGCGCCAGCACGCGCCCTGACGCCCCGGGGTGCGGAGTCCCGGGGTCCCGACGCCGGGCCGTCCGTGTGGACCACGCGGCCGGGACACGGCGCGTGGTGAGGGACCGGGCGTAGTGTCCGTCCATGCCACCGGACACCGACGCCCAACGGGAGCGCCATGCGCTCTGCGACCTGTTCGTCGAGCTCGGACCGGAGGCGCCGACCCTGTGCGAAGGGTGGACCACGCTCGATTTGGCCGCGCACCTGGTGGTTCGAGAGCGGCGACCGGACAGTGGGCCGGGTCTGGTCTGGCCGCCGTTGGCCGGCTACACCGAGCGGGTCCGGATGGCCGCCCGCGACCGGATGACCTGGTCGCAACTCATCGACGCAGTCCGAGGTGGCCCGCCGGCCCTGCTGCGACCGTTCGATCCCGCTATGAACACCGTCGAGTACTTCATCCATGTGGAGGACGTCCGGAGGGCCCAACCGGAGTGGGAGCCCCGGCCCCTCCCTCCCTCGTTGTCCGACTCCCTGTGGAAGCGGGTCGGTGCCAAGGGAATGGCCCGGAACGTTGACGCCACGATCGCGCTCAGCTCGGCGGGCAGAGCCCCCAAGGTGGCCGGCAGTGGCCCCGAGGTGGGCATCGCCGGCGACCCTGGTGAACTCATCCTGTTCGGGGCGGGCCGCCAGGCCGCCGCCCGGGTGGAGATCAGTGGCGACGCCGACCTAGTCGCTCGGCTCCGCTCCGCCCCGCTCGGGATGTAGTCCGGGGGCGGCTCGGATGTCCGGTTGCCGGGGTGCCCGCCGGGCCGTCGGCCGGTCAGCTCGGGGACGGGCGGGGAGCGGGTGCCACCAGCTCGATGGCGGTCCCGTCGGGGTCGTGCAGCGCCAAGGACGGTCGTCCGTCCTCCAGCACGATGCCCGGGTGATCGATGCCGATCGCCTCCAGATGGTCGGCCCAGGCCGACAGGGTCGACCCGTCGGCGACGGCGAAGGCCAGATGATCGAGGGGCCCCGGATGCCCAGGCGGTTCCGAGCCGACGTCTCGGAGGCCGGTGGTGAGCACGATGACCACCTTGCTCGGGTGGTGGCGAAGGGCTACGTAGCCCACCGAGAGGTCCTCGACGAACTCGTCGAGACCGAGAGCGGCGCGGTACCAGGCGGCCGAGGCCTCCACGTCGGAGACGAGCAGCTGGACATGGGAGAGCCCGGTGAAGGGGGCAGGCTCAGGTGGCGGATCGCCGGCTGTGCTCATCGCCACCCGCTCCCGGGCTGGAGGTCCGTCCGCACAACGGGCCTCAGAGCTGGTCCACGTAGGTGTCGGTACCGACCACGGTGCGGAAGAACGGGGCGGCCAGCAGCAGATCGGCCAAGCCGGCCGATTCCACGCCGTCGGTGTACCTCCGCACGCGGTCGAGGGAGGCCTCCGTGTCTCCTCCCACGAACAGCAGCTGGACCAGCCGGTCGGTGCCCCCCGCCGGTGAACCCAGGTCCATGGGCACGTCACGGGGTCCCTCGTCGGGTACCGACGGCACCCAGGACGCCGCCATCTCGATGTCCGATCCCTCGAGCAAGGGTCCGAGGTGGGCATCGGCCAGATGTCCCTGGAGTTCCTCGGCCGTACCCGATCGGGCGTCCCACCAGAGGATGATCAATCCGTCGTAGTGATGGTCGAGAGCCAGCTCCACGGGAACCGGGTCCTCATCGCGGTACACCGTGGCCAACTGGTTGAACAGGGCGGTGTGGACGTGGGTCCGCTCGGGGAAGCCCCGACCACCGGCGTAGAGCTCGCGGACCTGGGGGACGGCCCACTCCTCGAAGTGGTCGTCGTGGTGGCCCTGCTCCACCCAGTAGATGGCGACGTAGCTGCCTGCGTCCACCGGCCGGGCGATGATGCTCTCGGATGGCCAGCGCCGGTCCTTCAGCTGCCGGGGGGCCACCCAGCGGCTCCCGGCGAATAGCCAGGGACCGACCAGGCACCCGGCGTAGTAGTGATCACGCTCGTACCAGCGGTTGTAGGCCCGCTCGTAGCCCGCGGCCGGGTCGACCAGGGTGAGCAGCATGCTTCCCACCTTCACCGGATAGTCCCCGACCCCACCGACATCCAACGGATAGTTCACGATGACCTCCCCAGGCGGGCGCTCCCGCCCATAGCTGCTGACCGGTCGATGGTAGTTCCCGCCGGGGTGGCATCCGTCGCCCTGCGGACCGGTGGTGCTTTACTCCACACGGAATGACTCCAGCTCTGTCACCCTGTGCCGGGTCGACCGATCAACGACTCAACGGCGGTACCGGTGAGCGCTGACGACACCGGCGGCCAGGCCGGGGCCGACCTCATCGGTGCCGGACGGCTGAGGCCGTTGGCATTCACCTGGAGACTGTTGATCGGACGACCGCTCAAGTCGAGCGAGGCGCGCCACGGTGAGATCACCCCGCTGGAGGGCCTGCCCGCCCTTTCCCTCGATGCCCTGACCTCGGTGGCCTACGGCCCCGAGGCCATCGTGCTCGTCCTCGGCACCGCTGGCGTCGCCGCCCTCCACCTGGTCCTTCCGGTCACCATCGCCATCGTCGCCCTGCTGGCCCTGCTCGTCACCTCCTACCGGCAGGTCATCGACGGCTACCCCCACGGCGGCGGCGCCTACGCCGTGTCCCGGGCCAATCTCGGGGTGGGTGCGTCCCAGGTGGCCGCGGCATCGCTGGTGGTGGACTACACCCTGACCGTGGCGGTCTCCATCGCCGCCGGCATCGCCGCCCTGACGTCGGCCTTCCCGGCGCTGGCCGGGGCCACGGTCCCCCTGTGCCTGGCGGAACTGGCCGTGCTCACTGTCTTCAATCTCCGTGGTCTCGGCGAGACGGCGCGGGCCTTCCTCCTCCCCACGTTCTTGTTCATCGTGGGCCTGCTGGCCGTCATCACCATCGGGATCGTCCACCCGCTCGACCCCAATCTCGCCCAGTCCGGGACCTCCCAGACGGCCACGATCAACCTTGCTCCGGTCGGTGTGCTGTTGATCCTCAAGGCCTTCTCCGCCGGGTGCAGCGCCCTGACCGGCGTCGAGGCCATCGCCAACGGCGTCCCCCTCTTCCGTCCGCCCCGTCAGACCAGGGCCAAGCAGACCGAGCTCCTCTTGGGGGTTCTGCTCGGCGTGATGCTCATTGGGCTGGCCGTCCTCGTCCGCAAGTTCCACGTCGGGCCCCGCACCGGCCAGACCGTGTTGAGCCAGGTCATGGCGTACTCGGTGGGCCGCGGCTGGCTGTACTACGTCGTCTCGATCTCCATCACCGTCGTGCTGGGGCTGGCCGCCAACACCTCATTCGGGGGACTGCCGGTGCTGGCCAGCCTGCTGTCGCGTGACCACTACCTCCCCCACGCCTTTGCCCTGCGGGGTGACCGTCTGGTGTTCAGCAAGGGGATCTGGGCGCTGGCTGTCGCCGCCGCGCTGCTCCTGGTCATCGTCCGGGGCAACACCAACACCCTCATCCCCCTCTTCGCCATCGGGGTCTTCATCGGGTTCACCCTGGCCCAGACGGGGATGGTGGTGCACTGGTGGCAGGACCGGCCACTCCACTGGCGCCGGAAGGCGACCCTCAACGGGGTCGGTGCCGCCGTCACCGCTGTGGCCACCTTGGTCTTCCTCGTCAGCAAGTTTGTCGAGGGAGCCTGGGTGGTCGTCGTCGTCATCCCGCTGCTCATCGTCATGTTCCATCGCATCCGGGCCTACTACGGTCGTCTCGGCGAGGTCCTGGGCATCGGGGCCGTACCGCCGCCTCCCCGTCCCGGGCGTGTCCTGGTCATCGTTCCGGTCAATGGGGTTACCCGCCTGACGTCGTTCGTCATCTCCGAGGCCCTCTCGGTGGGGGACGACGTCATCGCCCTGGCCGTCACGTTCTCCGACGAGGTCGAACGGGAGGCCGAGCTCGATCGGGCCTGGAGGGAATGGAACAGCGGGGTCCGCCTGGTGACCCTGAGGTCCCAGTACCACTCGGTGGCCCGGCCCATCCTCCGGTTCATCAACGCGTTCGAGCGCCGGGAGAACGATTACGACCACATCATCGTGCTGATCCCGGTGATCCAACCGGACAAGTGGTACCAGCGCATCTTTCACAACCAACTGGACCTGGTGCTGTCGGCGGCCCTGCGGGACCGACCCGAGTTGGCCGTGACCCGTCTGCCGGTCACCATCAAGCAGCTCCTGGGGTTGCCGCACCCCGCCGCGCCGGTACCCTCCGGGCTCACGTCCGAGGACCGGGGCCCGGACAGCCCCGGATCTGCGTCCCCGGCATAGCGGCTACCGGTCGGCCATGATGCGGTCATGCGTGAGCACCGGTACTCGTTCGACATGCCCCACTCGGCGGCCCGCGTCTGGGCGCTCTTCCAGGACTACGACCGTTGGACGGACTACGCCCCCATGGTCCGGCGGGTGGAGGTGCTATTCCCTGGGGACGGGGAGCACAACGGCAGACTCCGGCGGGTCATCTACAAGATGCCATTCGGACGGGAGGGCTCGGCTCTGGAGCTGGTCACCGACGTAGAGCCCGAACGGGGCTACACCTACACCATGATCTCCCCGAAACCGGGAAACGATCAGATCGGTCACGTGCGGCTTGAGCCCCTGGCCCCCAACCGCACCCGCTTTCACTTCGACGAGCGCTACGACCTGACCACATGGCCGTTCCGCTGGTTCGAGGGGCCCATCTACAAGTTCATCAACAAGAACAATGAGGACAGCATGCGACGGGCGTCGTCGTGGCTGACCGAACATCCCGAGTACCGGGCCGATCTGATCGCCTCCTGAGGCGTGAACTGGGCCGGTACTCGGCCGGAGGTGTCCTCACGATCGTGCGGTCAACTCGTCGGTGATGTCATGGAGCATGGGCTCGCCGACGAGATAGCGGTCGAGATTGTCGCTGAACAGATCGGCCTGGCGCTGGAGCCGCCCCAACCCCCCGGCTGCGTTGTGGGGAGTGATCCGCACCGAGGGATGGGTCCAGAAGGGGTGGTCGTCGGGCAGGGGTTCGGTACCGAAGACGTCCAGCACCGCCACCGCCGGCACCCCCCGATCCAGGGCCGCCACCAGGGCCTCCTCATCGACGAGTGAGCCCCGAGCCACATTGACCAGGACCGAGCCGTCTTTCATCCGGCTCAGAAAGTCGGTGTCCACCAGATCGGTGGTCTCCGGCGAGGCCGGAGCGGCCAGGACGACCACGTCGGCCAGGCCGACCACCTCGGGGAGCCTGTCCGGCGTCACCGTCCGGTCGGTGGGGTCGTCGGGACCGGGTTGTCGGCGACACCCGATGACCTGGGCTCCGAAGGCGCTGGCCCGTATGGCCACCTCGGTGCCGATGCCACCGAGGCCGATCACCAGCCACGTGGTGCCGGACACCTCCCGCCAGTCATGGACCCGCCAGGACCTCCGACTGGCCAGGGCGCGCCACTCCCCAGCTCCCTGGAACTCATCAAGGACGGAGCGGACGACGAACTCGGCGATGGGCACGCTGTTCACATGGGCGTTGGTGACCCGGACGCCCTTGCTGGCCAGCGCGGCGAAGACGGGGGCGTCGTAGCCGGCCGCCGGGGACGCGAACCACCGCAGGGAGTCCAGTCGGGTCAACGAGGAGAAGAACGCCCCGATGGGGGCTCCCTCCCGGAACAGGTCCGAGGTCGCCCAGGCCACCTCGGGTCGGGCTTGGTCCCATGGGACGGGCTCGCCGTCCCCGTCCCGGAGGGTCCCGTCGGGCTGCACGGTCAGCCACTCCAGCCCGGGCCGGTCCAGCTGGGCGGCGAAGCTCTCGTGGGCCACCGAGGTCAGGAGGATGAGCACGGCGTCAGGGATCGGCGGGGTCGAGGCCGTCCAGTATCGACCGGCCGGTCAGTTCGAACATGGTCTCGTCGTCGGACTGGCGCCAGAGGTCGAGGAGCCCGATGGACAGCGGATCGCAGCCGTAGCGCATGGGTCCGTCGTCATCCAGGATGGCGTCGACGATGAGGGCGGCCGCACTGGCTGGACTGGCCACCATGGGGTCGGCGTGCTCCTCCCGGAGGCGGGCGGCCAGCTCCGCCATCGGTCGGTACCGTTCGAATCCCGCCGCGGCCGGCTCCCCTTTGCTCAGCTGGAACATGTCGGTGTCGACGGGACCGGGGACGATCTCCACCACCCGGATGCCCGACGGCGCCACCTCGACACGCAACGAGTCCCCGAAGGCCGAGACGGCGGCCTTGGAGGCTCGGTAGGTGGAGTAGAACGGGACGCTGGCGAAGATCGACGACGACGAGACGTTGCACACCACGGCGGGCCGGTTGGCCCGGAGGACCGGGATGGCGGCGATGGTGGTGGCCACCAGGCCGAGCACGTTGGTCTCGAACACGCGCCGCCAGTCCTCCAGATTGCCGTGTTCGACGGGCAGGTAGTCGGAGTCCACCCCGGCGTTGTTGACCAGGACCCGCAGATCGCCGGGCAGGGAGTCGGGATCGAAGTCGGTGACGTCCATGCCGACCACCGTCAGCTGTCCGGTGGATGCGTCGGCCAGATCGGCCCCGTCCTCGGGATGGCGCATGGTGGCCACCGTGGCGAAGCCCCGGTCGGCCAGCTCGACGGCCACGGCCCGGCCGATGCCCCGGCTGGCCCCGGTGACCAGTGCACTTCCGGTGATGTCCACAGTCAGGTCTCCTTTGGCGGCAGGCCGGCGTGTCCCAGGTGCCGAGGTCGTGGTCCGGTGCCGGTCCCCCGGTCGGACAACGCCGGCGGCTGGATGGGACAACCGGGGAGTGGTCAGTCTGTCAAAGAAAGCCGGGGACCGGCCACGGACAGGACCCGTCCCGATCGGCACCTGCCGTGGAATCCTGCCTACGCTGGCGTGATGGGGCGGGCCCGGGGTCGTGCGCAGTCAGGTCACCTGGTCCGTCGGCGCCTCGCCGGTCTCGGAGCCGCCGCTGTCGCCGTGGTGCTCGCCGCATCGGTCATCGCAACGGCCGGGGCGACACCGGTCGGCGGCTCGGATCGCTACCGCGCCTTTTCCCGACCGCAACGGGTGATCATCGTCGGCTACACCGGCTCGGCCATGGAGCCGTTCGTCAGCCTCGACGGTAGGTACCTCGTGTTCAATACCTCCAATGTGCCCCCGTCGGTGCCCGCCCTGCAGTACGCCGTGGCCTCGGGGGCGCAGCGCTTCACCTACCGGGGGCCGGTGGCCGGAGCCAACCAAGCGGGCTACCTGTCGGGAACGCCGTCCATGGACGGGAACGGAAACCTCTATTTCGTGTCCAACCGGAACTATGCCCCCCATTTCGCCACGATCTATGCGGGTCGGTTCAATGCCGGCGCGGTGGTCGGAGTTCACCCCGTTCCCGGTGTCACCGCGGGTGCCGCGGGGTTGGTCGATTTCGATGTGGACGTGAGTCCCGACGGCAACACCCTCTACGTGAGCGTCGGGCAGTTCGGCTCCGGGTCGGCCCCGAGCCAGGCGGATCTGGTCGTCTACGACAGGGCCGGCAACGGGTTCGTGCAGGATCCCCGCAGCGCCGAAGTACTCCGATCGGTCGACCAGGCCGGTCTGCTCACCTACGCGGCGTCAGTCAGTGCCGACGGTCGGGAGCTCTTCTTCACCCGTGCCGACCCCGCTGGTGGGGTACCGCAGATCTACCGGGCGTCCCGCACCTCGGTCTCCCAGCCCTTCCGGACTGTGCAGCGGGTGGCCTCGATCTCCGGATTCGCTGAGGCTCC
Source organism: uncultured Acidimicrobiaceae bacterium (assembly GCA_963831535.1). GTDB lineage: Bacteria > Actinomycetota > Acidimicrobiia > Acidimicrobiales > RAAP-2 > Bog-756. Next base: position 106,786 of record CAWHQP010000010.1, on the reverse strand, counting down.
CGCACTCAGCGCGGACGGGAATACCCTCTATTTCCATCAGCGGGTGGGGGATCGATTCGTCATCGAGGATGTCACCCGCCCCTGATTGCTGGCCAGCCGTTCACCGAGAGGGAGTCCCAATGCTGTCGTCATCACACGACCCGGTGCCGGGAGAGTGCTGAACTTTGGGGTCGGTCATGGCTGTCCGTGGGGGACCCACGGTCCGGCCGCGCCCCCGCGGACCATCGACGCCCTGCCGGTGGGCAACGGCGGCTTCGGGCCCCACGGGTGTCCCGACGAGCAGCTGACGATGATGTCCGTCAGGATCACGTCATGAGCGACCCCTTCGAGGCTGCCCAGGAGCATTACCCGATGTCCGGCCTGGACGAGTACCTCATCCACAACCATCCCCATCCCGTCCGGGTCATGTGGACCTCGGACGTCCAGGCCTACGAGCGGATGTGGTTCACCTGCGAGGACACCACCGGCGACCTTCTGGTGGTGGCGGGTATGGGTATCTACCCCAACCTGGGCACGGCCGAGGCCTTCGCCATCGTCAACGTCCGGGGTCGGCACACCACGGTTCGGGCCCACCGGAAACTGGGCCTCAACCGCATGGACATGTCCGTCGGTCCCCTCCACTTCGCGGTGGTCGAACCGTTCCGGCAGTGGCGACTCACCCTGGACGAGAACGAGTACGGCAGCGCCTTTGACATTTCCTGGTTCGATACCAAGCGGCCGGTCTACCGCCTGATCGGCGGCGGCTTGTTCCTCGGGACCAAGCCCTTTGCCGGCGTGGCCGGCTACGACGGTTTCGGTCGCCAGAGCGGATGGGTCACCGCCCAGGGCGAGCGGTTCGAACTGGACCGGGCTGTCCACCGCGGTACCCGGGACCACCATTGGGGCACCCGTGACGGCGTCGGTGGACCCGCCCTGTGGAGTGGGAACCAGCACCCGCACTCCGGTGAGTGGGTGGAGTTCGAGGAGTTCGGGGTGTGGGGGGACCACATCCTCTACAACCTGGGCGATCCCCGGCGGGGCAGCGACACTCTCCGGGGTCGTCGCCACCGGCTCCGATTCGAAGACGACACCCACCTGCTCCTCTCCGGCGAGGTCGACCTGGTCTTCGCCGACGGCCGGGAGAAGACCATGACCTTCGAGCGGCTGGGCAACCAGATCGCCTTCCTCCGTTGCGGCATGTACGGGGGGCCCAACGGGGGGACGCCGGACGGCAACATCTGGCACGGGATGGATGTGGGCGACGGTGTGGTCGGTGGGGAGACCTATGACGTCAACGATCCAGCCGTGCGCTCCCACATCTGCGGCCTCGACCAGCACCACGCCCGTTTCGAATGCGAGGGCGAGGTGACCTACGGGATCATCGAACCCTATGACACCCTCTGTTACGAGATGGCCTCCAGCGGCCTCGGCGGCTTCTCCCTCCTCCCATGAGCGATCCCGGCGCCATGGACCTGACCTTCTCCCTCACCACCCCGGGATTCTTCCTCCGGCCCGACTACCACGAGATCCTGGCCCAGCTGCGTCGTCGGTCGCCGGTCCACCGGACCCAGGACGGATTGCTGGCGGTCAGCCGGTACGAGGACATCCGTTCCATCAGTCGTGACCCGACACGGTTCGTGTCCGGTCGGGGGGTACTCATCAACGATCCACTCCGGGACAGCGGCGGGAACGGTCAGAACACGTTCTCCATCCTCCATCTCGACCCCCCGCTGCACGCCACCTACCGGACCCTGGTCAACCGGCAGTTCACACCCCGGGCCGTGGGTCGGTTAGCTGACCGAATCCGCTCGGTGGTGCGCGATGTACTCGATGCCGCCCCCGACGACCGAACCATCGACCTGGTCGACGAGGTTGCTGCCCCCGTTCCCATCGCCGTCATCGCCGAGATGTTCGGGGTGCCGGTGGCCGACAGGGACCAATTCCGACGCTGGTCCGACGCGGTCATCGAGAGTACCGACCGCACCGAGCAGGAGCAGGCCGACGAACTCGGCCAGATGGCCTTGTTCCTGATGGAGCACATCGACTCGCCACGGACGGACACCAACGATCTGCTCAACCTGCTCAAGACGTCCGAACTGGGGGACCGGCCCCTCAGCCGGGCCGAGATCATGGGCTTCTGCTTGACCCTCCTCGTGGCAGGTAACGAGACCACGAGGACGCTCATCACCGGAGGGGTCGAGGCCTTGGCCCGCCATCCCGACCAGCGGGACCGACTCGCCGCCGATCCCGCCCTTCTGGCCGGGGCCGTCGAGGAGATGCTCCGCTGGGTGACGCCCATCCAGGCCTTCGGACGGACCGCGGTGGTCGACGTCACCATCGCCGGCACGCCGGTATCAGCGGGTGAGTTCGTGGTCCTCCTCTACGCCTCGGCCAACCGCGACGAGGAGGTCTTTGGCCCGACCGCCGACCGTTTCGTGGTGGACCGCCCCAATCTGCCCACACACCTGGCCTTCGGGTTCGGCGAGCATGTCTGCATCGGGGCCAGCCTGGCCCGCCTGGAGGCTCGCATCTTCTTCGAGGAGTTGTTGGCCCGCCATCCCGGTGTGGAACTTGACGGTGAACCGGAATACACCCCGTCAACGCTGGTCAGCGGAGCCCGTACCCTTCCGGTTCGCTTGGCCGGCTGAGGGCGACCGGCGGGACCGGCGGTTTCACCGCCCGAGGAGCGGATTCCGCCCGTTGGCGGCGAACTCCGCCACCAGCCGTTCGATGTCGTCCCGGGTCAGGGGCACGTACTCCCGACTCCGGCCGATCCGGTGCCACACCGGGTCGTCGGTGTCCCACCGCTGGGCCCGGAGCGGTTTCTTGTCGGTCTTGTCCGTGGCGGTGACCGGCATAGCGGACACCAGCCGCACATAGCGCGGCGCCCACTTGGTGCCCAGGTCGTCCTGGGCGGCCAGAAAGTCGGTGAAGGCCCCGGGGTCGAACGTCACACCGGGTTCGAGCTCGAGGGCCGCCATGACCTGGTCGCCCGTGCTGCTGTCGGGGACCGGGTAGACCGCCACTCCACTGGCTCCCTCGAACCGGGCCAGGATCCGCTCCACCGGGGCGGCGGCGAAGTTCTCGCTGTCCACCCGCAGCCAGTCGCCCGTACGGCCGGCGAAGTAGAAGATCCCGTCCTCGTCCCGGTAGGCCAGGTCGCCGGACCAGTACCACCCGTTGCGGGTCCGCTCGGCGTCGGCCTCGGGGTTGTTGTAGTAACCCTCGAAATTGGACCGGGCCTGGCGGCCCACCAGTTCGCCGATGCACGCGTCGGCGTTGGTCAGCCGACCGTACTCGTCGAAGGCGGCGACGGGCAGCTCCACCCCGCTCTCCGGGTCGACCACGGCCACGTCGTCACGGGCGCTGGCCCGACCGAGAGCGCCGGGTCGTGGATCGGGTACCGGCTTCAGCACGATGGCGTTCTCGCTCGACCCGTAACCCTCGATCAGGGGCACGCCGAACCGTTCGGTGAAGACCGCCTTGTCCTGGGCAGAGGTCTCCGGGCCGAGCACGTAGCGCAGCTGGTGGTCACGGTCGTACTCGGTGGCGGGGGTGGCCACGATGTGGGCGATGGCCCGACCCACGCTGTTGAAGAAGGTTGCGCCGCACTGGCGCACGTCGGGCAGAAAGCTCGATGCCGAGAACTTGCGGCGCAGGGCCAGGGTGGCCCCGCTGGCCATGGCGGGCAGTACGGCCGCCGAGAGGGCGTTCCCGTGGAAGAGGGGCATGGCCGAGTACAGGACGTCCTCGGAGCTGAAGCCCACCCGCGAGGCGGCGCGGGCGGCCCGACCCTGCGTCATCCGGACGGCTTTGGGTCCGCCGGTCGAGCCCGACGTGAAGATGAGGAGGTAAAGCTGGTCCGGGGTGGGCTCGGGAAAGGTGGGCCGGGCCTCGTCCCCCGTGGCCCGAAACCCCGCCAGTCGGTGGGCGTAGGAGTCGCCGTCGGCCACCAGCAGACCACCGGGAGCGAGGCCCAGGTCGAGTCCGTCCAGCACGGCGATCTGGGTGGAGTCGGTGATCAGCAGCTGGCAGTCCGCCCGACGGATGTCGGTGGCCAGTTCCGTGCCCCGGCGGGTGGGATTGACCCCGACGATCACCGCACCGGCCAGCGCTGCCCCAGCCAACAGGAACAGGTACTCGGGAGTGTTCTCCAACAGGACGCCGACGTGGAACGGACCCTCCTGGCGCAGCGAGGTGAGGAGCTCGCCGCGCAACTCGGACTCGGCCACCACTTCCCTCCAGGTCCACCGCTGGCCCTCGAAGAGGAGACCGGTTCCGTCGTCCTCGGACCGGAGTCGGACCAGGTGGGCTGCGGTGGTGACGGCGGCAGCGGTGGGACGGCCTGCCCCGTCGGGACCGCTCACGACAGGCGCTCGGTCAGCAGGTCGAGGATGGGATTGTCCTCGATGGGCAGCATGAGGGGCTCGCCGGCCTTCAGGCGGAGGAAGCTGATGCGGGTCATGATGGCCGTGCTGCGGACCATGGCCAAGGTCTCGTACCACCCGAGGTCCCGGACCGTCCGACCAGTCAGCTCCTCGAAGCGGTTCACCGTGGCCTCCCGGTCGGGAAAGCCGTCGGCGCGGCGGCCGAACAGGCTGTGCATGGTGAAGTCCAGGCTGGTGAACCAGGCCAGGTCGTGTTCGGGCGCCCCGATGGAGGTCATGTCCCAGTCCAACACGGCCCGCGGAGCCAGGTCGTCACCCAGGACCATGTTCTCGAAGCGGACGTCCCCCCACAGAAGGGCCGGGCCCTCTTCGTGGTCCGGACGATTCCGCCGACACCAACCCAGGGCCTCCACCAGGGCCGGTACGGGGTGTCCCTCGGTCGACCAGGCGAGGTACTCCTCCCAGAAGTCCAGTTCCGACCCGTTGTCCCTGCGGGGCACCGAAGAGGCCGAGGTGTCGGCCCGATGGATGGTGGCCAGCGCGGCCAGGAGCCCGTCGTAGACCCGGCCCCGGCCGTCCGGACTCAGACCGCTGAGCCACGGGTCGCGGTGGGCCATGGCGCCGACGATGTGACCCTCGACCCGGGGCATGACCATGAACGGGGCGCCGAGCCACCCGGTGTCGGTCTCCACGACCGGATCGGCCACCGGTACCCCGACACCGGCCGCCGCGGTCTGGGCCTCCCCTTGGGCCACCAGGTCGTAGTGGGGGAAGGTACCCGCGAGCGGCGGGGCCATGCGGACGACGAGATGCTCGCGGCGCTGGGGGTCGTCGTCGGACCAGGTGACGTCGGCGAAGATCGTCACGCTCGAGTACCCCGCCGACGGTCGGGAGAGGTTGGTGACGACGGCACCGACCAGGCCTCGGTGCTCGGTCAGCCACCGGGCCAGCCCGGCGGCCAGCGCGCCATCGTCCAGAGCGGGGTCGCGTGGAGCCTGACCCGGAGGGGCCGTGTCGCGCTCTCCGGGTGCCGAGTCCATCGTCCCGCCGTTCGATCAGTGGGCGACGACGAGGCGGACGGCCTCGGCTATGGACGTCGCTGACGGCAGTACGGACGCTTCGAGCACAGGGGCCGAGCCGATGGGGGCGAACCGGGCACCGACGCGAGCCACCGGGGCGTCGAGCTCACCGAAGAGCTCCTCGTTGATCACACCGGCCACCTCGGCACCGAACCCACCGAACCGGGTGGCGTGGTGGGCCACGACGACGCGACGGGTCCGCACCGCCGAGGCCAGCACGGTGGCGGCGTCGAACGGGACCAGGGTGCGGAGGTCCACCACCTCGACGTCGATCCCCTCGCCGGCCAATTCCTCGGCGGCAGCCAGTGCGTCCCGGACGGTTCGCCCGTAGGTCACGACCGTGACATCCAAGCCGGAACGTTTGACGTCGGCCTCCCCGAGGGGGACCTTGTGGTCCCCGTCGGGGACCGGGCCGGTGGTCCCGTACAGGGCCACGTTCTCGATGAAGACGCAGGGGTCGTCGTCGAAGATGCAGGTGCTCAGGAGGCCCTTGGCGTCGGCCGGTGTGCTGGGCACCACCACCTTGAGGCCCGGTACGTGGGCCAGCCATGCCTCCAGTGTCTGGGAGTGGGTGGCGCCCGACCCGATGCCTCCGAACACCGCGGTCCGTACTGTGAGGGGAACGCCCACCGTGCCGCCGGACATGAACCGGGCCTTGGCGGCGTGGTTGACCAGCTGGTCGAGGGTGATGCTGATGAAGTCCATGATCATGACCTCGGCCACCGGCCGGAGCCCGGCCATCGCCGCGCCGATCGCCGTCCCCACGATGGCCACCTCGGAGATCGGCGTGTCGCGCACCCGGTCGGTCCCGAACGCGGTGGAAAGACCCTTGGTCACCTGGGAGATGCCGCCGCCCGGGTCGGCCAGGTCCTCCCCGATGAGGAAGACGGTGGGATCGAGGGCCAGGGCCTCGGCTAGGGCCAGATTGAGAGCCTCGCGGATGGAGCGGGTGGTGGTTCCCCCGGCACCCGTGGCGACCTCGACGGTGCTCATGCCGGCATGCCGGCGGCGTCGGCGTAGACATCGGTGATGGCCGACGAGGTCGCGGGCGGATCGGCGGCCAGGGCGTCGGCGAACGCCCGTTCCACCTCGTCGGTGGCCCGCTGTTCGATGGCCGCCACCGTCGATTCGTCCACCACGCCCTCGTCGATCAGCCGGGTCCGGTAACGCCCGATGGGTTCACCGGCCCGGGCGGCCTCGAGTTCCTCGACCGGGATGTAGCGCATGGGATCACCGAAGTAGTGGCCGTAGAGGCGGAAGGTGGTGCACTCCACCAAGGTGGGCCCGCCACCAGACCGGGCCCGTCGGACGGCCTCCCCGAGAGCGCGGTGGGTGACATCGGGGTCGTTGCCGTCCACGGTCACGCCGGGGATGCCGTAGCCCCGGGCCCGTTCGGCCACGTCAACCACCGGCTGGGCGTGGGCGGTGGGGGTCATCTCGGCGTAGCGGTTGTTCTGACACACGAAGACCACCGGCAGCTGCCACAGGGCGGCCAGATTGACGGCCTCGTGAAAGGAGCCCGTTCCCGTCGCACCGTCGCCGAAGCTGGCCACGGCCACCCGGTCGGACCCGGACATCCGGGCGGCCAGGGCGAGACCCGTGGCGATGGGCAGTCCCGACCCGACGATCCCGGTGGACAGCATCAGGCCCGAAGGGGGGTCGGCGACGTGCATGGAACCGCCCTTGCCGGCGTTGATTCCGGAGCCACGGGTCAGGATCTCGGCGACCAGCGGACCGAGGGGTACGCCTTTGGCCACCTGGTCGTGGAGACCCCGGTAGGTGGTGACCAGTTGGTCGTCGCTCCGGAGCACGGTGCCGAGGGCGGCGGCGATGGCCTCCTGGCCCGTGGCGGGCCAGTACGTGCAGGCGAACTCGCCGCCGCTGAGTCCTCGTCGCACCCGATCGTCGCAGGCCCGGATGGAGACCATGAGCTCGAACATGTGACGTCGTAGCCCGTCGGGGGGTGTGTCGAGCGCCGGTCCGGTCATGTGCCGGTCCCCGGTGAGCCCCCTCGGGTGGCGTAGCGGGCAGCATGGGCCCCCGATCCGTGCCCCCATACCAGCGCCATGCCGATCGACGTTCCCCCGCCGTAGTAGGCCGGGCCGGCCGGGCTGGCGATCACGTTTCCGGCACCGTAGAGACCGCGGATGGGTCGGTCACCCACGTGGAGGACCCGCCCGTCCGCGTCCACCCGGGGGCCACCCTTGGTCCCCACCGACCCCACGTAAACCGGGAGCGCGTAGAACGGTCCCTCCCCGACGGTGCCGAGGTTCGGGTGCGGAGCGTCCGGGTCGCCGTGGAAGCGGTCGTAGGCGCTCGCCCCCCGGCCGAAGTCACGGTCCCGTCCCTCGGCCACGAAGCGGTTCCATCGCTCGACGTTCTCGACCAGACCCACCGGGTCGATGCCGGCGAGCCGGGCCAGGCCCGCCAGGCTCTCGTGGACCAGCAGCCAGGGTGGGTCGGGATCACCGGGTCGGCAGCTGGAGACCGGGTACCGCGATCGGTACTGCCGGTCGAACACCGCCCACGACGGCAGGTTCCGGGTGCTGTAGTCGTTGATGTCGAACGAGAAGAAAGACTTCCCGAGGTCGTTGTAGTTGCCCGCCTCGTTCACGAACCGCTGGCCGAAGCGGTTGACCATGATGGAGTGGGGGGCAGTGCGTTCCACGCCGACGAACCGCGCCAACGGCCGACCGTCGTACTCCTCGCCCGGTATGGATGACGCCGGGTACCACCAGGTCTCGTTCATGTTCGCCAGGTCGGCGCCCACGGCCATGGCCATGGCCAGGCCGTCCCCCTGGTTGGAGGGAGGGCTGTGGGGATGGGTGAGGGGACCGGGGAGGAAGCGCTCCCTCAGCTGGGCATTCCACTCGTAGCCACCGGAGGCCAGCACTACGGCGGCGGCGGGGAGCTCTCTGCGGCGGCCGCCGTGTTCGACCACCAGACCGGCCACCTGCTGATCGGCACCGCCACCGGACATGGCGATCTCGACGGCCCGCGTCTCGAGCAGGGGTTCGATGCCGGCGGTCAGGCAGGCCTCCAACAGCGCACCGATGAGGGCCTGCCCACAGGCCACCTGGCCGGCCGCCACCCGCGCCTGCACGGCGGCAGCGTCGAACTTCTCGGGCGTGTACGAGGGGCGCCACTCGACGGTGGCCTCCTGCAGCGGGATGGGCAGGCCCAACACCGGCGGCCGGCGCAGCCGGGCCGCCCACGGGCCGAGGCGGCCGGTGTCGTAGAGGGCCGGCTCCAACATCCGGCCGGAGGACTTGGCCCCCTCCATCTCGGGGTGGTAGTCGGGCCAGGTCATGGGGCGCAGGGCGAGGGGGGTGGTGCGCTCGAGCTGCGCCAGGATCCCCGGGCCCCGGTCCACGTAGTGCTCGAGCAAATCGACGGGCGTGCGTCCGGCGGTCAGGCGGCCCATGTAGGCCAGCGCCTCGGGACGGGAGTCCTCCAACCCCACCTCGGCCATATGGTGGTTCTGGGGCATCCACACGCCACCGCCCGAGACGGCGGTGGTGCCGCCGACGGACCCGGTGGACTCCACCACGGTGACCTGGGCGCCGCCGGCCACGGCGGCCAGGGCGGCGGACAGGGCGGCGGCCCCCGATCCCACTACGACGACATCGGCGGCGGCACGGTCCGACGGAACGATCACGGCGCGTCCATCACGTCAGGGACGGGCCAGATAGCGGTCGAGCTCGCGGTGCATGTTGGCGATCCCGCCCTCGTAGATCCGGGACAGGCGGAGGGCGTCGATACTCCGGCTGTGGATGCCGCGCTGCTGACGACCGATGTTGGAGAAGTCCTGAAGAGGGATGGTGGGCCAGTGCTCGGCGTCGTCCGGGGCGAAGGGGCCCTGGCCGACCGGACGTCCGACGATGTCGTCGGCCGCCGGGATGGAGATCGACCACACCTCGAACAGGCACCGTTCCGGGTCGTCCCCGTGGGGCCGCGACCGGTAGACGAGGGCGTTGCCGTACTGGGGGAGGACGAAGTAATTGGGAAAGACGTAGAACATCCCGCCCCACCGGGCCAGGACGGCCGGGTCGGGGTCGGGCAGGGGTATGCCCGCCTCGTCGGCGTACCGGTAGAGAGCCTGGACCACCTCGGCCCCGAAGGTGCTGCCCTCGGGCACCGGGCGATCCCGCAGCGCCTCGAAGATGCGCACCTCGCGCTCGGTGGTCATGGCCTCGAGGCCGCTGCTCAGCAGGTGGACCGACTCCAAAATGGCGTCGATCTCGGTGACACCGACCTGGCTGCCTTTCTTGGCCTGGGCATTGGGCCGGAGCTGGAAGCTGGAGTGACCGTTCGGGTGGACGGTGTACTCGAGACTGTCGGGGTCGTATAGCTCGGGATGGCCCAGGGTGAGCTGGGGATGGGTGCCGGGCACGTGGTACCCCTCCATGAACGCCTCTTGGGCCATCTTCCAGTTGGACGGCAGGACCACCGACTTCCACCACACCACCCGCATATCGGCCACGCCCAGAGGATCGAGCAGGGCGGGAATGGGGTCGAGTGCCTCCGCCAGCGGCGGGGCGTCAGGGTCGAGATTGATCCACACACATCCGCCCCAGGTGTCCACCTGGACCGGGTGGAGGCAGAGCTCCCCGGGTTCTACGAGCTCGGGGTCGAATGCGTGCTCCCCGTAGACCGACGAGCTGGTCCCGTCGAGATTCCACCGCCAGCCGTGGAACGGGCAGATGATCTGGCCGCGGGGGAAGGAGCCCGATCCCTTGGCCAGCTCGGTGGCCCGGTGACGGCAGGCGTTGAGGTAGCCGGCCACCGTGGGTCCATCGGCGTCTCCGGCGGTCCGCACCATCAGCACCGACTGGTCGCCCACCACGTACTCGACGTAGTCGCCGGGGTCGGGTAGCTCCTCCAGGCGGCAGGCCATCTGCCAGGTCCGGGACCACAGGTACCGTCGTTCCCACTCGGCGAAGTCCCGGTCGTAGTAGCGCTCGACCGGCACCCGGTCCGGCTCAGTCATGGCGAACGGGACGGTGCGTCCGGCCGGTGCCGGTACCGTCGCTCCGGTGGGGCCGCGGACCCCGAGATCAGTCACCTGCATCCCCGTCGACCGGACCGAGGAGGGTGATCTCCCGTTGACGGAACCGCCACCGGTCACCGTCGCGGACCAGCTCGTCCCGGTACCGACCGGTGGCGATCGGGACCAGGCCCTGGCCGGTCGGTCGCACGAACAGGTAATCGGTGTGGGCGATTGCGGTTCCTCCGTCCACATCCACGAGCATGTTGGCGGTGATGTGCTTGCCGCGCCCCTCGGGCGGCTGGACCTGCTCCATGTAGGCCCGGATGTCACCCCGGCCCACGGTGGTCCGACCGGCGAAGAGCAGGCGGGCGTCCTCGGTGAACAGATCGGACCACCGGTCGAAGTCGCCGTCGTCGAGGTACTGGCAGTAGCCGGCCACCGTCCTGCGGACCTGATCCTCGTCGTCCCCCACGATCCTCCCCACTCGGTCCGGCGCCGTCGACCACCGGGTCCGACGGTCCGACGGTGGCCATGATAGGTCCGACCACCCCGTCGACGCCGACCCGGTGGTCCCTGACCCGGCCCGGCCCGGTCTGCCCCTGTCGCCCTACTCCAGCCGGGCGATGATCTCGCCGACCGGGTACGTCGCACCCTCGTCGCCGATCCGTCGGAGCACCCCGGCCCGCGGGGCACCGATCTCGCTCTCCACCTTGTCCGTCTCGAGCAGGTAGATCGGCTGGTCCTGGGACACGGCGGCGCCGTCGTCGGCCAGCCACCGGGCCAGCGTGGCCTCGGTCATCTCCATGCCCAACTTGGGGATCCGGATCTCGATCGTCGTCGTCCTCTCGAACCACCGCGCCTTCTCGTCGCACTCTACCGACGCGACGTCGCCGCCTTCGGCACATCGTGGTGATCCCGGTTTCCGGGCCGCCCGGTGGGAATCCGGGGGAATGCCCGCCAGTCGTCTTTGCTAGCTTGCCATCCGGCGCGGGGACCTTCGATCCGCGCTGGACAGGAGTTGGCCATGGAGACCCGAGCGTTGAACACGGTGATCTACCAAAAGGACGGGCCCGTCGCCTGGATCACCCTCGACTTCGCCGAGAAGGCCAATATCCAGACCTCGGATCTGGTCTTTGACGTCGACGCCTGCCTTGACGACGCCGATCGCGACTACGACATCAAGGTGTTGATCATGAAGGCCAACGGTCCCGGGTTCAGTGCCGGGCACGTGGTGGCAGGCACCCCCGGCACCGAGATGCGGGAGATCGACGCCAGCACCGCTGCCCTCGGCAGCGTGTGGAAGGGCCAGTGGGACATCTACGGCACGCCGGTGCTCAAACTGTGGGACTTCCCCAAGATCACCATCGCCCAGGTCCACGGGTACTGCCTCGGCGGGGGCACGGCGTGGGGGTTGCTCACCGACATGACGGTGGCCTCGGAGGACGCGTACTTCCAGTTCCCTGTGCTGCAGGGCATGGCCATGCCCAATATGGAGACGGGCATCGAACCGTGGATCTTCATGAACTGGAAGCGGGCCACCGAGTACATGCTCACCGGCCAGGAGATCGGCGCGGCCGAGGCCAAGGAGATCGGCCTGATCAACCGGGTGGTGCCGAGGGAGCGACTCGACGACGAGGTCAACGAGCTGGCCTTCCACGTGGCCCAGGCTCCCCTCACGACCCTGATGGCCGCCAAGGCCAACATCCACAGGGCGTGGGACCACATGGGCTTCCGGACCCACCTGCAGGCGTCCAACGACCTGCTGACCATGGCCACGGCGGCCCGCGACGTGCAGGAGTACATCAAAGGCGTCTACTCCGAGGGCCTTCGCCCGAGGGACGCCGCCCGGCGCAATGCCGAACGGGCCAAGGGGCTGGCTGCGGAATCGAAGGCCCGGTTCGAGGCGGCCGAGTGACCGGCTCCCCTCTCCGGCCCGCGGTCAGCCGGCGCGGGGTGGGAGCGACAGGCGCTCCCGGATGGAGGCCTGCACCTCGTCGACCGGCAGGGTGGCATCCACGGTGGCGACGAACTCCTTGCGCTCGAAGATCTCGATGAGGGGCTTGGTCTCCTCGTGGTACTGGGCCAGCCGGATGGCCAGGGCCTCGGGATTGTCGTCGGCACGGGCCTCGAGTGAGCCTCCGCACACGTCACACGTATCGGCCCGTTGTGGGCGGTGGGCCATCAGGTTGTAGTCCAGTCCGCACTGGGAGCACACCCTGCGGGCCAGCACCCGACGCGTCACCTCCTCATCGGGGAGGTAGAGGTTGATCACACCGTCGATGTCGTAGGTCTCGAGGAAGAATTCGGCCTGGCGGGCGTTGCGGGGGAATCCGTCGATGATGAACCCGAAGTTCCAGTCGTGCTCGGCCAGACGCTCGCGCACCACGGCCTCGACCAGGTCGTCGTCGACCAGGTGGCCGGCGGCCATGATCCGCTTGACCTGGGCGCCCAGCTTGGTGTGGTGCTGCACGTTCCACCGGAAGATGTCCCCTACGCTGACGTGTTCCAAGCTGAGGTCCTCAGCCAGCAACTTGGCCTGGGTGCCCTTGCCGCTGCCCTGGATGCCCATGATGATGAATTTGCGCATTGCCGCCCCTAGGCCCCTGTTCGCCGTGCCGCCGCCGGAACCGGCGGGGTCACTTGACGACGAATCGCGTCGGCACCCACGACTGGCTGTCGATGGGAGGTCGCTCGTAGTTGCGCTGCTGTCGGGCCGGCAGTGCCACTTCCTCGTGGGGCACCGCCTCGTAGGGGATCACGTCGAGCAGGTGGCTGATGATGTTGAGCCGCGCCGCCTTCTTGTTGTCGGCATCGACGACGTACCACGGTGCCTCTTTGATGTCGGTGTAGGAGAACATCTCATCTTTGGCCTCGGCGTAATCCACCCACCGGGCCCTGGCCTCGAGGTCCATCGGGCTGAGCTTCCACCGCTTGCCCGGGTTGTTGATCCGCTCGGTGAAGCGGCGTTCCTGTTCCTCGTCGCTGAGCGAGAGCCAGTACTTGACCAGGATGATGCCCGAGCGCACGAGGGCCCGTTCGATCTGCGGGCACGTCCGGAAGAACTCAGCGTGCTCCTCCTCGGTGCAGAACTCCATGACCTTCTCGACGCCGGCCCGGTTGTACCAGCTCCGGTCGAACAGGACGATCTCGCCGGCCGACGGGAGGTGGGCGATGTAGCGCTGGAAGTACCACTGCGACCGTTCCCGGTCGGTGGGGGTGCCGAGGGCCACCACCCGGCAGTAGCGGGCGTTGAGCCGCTCCATGATCCGCTTGATGGTGCCGCCCTTGCCAGCCGTGTCCCTCCCCTCGAAAATGACCATGACCCGCAGGCCTTCGTGGACTACCCACTCCTGCATGCGGACCAGTTCGGTCTGGAGGCGGGCCAGCTCCTTTTCGTAGGCGGCTTTGCTCACCACCTTCGGGCCCACGCCGGTCAGGAGTTGCGGCCCGTGTGCATAGGGCGCGCTGGGACCCGGTGCGTCCTCGTGCCTCGACTCGAACGTGCTCTTGGCCACTGCGAGGGGATGGTAGTAGCCGACACCCCGGCCTAGGTTGCCGGCGCGTTAACACTGTGTGCCGGGCAGCCCTTCCGGATCACGAACGGAGCTGTGGGCCCGAGGAAGGGCCAGGTACGCCGGGCGTCCGACCGGGTGGCGTGCCATCATGGCGCCGGTCGGCGCACTCCCAAGGGGGAGGGGCTGTCATGACCGGAGGTGTCACGGTGGGTGCTGGGTCCGAGACCACGGCGAACAAGGAGCTGGTACAGGCGTTCTGGGCCGCGCTCTACCAACGTGACTGGGGGGCCATCGGCCGGTTCTTCGGCCCGGACAGCGAGTACACCGACGTCCCTTCCCCCGACGACGACGTGGCCCGGGGACCGAAGCTCATCGTGGCCCGACTCCGACTGGGCCTGGAGCCCATTGCCGGCTACGAACACCAGCTCCGGCTGATGGTGGCCGAGGGTGACACGGTGGTGACCGAGCATGCCGAGACGTGGCGGTGGCACTCGGGCGAGGAGGTGACGCTCCCCTTCGTCTCGGTGCACGAACTCCGGGACTTCACCATCGTGCGCTGGTGGGACTACTGGGATCTCCAGACCCTGATGAACGCCGCACCGGCCTGGTGGATCGAGCACATCATGCAGGGCTATACCTAGTCAGCCGTCTCCGGCAGCAGTGGGCCGGTCCGCCGTCAGCTGTCGAATCCGTAGACGCCCTGGGCGTACTCGTCGACCTTCTCCGGTGGCAACCGGAACCGGATGGCCGTGTAGTAGACGACGAGGCTCCAGGCTGCCACCACCACCATGTCCCAGTAGAAGGGGATGTTCATGCGACCCCCCTGGAACTGCCCGAAATAGGAGATGAGGGTGATGCCGGCCAGATACGGCCACAGCCAGATGGCTGCGTTCCAGTCCAGCGGCGACTCGACGGGGTTGGCATGGGTGAGTCTCGAGATACCCATCAGGACATACCCGAGCAGGACGGCCACCATGAGTTTCCACACCACCTCCCACCCGCTCCAGTAGATGATCAGGCTGGCGGCGACGAACGAGGCGGGCGCCAGAACCGGGGCCCACGGCAGTCGGTAGGGGCGTTCGGCGTCGGGCTTCTGGTGGCGGAGCGCCCCGAGGGCCAGCGGGGCCCCGGCGTACATGAGCACGGTGGCCGACGTGATGAAGCCGACCAGCTTCTGCCATCCCGGGAAGGGCAGGAACAACAAGAGGCCCATGAGGAAGGTGAAGATGAGGCCGAAGACGGGGACGTTCGACTTCGCCGTGGTCTTCTCGAAGATGGAGGGTACGTGCCCGTTCTTGCTCATGCCAAAGGTGATGCGGCTGGTGGTGGTGGTGTAGATGAGCCCCGAACCGGTGGGGGCGATGATGGCGTCGGCGTAGAGGATGTAGGCCAGCCAGGCCAGGCCCAGTCCCTTGGCCAGTCCGGCGAAGGGTCCGAATATCCCCTCGAAACTCACGTTGGCCCATCCGTGGGCCAGGGCGTGCTGGGGCAGGGCCCCGATGAACACCACCTGCAACAGGATGTAGACGGTGGCGCCGATGAGCATGGAGAAGATCACCGCCCGGGGCATGTCCCGCTGCGGGTTCCTGCTCTCCCCACCCAGCTGTACCGCCTGCTCGAAACCGACCAGCGCGAAGACCGCCCCACCGTCGGATACCGCCCGGAGGACACCGTGGAGCCCGAAGGGGGCGAAGCCGTGACTGGTGAAGTTGGCCGTGTTGAAGTGGGTGAAGAAGAGGACGAAGATGGTCATCACCGGGACGATCACCTTCCAGGTGGTGATGGCGCTGTTGGCCCGCACGAGATACCGCACGCCGAACAGGTTGGCCACCACGAACAGGGCCATCATCACCGTGGCCACCACGTAGCCGAGACCGGTGAGGACCGGCACGCCGCCCGAGGTGGTGGTCAGGCCGTGCCAGTAGTTGCCGGTGTAGGTGATGGCCGCCTCAACCTCGATGGGGGCCGTCCCCACCGCCTGTAACCATGAGAACCACCCGAACGAGGCGCCGGCCAGACCGCCGAAGGCGTAGTACGGGAACCGCGTGGTCCCGCCGCTGACCGGGAACATCCCACCCAGCTCGGCGTGGACCAGAGCCAGCAGGATTACCGCCACTGATCCGATCAGCCAGGCGATGATGGCCGCCGGCCCGCCGATGGTGGCGCAGACCAGGGCCCCGAAGAGCCATCCCGACCCGATGATGGATCCCTCGGACGTGAACAGGAGCCCGATGAAGCCGACGTCGCGGGTCAGACCGTCGTTCTGGGAGCCTGCCGACTCGGCCACCGCGCTCCTATCCGCCACCTGCGCCATGGCCCACCCTCCGTGCGGTGGAGATGATCGCCGCTGCCGGCACCGTCGATCCACCGCGACGGCCGACGGTACGGGGAAGATACCCGACCCCCAAGCGCCGCTCAAGCATCGACCGACCAGCCCGTCAGGGCCGCGTGGTCACGCCATGGTGGCGATGATCTCCTCGATCATGGCCAACGTGGTGTCCGGGTGGAGGAGGGCGAGGCGTCCGACCGGCTCACCTTCCCATACCGTCGGGACCACGAACCCGATCTGGTCCCTCAGTAGTTGGTCGGACCACTGCTCGTAGTGATCCCACCGCCACCCGGTTCGCCGGAACAGGACCACGGACAGCTCCGGTCTGCGCACCAGCTCGAGGTAGGGGGTGCGCTCGACCAGGTCGGCACACTGCTGGGTGACGGAAAGGACCGTCTCGATGGCGTCCCGGTAGGCCTCGGTGCCGTAGACGGCGAGGGAGAACCACAGGGGAAGGCCCCGCGCCCGGCGGGTCAGATGGTAGGCGTAGTCACTGGGGTTCCAGTCGTCCCGCTCGTCGCTGTGCAGAACATCGAGGTAGGAGGCGTCCTGGGTGTGCACGGCCTTGGCCAGACGGGGTTGGCGGTAGATCAGGGCGGCGCAGTCGAACGGGGCGAAGAGCCACTTGTGCGGATCCACCACGAACGAGTCGACCATGTCCATGCCGTCGAAGCGGTGTCGGACCGAGGGTGCGAACAGGGCTGCGCACCCGTAGGCCCCGTCGACGTGGAACCACAGGTCGCGCTCCTGGGCGATCCGGCCCACACCGGCCAGATCGTCGACGATCCCGGCATTGGTGGTGCCACCGGTGGCCACCACGGCCATGACGTCGTCGCCCCGGGGATGGGTGGCTAGAACGGAGGACAGGCCGGGCCCGGTCAGCCGGTGGTCGTCGCACGGGATCAGGAGTGCCTCGACCCCCAGGACCCGGAGAGCCTTGCCCACCGACGAGTGGGCCTCCTCACTGATGGCCACCACGGGTCGATGCGGCGCCCGTTCGCCCATGCGGTGAGCCGCGGTGTCGCGCGCCACCATGAGCGCGGACAGGTTGCCGGCCGAGCCACCCGACACGAAGCAACCCCCGGCCCCGTCGGGGAGGCCGGCCAGATCGGCGAGGACCGAGAGGGCCTGGTTCTCGGCCGCCACGGCGCCGGCGGCCTCCATCCACGATGTGCCCTGCAGGGACGAACAGGCCACCACCATGTCGAAGAGCAGCGAGGCCTTGGTCGGTGCGGCCGGGATGAACGAGAGGAACCGCGGGCTGTCGCAGGACACCACAGCCGTGGCCAGTTCATTGTCGAAGATCTCCATGATGCGGTGGGGATCGGTGCCCGTCGGGTTGATCAGACCCTGGAGGCTGGCGTCCAGCGACGCCGCCTGGGCCCCTCCGAAGTCGAGCGGGACGGGATCGAGCGCCAGGCGCCAACGGCAGTAGTCGAGGATGAGGGTGGTGAGCTTCTCGTCATGGACGAACATGGGATTGCGCATGGAGTCCTTTCTGCGTGGTCTCCATGTTCGCAGACAGGGACGACGGGTTTTCGGTGCGGGCCCGGACCGTCAGGACGCGGTCGACGGCGAAGGCTTCAGGGCCCCGTCCTCGGCGTCCCCGAGTCGGTGGGCGCTCACGGCATATGTCCCGTCCGGCTCCCATGCCTCACCGGACCAGGTACCCCAGCGGCCCATCGGCATCAGACCGACCCGGTGGCAGTCATCGTCGTACCGGGCGAGCTCGTAGTGCCGGTCCACCTGGAACCCGGCGATCAGGAGCCCTCCGTGTCGGAGATGACGGGCGCACGCCTCCACCAGTGCCGCGTGGGTACCGGCCGGTGTGAACAGCGGGACGTTGCCGGCCATGACGACCACGTCGAATGATCGGTGGAGGTCGAGGCCGACCAGATCGGCGGCCGCCCACTCCAGTGCCGGGGACAACCTCCTGGCCGTCTCGATCATCGAGGGGTCGACGTCGACGCCCACCACGTCGACTCCCCGCCTGGCCAGCTCCCGGGCCACGCGGCCCGTGCCGCATCCGGCGTCCAGCACGGTGGCCGGTTGCCAGCGCATCACGAACTCCGCCTCTCCGTGCACGTCCTCACCGGCGTCGGCCAGATCGTCGAATCGCTTCTGGTACTGATCGCCGTCCCAGGTCACCGGGCCACCGGCCATGTCAGCGAACGGCCCACAGGGTGGGCTGGTCGGGCTCGTCCGGGGTGAGTGGGTGGTAGCCGGGCAACTGGGACATGGGAGTGTCGAGGTAGACCTTGGCCTCGGGCGGTCCGGCGAAGCGTCCGTGGCTCCAGCGGATCTCGACGTGACCGGCCACCTGGCCGGTCACGTCGCGCTCACGGGAGCGGTAGCTGGCCGACCAGTCGACCCGCGGTTGCCCCGCTCTGGCCGGTGCGACGGTGAACGTGTCCAGTTCGTACGATGATCGCCAGTCCCAGGGACTGGCGATCCGATAGCGGGCAGGCAGGCCCGTCCGGCGATCGTTGCCCAGGACGAAGTACGGGGCACTGCCGATGCGGAGCAACCGCCACAGCATCCCCTCGGCCCCGATGCCCGAGGAGGCCACCTGGTCCGACCATCGTCGGGCTGATTCCTCGCTGACGGAGCGGCACAGCTCGGCATAGGCGGATCGGGATGCGGCGTCGGGGTAGGTGCGGCCGGCGAGCGCATGCCGGAGCGTATCCAGCTGATCGCGGCTGCACGCTGACGGGGTCCCGGGGAACCGGTCGAGACCGGTGGCCGTTAGGCAGGTGCGGTACAGATGGAGGAGTTGGTCGGGGGCCACGGTGTCGTACCAGTCGCTCCGGTCCCAGGTGCCCTGGGTGGCCAACAGGCCTTCGAACACTCGTGCCGGGGAGGCGTTGGCCAGAATGTCGGACTCGTACTTGCAGCTGACCAGGTACACGTGATCGATGCGTAGGTCGATCGGTGCCACTTCGTCCCCGGGCGGGCGCCGGCCACCTGTCCATTCGATGGTGAGCGGTGTGCGGTGTCGGAGGCCGTCGGCCGCTTCGAGGAGGGCCCGGCCGTTGGCGAAAGCGGTCGCCCACTCGCCGGCGTAGCCGCCGGTCCGGTAGACAGCGTCCAGGTGGGACCACTCGTCCGCCCCAATGCGGAGGGCGACGGGTCGGGCGGCGAGGGCCGCGGCAGGATCGGGATGGGGGAGCGTCCCGAGCGCGGTGCCCAGCTCGGTCACGGTGGTCCGATCGTCAGGCACGAGCGGGTTCGGTCGGGTCCGGGATCAGCCCGGAGACCGATCCGCGCCCCCGTGGGCCAGGGAGCGCAGCCGTTCGGCGTCGACCGGGTCGAGCAGTTCGATGATGTCGAAGACCGGTCCGTCACCGTCGATTCCCCGGATGGCGCGCAACGCCTTACCGCCGGCTGTCCGGGGTCCGGGAAGATCGGTGGTCAGCAGCACCAGTGGGCCCATGTCGTCCCTGGCACCACTGTCGAGGCGGGCCTGATGGAGCACGCCGGCCTTGCCCAGGGCCTTCCACAGCACGTCGGGGCGGCGCAGGCCGGGCCGGGTGGCCGAGAATGCCCCGGACAGTTCGAACAGCCAGATGGTGCCGGTGGCGTCGCGGGCCCGAAAGTCCACACCCAGCCCGAGATCCCCGTACGCCACGCTTTCCTCGATGCCCACGAATCCCGCCGTTATGAGGGCCTGAAGGGCGACCGCACGGGCCTTCTGCCCGATAGCGGCGGCCCGGTCCTCGGCGTCCGCGTCCGGTTCGCCGGACCCGCCCCGGGCTCCGGCGGACCGGCCCGGCGGCACCGTTACCCGGCGGCCGCTGGGACCGCCATGACCCGGGGACCCGGCGAGCCGCTCCTCGGCCAGGCGCCGCTCGGCCAGGGCCACGTACGCCTCGTCGGTGTCGAACCCGACGTAGTGCCGCTCCGTGCGCACCGCGGCGACGGCCGTCGACCCCGATCCCATGAACGGGTCGAGGACCAGATCGCCCCGGTAGGTGAACAGCTCGATGAGACGCCGCGGCAACTCGACCGGGAAGGGTGCCGGATGGCCCACCCGTGTGGCCGACTCCGTCGGGATGTCCCAGATGTCGATGGTGGCGTCGACGAACTCGTCCATGGTGATGGTCCCCTCGTGGGGAAGGTTCCGCGCCGAGCGATCGTCGGGGGTCAGGGCGCGGTCGAAACGGCCCTTGCTGGCCACGACGATCCGTTCGGACACGTCCCGCAGCACCGGGTTGCCCGGTCGCTGATAGGTGCCCCAGGCGCACGAGCCACCGGCGGCGTGGCTCTTCTGCCACACGATCTCACCTCGGAGGAGGTAACCCAACTGGTCGAGCAGGTCGATGACGTCCCGGGACAGCGACCGGTACGGCTTGCGGCCCAGATTGGCCACATTGACGGCGATGCGTCCGCCGGGCTCCAACTTGTCGAAGCACTGGCTGAAGACGTCGAACAGCATGCCCAGGTACGCCTCGTAGTCGGCCGGGACGCCCCCGACCCCCAGAGCGGCCTCGTACTCCTTCCCGGCGAAGTACGGCGGCGACGTGACCACCAGGGCGACCGAGTTGTCGGCCACCTCGCCCCACCGGTCCATGTCACGGGCGTCGCCCACCCAGATGGTGTCCGTCGCCGCCGGGGGAGCCACGGTGCTGTCGTCGGACAGGCGGGGCGGCGTGAATCGGGCATAGAACGAGGAGGCGTCGTGAGCTTCCCGTCGCCCGACGCCGAAGGCCGAGGTGGCGGTGGGACGCCGGCGGGTACGTCGGGGGAGGGGTTCGACCGTGCTCACGGCAGGCACTCCGGGTCGGTCGGGAGCGGTGATGCGGGGGAGACGGCCATTGGTGGTTGGGTCACAGAAGTGATCCTACGAATCGGGTGTCACGCGCACCTCGACGGGTCCGGCCGGGGAGGTTGCTCGACGGGACCGGAGACGCGCCGGATGGACATCCCCGACGGGAGCGGCACCGTGCCATAGTCACGGAGGCTAGCGGTGACCCGGTACCGTCCCGTGGATGGCCATCCGGCGCGTCATCCTGTCGCCAGGCGCTGGCTGAGGGACTCACCGACCAACACACAACGGGACAGGGAGCTGCAGCTGACGGCGGTCAGGACCTGGGGTGCCGTGACAGTGGCGGCCCGCCTCCAGGGATGACCATCCGGCCCGGTCAGTATGGACAGCCCCGCCTCGGGAGCGAGGCCCACCGCGCTACCCACGGCAACACAGGAGTTGACAGCCGTGCAGGACACGCCCATGAGGACCGCCGATGTCGGGCTGACCGGCTGCGAGGACCAGGTCGTCCCTCCATCGGTGGTCGTGAGGATGATGCCGCGGCCGGAACGGGTCCCCGTCAGTGTGCTCGCCGTCGTGCCCACCGCCACGCACCAGACTCCGCGGAGACCGGTCGGTGTCGTCGTCGTCGTGGTGGTGGAGGCCGCAGGAGGGGAGGCGGTCGTGGTCGTGCCGGGAACGGTCGTGGTCGTCGACGATCCGGACGGGGCGGTCGTCCCGGAGGCCGCAGGAGATGGCGGTGTCCCCTCGACCGGAGCGCCCGACCCGGTAGCGGTCGAAGCGGTCGTCGAGGTGAAGGGGAGGCCACTCCCCGGGGCGCTGTTGACGCAGTCGATGCCGTTGAGATAGCCCACCGCCTTGGGCGACGCGGTCGCCGCCCAGGTGGAGCCTCCGTCCGTGGTGAACGCCACCTTGCCGGCGACATGATCCACATCGAGTGCCTGCTGGATGGTGACCCAGCAGTGCTGGCTGTCGGGACACGAGATCGCGGTGGCCCCGGTCAGGTCGTCGGGCAGTGTCCCCAGCTGCACCCATCCCGGCCGCGCCACGGAGGAGACGAGTGCGACCGAGCCCGTGGCCACGGTCCCGATGGCCAGGCACCTCCGGTTGGCCCGGCAATCGACCGCCGTCACATCGAGGACGCCGGGGGGCACCGTGGCCGCCGTCCAGGTTGCGCCACCGTCCGACGTGGTGGTGATCGCTCCCTGCCCGTTGGACGTCTGGACCAGCTGACCCACGGCGACGCAGTAGTGCCGGTCGCTGCACGAGACGTCGGAGAGGAAGCCAACGGAGGCGGGGACGGGCTGGGTCGTCCAGCTGGCGCCCCCGTCATGAGTGGCGATGACGGCGGCACCGTTCGGCGCACCGCCGGTTCCCACCGTCGAACCGACCGCCCAGCAGCGGAGGGGGTCCACGCAGTCCACCGCAGCCAGCGAATTCACCGGGGCCGGGAGGGTGACCGTCCGCAGCGTCCCCACCCATGGTGAGCCCGGGGCGATGGTCGAAGGTGCGCTCGAGCCGGCACCCGAGCCGCTGGTGGAACAGGACGTCACCACCAGCGCCACGAGAGCGACGGTCACCGTGGCCGCCGTGCGCCGCCGAGCGCCTCGGCCCGACCGACCCGACCGACCCGTCGGTGGTGTCGCCCGCCGGGGGGCGGCCGTACCCACGGGACGGGGGGCGGGTGGTGTCAGTTCACTCACATTGAACCCCGGTCGATTCCCTGGCGGGGGGCCGCTGTCTGGCCCCCACGGTGGCGGCTTGTCCGATTGCGCCAGAGATCTTGCCACGCGGTCACCCGCCGCCAGGTGATGACGGCCGGCCGGGACGGCCGAGGTCTACCGTACGTCGATGGCGTTGGTCCTGGTGGAACCGGTCACTTCCGAGCGCCGAACCCTCGTGCCCACCCGCCGATGAACCTGGTCGACGTGGTGGTGCTCGTCGTGGTGGCGCTGGCCGCGGTCCAGGGGCTCCGGCTCGGCGCCATCGTGCAGGTCCTGTCGTTCGGTGGACTGCTCGTCGGCCTCTATCTGGGGGCTCAGCTGGCCTCGGTCACGGTGTCGCGGGCGCACACCCAGTCCACCCGAACACTGCTGGCCCTGGTGACACTGCTCGGGGTGGCCGTGCTGTGCGGTGTGGCCGGTCGGATCGTCGGCAACCTGGCCTTCCGGCGGGTTCACCGGGGGACCCTCGGCACCGTCGACTCGGTCCTCGGGGTGGTGGTCGCCGTGGTGGCCTCCCTCCTGGCCGCGTGGCTTCTGGCCAACACGCTGGTCAACAGCGATTCACTCAGTCTCAATGCCTCCATCGACCGGTCGAAGATCATCCGTTCGCTGGATAGCGTGCTCCCGGCCCCGCCTTCGGTGTTCTCGCGCGTCCAGAGCTTTCTCTCGGCCCAGGGCTTCCCCCCGGTCTTCGCCCAGCTGGCCCCGGAGTCCGCGGGACCGGTGGCGCTGCCCGGCGGTCCGGAACTCGATGCCGCCGCAGCCCATGCCGCCGGGTCCACCGTCAAGATCGTCGGCTACGGGTGCGGCCAGATCCAGGAGGGATCGGGGTTTGTCGTCGGACCGGGAATCGTGGTGACCAACGCCCACGTGGTGGCCGGCATCGCCCACCCGATGGTCCAAGTCGGGACCACCTTCCTGGCCACCACGGTGACCTTCTTCGACCCGTCCTACGACCTGTCCGTCCTCAGGGTGACCGGGCTCGACGAGCCTGTCCTGGCCCTCGATCCCGATCAGTCGGCCCGCGGGGTGCAGGCCGCGGTACTGGGCTATCCCGGCGGGGGCCCCTTCAGCGTGGCCCCGGCCGGCATCATGGCGGCGTTCGAGGCTGAGGGCCGGGACATCTACGGCCAGGGCCTCACGGTGCGGAACGTCTACGAGATCCAGGCCAAGGTCCGCCCGGGAAACTCGGGCGGACCGCTCGTCGAGTTGGACGGCCAGGTCATCGGTGTGGTGTTCTCCCGGTCGACGACCAATGGCGACATCGGCTACGCCCTGACCTCCCCGGGGGTCCTGTCCCGGGTCCGCCAGGCCGAGTCTGCACCCAAGGTGGTCGGCACGGGAGCCTGCGTTCCGGGCTGAAGGCACCGAACCGGCCAACGTCCCGACTAGACATGGGGCATGGCGCTCCCCATCGAGGACTACGGCATCATCGGCGACCTCCACACGGCTGCCCTGGTGGGTCGGGACGGCTCCATCGACTGGCTGTGCCTGCCCCGTTTCGACTCGGCGGCCTGCTTCGCCAAGCTTCTCGGGGACGACGACCACGGTTCGTGGAAGCTGGCGCCGAAGGGATCCCACGGTGCCACCCACCGTCATTACCGGGGCGAGACCTTGGTCCTCGAGTCGGAGTTCGTCACCGACGAGGGGACGGTGCGAGTCATCGACTGCATGCCCATCCGCCAGCAGCACCCCGAGGTTGTCCGCCTGGTCGAGGGCGTTCGGGGCAAGGTGACCATGGAGATGATCCTGACCATCCGCTTCGGCTACGGCCAGATCGTCCCGTGGGTGCGCAAACTTGACGGCACGCTCAATGCCATCGCCGGTCCCGACGGACTCTCGTTGTGGACCACTGCGGAGTGCCAGGGCCGGGACTTCTCCACGGTGGCGGAGTTCACCGTCAGTGAGGGACAGCGGGTGCCGTTCTCCTTGACGTGGTTCCCGGCCAATGAGGACCCCCCCCGACCGGTCGACGCCGCCTTCGCTATCCTGGACACCGAACTCTGGTGGAACGACTGGGTTTCCCAGTGCACCTACGAAGGTGACTACCGGGACGCCGTCGTCCGCTCCCTGATCACCCTGAAGGCGCTCACCTACGAGCCCACAGGGGGAATTGTCGCCGCCGCCACCACCTCGCTGCCCGAGACACTCGGAGGCAGCCGCAACTGGGACTACCGGTTCTGCTGGCTGCGGGACGCCACGCTCACGCTCGAGTCCCTCATGCGGGGCGGGTTCTACCAGGAGGCCATGGCCTGGCGGAACTGGCTCCTCCGGGCCACGGCCGGCGATCCGTCCCAGATGCAGATCATGTACGGCGCCGCCGGCGAGCGCCGACTCGACGAGTGGGAGGTCGACTGGCTTCCTGGCTACGAGGACTCCGCCCCGGTCAGGATCGGCAACGCCGCAGCGGGCCAGTTCCAGTTGGACGTGTACGGCGAGGTGATGTCCGCCCTGTATGAATCACAACCCGCCGGTCAGCCCGGGGACAGCCCCACCTGGGAATTCCAACTCTCCTTGATGGACTTCCTGCGCGACGGCTGGCGGGAGCCCGATGACGGCATCTGGGAGGTGCGAGGCCCACGACGCCACTTCACCCACTCCAAGGTCATGGCCTGGGTGGCTATCGACCGAGCCATCAAGACGTCCGAGGAGTACGGCATGGAGGCGCCGCTCGAGCGGTGGAAGGAGGTCCGACAGGAGATCCACGACCAGGTCTGCGACGAGGGCTTCAACGCGTCGATGGGTTCATTCACGCAGTACTACGGCTCCGACCAGCTCGATGCCAGTTTGCTCATGATCCCCCTGGTCGGCTTCCTCCCCGCCCATGACCCGAGGGTCCGCGGAACCATCGAGGCCATCGAGCGCGACCTCGTCGATGGTGGATTCGTGCTCCGGTACCGCACTGCCGACACCGGTGATGTGGACGGGCTCTCCGGACGGGAAGGCGCCTTCCTGGCCTGCTCGTTCTGGCTGGCCGACTGCCTGTCGATGCTGGGGAGGGACCACGACGCCCGACAACTGCTCGACCGGCTGATGGGTCTGCGCAACGATCTGGGCCTGCTGGCCGAGGAATACGACCCGGTGGCCGGTCGGATGGTCGGCAACTTCCCGCAGGCCTTCTCCCACGTGTCCCTGGTCAACTCGGCGGCCAAGCTCATGGGTCAGGAGAAGCCCTCCTCCGAGCACGTCATCCTCGGGCTGGCCCGACGGGCGCTGACCCGGGGCAGGTCGACCCCAGCGCCGCGCCATCTGGGTGGAGTCTCCGCCCAGGCCATGGTGACCCGCCTGGCGGGGAATGCCGGTTCCAGCACCCAGCGGGGTGCGGCACGGTTGGTCCAGGAGGCGGTGTCCGGCATCGCCACCGGTCCGGCGGCCACGACCGCCCCGGGCACCACTCCGGCCGCGTCCAAGCGGCCGTCGGGTCGACGGTCGAGGCCCACGACCAAGCCCACGGCCAAAAAGGCCGCGGCGTTGGCCACCAAAGCTCCGGTCACCCCATCGGGGACGCCGCCACGCGTAGCCAGGTCAACCGCCACGAAGTCCACGACCACGAAGGGGGTGCCGGCCCCGAAGGGAAGGACCCAGCAGGCAGGTCCGGCGAAGGCGGCGACCAAGAAGGCGGCGACCAAGAAGTCGGCGGCCAAGAAGTCGGCGGCCAAGAAGTCGGCGGCCAAGAAGTCGGCGGCCAAGAAGTAGGCCGGGCGAAGACGGCGACTCAGGGAGGTCGGGGGAAGAAGGCAGCCGGAACCGCCGGGAAGGCCGGAACCGCCGTGAGGAAGGTGCCGGCGACGAAGGCGACCCTCACGGCCAGGGACCGCTAGCTGCGTGGGACGGACCGACCCCACCCGATCGGAACATCGCCAATGAGCGGATCCCACTTCCATCCCATCGACCCGGAGCACCACACCAAAACCCATGGGGGGCGGACCGTGGCCGATGGTGTCATCGAGTTGGACACCCTCCTCGGTGGCTGGGAGCGATGTCACGGCCGGCTACCTCATCGAAGGGGACGCTCCGGTTCTCGTCGAGACGGGCAGTCAGAGCTCGGTGCCCGTCCTGCTGGCCCAGCTCGAGCGACTGGGTCTCGGTGCGGCGGACCTGGCCGGGGTGGTCGTCACCCACATCCACCTCGACCACGCCGGTGGCGTCGGGGACGTGGCCCGTGCCTTTCCCGGGGCCACCGTGTACGTGCACCCCAAAGGTGCCCGCCACCTGGTCGACCCCACCCGGCTGGTCGACTCGGCCTCCCGGGTCTATGGACCCCTCCTCGACTCCCTGTACGGACGGCTCGATCCCACCCCGGCGGAGCGGATCCACGTCCTCGAGGACGGCGAGGCCATTGCCGTCAGCTCCAACCGGTCGCTCATCGCAGTGGACTCGCCCGGCCACGCCAAACACCACGTGGCCCTCCATGACACGCTGAGCGGGGTCCTGTTTGCCGGGGACGCCGTGGGGGTCAAGCTGCCCGACGCCGGCGTGCTGCGGCCTTCCACACCGCCGCCCGACTTCGACCTCGGGTCGGCGCTCACCTCACTGCAGCGGTTCGCCGACCGTCGACCGACCGGACTGGCCCTGGCCCACTACGGGCTGTTGGCCGATCCATTGGACGTGTTGGACGAAGCGGGTGGGACGCTGCGGAAGTGGGCCGACGTCGCCGAGACGGCCTTCCGCAACGGCGACGACATCGCCGCCGCCCTGGCCACCGAGTTCGAGTCGGATCTCGACGGCGTCCCCGAGGAGCACCTCGAGAAGCTCGAGGTCATGAACGGCGTCCATTCGAACGCCGCCGGGCTCCACCGCTGGCTGACCACCCGCGACGCCGACGGCGGTGTCGGCACCGACGGTCCGTGAGGGACGTCACCCATCGCAGCGGTTGGGGCCGCCGGTCGTGAACATATCCATCGTCAACGGGTGGCTGCCCCTGGTGGTGCAGGCCCTGGCGGTGGTGGTCTTTGTCCTAGCCATCGAGTGGCGCTCGGGCGGATGGCGACGTCAGCTCGGTCGAGGGCTACCGGTCGCCGCGGTTGTCACCGGCGTGACGGCCCTGGTGTTGACCCTCGGTTCCCTGGTGCCCGACGACTTCCCCTGGTCGGCCTACCTCTGGGGCTTCGCGGCCGTGCTGGCCATGGTGGCCACGACCGTTGGCTGGGGGCGGGCGGGCACCGGTCGCCGGATACTGGCGGTGCTCTCGGTACTCCTGTTGTCGGTGGTGACGGTGGGTGTCGTGAACCAACGGACGGACTCCTTCCCCACCGTCGGCCGCCTGGTCGACGGCGACCCCGAGAACGTGGTGGGCTTCCCGCAGCTGCGGCAACTGCAGGAGCAGACGGCCATGAGCGGCCGGCTCCCGGCGAATGGAGTGGTGATCACCGTGACCATCCCACCCACCGCGTCCCATTTCGCCACCCGCCCGGCCTACGTGTACCTCCCGCCGGCGTGGTTCGCCCGGGACACGCCATCTCTTCCCACTCTGGTGCTCCTGCCTGGCGAGCCGGGCAGCGCGTCGGACTGGTCGGGGGACGGCGATGCCGACAACACGGCCGATGCCTTTGCCTCGACCCACCACGGCCTGGCTCCGATCCTCGTCATGCCCGACCCCGATGGATTCCTGACCGTCGACTCCGAGTGCGTGAACAGCAGATTCGGGAACGCCGAGACCTACCTGGTCGACGATGTCCCCGCCTTCGTCCGGAGCCGCCTTCACGCCTCGTCGGCGAGCGGTTCACTGGCCATCGGAGGCCTCTCGGCCGGCGGTACCTGTTCGGTGATGCTGGCCCTGCGCCATCCCTCGGTGTACACCACCTTCGCCTCGTACTCCGGATTCGCCTCGCCCCAGTACAAGGAGACCACCCAGGCCGAGACCGTCGACACCCTCTTCGGAGGGTCCGAGGACCGCTTCGCCGCACACGACCCGACCCAGCTTCTCCGTTCCGGGCACTTCGACGGCCTGGCCGGATGGTTCGAGGTGGGTGCCGAGGACACCGACCCACTGGAGGCGGCCCGCAATCTGCAGCCGGCTGCGCTGCGGGCGGGAATCGCCACCTGCATCCTGGTCCGGCCGGGTGGTCACGACTTCGACCTCTGGAGCCAGGCGCTGGTGGACTCCCTGCCGTGGCTGTCGTGGAGGCTGGGCCTCACGCCCGAACCGGCCAGCGAGCCGGCGCGGTGCACGACACCGTGACCAGGCGATCCACCTGGTGTGCCCCGGTGACCTGCCGGTGCTTGCGTAGCGGCCCGACGGTGGTCTCCAATGGCAGGCGGGCCCGGGTCGGGGAGACAGAGGGAGGGTGGGGTAGATGAGCATCCTGTTCGCCCTGCTCGGTGCGTTCAGCCAG
Source organism: uncultured Acidimicrobiaceae bacterium (assembly GCA_963831535.1). Lineage (GTDB taxonomy): Bacteria > Actinomycetota > Acidimicrobiia > Acidimicrobiales > RAAP-2 > Bog-756. The sequence goes on along the minus strand of CAWHQP010000010.1, from coordinate 77,682 downwards.
GCGCTGACGTCGGTTCTCCAGAAGCTGGCCAACGTGGCCGGCTCCGACCAGCCGCGGTCGGCCTGGGAAACGACCAAATACCTGATCCGACAACCCATCTGGCTGCTGGGCCTGGTCTGTATGGGCGGGACCTTCATCTTCACGGCTCTCGCCCTCTACTTCGGCACCCTGGCCTCGGTACAGCCCATCTTGGTCACCGAACTCATCTTCACCCTGGCCCTCCGGGCCCTCTGGCTGCATGACCGGATCGCCTCCCGGACTTGGAGTGCCGCCGCCTTGCTGTGCGCCGGACTGTTCGGGTTCCTTGTGGTGGCCCATCCCGAGGAGGGACACGGACGACCGACTGCGGCGGCCTGGGCGGTGGCCCTCGGGAGCCGGGGACTGGTCGTCGTGGCCTTGTTGGTCCTCAGCCGGTGGGGGTCTCCGGCCCGCCGGGCCGCCCTACTGGGAGCCGCCGCCGCGCTGGTGTGGGCGATCGACGCCGCCTTCGTGAAGGCGGCCACCGAGGTCCTGGCTCACAAGGGCTGGTCGGGGCTGTTCGAGCACTGGCCCATCTACGCCGTCGTGGCCAGCGGGGTGCTGGGCACGGTGCTGCTCGAGGCGGCGTTCGCTGCCGGACCGCTCGCCGCCTCGCAGTCGGCACTGCTCATTGTGGACCCCTTGGCCAGCATCGCCATCGGTATCGAGCTCTTCGGCGAACAACTGCGTAGCTCGCCACTGGCCATCGTGCTCCAGATCCTGTTCCTCGGTGGCATGTTCGCCGGGGTGGTGCTGCTCTCGAGGTGGGCGCCCCCGGAGATGGAGGTGCGAGCCAAGCGGTCGCCCCGGACGGTGGTGACGGGGGGCTCCGGCGACATGGCCCAGGGGACCACCCCGCCCTAGTGCAGACGACACCGGCCGGCAGTGGGATCACCACCGTCTCCGAGGTTGCCCGCCGACCGCCCTCGGACAGACCGCCCGACAATCGCGCCAGTAGCGGTCGCTACGACGCCCAGCGCGATGATCCAGTGGTAACGGGCCATGTCGAATTTGACTACTTCACGTAGGCGGCCAGCCACGTTGCGTAGAAGCCTGATCCTGAGCCAGGTCGACGAGAGGCCCCGACGGCATCGCCCCACGTCAGCAAGGGCCATGTGTGCATTGCCAGACGACCGCCGGTGCTGTTACGTTGCCTCGAAATCACAAGCGGTGTTCGCACGAGTGTAAGGGCAGGGTGCGATGTTGAAGCGTGCGTTGGGTGGAGTAATTCTGGTTGTGGCCGGGGTGGTGCCGCTGGCGTTGCCCATGGGTTCGGCCGGGGCGGACACGCCGCTCACGGTGGTGCCGTACTCGGGATTCAATCCGCTACTGGCCCGGGCGCCCTACGTGACCGACCTCACCCAGACGTCGGCGTACGTCAACTGGGCCACCACGGACACGGCGCCTCCTGGTGCCAACGTCTTCGGCTCCGTGCAGGTCGCCCCGATGACCGGTTTCGGCTGCCCGGCCCCGACGTCGTGGACGCCGTCGGCCATCACCGCGCCGTCCACCCTTCCCGGTGACGTCAACCCGATCAACCCGTCGGGGACACCCACCGGAACGGAGTACACGGTCACGGGGAGTCTGGGAACGATCAGCGAGTACCAGAACTCCGTCCCGGTCACCGGCCTCGCTCCCGGGACCGTCTACTGCTACACGGTCTTGTCGACCCACTCGGCCGGAGCCTCGGACCTGATGCCTGCGTCCAAGCCCTATCAGACCTTCACCACCCTCTTCCCGGCCAGCACGTCGTCGACCCACCCCGTCACCTTCGACGTCATCGACGACACCGGCGAGAACTACTACGACACCAGTGCCACGACGGCGAACGACCAGGCCTTCCCCAACGGGGTGAATCCCGATCAGGCGTCCCTGTACAGCCAGATCGGCGCCTCGGGAGCCAACTTCCTCCTGTCGGTGGGCGACATCGGCTACAACAGCTCGAACCAGTCCAACTTCGGCGACCTGGAGCAGACGGGCACCCAGCCCGAGGTGAGCGACATCTTCGGGACCTCCTACCTGCCCGAGGCCGGGGGGATCCCCATCTTCGCTGGATCCGGTGACCACGACCAGACCATCAATCCCGAGAAGATATTCCCGACGCCCACCACGGCGTCGAACTCGGGCGGTACCTACGCCTTCGACAGCTATTCGGGCGTTGACGGGATTTCGGGCAACGCGGCTGACGACTGGTACGCCTTCTCCACCGGAAACGTCCGGATCTATGTCATCGACGGGACCTGGTCCGAAGCGCAGGCCAACAAGCTCGGCACCACCACGGGAGCCCTGTGCGGCAATGTGACGGCATCGGCCGTGGCCAGCTGTGAGGGCTATCAGGCCGACGCCGACGAGCACTGGCAGACCAGCTCGCCCGAGTACCAGTGGCTCCAACGGGATCTCCAGGCCCATCCCGGCGGTGTGAAGATGGCCGTCTTCCACTTCCCGCTGCGCTCGGTCCAGATCTCCGAGCCCTCGGACCCCTACATCCAGAACAGTTCGGCCAATCCGCATGCATCGACCAGCCTCGAGGCCCTGCTGGCCAGGTACGGCGTGAGCATCGCCTTCAACGGGCACGCCCACACCTACCAGCGGATCATCCCGAACACCTATCAGAAGAACGGCCAGCTCATCAACTACGTCACCGGTGGCGGCGGAGGGGTGCTCGAGCCGGTGAGCAGTGGGAACTGCGCCACCGTGTCGGCCACGGCCAGCGTCTATGCCCTCGGCTGGTCGCCGAGCACAAATGCCGGGTCCGCCTGCGGCTCCGCCCCCATCCCGGGGGCTGCGGCCGACGTCTACAGCTTCTTGAAGGTGACGGTGAACGGCGACTCGGTCACCGTCGCTCCCACCAACGCGGCCGGCAGCACGTTCGACGTGCAGACCTACAACCTGTCGGCCCAGGCCGGCACGGTAGGGCCGGGGTCCGCGCCTCCGAGCCAGGCCGGCTCGGGCTCGGGCTCGACATCGGGATCGACCGCCTGCATGACCCATCTGCCTTCGGGAACCGTGGTGGGTTCCGCAGCCACGAAGTCAGGTTCGGGCTACTACGAGGTCGATGCCTTCGGTGACGTGGCCGCCTTCGGGAACGCCACCTGCTACGGCGCCATGACCGGCACGCCGCTGAGTCAGCCCATCGTGGGGATGGCCACCGATCCCAGCGGGCAGGGCTACTGGCTGGTGGCACGCGACGGAGGCATCTTCTCCTTCGGCGACGCCCAGTTCTACGGATCGACCGGGGCCATGCATCTCAACCAACCGGTGGTGGGCATGTCCTCGGACGCCTCCGGCCACGGCTACTGGCTGGTGGCATCGGACGGAGGGATCTTCTCCTTCGGTGACGCCGTGTTCCACGGTGGTACCGGTGGGATGCACATCAACAAGCCGGTGGTGGGCATGACCACCACGGCCGACGGGGGTGGCTACTGGCTGGTGGCATCGGACGGAGGGATCTTCTCCTTCGGTGACGCCGTGTTCCACGGTGGTACCGGTGGGATGCACATCAACAAGCCGGTGGTGGGCATGACCACCACGGCCGACGGGGGTGGCTACTGGCTGGTGGCATCGGACGGAGGGATCTTCTCCTTCGGTGACGCCGTGTTCCACGGATCCACCGGGAACATCGTCCTCAACCAGCCCATCATCGGGATGGCGACCGACGCCTCGGGTCAGGGCTACTGGTTGATGGCTTCCGACGGAGGGGTGTTCGCCTTCGGCGACGCCCCGTTCCTCGGTTCGGCGGCCTGAGGTCGCCGTCGGTCTGACGACATGGGGGGCTCTGCATCGGGGGCTCCGCAGGGGAGCCGCCGCGGCTCGAACAGCGATGGCCCCGACCTCTCCGCCGCCACGACCGGCGCGGTGACCGACCAGGCCGACCGGTCGGTCGTCGTGCGCCCCCCCGGACTCGAACCCAGGAACCTGCAGATTAAGAATCTGCTGCTCTACCGTTGAGCTAGGGGCGCAGGGGAAGCATAAGAGCAGATCAGACGGTCGTCAACGAGCCGCACAGCGACCGGCGGCTCACGGGACGGGCGGGTCGCAGGTGGCGGGAAGGTCCTTCGGAGGTGGCGTCAGTCCGAGCCGCCAGGAGAGCCAGGGCAGGGAGGTCTTGAACGCCGAGGCCCAGAACACGAAGGAATGATCTCCGTCGGGCGTGTAGAGGCAGACCTGCATGCCGGTCCTTTTGGCCAGGTCGGAAAGTTGCTTGGCTGCGGCGAGGGGTTGGGGGTCCTGTTGGCCGGCGGTGAAATAACCGGCCGAACCGGTGAACTTCCCGCCGGTGAGCAGGGTCACCGGATTGTGGGCCTCGTAGTCGGCCCGGGAGCCGCCGTAGAGCTGAGCGATGGTCTGCTGTTCGTCGTCGTTCTGATAGGTAGGTGAGGCGTACCCGGAGTAGGAGGCGAACGTGGAGAAGGTCGTCGGGTTGCGGAGGGCGAGCATGGTGGCACAGGTACCGCCGGCGGATAGGCCGGCCACCGCCAGGGAGTGCTTGCCGATAGCGGCGTTGAACTCCGTCTGCATGTAGTTCGGGACGTCCTTGACGAGATAGGTTTCGGCCTTCCCGAAGACCGAGTTGGCGCACTCGCTATCCGAGGTCTTGTCCCCATTGTTGTCCGGGATGACCAGAAGCGGTGCCTCGCCGTGATGGTCGGCCGCGAACGCCGTCGACGTGGTGTCGGCGTAGCCGGCCCGGGTCCAGTCCGACGGCTGGCCGGGCACGCCGGCGATGAGCTCGATCACCGGTAGCTGGGGCTCGGGATTGTGGAACCAGATGGGGGGCAGGTAGACGTAGGCCTGCTGGGCCTCGAACTTGGAGATGGTGGGCGGAATGGTCACGGCGATCGTCTCGCCGTGGGTGGGCAGTTTTCCGCTCCTGCGGACTTCGTTGCGTATCCGCTGCAGGGCCGGCAGGTCGGTGAAGTTGGCCGCGTCCTTGCCCAGGAGGCGGGCCAGGGTCGGGTAGTAGTCGTAGGTCTTGTTGACGACGGTGAAGGCGGCGACGACACAGAAGATCAGAGCCAGGACGGGGAAGATGCGGAGTATCCAGTGGGCCTTGGTCCAGCCCAGCACGATGGTCAGGACGGCGAACCACAAGAGCCACACCCAGAGGTAGAAGGAGATGGGGAACTCGTCGGGAACCAGGTTGAACACGACGATGGCCAATCCGGTGAGGGCGGTCAGGACGAAGCTGACCGGAACGCCGATGATCAGTTGGCGCTTCCAGGCCCCGTCGTGCCACCCGACCGAGAGGACCACCGACACCACGGCCACGATGACTACTGTCGTCGGGAACCATCCCGTGATCAGATCGACATTGACGGCGAGGGAGCTCATGGAATTGAGTGCCTAAGCTAATCAGCGAAGTTCAACGGTGTAGGGATCCGGGCATCGGGCGACCAGCGACCAGGAGGAGAGGGCGACACCGTGGCAGACGACTCCGAAGCGAACGGCGACGAGCCCGGGGCGAGCACCCTCGAGTCCCTCAGCGCCGATCGGCGCAAGAAGCGGCAGGTCCTGGCGTCCGAGGGCATCGATCCCTATCCCCTCCGTTTCGACCGGACGGCCACGGCCGCCGAGCTGCACCAGCGTCACGCCGGCCTGGATCCTGACGTCCGCACCGGTGAGGAGGTCCGGATGGCCGGTCGGCTGACCAGCATCCGTGGCCACGGCAAGCTGTCCTTCGCCACGCTCCAGGATGTGACGGGTGCGGTGCAGCTCCTCATGCAGGCGTCCACGCTCACCGACCGGGCCAAGCTGGTGCTGGCCAACGCCGACCTGGGGGACTGGATCGGGGCCGGGGGCGAGGCCGTCACCAGCCGTCGGGGCGAGCTTTCCGTCGACGTGACGGAGCTGTGGCTCCTGTCCAAGGCGCTCCGACCGCTTCCCGACAAGTGGCACGGGCTGACCGCCACCGACACCCGCTACCGCCAGCGCGAGGTGGACCTGTTGGCCAACCCCGAGAGCCGGTCGGTGTTCGATATCCGATTCAAGGCCATCGCCGCCCTCCGCAAGCAGCTGGTGTCCGAGGATTTTGTCGAGGTGGACACGCCAATCCTCCAGCCCCAGGCCGGGGGAGCGCTGGCTCGCCCGTTCATGACCCACTCCAACGCCCTCGACATCGACCTCAGCCTGCGCATCGCCCCTGAGCTCTATCTGAAGCGCATGGTGGTCGGTGGGTACGAGCGGGTCTTCGAGATCGCCCGCAACTTCCGCAACGAGGGCATCGACACCCGCCACAGCCCGGAGTTCACCGCTCTCGAGGCCTACCGGGCCTTCGGGGACGTCAACGACGGGATGGACCTGACCGAGCGCCTCATCGTGGAGGCCGCCCGCTCGGCCACCGGGCGCCTCACCTTCACCGTGGGTGAGCGGGCCATCGACCTGACCCCGCCATGGCCCCGGCGCCAGCTGTTGGACTGGCTGGAGGAGGTGGTGGGCCGGCGTCTCCACCCGTCCGACCCCGTGGACGACCTTCGGGCCGTGTGCCGGGAGCACGATGTCGACTTCCTACCCGAGTGGGGCTCGGGGAAGCTCATCTTCGAGCTGTACGACACCGTCCTGCTCCCCACGGTGGTGGACCCGGTCTTCGTGGTCGGCTTCCCCGTCGAGGTGTCCCCCCTGGCCCGCCAGACCCCGGACGACGCCGACGATGGCCGCACGCTTCGAACTGGCCATCGACGCCAAGGAGTTCGCCAACGGCTACAGCGAGCTCAACATTCCCGAAGAACAGGAGGAGCGGTTCCGGGGCGAGGCCGAGGCCGTGGCCCGTGGTGACCTCGAGGCCCATCCGGCCGACGCGGCCTTCGTCCGGGCCCTCGAGTACGGGCTGCCTCCGACGTCGGGTATCGGAATAGGGGTGGACCGGCTGATCATGCTCATCACCGAGGTCGAGGCCATCCGTGACGTGATCCTCTTCCCCATGCTGCGCCCGGAGGCCACCAGTTGACCGAGGTGCAGGTGACCGAGGCGCTCGTGGAGGCGGTGGAAGAGACGGAGCCCCCGGTGGATCCGGCGACCGATGCCGATCGGGGGATCGGGGCCGATGAGGGTGCCGTGACCGAGTTCCTCATCGCCGAGGAGACCGAGATCGAGCTGCCGGCCGGAAGCCGGACGGTCGTGGTCAGTGATCTCCATCTCCCGACGGTGGCCACGGAGACGTCGCTGTCGGTGGCCGACGAGCTGGCCACCGTGTTGGCCGGAATGTCCGGCCCGGCGGCCTTCGTCATCGCCGGAGACGGCTTCGAGATGCTGGCCGGTCCGCCAGAGGTGGGACGGATCCTCGATGTCCATCCCCAGTTCACCGCGGCGGTGGCGGCGTTCGCCGCCGAGCCCGATCATCACGTGGTGGTGCTGTCGGGTAACCACGATGGTCAGCTGGCCTGGGACGGCACGGCCGCGACCATCCTCCGGGAACGGCTCAGGGTCTCGCAGTTCGCCCTGAATCTGACCCTTGTCGTGGAGACCGGGCACGGGCCCCAGCGGGTTCGGGTGGTGCACGGGAACCAGGTGGATCCGTACAACGCGTTCGAGGATCCGTGGTCTCCGGTGGACACCCCCTTCGGCCACCACGTGGTCCGTGACCTTCTTCCCGAACTCGAGTCCCGGCAGTCTCCGGGCTCCCTGCTCGAGGGTGTGCAGTGGCTGGACGGCGACATGGCCGACTTCATCGGGTCACGGCTCTTCTACCGCAAGATCGTGGGCAAGCTCTGGCTGGCCGCCGTCCCGTTTGTGGCCATCCTGCTCCTCCGCCTCCTCACCTTCCTCCCCGGGGTCCACCAACTCCTCCACCATCACGCCCAACGGTGGCTGCTCGGTTTCGGGTTGCTGGTGGCCTTCATCATCCTGGTGGCGGCGGTGGCGGCCGGGGCCACCCTGTTACGGGTCAACCGTGCCCTCCGGGAGAGTGCGGTGAGCGCCCGATCCGACCCCTCGATGCACAACGCACCGGCCCGGTCCCAGGCGGCCCGACTCATCGTCCAGGGCTATGCCGGGATGATCTCGGGTCACACCCACGAGCCCGAGCTCTCTGTGGTGGGTAACGGTTTCTATGCCAACACCGGGAGCGGCACGGCCTCGGTGGTAAGCCGCCGTGCCCGTCTCCGTCTGCCCCATCCGTTCATCACACTCCACCGGTTCTCCTACGTGGAGATGACCGGGGGAACGGTCCTCGGACTCACGCTGTGGCTACGCGAGGTCCCGGTTCGCTCTCCGGTGCTGCTGGAGCGGCTGGCCCTGGCACCGTCCAAGGTGGACATGACCACCACCACCGCGGTCGGGGCCCTCCCCAACGGACCCACCTGGCCCCTCGACGACTCCGGTCTCAAACGGTGGGTGATCCGGCGACGGGTCCGCCGGGTGGCCGCCACCGTGCTGCTGGCTGCAGGCGTGCTCAATGTGGTTTTTGCCGCTCTGTGGCGGATCCGGGGCACCCGCTCGGTCGACCACTGGCTGCCCTTCGGGGTGCACCCCCTGTCGGTCGCCGAGGCGCTAGTCGGCGGATTGGCCCTGTGCGGGCTGGCCCGCGGGGTCCGACGAGGTCTGCGGCCGGCCTGGATCGCCAGCATCGTCCTCCTGCTGGCGACGACCACCGACCGGTTGATCCAGGGCCGCCCGCCCTGGGGATCCACGCTGGCCCTCCTGTTCTGCCTGTGGCTGCTCCTCGAGCACCAGCACTTCCGGGTCAGGCCGAGTGGTGTCTCCCAACTGTTCATCTGGGCCGCCGCCGTGGGGTTGGTGGTCGTCGGTGCCACCGCCGGGGTGGGGAACATCGTGGGCACCGGCCACCACGATCACTTCGACGTGGTCTTCCTGCTGGTCGTGGTGGTGGTCCTGGTGGCGCTGCTGTTGATCGCCGTACCGGGTCGGGAATCGAGGCGCACCGGTACGGCCCGGGAGGAGGCCTTCGTCCGGGCCCGTTCCATCATCGAGGAGCACGGAGGAGACACGCTCGACTACTTCGCCCTCCGGGACGACAAGTCCTGGTTCTTCTCCGGCGAGTCGCTCGTGGCATATTCGGTCATCAACGGGGTGATGCTGGTCTCTCCCGACCCCATCGGGCCACCCCAGGACCGGTCCGAGGTGTGGTCCGACGTGATGGAGTTGGCTCAGGCCAACAACTGGCAGCCGTCGGTGCTGGCTGCATCGCAGTCCTGGCTGGGCATCTACCGTGCCGCCGGACTCGTCGACCACTACATCGGCGACGAGGCCATCGTGGACGCCACCCGCTTCAGTCTCAAGGGAAAGTCCATGAAGTCTCTCCGTGGTGCCTACAACCGGATGAAGAAGGCCGGCTGTCGTGTGGAGTGCTACCAGTCGATGGACGCGGTGGGGCCCGAGCTCCGGGCCCAACTGCTCGAGCTGATGACCGAGACCCGCCAGGGCGAGGCCGAGCGTGGCTACTCGATGACCCTGAGCCGCATCTTCGATCCTCGGGACGAGGGGCTCCTGCTGGCGGTGTGCTTCGACGCCGACGGTCGGCCATTGGCCTTCAACCAGTACGTACCGGCTTCCGAGGTCGAGGGCTACTCCCTGGATCTGATGCGCCGGACCAACGATCCCGACGCCCCCAACGGTCTGACCGACTTCGTGATCATCGAAACCCTCCAGTGGATGGCCGAACGGGGCCTCCGGGGTCTCGGCCTCAACTTCGCCACCATGCGGGCCGTGGTGGCCGGCGAATCCGGTGACGGCCCGTGGACGTCGCTCGAACGCAGCGTCCTACACCACTTCAGCGAGACCCTCCAGATCGAGTCCCTCTGGCACTTCAACCAGAAGTACGACCCACTGTGGAATCCCCGCTATGTCGTCACCGGACCGTTCCTGCCCCTGGCCCGCAGCAGCCTGGCCATTGCCCGGGCCGAGGCCGTCACCGAGATCCCGGTGGTCGGATCGCTGCTGAAGACCCACGAGCCGGCCCACACGAACGGAACCGACGAGGGCTAGAGGGGGGATGTCCCCCCGGGCGTCGGGGGGAGCCGGCTCACAAGCCGGCGGTCTGGTGCTCCACGGCCTGCTCGGCACTGTGGTGTGCCTCGACCCAGGCTTCCGACGTGTCCGCCCGCTGGGCCTTGGCCACGATCTCCTCGACGAGCTGCGCCTTGCGCTTGGCGGCCGCGGCGGCTTGAGCGGCATCGTTGGACCGGGCGGCGACCCGGGGCATGGCCTCGGTGGCCCGCTCGGCCTTCTGCTTGGCCTCGGTGGCCGCACGTGAGGCCGCCGCTGCCGCGTCGGCCGCCTCTCTGGCCGCCTGAGCCGTCTTCTGGACGGAACTCTGCGCCTCAGCGGCCAGCTTCTGGGCCTCATCGGCCTGCCGCTTGGCCTCCTCGGCGGCGTCCTGCAGACGCTCGGCCGACCGGCGAAGGTCGGCCGCGACCTGCATGGTCATAGCCATCTCCGAGACGACGGCGGCGGCCTGAGCCGCTTCCTTCCATGCCTCGGGGGTGCCGGCGGCCTGCGCCCTGACGACCGCCTGCTCGGTGCGGACGGCCCAACTCTCGGCGTCGGGCTCCGGAGCCGAGGGTGCCACCGGGCTGGTGACCCGGGCGACGGAGGGAGCGGGCGTGGCGACAGCCGGAGCGGCCGTGGCGACAGCCGGAGCGGGCGTGGCGACAGCCGGAGCGGGCGTGGCGACAGCCGGAGCGGGCGTGGCGACAGCCGGAGCGGGTGCCGGGGTCGCCGCCACAGACGGCTCATCGACCTGACGGGCGGTCACGGGCGTGTCCACCTGGGCGTCCTGTGGTTCGGGCTCGACCGGCTCGTCGGTCTGCTCCTCGTCGGAGGCGGTGTCGTCCATGGCCGACGTGAGCAACTGGGAGCCCAGCAGGGGAGGCTTGGGCTGATCCAGAGCCAGCAGATCGGCAGCGGACGGGGCCTGGGCGACCGATGGTCCCGTGCCGGGTGCCGCCGTGGTGGCGCTTCCCGACTCAGGGGCGGCGGACCGGGCCGGGTCCACCCGCATGGTCTGGCCGGTGAGATGGTATCCGTCCCAATACCGCATCAGTCCGGGGTCCTCGGAGTCCGGGTACCACCCCGGCGTCGACGGATCCTTCACGGTCACGGTGGGAGCAGGCTGCGTAGGCGGGTCCGTTGCCTCGTCCATCGGCTCGGGCCGGGGATCGTTCGAGAAGAACTGGGCGAACTCGTCGGCAGCACTCGGCGTGGTGTCGTCGTCCGCCTTCCGCTTCTGGTTCTTGGAGAATGGTCGAAGTGCCATACCACCTGTTTCGACAACTCCCCCCGTTTCCTTGAGCGGTTCACCATGCCTTTTGGTGACCTCCCATCCTACGGGGACCCCCTCGGGGGACCGAGCGGTTTTCCGGTGGTGCGGGTCCACTCCCGCCGGGATTCCGGGAGGAGTGTAGGGGTGACCCCCCGGTCGTCCGAGGCTCAAGTCGGAGGCAATTCTGGCCGATACCACGAAGGTGACAGGACTGATGGGATCGCCCTCGGGAGTATCGTCGAGCATCGAGGTCCCCCAACTGGGATTGGGCGGTACACCGACGCTGGCGTTCCAGCCGGCCGTCGACCTGGCCACCGGTCGGTTGCTCGGGTTCGAGGCGTTGCTCCGTTGCCACGACGCCACCGGCGCCAATATCCCTCCCGACGTGCTGATTCCCTGGGCCGAGGCGCACGGGCACATGAACGAACTCAACGAGTGGGTCTTGAGCGAGGCCTGTGCCCAGGCCTCCCGCTGGCCCTCCGACCTCCAGCTGGCGGTGAACTGTTCGGTGTTCCAACTCCGTCGGGGAACCGCGGCCGTGGCCGCGGCCTCCGCCCTGGAGCGGTCGGGACTCAACCCTGATCGCCTGACCGTGGAGGTCACCGAGGTGTCGGTGGCTGACGACGCCGCCGCCGAGGACCTGCACGTGATGACTCGACTGGGCATCCAGCTCACCGTGGACGACGTCGGGTCGGACTTCTCCGTACTGGAGAACCTCCGCGAGGCGGTGGTCAACACCGTGAAGATCGATGCCGGGCTTATCGCCGGTCTCGCCAACCCCGATGGACAGAGCCGTGCCGTCGTGAAGTCCATCGTCACGCTGAGCCGGTCGCTGGGGTTCTGTACCGTGGCCGAGGCTGTCGAAACGCAAGAGCAGGTAGCCATCCTGCGAGAACTCGGTGCGGAGACTGCCCAGGGCTACTTTTTCTCGGTGCCGTTGACGGCTCAGCAGGCGTGTGACCTGGCCAACATGGACCCGCATCCCTGCTTCGCATTGACGCTGCCCCCGTTGCCGTAATCCTCCGGAAGGCCGACCCTTCGCGTCGGCCCGGTGGTCGAGGCATGGGCGAGGACCGCGGATCGCGAGGACATCAAATTGTTAGCGGTCGTTGGCTTGGGCGTCGGCTTCCTCAGACTTCTGCATTATGGGAGCCCGCTTCCCCGCCGCTCCGCCGTGCCGTCCGGCTGGGAACGGTCCCGGCGGGCCTGGGCGGACCCGCCGGGACCGACCCGACCTGGCGGAGGGAGTGGGATTCGAACCCACGGTGCCTTGCGACACAACGGTTTTCGAGACCGTCCGATTCGTCCGCTCTCGCATCCCTCCGCCCGAGAGGCTAGCCGCGACGTCAGCCGCCCCCTCGCCGTGGGTGGCCGGTGGGCAGATCCGCTACGACCCCGTCGGGGCGCCCTTCCTCAGGGTCGAAACGAGTCCGGGGGAGGGTCGGAAAGTTCCGGCATCGGTCTGCGGCCAACCCGAACCGGGCATGCGGCGCGCGCCAGCATGGCCGTGTCGCCGCCGCTGTTCCCGTAGGCGTAGGCAAGATCGCAGTGGCCGCCGAGCAGGTTTTCCAACAGGGTGACCTTGGCCTCGCTCCGGACGTTGAGGCCGTCCAACCGTCCCGTGAGAATGCCGCTGTCAGGTTCGACCTCCCAGCGGGTGGCGATGACCTCGTCGATGCCGAGAGACGCCACCACCGGTGCCACATAGGCCTCGAATGAGGCGCTCACCACGATGATCCGGTGTCCCTGGGCCTGGTGCCAGCGGATCCGGTTCTGGGCGTCTGGCCGTATCAGGTGCCGGCGCACCACGTCGGCGGTCTCCGCGGCCGCCGACTGGGCCCGATCCTGATGGAGGCCTCCGAGTACGTCCATGCAGATCAGCTGTTTGGCCCGATCCCGTGCGGCTCCGCCTCGCAGGGCCAATCCCAGGTGAGGAGCGTGCCGGGCGAAGGTCGTGGCCAACTCCCGTACGCCCCTGATGCGGGTCAGGAACAGGCGCAGCGTGTCCTTGGTGGTGATGGTCCCGTCGAAGTCGAAGGCGACGACGGCCCGATCGGTGGGTGGCACGTCGCCGGATTCAGGTCCCATGGCAAACGTCGCCATTCGAGCCACGACCGGTCACCCTGTTGACCTGCATGTTCTGCCGATCCGCAACCTGCCGCCAGTCGGGTCGGACCGCAGGCCCCGCCATGGTTCCAGGCATCCCCAGATCCTCAAGACGGCTGGTCCGGATGCCGACGAGTACAGGAGGGGGCAGGACCATCAAGGTGTGAAGCCACTCAGGGAAGCAGGTCCGGCCGGTGCCGTCCGTCATGAAGTTGTCAGAGGCCTTGTTCATCGTGGGAATCGACTCTCCTGCTCATCGTGCTGTCGGACCCCACGGGAGGCCCTACCACCGGTCTCAACCGGACTCGAATGCCCGGTTCCGTTCGGCCGTGATCGTACCGGTCCGGTCCACCTTGGTGGACGGCCGGGTTCCGAGTGTCTCGAGGGCAAAGGGAATGGACGAATAAATGTTTATGGACCGGAGTCCCAATCCGCGAGATGACAAGAGACACCCGATAGCGTGGCCCGCCATGGAATCCCCGAAGGGCGGCGGTACGATTTCCGTCGTGTCCCGGTGGTTCGAACGCCTGGTCTGCCGGTATGGTTCACACGACTGGTGGTCCCTGGCCTACCCGCCCGCCCGTCGGTGGGAGTGTCGACGCTGCGGCCTCATCGTCGAAGAGGCCCCCACGTCGAAGCCCGATCGTCGGCGTACCCCGCGGGACAAGACCAAGCCGACGACCGGACCCAACCTGGATTGAGGGGCTCCTCGCTTCGGTGACGGTGTCCCTCGATCGCTGAATGCGGCTCCGAGGCACGGAAACAGGGTGATTTGCGACCTGTTTCGCCACTTGTCGTGGTGGCCCAAGCGCGTTCCGTCCGATCAGTGTTAACCAAGGGATAACTTGACGTTTTCCACTTGTTTACCAGCGAGAGCGCCGTTACGGTGACCTGTGATGCAGGGAATCCAGACGCTCGGCGCAAGCGCGAAAAGGACACGGGATGGGGGCGTCAAAGCCCAATCATCGCCGTGCCCGTCGTCGTGTCGGCCGGGTGAACCTGGTCACGGGGTTCCTGCGCTAGGCAACAGGCACCGTCATGCTCGGTGTCGGATCACGGGCGGAACCGTAGCGTCGTGGCAGTATGGGACCCGTATCGCCACGGGCACGACGCTCGAGTCGGTCGTGGGTGGTGAGATTCATTTGAGGCAAATAGATGCAAACGGCGGGCATCTATTCTGCAGTCGTATAGGCACTAACTATAAGACCAACATGCCAGCCGGTGTCGGACGTCTTGCAGTTATCGAGGGGCTAAGGTGCATTCCATAGACATCAGTGTGGTCATTCCCACACGCAACGAGCGCGAGAATATCGAGCCACTGATCTGCCGCCTGGCGGAGGCACTGCCGGTCGGACAGTCCCAGGTAATATTCGTCGACGACAGTAGTGACGACACCGCCGCGGTTATCGCCCGGGTGGCCCAGACGGCGCCGATCCCCGTACTGGTGATCCATCGCGAGCCCGGCGAGCGGACCGGCGGTCTCGGGGGAGCGGTCGTTGCCGGACTCAGGCTGGCCGAGGGCCGGGTGGCCGTCGTGATGGACGGGGACCTCCAGCACCCGCCGGAGACCATCCCCGAGCTCATCCGACCCATCGACCTCGACGAGGCCGATCTCGTGGTGGCCAGCCGCTACCGCGATAACGGCGAGTCCGCCGGCTTGGCCAACCGGTCGCGTGAAGGTGTGTCCCACGCAGCCACCAAGTTGGCCAAATCGGTGTTCCCTCGTCGGCTGCAGGAGGTCTCGGACCCGATGAGCGGGTTCTTCGCCATCCGGATGTCCGCGGTGGACGTCGACTCCCTCCGACCCGTCGGCTTCAAGATCCTCCTCGAGGCCGTCGCCCGCTGTCGTTTGCGAGTGGCCGAGGTCGGCTTCAGCTTCGCCCCTCGCTTCTCGGGGGAGAGCAAGGCCAGCTTCCGCGAGGGACTCCGATTCGCCACCCACCTGACCCGGTTGCGCATGGGCACCCTGCTCACCGCCCGCCAGCAACGGGCGGTCGGCTTCGCTGCCGTGGGCGCCACCGGTCTGGTGGTCAACACCATCGCCTTCTGGCTGCTGATCAAGTACGGCCATCTTCCGTATCTCCTGGCCGCCGTGTGCTCGACGCAGATCTCTACCACCTGGAACTTCGTGGGTATGGAACTCTTCGTCTTCTCCGGTCGAAAGTCCATGGGTCTGTGGAGCCGCTACTGGCGGTTCTGTCTGCTCAACAACACCGTGATGCTGGCGCGGCTCCCTCTGCTGGCCTTCATGGTGGAGGTACTGCATACGCCGAAGACCGCGGCCAACGTGATAACCCTGCTGGCGGTGTTCCTCGTCCGCTTCGGCATCAGCGATCGCTTCATCTACGAAGGAGAGAAGAACATGGCCCAAGCCGAAACTGCGCCCACCAAGGTCGGTCCGATCCAGTTGGTGGTGGAGGAGTCTCGACCCGAGCTGAAGAGCCTCGAGCGGGCCCTCGGGACGCCATTCCGGTATAACTACGATCTGCACGGGATCGTGACCATCGGCAGCGATGTCGTTCTCCCCGAACTGGCGTACTTCCTCACGCCCAACCGAGTCGGCGAGAGCGCCGGTCCCGATATCGCCATCCGGGTGGGCAAGGTTGGCCGCCCGCGGGGCCGAACCCGCATGGTGCGCTCCGGGGACGGCAAGACCGTCCGTTGGGAGGAGCAGCTCGGTGCGGGTTCGGCCAACTTCGCCATCCACTTCGGGCCCCAGATCCTGGTCACCACTTCGCGGGCGCTGGCCCGCAGCCCCCACGTCCTCTACACCAACGTGGTGGAGGCCCTCCTGCGGTTCGTCTTTGTCGACCGGGGCTACATGCTGCTCCATGCGGCCTGTATGGACATCGGTGGCCGGGGCCTCGTCCTGTCGGCGCGCACCGACACCGGAAAGACCGGCACCGTGCTCAAGCTCCTGCGCATGAGCGAGGGAAATTTCCTGTCCGACGACATGACCATCATCGACAGTGCCGGTGTGGCCAGGAGTTTCCCGAAGCCGCTGACCATCAGCCAGCACACCTTGCGGGCCATCAACGCCGGAGACCTCACCCGCCGTGAGTGGGCGTGGCTGCGGGTGCAGAGCCGTCTCCACTCCAAGGAGGGCCGTGGGTTCGCCATGAAGCTGGCGGATCACAACGTGCCGATCATGACCATCAACGGATGGACGCAGCGGATCATCCCGCCGCCGAAGTACCACGTCCAGCGTCTGGTGCCGTGCGAGCTGGGATCCACGACCACCATCGACCAGCTCTACATCATCGAGCGGGGTATCCCCCATTACAGCTCGGTGTCGCAGTCCCAGGCCATCGTGGAGCTGTTGGCCAACACCGAGGATGCCTATGGCTTCCCGCCCTACCGCTATCTGGCCGAGGCGCTGTCCGTGGGTGGGCTCACGTACGACGAGCTTCGGGAGCGGGAACGGCTTATTCTCGTGAGCGCCATGGAGAGTGTGCAGATCCACCGGCTCGGATCTGACGACTTCACGTGGGCCGATCAGATCGCCGCGGCGGTGGCCACGGCCCCGGTGACGGCACCGTCCCCGGGCGAAGGTTCCTATCAGGAGATCAACAACGCTTCGACGAGTGGTCATGAGTTCTTCGGCATCGAAAAGAACGTTCCCGAGGGAGATCCCCTGTCCGGCTCCGAAGCCTGACACGAGCTGTTCATCCTCCCGCAAGGGCCTCAGTGACTCTGCTCAGCGACGATCCCGCCGGGACACTGGCGCGCGGCCAACCACCCTCGGTGGGTAAGCCGCGCCCCGACGTCCCCGAGAAGCCCACCCTGCGTCACGGCTGGTGGCCGCTGCCCACTCAGGTGTGGTTAGGACTCACCCTGGCTCTCGGGCTGGCGGTGCGGTTGATCAATCTCAACGCGTTCGGATTCAACAGCGACGAGGCGGTCTACGCCGGCCAGTCGGCGTCCATCGCCGGGAACCCGCTGTTCGTCAATCAGTTCCCGGTCTTCCGGGCCCACCCGCTGTTGATGCCCACCCTGCTGTCCCCCCTGTTCCGATCGGGGACGCCGGATCTGCGCGGTCGGGTGGTCGTCGCACTCTTCGGCGTGGCCACCCTCTTCGCCCTTTATCTGGTGGGCAAGGAGCTCTACGGACCGAAGACCGGGATTCTCGGTGCGCTGATCCTGGCGCTGATGCCCTACCACCTGGTGGTGACCCGGCAGCTCCTGTTGGACGGCCCAGCCGTCTTGTGGATCACCCTGTCGTTTTGGATGTTGGCCCGCTTCGTCCGCACCGACCGGTTCGAGTGGCTGGCCGCCTCGGCGGCGACGCTCGGTCTCGGCGTGCTGACCAAAGAGACGAGCATCGTCCTGGCCGGAAGCGTGGTCATCTTCCTCCTCATCAGTACCGAAGTGCGGCGCCCGGGCCGGGCCGTCACCCTGAGCCTCGGGGTGCTCGCCGCCGTGAGCCTGGTCTTCCCCCTGGCCATCAAGCTGGCCGGCCGCAGCTCGACGGGACAGAGCTACCTGGCATGGCAGCTGACCCGGACCTCCAACCACGCCGGAACGTTCTACCTGACGGTCATTCCGTCGGCCATCGGCTGGCTGGTGGTTGCCGCCGCCCTCTCCGCCCTGATCTTCCGCATCAACCGGTCGTGGCGGGAACTGCTGCTGGTGCTCTGGATCATCGTGCCGTTCATCATCTTGGAGATCTATCCGCTGAAGGGGTACCAGTATCTGCTGCCCATCGCCCCTCCCGTCGCCCTTCTCGCCGCCCGGGCCCTGACCACCTGGCATCTCCCGGCACGGTGGAACCGGTACACCAAGTCGATCGTCCGGCCGGTGGTGATCGTCGTGGTCCTGCTGTCGCTGCTCCCCGGCGTGTGGTCAGTGATCTTCCCGTCGGTCAACGCCTCGGCGTTGGCCGGGCAAGGTGGGGTGCCCGGCGGACGAGAGGCCGGTAAGTGGGTCGGTGCCAATCTGGTGCCGGGCACCGAGCTCATGACCATCGGACCGAGCCTGGCCAACATCCTCGAGTACTACGGTCACCGTCCCGCCCAGGGCCTGTCGGTGAGCACCAACCCCCTTCACCGCAACCCGGCGTACACGCCGATCTTCAACCCCGACAAGAGCGTGCGCAGCGGTCAGTTCACCTACCTGGTGTGGGACGCCTACTCGGCCTACCGGTCCCCGTCGACAGCCCATCGCCTGGACGTGCTGATCAAGCGGTACCACGGGTTCCCGATCCACACGGTACGGGTTAGCGGTAAACCCGTCATCATCTTCTACGAGGTCCACCCGTGACGAGACGTCCCCTTCCCAGCCGGATCGGGGTGCGTGTTGCGCTGGCCCTTGCGTTGGCCACCACCGCCGTCCCAACCATGGCGCTCACGACCACCGCCACCGCCGGCGCCGCACCGCCGTCCATCTCCACCAATCCACTGGTGGTCAACGGCACGGCCGCTGATCCGATCAAGCACGTGATCGTGGTCATCCAGAGCGGACATTCCTTCGACAACTATTTCGGCACCCGGCCCGGCGTCGACGGTCTGGGCGATCCGAGCAAGATCCAGATACCCCTGATCGCGGGCAACACCACCAGCGCATCGCCCTACCACCTCTCCCCCGATCAGGCCCGGGCCGGGCTGACCGACACCCTGCGTCAGACCCAGAAGGCCGTCGACGGCGGGAAGATGGACGGGTTCAGCAGGGCCCAGGCCAACATCTCCATCGGCGAGGTGGCACTGGGCTACTACGACAGCACCGACATCCCCTACTACTCCAGCCTGGCCGACCGGTTCACCCTCTTCGACCACTTCTTCGCGGGAAGCCAGGGCGGCTCCCTACCCAACCGCCTAGTGGCAGTGTCTGGCACCTCGGACGACGTCACCTCCAACCGGGTGCTGGGGGTGGGGATCTCCGTGCCGACCGGGACTATCTTCGACCAGCTCAACCAGCACAACCTCAGCTGGAAGTACTACATCCAGGGGTACAACCCTTCCACCAAGACCACCGCCACCGCCATTGCCCGTAGCCCGGTCCTGGGCATGCCTTCGATCGTGGACTCACCGTCGAACCTGGCCCGGGTCACCAGCACCAGCCAGTACTTCGTCGACCTGGACAAGGGACAGTTGCCGGACGTCTCCTACATCACCGGGGTGTCCGACTCCGAGCGGTCCCCTCAGGACCCGGCCCAGGGTGAGGCCTTCGTGCGGTCGCTCATCAACGCCCTCATGCAGAGCAACGAATGGAACAGTACGGCTCTGCTCCTGACCTACGACGACTCCGGTGGTTGGTACGACCATGTGGCGCCACCTACGGTCGACGGCGTGGAACTTGGCCCACGTGTGCCGGCCATCCTGGTCTCGCCGTACGCCCGGGCCGGCTACGTGGACAGCACCCAGCTCGACACGGCCGCCATCCCCGGCCTGATCGACAGTGTCTTCAAGCTTCCTCCCCTCACCTCAGAGGTGGCGGATGGAGGCAGCGTCCTCACCGGGCTCGACGTGACTCAGCAGCCGATCTCACCGGACATCGGACCGGCCAACGGCTCGACGGCCACCCTGGTCAGGCCGGCTGTCGGCACCATCTACGTCCTCTACCTGGGCGTGCTGTTGGTGGCGATCCTGCTCCTCTTGTTCGCCACCTTCCGGCAGCGGCGCCTGAACCGGTTCCCCGTCCCCGACGGGTCGTCGGATCCGCGGGGTACTGCCGATCCGGATCCGCCCGCCCCGAAAGCGCCAGCTCGGTCTCGCCGGCGATCGAAGAATAGGACCACGACGGCGTCGGCACTCCTGGCCGATGACGGCCCACCACCCACCGCGCCGCCACCCAATTCGCCGTCGGCGAAGATCCTCTCGGGGCAGCGGCCCACCACGTCGTCGAGCTCGGAGCCGTCCGGATGAGGTGGAGCCCGACCCGAGTCCTCGGTGCCGCGGCCGCCGTGGTGGCACTGTCCGGCGGTGCGACCGCGGCCACGGCGACCGGTGCCCAGGCGATCACGCCCCCGGCCACCAGAACGGTGAGCGTTCAGGTGGTTCCAGCTCTGGCCGGGGTGGCCTTCACGTTGGACGGGATCCCCGGTGTCACCGGGGTGGGCGGGACGGCCGCGGTTGTCGACACCAACCTCAATGGTGCGGCTGAGCGACTCGACGTTCCCAACCAGACGCTCACCCCCACGCTGCGTGTGGCACTGGACCGGGTGGCCAACGACCCCCACCATGGTGCCTTCACCCGCAAGCTCGTGGCCGAGTTGGATGAGGACCGGGCCGTCACCATCACCATGCTCACGCCGAAGAAGACGACGCTCCCGCTGAGCGAGGTGACGTCGGCCGCCATCACCAGCAGCCTCGGCAGCACGACCCAACTCACCGGCGCGGAGCTGGCCAAGCCCATCTGGCTGGCGGCCAGCCGCCCGGCTCTCGCCAGCACTGGTGACAACGGTCG
This sequence comes from uncultured Acidimicrobiaceae bacterium, assembly GCA_963831535.1. Lineage (GTDB taxonomy): Bacteria > Actinomycetota > Acidimicrobiia > Acidimicrobiales > RAAP-2 > Bog-756. Next base: position 56,942 of record CAWHQP010000010.1, on the reverse strand, counting down.
CCTGGTCACCTATGCCTTCAAGTCCGTGATCATCCGCGGGGCCAACGTGGTCAACAGCGGTCAGCTGCACTTCACCCCCAACAAACTTCTCGTGTGGCCGGTCCCGGTGATCCTGCACTCGCTGACCATCGAGGCCAACGACCTCCTGGCCGGCCGGCCGGCGGGGAAAACGGTCCAACTCACCTATCCCGACAATTCGAAGGTGACCGTTCCCCTCGGAGCGGAGCGTGAGTACACGTTCCAAAACCTGCCACGGGGTACGTACAAGGTGAAGGTGGGCGGAGGCCTGATCGCACTGTCCCAGACGGTGCGACTGTCACGCGACCAGACCGCCACCGAAGTGGTCATCACCAAGGCCGACGCCGGGGAGCTGGCCCTGATGCTGTTCTCCGTGCTGGCGGTAGTGGTGGCGGCCGGGGTGATCGGGCGGCGACTCCGCCGGCACACCGGTCGCAAAGAGGGCACCTCCCGTGCACTTCTGGCCTAGATCCCGATCGGCACCCCTACTCCTCGCCACCATCGCCCTGGCCGGTTGCGCACTCGCCGGGTGCGGATCGGGAGGTCCGGCCTCGGCGCCGGCCACGGCCGGTCCGACCACGAGCGTGGTCACCTCGACGACCCAGGCCCCGACGTCGACCGCGACGCCTGCCGCCACCAATCCCAACCACCGGATGTTCGCCTTCTACTACCTGTGGTGGGACACCGCCCACTGGCATGCCCGGCTGGGGCCCAACTACCCCTATTCGGCCAATCCACTGCCGCTCCCGGCCACCTTGAGCGGGAACGGGTGTACCGTCACCAACAACTATCCGGGTAACCAGCTCACCGATGTGGCCAATCCCCTGTGGACCCAGGACGACCCGAACCAGATCCGCTCCGACGTGGCCTACGCCGCCGCCACCGGGCTGGCCGGATTCGCAGTCAGCTGGGCGGGGACCGGCCTTCCGAACCAGACCACCACTTCGTCGACCTTCAACAAGCGGTTGGCCACGTTGGTGGCAGCCGTGCACCAGATCAACAAACAAGGGACGCCCTTTTCCCTGTGGGTGGCCTACATCTCCTCGGCCCGGATCCGGACCACCGACCAGATCAACAACGACCTCGCCTATCTGGACAAGACCTACGGTAACGACCCCGCCTTCGACCACAGCAACGGGGGCAAACCCACTCTCATCATGATGGGCAGCCGGAAATACCCCATCTCGATCCTCAACGCCTTCAGTGCCCGTTGGCGATCCCACTTCTATCTGGTCGGCGATGAGAACTGGACCACCTGGAACAGCGCCAAGGCTGCCGACTTCGATGCGGACCAGTACTACTGGTCCAGCCAGAACCCCCTGACCAACGCTGGTTCCTTCGCCGACATCGACAAACTGGCGGCCGAGGTCCGCTCCAGCCGGAACCCGAACGGGAGCGCCAAGCAGTTCTTCGCCCCACTGGCCCCCGGGTACAACAAGGTCCTCGGCGGAGGGTCGGGCTGTGTGCCCCGACTCGGGGGTCAGACCATGGAGGACCTCTACGCTGGCAACTCCTCGGCCGATCCCGACGGGTGGATGGTGATCAGCTGGAACGAGATCGACGAGGGTACCTATATCGTGCCGCTGGAGCGCTACGGCGAGCAGGGTCTCAGCACGCTCAAGTCCATCATCGACGGACCCGTCGCCGGTAGTACCCGGTGAGCCCGACCCCCCCGAGTGGCCGGTCTCCCACCCTGCACGGTCGGATCCGTCATCCTCCTCCCGCATCTGATTGGCTATCGGTGCGCACCGCTGTCGTCGGCCGCGGAGCCATGGCGGCCGGTCCGCGGTCGGCACTGGGGCAGTCGCAGTTCAAAGAGAGGCACGACCATGAGCACGGCATCCGGTCCGACGAACCCCCTTCCTTCCCCGCCCCTTGGTTCCCGGCGCCCGGATCGTCGCCGCCGGCGTGTGCTTCCGGGCCTTTTGGCCGTGGCTGCCGTCATGGCCACGGTGGCCGTCGTGCCGCTCACCTCAGCCAACGCGGCCGGGCCGAATCCCATCGCCGTCACTCCGTTCACTGGCTACAACACCACACTTACCCGTGCCCCCTATGTGACCGATCTCACCCAAACCGGTGCCGATGTGAACTGGGCCTCCACCTCGTCGACCCCGGGCACGCTCGACTGGGGGCCGCTGGGCAACTGCACCGCCCACGTGGCCACGGTTCCGTCCAGCCTGCCCAACTCGTACCCTTCCGCGGGAACGCCGTCGAGCATCACTGCACCACTGTTCACGGTGGTGTCCGGGACCGACGAGTACCAGTCCACGGTGGTGTTGACCGGGCTCACCGCTGACACCACCTACTGCTACCGTCCACTGGGGCCCGGATCGGTCGACCTGCTCGGATCCAATCCATCGCAGAACTTCACCACCCTCGACCCAGTCGGCTCGTCCACCCCACTCAGCTTCGACGTCGTCGGGGACATCGGGGAGACGCTCTACTCGTCGTCCACCCCCTTCTCCAACAACCTCAACACCGACCAGGCGGCTATCGACTCGCTGATCGGCTCGTCCGGGGCCAAGTTCGTCGTCACGGCGGGGGATGTGGGCTACTCGGGGGGAACCCAGGCGAACTACGGCGACCTCGAGCACGGCGGTTCCGAGATCAGCGACATCTTCGGACCCTCGTACTGGCCCCAGACGTTGGGACTGCCGGTCTTCGCCGGCGAAGGCAACCACGGGCAGAACACCATCGGCCTGCGATCGTGGCCCGAGTCCAATACCGCCGCCGCGTCGGGTGGCACCTACGCCTACGACTCGTATCCGAGCATCCCCGGGGACGGAACCAACGCCGGTAGCTATCCCGACGACTGGTACGCCGTCTCGGACGGCAACGTCCGGCTGTACGTCCTCGATGGCGCCTGGGCCGACGGCTCCAACGTCGGTACGGCAACCGGTGCGGCGTGCACGGCGGCCGGCGAGGCCGCCTGTCCCGGTTATCAGGTGGATCACGACGCCCACTGGATGACCTGCTCGCCGCAGTACAAGTGGCTGGCCGCCGACCTGGCCAGCCACCCGAACCAGATCAAGATGGCGGTCTGGCACTACCCCCTGCGCTCGGACGAGAGTTCCCAGGACAGCGACGTATATCTCCAGAACAGCCCGTCCAATCCGTTCCAGTCCTCCAGTCTCGAGTCCCTGCTGGCGGCCAACGGGGTCAAGGTCGTCTTCAACGGTCACGCCCACACCTACCAGCGCATCGCTCCTTCCGCATCGGCCAGATCACCAACTACGTGACTGGCGGCGGCGGCGGCGTGCTCGAACCGGTCAGCACCGGAAGCTCCTGTACCGGGTTCGAAAGCACCGGCTCCATCTACGCCCTCGGCTGGAGTCCGACCAGCAACACCGGGACGGCCTGCGGGAGTGGGGTGCCCACACCGCAATCGGCCGCGCAGGTCTATAACTTCTTGAAGGTGACGGTCAACGGTGGGACGGTGACGGTGACCCCGATCAACGCCGCCGGCCAGTCCTTCGATGTGCAGAGCTACACCTACTCGGTCAACACCACCCCCACCACAGTGATCGACACGCCGCCCCCGGCCCTCACCAACGCCACCACCGCCGCGGTCAGCTTCCACTCGACCGGCACCGGCGCCACGTTCACCTGCCAGCTCGACACCGGTGCCGCCACGGCCTGCACCAGTCCGGTCACCTATACCGGCCTGACCCAGGGTTCCCACACCCTGACGGTGACCGCTTCGGGCGGTGCCACCCCGGCCACGGCCACCTGGACGGTCGACACCACGGCACCCAGCGTGCCGGCCGGGCTCCAGGCCAACGCCGTCTCCTCCAGCCTGGTCAACCTCAGTTGGATGCCGTCCTCCGACAACACCGGTGTGACCGGTTACGACATCTACCGCAATGGGACCCTGTCTGACCACCACGACGGGGACCGGCACCACTTATTCGGACACCTCGGTGACCGCGTCCAAGCTCTACCAGTACACCGTCGATGCCCGTGACGGAGCCGGCAACGTGTCGGGGGAGAGTTCGCCCCCGACCAGCGTCACCACGCCGGCGGCACCCTCGGGACCGGCCCTGGTCCAGACGGCCGGCTCGTCGACCACGACGGTCACGCTGCCCGCGGCCAGTACCCCCGGTGACCTCCTCGTGCTGTCGGCCGGCGCCTTCACGGGGCCAGCAAGCACATCACCGCGGTGTCCGACGGGAAGAACGTCTGGACCAAGGTCATGGCCAAGTACGTCTCGGGCGAGAACTCCGACGGCGAGCTCTGGTACGCACCCGACGCCGCCTCGGTCCAGAGTGTGACGGTGACCACCGGTGCATCCACCGTGGCCCTCCAGCTCCAGGAGTTCAGTGGCGTGGCCACCACCAGTCCGCTCGACACATCGGTGGGCGCCGCCGGCGACGGGCACGGCGGCCGCGTCGGGGTCGGTCACCCCGGCTGCGAGTGGCGAGTTGGCGGTCGGGTTCATTGCCGGCCACAGCTCAACCCAGGCCATCTCGATCACCTCGCCCGGCTACACCGCCCAACCCCTGGTGACGACATCCAGCCCCAGCACGGTGTCGGTCGAGTCCGGCTATCAGGATCTCGCCTCCACGGCCACCCAGAGCTTCGCCGGGTCGTTCGCCACCACCATGTACTGGGCCGACGGCGTAGCCCTGTTCAAGGCCGGGACCCCGCCCCCGCCACCGGGTGACTTCTCCATGGGCGCCTCGCCGGCCTCGGGCTCGGCCGTGGTCGGGTTCCTCGGCCACCAGCACCATCAGCACGGCCACCATCTCGGGCAGCCCCCAGACGGTCGGGTTCACCGCCTCCGGCCTGCCCACCGGAACCACGGTGGGGTTCTCCCCGTCGTCGGTCACCTCGGGTGGAAGTTCGGTCATGACCCTCACCCCCTCGTCTGCCACGCCGGCCGGGACCTATGCCGTGACCGTGACCGGGACCGGGACGGGTGCCACCCACACCGCGTCGTTCTCGCTGACCGTCAACACGGCACCGGCCATCACCTCAGCCAACGGGGCCACCTTCACCCAGGGGACCGCCGGGTCCTTCACGGTGACGACCACCGGGTCACCCACCCCGGCCATCGGCACCATCCACGTCATTGCCCTCCTGGCTCTCGCTCACCGACAACGGTAACGGCACGGCCACGCTGGCCGGCACCCCGTCCAGCGGATCCAACAGCTCTTACACCATCACCATCACCGCCACCGGGGCCGGCACCCCGGCCAGCCAGATCTTCACCCTGACCGTCCTTCCCCAACCCAGTGACTTCACCTTCGGCGTCTCCCCCACCTCGACCACCGACGTCGCCGGCGTGGCCACCACCACCACGGTGAGCACCGCGGTGACTGAGGGTACGGCCCAGAACGTGGTCCTGAGCGAGACGGGAGTGCCCACCGGCTGGGTGACGTTCTCCCCGCCGTCAATCACGTCGGGCGGGACTTCGACCTTGTCGATCACCCCGCCGGTGACCACCGCGCCCCAGGTGCTGACGGTCACGGTGACCGGCACCGGAACCACGGCCACCCACGCCGCCACCTTCTCGGTGACCGTCGAGACGCCGGCCTCCATCACCTCGGTGAACAACGCCACCTTCACTGTCGGAAGTGCAGGCACCTTCACGGTGACCACCGCCGGGAGCCCCACCGCCGCGCTCACCGAGAGCGGCGCACTGCCCAACGGTGTGACCTTCACCGACAATCTCAACGGAACCGCCACGCTGGCCGGCACACCGGCCGCCGGCACCGCCGGTCCGTACGGGTTCACCATCAACGCCAACAATGGCTTCGGTGCTCCGGCCGCCCAGAGCTTCTCCTTGACGGTGGATGCGGCCCCACCGCCACCTGACTTCACCATCGCGCGTCGCCGACCTCGGCCAGCGTGGCCGCCGGCAGTGCAGCCACCGCCACCATCGGCATCACCGATCTCTACGGTCCCCAGACCGTCTCGCTGAGTTCCGTCGGCGCTCCGCCCGGCGCGCTGGTTTCGTTTGCTCCCTCGCTCCTCACCTCGAGCGGGACTTCGACACTGCAGGTCACCACGGCGTCGGGTACCACGCCCGGGCCGTACGCCATCACGGTGACCGGGACCGGCAACGCCACCGGCACACCCACCCACTTGACCACGTACACCCTCACGGTGACGGCAGCGGCAACGGCACCCCATCTGGTTCAGACGGCCAGTGGCACCGAGACGGCGGCATCCACGTCGTTGTCCGGCTCGTTCCCGACCCAGACCGGAGGCGGAGACCTGCTGGTCCTGTCGGCCAGCGAGTACAACGGTGCCACCAACCACATCACCTCGGTGACCGACACCGCCGGCAACACATGGAAGCTGATCGGTTCGTACAACGTGTCCGGCCACAACTCGAACGGCGAGATGTGGTACGCCGCCAACACGTCGCCGACGTTGACGGTGACCGTCCACAACTCGGCTGCGGCCTTCGAGAGCTTCGAGGTGCAGGAGTTCGCCGGCGTGGCCGCCGCTCCGCTCGACGTCGCCGCCGGAACCTCGACTACCAGTACGGCGCCCAACTCGGGAACGGTCACGTCGACGACGACCGGCGAGTTGGCGGTCGGGTTCATCGCCGGGCACGGCAATGCCGAAGCCATCTCGGTGAGCTCGCCGGGGTACACGACCCAGTCCCAGCAGACCACGACCGGCAGTATCGCCACGGTCGAGACGGGTTACCAGGTGCTCGGATCCCCGGGCGCCCAGAGCTTCGCCGGCTCGTTCGGGACGGCGATGTACTGGGCCGCCGGTATCGCCGTCTTCAAACCGTGACGGTAATCCCTGACCCGGGATTCTGAGGTCTGCCGCTCATCCGGTGCCCGGTATCAGCGCGCCCGGGGGAGGGGGTCCCGGGAGCCAGGTTCCGGACCTCCGGTCGGGCACCACGAAGAGTGGGCGGATGTTCACCCGGTGAACGGGACCTGAACGGACGGTGACATCCCCGGTTTTTCCCAGTACTGCCGGGTTCCCACTTACGACGGCCGGAGGGATCTGATCGAAGATCGGTCGGCAATTTCTCACCATGCGTGGTGATTAACCGTCACTCCTTGCGACGCTTCTCAGCGAGCGGTACCGTCGCCAGCGCATCTCGTCGGCCCTGGATTGCGGCGGTCCGGGTTTGGAATCGTCATACGGGATCACACTCGAACACCGGCTGGATCCGATTCTCCTGGCTATCGGGCAGGGAGCGGCCAGAAGAAAGGATCACCCATGCATCGATCTTCACCCAACGGAGAAGGACGGGGCCGGAATCGGAACCTGATCGGGAAAGTCCTGGTGGCTGGATCCCTGGTGGCCGCTCCCGTGGCCCTTGCCGCGGCCCCGGCGTCGGCCGCGCCGGCGGCCCATGCGTTGATCGCAGCCCCGACCGACTGCCCGACGTACGCCGGATCGTTCGGGCCGAACGTGGTGAAGGTTCAGTTCAGCTACAACAAGAACGTGCAGACGTGGGTCGTCCCGTCCAACGCCATCACCAGTTCGATCTGCCTCGACGCCAGCGGAGCCCAGGGCGGCGCCGGCACGTCCGGAGCCTTTGGCACCGGCGGAACGGTCAACCTGGTCCCGAGTCTGAGCGCCGGCCAGTCGCTCCAGATCTACCCCGGACAGGAGGGCAACCCTGCGGCGACCGGCGGTGGAGGCGGGAACCGCGGCGGGGGTAGCGGTGGACCGGGGGCCGGCGGGGGTGGAGGATCGACCCAGGTGTTCACGCAGGGAAGTTTGCTGCTGGCCACCGGAGGAGGGGGCGGCGGCGGCGCGGCCACCGCCGGTGGTGCGGGTGGACCGACCACGGGCAGCTCGGTCGGCAGTGGTCTGGACGGGACGGCCTCGACCGGCGGCGGCGGTGGAGGGGCGACCGGGTCTGCGCCCGGCGCGGCCGGGACCGGCGGTACGGCCACGGCCGGAACGGGGCCCTCTCCCAACGCACCAGGGTCGCCGGCCGTCGGCGGCAACGGTGACACGACCACGGGTGACGGAGGCGGCGGCGGTGGTGCCGGCTACTACACCGGCGGCGGCGGTGGACCGGGAGCCGGCGGCGGCGGCGGCGCGGGATACGCCAACGCTGCGCTCTCGCTCTCATTGCCGTACTTCCAGGGTCACTGGCTCAACAATGGCAACCTGACCATCAGCTACCAGCAGTCCACGCCGTTGCCCCCGCCTCCTCCCGGCGGTGGCAGCAGCACGCCTCCGACCTCCGCTCCCAGCAACGGCTACTGGCTCGGGGCCACCGACGGTGGGATCTTCAACTTCGGCGATGCCCTGTTCCACGGCTCACAGGGCGGCTCCCCGCTCAACAAGCCCATCGTGGGCATGGCGGCCACGCCGCCCAGCGGGGGGAGCCCGTCCAACGGCTACTGGCTGGTGGCCTCTGACGGCGGGATCTTCACCCATGGTTCGGCGGGCTTCTTCGGCTCGATGGGGGGCCAGCATCTCAACAGCCCCATCGTGGGCATGGCGGCAACGCCCGACGGTAACGGCTACTGGTTGGTGGCCGCCGATGGTGGCATCTTCAACTTCGGCGATGCCGGCTTCTTCGGCTCGATGGGAGGTTCGCACCTCAACAGCCCCATCGTGGGCATGGCCTCCACCGCCGACGGGGGCGGCTACTGGCTCGTGGCTGCCGACGGGGGCATCTTCAACTTCGGCGATGCCCAGTTCAACGGCTCGATGGGTGGATCACACCTGAACAAGCCCATCGTGGGTATGGCCGCTGACGCCCAGGTCCCCGGGGCCTACTGGTTGGTGGCCTCCGACGGCGGCATCTTCACCTTCGGCGGAGCACCGTACCTCGGCTCGACCGGCAACATCGTCCTGAACAAGCCTATCGTCGGCATGTCGGCCTCCCTCGACGGGGCCGGCTACCGGTTCGTGGCCTCCGACGGCGGCGTGTTCGACTTTGGTAGCGACCTGTTCTACGGCTCGATGGGTGGATCACACCTGAACCAGCCCATCGTGGCCATGGCTAACGCCTGAGCGCACCCGATCGGAGCAACACAGGGCCTGGGCCCGGGCTGGTCGTCGACTCCGGTCGGCGGCCAGCCCTTCGGTTGGCGACTTGCTGTCAGTCGACGGTGTTCCCGCCCCGCCGCTCGGAAAAGAAGGTCCTGAGCTGCTCTGATGCCTCGGCGGCGCGCACCCCGGCGGTCACCGGGACCTCGTGGTTGAGCCGAGGATCGGAACACAGGTTGTAGAGGGACCCACAGGCTCCGGCCTTCAGGTCCGGAGTCCCGAACACCAACCGGCCCACCCGGGCCGCCACCAGTCCGCCGGCACACATGGGACATGGCTCCAGGGTGACCACGAGGGTGACTTCCGACAGCCGCCACGTACCCAGAACGGCGGCGGCGTCGGCCAGCGCCAGCAGCTCGGCGTGGGCCGTCGGGTTCCCGCTGCCACTCCCGCTCGTTGTGCCGGGAGGCGATGACCCGCCCATCATGGACCGCCACCGCTCCCACCGGGACATCGCCGTGGGCCACGGCTGCATCGGCCTCCTCGAGCGCCATCCCCATGGCCACCTCGTCGCTCAACCCGTGGTTGTCACCGGGCCGGCCGGACGGTGGTGATGAGGTCGCGTCAGTGCCCATGTGGCGGAGGCGGTGGGATTTGAACCCACGGTGAGTTTCCCCACACACGATTTCCAGTCGTGCCGATTCGGCCGCTCTCGCACGCCTCCAGGTCATCGACCCCACCGGAGGTAACCGGAGCGGTCAACAGCCTCGACAGGCTACTCCGACACCCCGGATCGGTCAGACGGGCCGACCTGCCGGCGGGCAACCCGATGCCCGGCCGGCGGTCGGGAGGTAACATCAGACCCGCCCCGACGTTGTGTGCGACGGCTGGGTCCTGCGCAACGTCCTCCTGTGAATCGAGTCAGGGTCGGAAGGCAGCAGCTCTCAGCAGGTCAGGCCGTGTGCCGTAGCCAACCTGGCCGTCGCACAGAATGTCGGGACTCCGGACCCCCGTGGTCCGGGGGCAAGCCGGCGATCGCACGGCCCGTCGGGGCGTCTCCCAGGCCCGCCCGATCTGCGCCCTCGGGAGCGGAAACGGTGATCGTGGTGAACGGTAGGCTCCCACGACGTGGCCGACCCTCCGGACGACACCCCCTACCAGTCGCTGTATCGGCGGTTCCGGCCGTCCACCTTCGGCGAGGTCCGAGGTCAGGATCATGTGGTCCTGGCCCTCCGAAACGCGGTGCGGGACCAGCGGGTGGCCCACGCCTATCTGTTCAGTGGGCCACGTGGGACGGGCAAGACCTCGACGGCTCGGATCCTGGCCAAGGCGCTCAACTGCACCGACCTGCGCGACGGTGAGCCCTGTGGGGTGTGCGTCTCCTGTGTGGAGATCGCCAAAGGAACCTCACTCGACGTACACGAGCTCGATGCCGCCTCCAACAACGGGGTGGAGGCCATGCGGGACCTGGTGTCCCGGGCGGCCCTCGGCACACCGGGCCGTCAGAAGGTCTACATCGTCGACGAGGTCCACATGTTGTCCACGGCGGCCTCCAACGCGCTGCTCAAGACCCTCGAGGAACCCCCGGCTCACGTAGTCTTCGTACTGGCCACGACCGATCCTCAGAAGGTGCTCCCCACCATCAGGAGCCGGACCCAGCACTTCGAGTTCCGCCTACTGGGCCCCGAGACCCTGGGAGCGCTGCTGAACCAGGTGCGTCGTGATGCCCACCTGGAGGTTCCTGATGAGGCCCTGGACCTGGCCGTGCGGCGGGGCCGGGGCTCAGCCCGAGATGCACTCTCGGTCCTCGACCAGGTGGTGGCATCGGACTCGGTCGACGACGACCTGCCCGAGCTCGACGAGGTGGTTGAGGCCCTGGCCGAACGGGACATCGGTCGCGCCCTCGTGGCGGTGGCCCATCTGACGTCGGCCGGTTACAGTCCCCAGCAGCTCACCGGGGATCTCGTCGACTACCTGCGGCAGGGTTTCCTGGGCCTGGTGGCACCGGACCTGATGGCGGTATCCGGGGGAGAGCGGGACGAGCTGGCCGCTCGGGCCGAGCGGGTGGGTCTGGCCGCCATCGTCCGGGCGATGGAGGTTCTGGGCCAGGCCCAGGTCGCCATGCGAGATGCCCCCGACCCCAGGGTGAACCTCGAGGTGGCCCTGGTCCGGTTGGCCCATCCCGGGGCCGACGACTCGCCCGATGCCCTTCTGGCCCGCATCGAGCGTCTCGAGACCGTGGTGCGGTCAACCGGATCCATCGATCCGGATCCTGGTCGTCCGGCGGCCCCGGCCCCGGTTTCCCCGGCCGCCCCTTCGGGGACGGAACCCTCGCCGGGGTCCGCGCCAGGCGCCCCCGCGGGAATCTCGGGGAAGCGGACGCTGGGCGCATACCGCCGGCCGGCCACCCCGGCTGACGTCGAGTCCGAAGCGTCGCCCACGGGCGGCACCGCCGCCGCCCCCGGCCCACCTGCCACGGCCCCGTCGGTGGCCACCGTGTCGGCCGACGGGCCAACCGAGCGGCCGACGTCAGAGACCTCCGTGGCCCAGTCGGGAACACCGTCGGGGCCGCCCCCCGGTCGATTTCCCACCCGGGACGAGCTGGTCCAGGCCTGGGGGGACCATGTGATCGGCCGGCTGAGGCCGAAGGCCAAGGCCCTGTTCCAAGCCGGCCGATTCGTCGGTGTCGAGCAGGACCATGCCGTGTTCGGGCTCCCCAACGAGATCCATCGCAACCGGTGCGAGGAGGTCCGGGGCGAGATCGAAGAGGCGCTGTCCGAGCAGTTCGGCCGGCCCGTCGGCATCGAGCTGGTCGTCGACCCCGGGGCCGAGGCGATCCGCAGCCGGCCGGAACCATCCACGGCGGACCGTGACGAGCCTCCGACTTCGGCGTCGCCACGACCGACCGTCGGGGCTGCCAGGAACCTGTCGGCTCCCACCCCGTCCACCGCGTCCGATGGCACCACGGACTCCACCCCGGCCGGTCGTTCCCTCCCCTCTTCGGGACTCAGTGACGGTAACGACCAGGACGATCCCGGGAACCATCACGACACCGGACACCCGGACCACGGTGAAGACCAGGGCGACCTGTCGGTGTTCGACGAGTCGCAGCTGGGGGAGATCGCCGACATCGACAATTCGGCCGAGGCCCGGGTCCTGCAGGCCTTCCCCGGGGCCGAGGAGGTGGGTTGAGTGGCCATCTTCTCCGGACCGCTGCAGACCCTGATCGATGAACTCGGCCGGCTCCCGGGAGTAGGCCCGAAGTCGGCTCAGCGGATCACCTTCCACCTCCTCAAGGTGGCACCGGAGGACGCCCTGCGCCTGGCCGAGGCCATCATCGCCGTCAAGGAGCGGATCACCCTGTGCACCCGATGCTTCAACGTGGCCGAAGGCGGACTGTGCGCCATCTGTCTCGACGACAGGAGGGACGCCACATCGGTCTGCGTGGTGGAGGACCCCCGGGACATCGTCTCGGTGGAGAAGACCGGTGAGTTCTCGGGCAGGTACCACGTGCTCCAAGGGGCCCTCAACCCCATCGAGGGGATCGGCCCCGACCAGCTCCGTGTCCGGGAGCTGCTGGTTCGGGTCGAGGACGAGGGGATCACCGAGGTCATCTTGTGCACCAACCCGAACCTCGAGGGCGAGGCCACGGCGATGTACCTGGCCCGACTGCTGAAGCCCATGGGGCTGACCGTCACCAGGATCGCCAGCGGGCTACCGGTGGGCGGGGACCTCGAGTACGCCGACGAGCTGACACTGGGCCGGGCGCTCGAGGGTCGTCGAGAGGTGGAGGCCTGACACGGGACCGGTCCGTCCGGTCCGACCGGACCGGCAGGACCACTCGGAGCTGGGTGAACCTCCGGAGCGGACCTCCGCGCCGGCCCACCACCCGATGACCGCACCCGCACCGGCGGTCCGGACAACGACGCGTGGGTCCCCATGAGCGGTCCCGTCCGCTATCTCTGGCTCCTCCGCCACGCCAAGGCCGCGTCCGACGCCCCCTGGGGTAGCGACGACAAGCAGCGGCCCCTCACGGCGCGAGGACGACGGGACGCTTCGGCGCTCGGGAGGCGACTGGGGGCCGAACCGGTCGAGCTCGACCTCGACCCCGATGCCGTCCGCCGACCCGAGGTGGCCGTCTGCTCGGCCGCGGTACGGACACGACAGACCACCGACCTCATCGCCGAGGGGATGGGTGGCACACTTCCCGTGGACGCGTACCACTCGCTCTACGGCGCCGACCCTGACCTACTCCTGCAGTACGTCCGGGAGATCGACGAGGGGGTGAGGAGCGCGCTGGTGGTCGGACACAATCCGACCATCTTCGACACATCCTGGGAACTTCTCGGCGGGCCCGGGGACGCCGACGACGGGGCCGTCCCGGTCGACCACCCACCCTCGGATCGCGCCCGGCTCGAGGCCAACGGCTTCCCCACCTGCGCACTCGCGGTTCTGACCCTCCAGGTGGGTGCCTGGGAGGACGTTGTCCACGGGTGCGCCACGCTTCTCGGGGCGTTCAAGCCACCCTACTGAGGGATCCGTTCCCCGTGGCCCCATCGGGCCGGGCGCGGCCCCGACAGCAGCCGGGAGTGCCCCGCATCGCCGGCGCGGACCCAGCGCTCCGCCGTCGACCGGTCCCGAGGACCGGGAAGGGCCAGCTCTCAGATGGTGCGCAACACCGCGGCGTCGCCCTGCCCGCCGCCACCGCAGAGACTCACGGCTGCCGTGCCGCCACCCCGACGCTTGAGCTCGAGGAGTGCGGTGAGCGCCAGTCGGGTACCGGACATCCCGACCGGGTGGCCGAGGGCGATGGCCCCACCGTTCACGTTCACCACGTCGTCGCCGATGCCGAGGTCGGCGGCGGATGCGCATCCCACCGCGGCGAATGCCTCGTTGATCTCGAAGAGGTCGATGTCCCCGACCTTCAGCCCCGCCTTGTCCAGGGCCACCGAGGTGGCGTGTGATGGCTGGTGGAGCAGTGACGGGCTCGGCCCGGCCACCTGGCCGTAACCGACCAACTCACCGAGCGGGGCGATCCCGAGCTCGTCGGCCTTGGCCTTGGACATCACGATGACCGCGGCACCGCCGTCGGAGATCTGGGAGGCGTTGCCGGCGGTGATCGTACCGCTCGTGTCGAAGGCCGGACGCAGCTTGCCGAGGGATTCGGCCGTGGTCTCGGGGCGGACGCCCTCGTCGGTATCGACCACTAGGGGATCACCCTTGCGCTGGGGAACGCTCACCGGAATGATCTCGTCGGCGAACTTGCCGTCCTTGATGGCCGCCGCGGCCCGCTCATGCGAAAGGGCGCTGAAGGCGTCCTGGCGCTCGCGGGAGACGCCGTCGGCACCGTTGTACCGCTCGGTGCCGAGACCCATGGCGCACTTGTCGAAGGCGCAGAAGAGTCCGTCGTACATCATCGAGTCCACGACGTTCTGGTCGCCGATCCGGTAGCCCGCCCGGGCCCCGGGGAGCAGGTAGGGCGCCTGGGTCATCGATTCCATGCCCCCGGCCACCACGATGTCGGCCTCGCCGGCGTTGATCATCAGGTCGGCCAGGTAGATGGCATTGAGCCCGGACAGGCACACCTTGTTGACGGTGGTGGAGGGGACGCTCAGCGGGATGCCGGCATGATCGGCGGCCTGGCGGGCGGTGATCTGTCCGGCGCCGGCCAGGATCACCTGTCCCATGAAGACGTAGTCGACCTGGTCGGGCGTGATGCCGGCCCGCTCCAGGGCCCCGGCGATGGCAAACCCGCCCAGTTCGGTGGCCGCGAATCCACCCAGCGCGCCGGACAGCTTGCCGATCGGGGTCCTGGCCCCTGAGACGATGACGGTTCCGGACATGACGACCTCCGTGGCCTGGCGGCCAGATCAGGCGGCGTTCCCCCACGGGCCCGCCACGGCAACGGGACCATGATACGGCCTCGCCCCGGCTCACGACCACACGGCCGCCACACACCCCTGCCGCCTCCGGTCCTGCTGCGGCCAATCCCCGCGGGCGGGTCCACCTCATCCCGTGGTCGGCCCGCCTGCCCTGGTGGTCGTCGGCCCCGTCCCGAAGTGATGCAGCCGGTCCGAGAGGCGTTGTCGCCGGCCCGGTGGTCCAGCCGGACGCCACGACCACCAGGGCAGCCGGGACCAGCGAATGGCGGGCGGACTAACCTCCCCTTCCATGCAGGAGTTCCTCAGAGCCATCCAGTCCGGCGCCTCGGGAGACCAGATCGAGGCCATTCCGATCCCGGACCACTACCGTGCCTCGTTCGTCCTCCGGGACGAGGTGGGCATGTTCGAAGGGCTCGAGACCGAAGACAAGGATCCGCGGAAGTCGCTCCATGTCGGCGACGTCGCCGTTCCGGAACTCGCCCCTGACGAGGCCTACATCGCCGTGATGGCCAGTGCCATCAACTTCAACACCGTATGGACCTCCATCTTCGAACCGCTGCCTACCTTCGGGTTCCTCGACCGCCTGGGCCGGGAGAGCACCTGGGGGAAGCGCCACGCCCTCGACTACCACGTGGTGGGGTCGGACGCCTCGGGCGTGGTCCTGCGGACCGGCTCGGCTGTCCGGAACTGGAAGCCCGGAGACCGGATCACGGTCCACTGCAACTATGTCGACGACCAGAGCCCGAGTGCCCACGACGATTCGATGCTGGCCGACAACCAGCGCATCTGGGGTTTCGAGACCAACTTCGGTGGCCTGGCCGACCTGGCCGTGGTCAAGGCCAACCAGCTGATGCCCAAGCCCAGGCATCTGAGCTGGGAAGAAGCCGCGGCCAACGCGTTGTGCAACTCGACCTCCTACCGGATGTTGGTCTCCAAGAACGGAGCCCACATGAGCCAGGGGGACAAGGTGCTGGTGTGGGGAGCCTCCGGGGGGCTCGGGTCGTATGCCGTGCAGTATGTGCTCAACGGGGGCGGGACGCCGGTGGGGGTGGTCTCCTCGCCCTCCAAGGTCGAGCTCCTCCACGAGCTGGGGGTGGAGGCCGTCATCGACCGCAAGGTGGCCAACTACCGCTTCTGGAAGGATGAGAACACCCAGGACGAGTCGGAATGGCGGCGGTTGGGCAAGGACATCCGGGGCCTGGTCGGCGACGATGTGGACATCGTGTTCGAGCACCCGGGACGACAGACCATGGGGGCCTCGGTGTTCGCGGCGAAGAGGGGCGGGACCATCGTGACCTGCGCGGCCACCTCGGGCTACATGATCGAGTACGACAACCGGCATCTGTGGATGAAGCTCAAGACCATCAAGGGGTCCCACTTCGCCAACTACCGCGAGGCCTGGGACGCCAACCAGCTGGTGTGCGAAGGCAAGATCCTCCCTCCCCTGTCGGCGGTCCACACCCTCGACGAGGTGGGGGATGCCGCCTACCAGGTGCACAAGAACCTCCACGAGGGCAAGATCGGTGTCCTGTGCCTGGCTCCGGAGGAAGGGCTGGGGATCGACGACCCCGAGTTCCGTGCCCGGGTGGGCGAGGACAGGATCACGCTGTTCCGGAGGCACGGGGCATGACCGAACCCCTGTTGACCGAGATCGACCACGTGGCCATCGCCGTGCCCGATCTGGAGGACGCCATCCGCTACTACGAACAGACCTTCGGCGCCACGGTGGACCACCGCGAGGTGGTCGAGTCCGACGGGGTGGAAGAGGCCCTCTTGAAGGTGGCCGACAGCTACATCCAGCTGCTGACCCCCATCAGGGAGGACTCACCCGTGGCCAAGTACCTGGAGAAGAAGGGTCCTGGTCTCCACCACGTCGGCTACCGGGTGGCGGACTGCGGAGCGGCGCTGCAGTCGGTCAAGGACCACGGGGGCCAGGTCATCGACCAAGCCCCGCGTCCGGGATCACGGGGGACGACGGTGGCATTCGTCCACCCCAAAGGGGCGTTCGGCACACTGATCGAGCTCGTCCAGGAGTGAGCGGTCGTACCGATGGACAGGGCTCCGGCGGTCCCTGAAGGCGATCCGGACGGGCGGGCGACCGGGCGGCCACCGGCGATCGGTGTCCCGAGCATTCCCGCCCAGAACGAGCCACGCGCCACACCGGCACCCGTTCCGTCGGCCCCGGTTCCCGGGGAGGGCACGGCGGAATCGACGGTGTCCGAGGTGCCTTCCGTGCCCCCCGAGACAGCCCCGGACGCTGCTGTCCATGCCACCACGACCGGGGCGGATGCCCCCGACGTCGGCGCCGACCAGGCCGCCGGGGTGTCCCACCGGGCCCGGCCAACCGTCCCGGTGGTATCGACCCGGTCGATGCCGTTGCCGGCAGGGCGGAGATCGCCGGACCCATCTGACGACGCCCCTCCGTCCGACCGTGCCCACCCCGACGCCGGCCCGGCCCGGAGCCGTGATCCCTTCGACATGGCGTTCCCTCCGGGCGTGGCGGCCCGGTTGGAGTGGTACGTGTACCTGGTGACGGACCCCGGATCCGGCCGACCGTTCTACGTGGGTCGGGGACGGGGCGACCGGTGCTTTCGCCATGTGCTGGCGGCCCGCGCCGGTGGTGGACCCGATCCCCGCACGGATGTCGGGACCGGTGGCATCGATGCCGGACCTGACACCGGGCCCGGAGGGGTCCGAACCGAAGGCGCATCCGCCGAATCCGGACCGGACGGGACGCACACCTCGGTGGATGACCACGACGGATCCTCCGATCGGTTCCCCATGGTGGAGAGGATCCGGGAGGTCGAGGCTCGGGAGGGTCCGGTGCAGTTGGAGATCCTCCGCTACGGGTTGAGCTCCGACCAGGCCCGCCTGGTCCAGGCGGCTGCGGCCGACGTCCTCGGACTCCAGC
This sequence comes from uncultured Acidimicrobiaceae bacterium, assembly GCA_963831535.1. Taxonomy (GTDB): domain Bacteria; phylum Actinomycetota; class Acidimicrobiia; order Acidimicrobiales; family RAAP-2; genus Bog-756. The sequence continues at coordinate 39,203 of CAWHQP010000010.1, read as the reverse complement.
AGGACCTCAAGCAGGCCGGTCGGCGCCGACCGGCATCCGAACTGGGCGCGCGCCTGGCCAAGCGGGCGAAGTTCAAAAGCGACCACCGGGTCGTGCTTCTCCGCGTCGGCGACCAGGGTGCGGACACGAGCTACGAGACGGTGCGCCACGACTGGAGGATCGGCAGGAGATGGATCGATCCCCGTTCGTCGCGGTCACCTCGGTGGGCGGTCATCGTGGTCGGCGAGCTGATCGTGGCTGTCTACCGGATCGACCGGTGGGAGCCGACTCCCCTTCCCGGCCCTCCCGGACCCTCGGGCAGGGCGGGGGCCGCCACCTTCACCGCCCGCTCGACGTACCGCCATTCCTTCGTCGGAGCGGTTGACCCCGTGCTCGAGGGTCGGTATGTGGGGAGGAGTGTGGCCGCCTATCTCGGAGCCGGTTCAGGACGGGGACCGGGGATGGTGCGGGCCGGCGGCGTCGGGGCACAGAACCAGGTCACCTACGTGTGGTGCGGTCCCCACTGGGTGAATCCCGCCGGCTGACTCGACCGGCTGCCACGACCGGCTGGCGTCGTTCGGGGCCGGGACGAGGGGAATCCGAGGCCGTCTCGAAACCCCTGTGCCTGGTCCGGTAGCCTCACAGACCATGGATCACCCCATGACCCAACGACTGGAAGAACTGGCCGAGCGACGCGAGCTGGCCAGGAATGCAGGTTCCCCCCGGGCAGTGGAGAAGCACCACGCCAAGGGCAAGATGACGGCCCGGGAGCGGATCGACTACCTCCTCGACGACGGTTCGTTCCAGGAGCTCGACATGCTGGCCCGGCATCGGGCCCACGGCATGGGCCTGGAGGAGAACCGTCCGTACACTGACGGGGTGATCACCGGCTTCGGGACCGTAGAGGGTCGCCGGGTCTGCGTGTTCAGCCAGGACTTCACGGTCTTCGGGGGGGCCCTGGGCGAGGTCTTCGCCGAGAAGATCCACAAGGTGATGGACCTGGCCAGCTCGATCGGGGTTCCGATGATCGGGCTGAACGACGGGGCCGGCGCCCGCATCCAAGAGGGCGTGGTCTCCCTCCACTCCTACGGTGGCATCTTCCACCGCAACGCCCAGGCCTCCGGGGTGATCCCGCAGATCAGCGTGATCCTCGGGCCCTGTGCGGGAGGCGCGGTCTACAGCCCGGCCATGACCGACTTCATCTTCATGGTCCAGGGGACCAGCCACATGTTCATCACCGGGCCCGACGTCGTGAAGACGGTGACCGGGGAGGACGTGACGCTGGAGGAGCTGGGAGGGGCCATGAGCCACGCCACCAAATCGGGGGTGGCGGCCTTCGTGTCGCCTGACGAGAAGGCGTGCCTCGACGATGTGCGGTACCTGCTCAGCTTCCTTCCCTCCAACAATCTCGAGGAGGCGCCGCTGGTGGTCTCGGGGGACGACCCCGAACGGCTGACCCCCGAACTCACCGATCTCATGCCGGCCTCCCCCAACCAGCCCTACGACATGAAGAAGGTCATCGAGGCCGTCGTAGACGACGGTGAGTTCTTCGAGGTCAACCACCACTGGGCCATGAACCTGGTCTGCGGGTTCGCCCGGATCGACGGACGGGCGGTCGGAATCGTCGGGAACCAGCCCCAGATGCTGGCCGGTGTCCTCAACATCGACGCCTCGGAGAAGGGGGCCCGGTTCGTCCGCACGTGCGACGCCTTCAACGTCCCCCTCATCACCTTCGTCGACGTTCCCGGCTTCATGCCGGGAACCGACCAGGAGTACGGGGGCATCATCCGTCACGGCGCCAAGTTGCTCTACGCCTACTGCGAGTCCACCGTCCCACGGGTCCAGATCATCACCCGCAAGGCCTACGGCGGTGCCTACGTGGTCATGAACTCGAAGTCCATCGGGGCCGACCTGGCCTACGCGTGGCCGTCGGCCGAGTTGGCCGTGATGGGCCCGGAGGGGGCCGTCGAGATCGTGTACCGGCGGGACCTGGCCGAAGCCGCCGATCCGGTGGGCCGGCGCAAGGAGCTGGTGGAGGAGTACACCGAGCGCTACGCCAACCCCTATGCGGCGGCCGAGCGGGGGTACGTGGATGACGTCATCGACCCGGCCGAGACCCGACGGGTGCTGGTGCGGAGCCTGGCCCTCCTGGTGTCCAAGCGTGAGGACCTGCCCAAGCGCAAGCACGGGAACATGCCCCTGTGAGCAGTCCTCTGCTGTCCACCGCCGCGGCGCCGGCCGCCGCCGCCCCCGGCATCGCCCCCCGGCCGGAGCTCGAGCCCGAGGTGCTGGCCGTCATCGCCGCCGCTGTCGATCAGGCCTGGCCGCGACCCCGGATCGTGGTGACCGAGGCCGTCGACCATCCGCCGGCGTGGCGGTTCAGTGGGCGGTGGTGGTCCCGTCCGGCCACCACCCGTCGCGACCGTCCCTGGGCCGGAGGCTGAACCCCGGGTAGGTGTATACGGGGGCACCGACCCTCTGGACGCAGGGCGTTGAGCTTCGAGGCGACGGCCCACCGGTCACCACCCGAGCGCAGCGGTCCGAAGGATCCCCCACGTTGGGCCGGTGTCATCCGCAGCTCGACCCGGGCGGTCCGGTGGGCGACTGGTCCTGGCCCCGGTCTCCGGGGCACCCCCGGAGGATGACCCGGGTTTGTCCCATCAACGAGGGGGGCAATCGTTGGCCGTTGCGGTCCTAGCTGACCAGCACGTGGCCCAGGGCCTCGACCCCGGACGGGCTGGCCTCCGCGGTGATGTCCACCAACGTGGATCCCACCTGGATCAGGAGCACGGTCGTGGCCACGCCGCTGGCGTTCGTACTGGCGTCGTGCATGGTGAACAGATAGGCGGCGTCGCCGAGTCCGGCCACCGAACTCGGCGTCACCCCCTGGGCCGAGGCCTGGCTCTGGGCGGTGGTCTTGAGCGCAGCCGCGGTGATCCCCGTCGCCTTGGAGAAGCCGAGCACTAGGTTGGCCGACGTGTTCGGGTCGCTGTAGTTGCAGCTGACCAGTCCACCACCGCCTGACGACTGCGGTGCCGGGTAAGTGGATCCGAGGGCGGCTGAGACCACTGCGGCGGTCGGGCACGTCTCCGAGACGGTGCCGGTGGATCCGGCCTTCTTCGGTGACGTTCCACCTGAGGAGGTCGAGGACGGCGCCTTGGAGGTGGACGTGGCCGGGGCCGACGTGGAGCCGGAGGAGCAGCCGGCCAGAGCCAGCACGGCGAGCAACGGCACGACCAGGGCGAATCGGGTCGAAGGCATGGGGCATGGTTTCAGAAACACCGTTTATCCGTCAAAATGAGTGCACTGAATGGTCGTCGAGCCGGTGTACCCCTGCGGGCGGGTTCGGAGTCCGTCGAGCAGATCAGGTGGGGTCGGTGACGAAATCGATGAGGCGCTCCACCGCTCCCACCAGGGCCGGCTCCAGATCGGCGTACGATCCGACCGAGGCCAGAATCCGCCTCCAGGTGGTCCGCGGGTCCCCGAACCCGAGGATCTCACAGACCCCGGTCTTCCAGTCGCGGCCCATGGGGACCCGGGGCCAGGCCTCGATGCCCAGCACCGACGGCTTCACTGCCTCCCAGACGTCGACGAACGGCGTGCCGGTGACGAGGACCTGAGGATGACGGAGGCCGTCGGCGATCCGTGACTCTTTGCTGCCGTCCACCAGATGATCGACCAGTACACCCAGCTTCCGGGCCGGTCCGGGCCGGAACTCCCTGATCGCCGCATCCAGGTGGTCGATGCCGTCCAGCCGTTCCACCACCACGCCCTCGACCCGCAGGTCATCACCCCACACCCGCTCCACCAGCTCCGCGTCGTGGACGCCCTCGACCCACAGTCGGCCGGCCCGGGCCACCCGAGCCGAGGCACCGGTCACCGCCACCGAACCCGACGCGGTGACGGGGGCGCAGCGGCCTCCCGAGGGATCAGCCACCGCCGGCCGGACCAGGGAAACGGCCCGGCCGCCGACGGAGAACGCCCCGGGGGCCAGGCGGAAGACCCGCTCCAGCCCGGTCTGGCCGCGGATCTCGACGCCGCCGCCTTCCACACGCACGAGGGATCCGCTGAAGCCGCTGGCCCGGTGACTCACCCTCATGCCGGTGACCGCCTCGACCTTGGGGTAGACCGTGGCCAGTTTGTCCTCGGGGGGTGCATCGATCGGGCCGGACAGGATGCCGGCCATGGGGTTGCGGCGGGTGGACACGCCGGGAACCTATCCGGTGGCCGCCCCGAACGGGTGGAACCGCGCCGCTCCGAGCCGGTGTGCCGGCGCCGGCCGGTGGTCCCGGTTGGCGTCCTCGGGTCGAACCCGACTCAGCCGACCGGCGTAGCGCGGTGCTCCTCGGCCAGGCCGAGCAGGTCGTCCATCATCTGGCCGATCTCGAAGTCCTTCGGCGTGTAGACGCGGGCCACTCCCTTGCCCATCAGGATCTCGGCATCCTCGGGGGGGATGATCCCGCCCACCACCACCGGGGCGTCCACCCCGGCGGCCCGCAGCCGGTCGACCACGTCGGGGACCAGCTCGAGGTGCGACCCGGACAGGATGGAGATGCCCACCACGTCGACGTCCTCGTCCCGGGCGGCTGCGGCAATCTGCGCGGGCGACAGGCGAATTCCCTGGTAGACGACCTCGAATCCTGCATCCCGGGCGGCCACGGCGATCTGTTCGGCTCCGTTGGAATGGCCGTCGAGGCCGGGCTTGGCCACGAGCAGCCTGGGTGGGCCGCCGGTCCGGGCGGCCAGGTCCTTGGACCGGCCCAGCACGGCTCGGAACTCGATGCCCCGGTGGCCGACCCCGCCGGCCACCCCGGTGGGGGCGCGGTACTCGCCGAACACCTGGCGCAGGGCGCCCGCCCACTCGCCGGTGGTGCCGCCGGCGTGGGCCAGGGCGATCGTGGCGGGCATGATGTTCTCGGTCCCCTCGGCCGCCCGTTTCAGGGCGTCGAGAGCGCTGGCCACCGCGGCCCCGTCACGGTTCGATCGCCATGCCTCCACGTCGGCCCTGAGCTCGGACTCGACGGCCGGATCGACACGCAGGATCGACTCCACGCCGCCCGCAGCGTTCTCGGGGGAGAGCGGCGACTCCGCCGTCTCGGTAAAGCAGTTGACGCCGACCACCTGCAGCTCGCCGGTCTCGATGCGGCGCACACGCTCGGACTGGCTCCCCACCAGGCGGGACTTCAGCTCGTCGATGGCCTCGAAGGCTCCGCCCAGCGACATCACGTCCTCCAACTCGGCCCAGGAGGCCTCGACCACCTCGTTCGTCTTCTTCTCGATGACCACCGAGCCGTCGAAGATGTCGCCGTACTCGAGCAGGTCTGACTCGAAGGCCAGGATCTGCTGGATGCGGAGCGACCACTGCTGGTCCCAGGGCCGGGGGAGTCCGAGGGCTTCGTTCCAGGCCGGGAGCTGCAGGGCGCGGGCGCGGGCGCCCTTGGACAGGGTGACTCCCAGCGATTCGAGCACGATGCGGGGGACGTTGTTCTCCGGTTGCGCCTCGGTGAGGCCCAGGGAGTTGACCTGTACCCCGTAGCGCATACGGCGGAGCTTGGGGTCGGTGACGCCGTAGCGCTCGGAGCACACCCGGTCCCAGAGGGCGGTGAAGGCCCGCATCTTGCAGGTCTCCTCCACGAAGCGAACCCCGGCGTTGACGAAAAAGGAGATCCGGCCGACCACCGAGGGGAACTCGTCGGCGGGGATCTGGCCCGAGGCCTGCACGGCATCCAACACGCCGATGGCCGTGGCCAGGGCGTAGGCCACCTCCTGATGGGGCGTGGCCCCCGCCTCTTGCAGGTGGTAGCTGCACACGTTGATGGGGTTCCACCTGGGGACGTGCCGCACCGTGTAGGCGATGGTGTCCACGGTGAGGCGCCGACTGGGCAGCGGGGGGAAGATGAAGGTCCCCCGGGACAGGTATTCCTTCACGATGTCGTTCTGGGTGGTGCCCGAGAGGACCCGGGGGTCGACCCCGCGGTCCTCGGCGTTGGCGATGTACAGGCCGAGCAGCCACCCGGCGGTGGCGTTGATGGTCATGGAGGTGTTCATGGACTCGACCGGTATCTGGTCGAGGAGCTGGGCCATGTGGCCGAGATGGGCCACCGGGACACCCACCTTGCCCACCTCGCCGGCCGCCTCGGGGGAGTCGGGGTCGTAGCCGATCTGGGTGGGGAGGTCGAAGGCGATCGAGAGGCCGGTCTGCCCTTTGGCGATATTGGTCCGGTAGAGCTGATTGGAGGCCCTGGCCGTCGAGTGCCCGGAGTAGGTCCTCATGACCCAGGGCTTGTCCCGGGTCGGCGGGTCCGTGGGCATGGCCCGACCAGGAGCGACGCCGTTGCCGGCCTGGTCCACGGTGTCCACCTGGTCCCCGTCGCTCATCTCCCCATTCTCCCCCACGCGGGAGCCGGTGGCGAGGGCACGGTCGTCCGGCGCTCTACTTGCGGTAGTCGAGGAAGCCCTGGCCGGACTTGCGGCCGAGGAGCTCGGCGCTGACCATACGGCGCAACAGGGGGACGGCTGCGTAGTTGGGGTCGCGGAACTCGGCGTAGAGGGCGTCCAGGATGGCCAAGGACGTATCCAGTCCCACCAGGTCCAACAGGGCGAACGGCCCCATGGGGAACCCGCAGCCGCCTTTCATGGCGGTATCGATGTCCTCCACCGAGGCCACACCCTGTTCGAGGAGCCGTACGGCGTTGTTCAGGTACGGGAACAGCAGGGCGTTCACGATGAATCCGGCCTGATCCTTGACCTGCACCGGTGTCTTCCCGCAGGCCTCGGCGAACGCGCGGACGGCGGCGAGTGTCTCGTCGGAGGCGGTCAGCGGCTTGACCAGCTCGACCAGGTCCATGACCGGGGCCGGATTGAAGAAATGGACCCCGCACACCTTGTCGGGGCGGCCGGTCTGCATGGCCAGCTCGATGACCGGGAGGGTGGAGGTGTTGGTAGCCAAGATGGTGTGGTCCGCGGTGATCCGGTCGAGTTCATTGAAGAGTTCCTTCTTGACGGCCAGATCCTCGACCACGGACTCGATCACCAGATCCAGGTCCTTCAGGGCGGCCAGGTCGGAGGTCGGGGTAACCCGGGCCAGGGCCTCGTCCCGTTCGGCCTCGGTCAACTTGGCCTTGTCCACCTGTCGGTTGAGCGACTTCTCCATCGCCGCCAGGGTGGCGTCCGCGGTGGACTGGTTCCGCGACCGGAGGACCACGTCGAAGCCATGGGTGGCCGCGGTTTCGGCGATACCCGAGCCCATGATCCCGGATCCGACAATTCCCACGCGTGCGATCGGCATAGAGGTCGATCCTAGTGGGGCACCCGGCGACGGTGCTCTGGTGCCGCTCCGGGGGCCGTAGGGACTGCCGGACCGGGACCGGACCGGCGCTCGGCTCAGCGCCGCCGGGGGCGACGAGGGCCGGCGACGGCCCGGACACGACGGGGACTCTGGTCGATTAGGAGCCCGGGTGCCAGTCGGTAGGCGGCCCAGGCCAGGCGGGCGTGGCGGGGCGAGACGATGATGGCTCGGTTGAGGGCCACGCGGTCGAGGACGTCCCGGGCCAGGGAGGCGGCCGGGTACGGCATGCCCACCATCCGTGTGAGCAGGTCCCGGACATCGGGCATGGACCCGGCGTGCGGCAGGTCGGCCGGATTCGGCTTGTCGAGGAGGGGGGTGTCGATGACCCCAGGGCACACCACGCTGATCCGCACACCGTGGTCGGCCGCCTCCACCCGCAGACCCACACTGAGGCCGACCACCGCATGCTTGGTGGTCGAGTACGGCACCAGCAGGGGGCTGGGGACCAGGCCGGCCAGGGACGCCGTGTTGACGATGTGGCCCCGGCCCTGTTCGATCATCCTCGGATAGGCCGCGGAAACGCCGTGGACCACGCCGAGCAGGTTGACGTCGATGACCCGCTGCCAGTGGGCCGACGTCATCTCCCGCACCTCGCCGCCGACGCCGACGCCGGCATTGTTGAAGAGGAAGTCCAACCCGCCGTGATCGCCGGCGAACCGGTCGACGGCCCGGGTGACCGCGTGGGCGTCGGTGACATCCAGGGTCACCGCGGAGGCCGAGCCCGGACCCGACCGGTCCAGGGACCCACCCACGGCTGCGGCACCCGACCCGTCGATGTCGGCCACGAGCACGGTGGCCCCGCGGTACACCAGCTCGGTGGCCAGTGCCTTCCCGATACCCGAGGCCGCCCCGGTCACGACGGCACTGGCTCCGTCGAAGTGGGCCACCTCCAGGGCCTGGCGAACTTCCGATCGATTCATGGTCCACCTCGTGGCGCTCGTGCGGTCGCTCGGCGCCGGTGCTGTCGTCCCGTGCGAACCGTCCAGGTTCCGCCCACCAGTCCGGGCGGCGGCCGACGTTGGGGAGCGTTTGCCTTCCGGCGACCCTCCCGCCACGATGGTGGCATATGGACGACGACCCAGCTCAGGGCGCATCCGCCCGACGAACGACGCCGGTCGCCCCGGCCAAGCCGGGCACGGGACGGGCCAGTCCCAGGGCCCGGGTGCCCGGAGGCGGTGTCAAGCCGGCCCGGGTCAAGGCGGCCCCGGCCAAGGCGGCCCCGGCCAAGGCGGCCCCGGCCAAGGCGGCCCCGGCCAAGGCGGCCCCGGCCAAGACCGGTGGCCGGCGCACGGCGGCGCGGGCCACCGCAGCGGTGGGACCGGAGGTGGCCACGGGCCCGGATCAGAGCACCGAGCGGGGTCCGTGGCGCGGTGCCCGCAGCCGGGCCATCTACAGCCGGCGGATCCAGCGTGGCCACGAGCACTGGCCCGTGGCCACCCGGAGTCTGGCCGGACTGTTGAGCCGACCCGAGCTGGTACTCGCCGTGCTGGGCAAGAAGCCGCCCGTCGAACGGGACGGGCGCGTGCTCAACCGGGGGGTGCAGGCCCTGCTGGAGCTGACCACCCTGTTCGGGGGCAGCCCGGGTGGTTCTGACGGCCGGGCGGCACCGGCCGACCCCGTGGCCATGCGGGCCGAGATGCGACGGACCACCCGCCTGGCCATGCCGGTCCGCACCGACGTCCACGCCTGGGGCCGCCTGGTGCCCGGGCCGGAGGGGGCGCCACCGGTCCCGGTGAGGATCTACCGCCCGTTCGGCTCGGGAGTCGGCATCGGGGGCCCCGGTCGCCGGCTGCCCGGGATCGTCTATTACCACGGGGGCAGCTGGATGACCGGTGACCTCGACACCCACGACGCCAGCTGCCGCATGCTGTCCGCCACGGCCCGGTGCCTGGTGGTGGCCGTCGACTACCGGTTGGCCCCCGAGCACCCGTTTCCGGCCGCGGTGGACGATGCGGTGGCCGCCTACTCCTGGGTCCAGCGCCACGCCGACGAGCTGGGCGTCGATCCTCGGCAGGTCGGGGTCATGGGGGACAGCGCGGGCGGCAACCTCGCCGCGGTGGTGGCCCTCGAAACCCGGGACGGCGGGGCGGGTCCCGACGTGCCCGCGCCGGCGGCTCAGGGGCTCGTCTATCCGGCCGTCGACGCCCGGCTCGACACCGAGTCGATCCGGAGTCTGTCCGACGGGTTCTTCCTCACCAGCGAGGCCATGGAGCAGGCCAGGGCGCTCTACCTGCCCGAACCCGAGGACTGGACGGCATGGAGGGCGTCCCCGCTGTTGGCCGAGGACCACCGGGGCGTCGCCCCGGCCCTGGTGGTGACGGCGGGCTTCGACCCGCTCCGAGACGACGGATCGAACTACGCCGAGGCCCTACGGGCCGCCGGGGTCCCTGTCGAGTACCGGTGCTACGACGATCAGGTCCACGGGTTTATGGGCATGGGGATCCTGCCCGACTCCCTGGCCCTGGCCACCGAGGTCTGTTTTGCCATGGGTCGGCTCCTCCGCCGGTCCGATCATGGATCCCCGGAGGATCGGTAGCGACCTCTACAGTTGGGCCGATGGATCGACCCCCCGGCATGTTGGCGCTCGTTGGCGGAGGTGAGTGGACCGAGGGGTGCACGTTCGACGCCGAGTTCCTGGCGGCATCGGGTTCGGTCGAGGTCCTGGTCCTGCCCACGGCCGCGGCCTATGAGCACCCCGAGCGCCTGGTGGTCCGGGCCGGGGAGTGGTTCGAACCGCTCGGTGGCCAGGTCGAGGGTCTTATGGTGTTGTCCCGGTCCGATGCCGAGGATCCGGGAGCCGCTGCCGTCATGCGGAGGGCCCGCCTGATCTATCTGGCCGGAGGGTCGCCGATGCACCTCCGCAGCGTGCTGAAGGCGTCGCTGGTCTGGGAGTCGCTGCTGGCGGCGTGGCGGGACGGGGCGGTCGTCGTCGGCTCCTCGGCGGCGGCGATGGCCCTCACCGACCCGATGGTCGACGCGCGCGGGGGCGGGCTGACCATCGGGCTGGGCCTGATGAGCGGCGTCGCCGTCGTGCCCCACTTCGGCGACGTCCACGAGGACGGCCACGGCGAGAAACTCCACCGGTCGGTGCATCTGGCGCCTGCCGGGACCCCGGTGGCCGGCATCCCCGAGCGCACGGCCCTCATCCGCGATCCCGGGGGGGGATGGCGCACGGCCGGGACGGGCCGGGTGGCGGTGTACCTCGACGGGGCCCGGGCCGAGGCGGGACTGGGCGCCCTCCCGGGCTGAATGCGGCCCCGGACGCTGAATGCGGCCCCAGACGGGGTGTGCCCGCGTTCGGGTCAGTCGGCCTCGGTGATGGTCACCGACTCGATGATCACGTCCTCGGACGGGGCACCCGACCGGCTGCCGACCGCCTCGATGGCCTTCACCACGTCGAGCCCGCTGACCACCTTGCCGAACAGCGAGTAGCTGGGCGGGAGGGAGACGCCCGAGGGCCCGCTCACGATGAAGAACTGACTGCCGTTGGTGTCGGGTCCGGCGTTGGCCATGGCCAGTGAGCCGATCTCATACCTACCCGGAGCCGGGAGCTCGTCCTTGAACCGGTAACCCGGACCACCACGCCCCGAACCTTCGGGATCGCCGCCTTGCAGCATGAAGCCCGGGATGATCCGGTGGAAGACGATCCCGTCGTAGTAGTGCCACCGGGCCAGGAACACGAAGTTGTTGACCGTACCGGGCGCGCCGACCGGGTCGAGGGCGACGGTCAGAGTCCCCTTGGTCGTCACCATCTCCGCCGTGTAGCGCTTGGCCGGGTCGATGATCATGGGGGGTGGGGCGTCGAAACGCTGGGTCTTGGGGCTGGAACCGTCGACTGCGGGAACCTCTGGGGCCATCGTGGTCACTCCTCGTGGGTGCGGTGTTGGTGGGTGGATCGGGAACCGCGTGCGGACCGGGGCGGTCCGCACACCTAGGACTCCGTGATGGTGACCGAGACCATCCGGTGCAGTGTGGTCGGCGTGCCGCTGCTGGAACCGGCGGCGTTGATCTTGTCGACCACGTCCATCCCGGAGGTGACGGTGCCGAACAGCGAGTAGTTGGGCTGGAGGCTCTCCCCTTCGGAGCCGGCCACGATGAAGAACTGGCTGCCGTTGGTGTTGGCCCCGGAGTTGGCCATGGCCACCGAGCCCAACGGGTACTGGGGGGTGGCCGTCTTGGGTAGTTCGTCGGCGAACTCGTAGCCGGGACCACCCGTCCCCTTGCCGGTGGGATCGCCGGTTTGGTCCACGAACGAGGGGATGACCCGGTGGAAGATGATGCAGTCGAAGAAGTGCTGCTTGGCCAGGAAGACGAAGCTGTTGACCGCCTTCGGCGCCTTCTTGGGGTCGAGTTGGATGGTGAAGGGCCCGATGTCCGTGGTCACGGTGGCGGTGTAGGTCTTGGACGTGTTGATGGTCATCGGAGGGTAGGACGAGTACGAGGGCTTGTTGAGGGTGGCACTGAAGTTGGCCGGGCAGTCGGCCGACGTGGTGATGGCGCTCGGCGAGGTGTTGCCCGAGCCGCCGGCCGGAGCAGGTTTGGTGGTCGTCGTGGCGGGCTTGGTAGTGGTGGTCGTCGACGCGGCGGTCTTCTTCCACGGCTTGGTGATGAGCAGGGAGATGCCGACAACCACCGCGGCCACGATGAACAGCGTGATGAGCCGGCGGATGTTCTGCTTCCGCTTGAGGACCTTCTGCTCGGCCTCCAACCGGGCCTGGCGGCCGGCCTTCTGTCGCTGACGCTTCTCGGTGGGCACGGGGCTTCAGGGTAGCCGGTTCCACATGGACCTCCGGTGTCGGCCGACGGGAGGCGGGACGGTCCCCCGAAGTGGCCCCTGTAGCCTTGGCCCCCATGTCGCTGATGGTGCAGAAGTTCGGTGGGACCTCGGTCGCCGACGCGGATCGGATCCGGGCCGTCGCCGATCACGTGGCGCGTTCACGCCGGGCGGGTGACGACGTGGTGGTGGTCGTGAGCGCCATGGGCAAGACCACCGACGAACTGGTCCGCCTGGCCAACGACGTGAGCTCGGTGCAACCGCCCCGTGAGGTCGACATGCTGTTGAGCTCCGGGGAGCGGATCTCCATGTCCCTCCTGTGCATGGCTCTGGCCGAGCTCGGCGTGGAGGCCACCTCGTTTACCGGCAGCCAGGCCGGGATCATCACCGACGCCATCCACACCAGGGCCAAGATCGTGGACATCAAAGCCGATCGGCTGCAGGCCACCCTGGACGGGGGTGGGGTCCCGGTGGTGGCCGGGTTCCAGGGCATGTCCGTCGACCGGAATGTGACCACGCTGGGCCGGGGCGGCTCCGACACCACCGCGGTGGCCCTGGCGGCCGTGTTGAATGCCGACGTCTGCGAGATCTACACCGACGTGCCCGGGGTGTTCAGCGCCGATCCCCGGATCGTGCCCCAAGCTCACAAGCTGGCCCGGGTCAGCTACGAGGAGATGCTGGAGATGGCCGCCACCGGTGGCCGGGTGCTCATGCTCCGGTCGGTGGAGTTCGCACGCAACCACGGAGTGCCCCTGCACGTGCGGTCCAGTTTCACCTGGGAGCCGGGCACATGGGTCGAGGAGGAGGATGCCAGTATGGAAGACGCCATCGTGACCGCGGTCACCCACGATGTGACCGAGGCCAAGGTGACGGTCATCGGGGTGCCCGACCGTCCCGGTCTGGCGGCCCGGCTCTTCCGGGGCCTGGCCGACCGCCACGTCAACGTGGACATGATCGTCCAGAACACCTCGCTCCACGGGACCACGGACATCTCGTTCACCGTTCCCGGCTACGACCTGGCCGTGAGTACCGAGGTGTGCGAGGAGCTGGTCCCGGAACTGGGCGCCACCGGGGTGACCAGCGACGACGACGTGGCCCGGGTCTCCCTCGTGGGGGCGGGGATGAAGACCCACCCCGGGGTCACCGCCTTGACCTTCGAGACGCTGGCCGCCGCGGGCATCAACATCGAGATGATCTCCACGTCGTCGATCCGGATCTCCTGCATGATCCGGGCCGCGGCGGCCGAAGAGGCGGTGCGGGCCCTGCACGCGGCCTTCGAACTGGCCTGACCGCCCGCCACGGCCGGGCTCGTCCGACCGGCGGACGGACCTCGGTCGGCCGAAGGGCTGCACCCGGCGGCGCCGATGATGCGGTGCTCCTGGTAGCTCTGCGTGGCCGAGGGCCCGTAGACTGTCGGGCATGCGAGTGGCTGTCGTGGGAGCAACCGGGCAGGTCGGGACGGTGATGCGGACGATGCTGGCCGAGCGGGGCTTCCCGCTCGACGAACTCCGCCTCTTCGCGTCCTCCCGCTCGGCCGGCCGCCGCCTCCGGTTCGGGGACACGGAGTTGGAGGTGGAGGACGCGGCAACCGCCGACCTGGCCGGACTGGATCTCGCCCTCTTCTCCAGCGGGGCTACCGCCTCGTTGGAGCTGGCCCCCCGGTTCACCGGCGTCGGGGCCATCGTCATCGACAACTCGTCGGCCTGGCGGATGGATCCCGACGTCCCCCTGGTCGTCCCCGAGGTCAACGCCGCCACCATGGGCTCCCTCCCGAAGGGCATCGTGGCCAATCCCAACTGCACCACCATGGTGGCGATGCCCGTGCTCAAGCCGTTGCACGACGCCGCCACCCTGGCCCGCCTCGTCGTCTCCACCTATCAGGCGGTCTCGGGATCAGGCCTGGCCGGTGTGGCCGAACTCGAGGAGCAGTTGGCCAAGACGGTGGACGGTGCGGCAGCCCTGACCTTCGACGGCCATGCCGTGGAGTATCCGCCTCCGGTGATCTTCCCCGATGTCATCGCCCACAATGTCGTTCCTGTGGCCGGACGGGTGCTGGACGACGGCTCCGGGGACACCAGTGAGGAACTGAAGTTCCGCCAGGAGACCCGCAAGATCCTCGACATCCCCGAACTCGATGTCACCTGCACCTGCGTCCGGGTCCCGGTGTTCACCGGGCACTCGTTGGCCATCGTGGCCGAGTTCGAGCGGGCGCTGAGCCCGCAGCGGGCCACCGAGATCCTCGCCGTGGCCCCCGGCGTCGAGATGGCCGAGATCCCGACGCCGCTACGATCCGCCGGCCGGGACCCCTCACTGGTGGGGCGGGTGCGGGCCACCGATTCCTCGGGTCAGAGGCTGGCCCTCTTCATCAGTGGGGACAATCTTCGCAAAGGGGCCGCCCTCAACGCCGTCCAGATCGCCGAGACCCTCATGGCCATGGGCGTCGTCGCCTGACGCCGACGCTCCCGCATCGGCCCTGGGTGGGGCAACCGCCACCCATGGGAGTTCGATCGTCGCCGCCGGTCAGGCCGATTGACTGGTGGAGGGGACCAGGACGGCGACCCGCTTGGCCAGATTCACGGCGTGGTCGCCGAAGCGCTCGTAGAAGCGGGCGACCATGGCCAGCTCCACGGCCACCGGCAAGGGCATGGTTCCCGCCACCACCTCGACGGTCAGACTGACGTGGAGGTCGTCCATCTCGTCGTCCAGCGTCTCCAACTGCGAGGTGCTCATGGGGAGCCGCTCCGCGTAGGCGTCGGTGGTGGCCCGCCACATGTGGATGGCCACCTCGCCCATGCGCTCGACCAGTCCCCGGCTCCGCGCCGAGAGCTCGGCGCCGAGACCCCGGGCGGCCCGGCGGGCCACGTGCTCGGCGAGGTCGCCGTTCCGCTCCAGGTCGGGGAGCATCCGGATCACCGTAACCAGGAACCGGAGGTCCTCCGGTGAGGTGATCCCGGCCACGGTGAGCTGTTCCAAGGTGAGCTGCTCGATGTCGTGGTAGAGGGTGTCGACAACTTCGTCCCGGTCGGCCAGGATCTTGGCCGCCTCCCGGTCACCGGACAACAGGGCGTCGGTGGCGCCGGAGACCGACTCCCCGACCAGGGCGAACAGCTGGAGGACCTTCCGGTCGATCTGCTCGAGGGCGTCGTCCATGCTCGTCACCGTACCCGCGCCGGCCGACGCTGAATACCCGCCGGATCGCCTAGGGCTGCGCTCCCGACCCCCGGTCGGCCGCCCCGCCCCCGCCGCCGCGTCCAGCCTGGTCACGGTGTTCATGGTCGTTCACCTCGAGTTCGTCTCCCACGATGACGCGTGGCCCCGATCCCCACGAGAGGTAGCGCCACGACCAGTTGATGAGGACGATGATGCGGTTCCGGAAGCCGATGAGGTAGACGAGGTGCAGTCCCAGCCAGGACAACCACCCCAGAGTGCCCCGGACCTGGAGCCCCTGGGGAAACTCGGTGAGGGCGGCGCGGCGCCCGATGGTGGCCATGATCCCCTTGTCCCGGTAGCGGAACGGCCGGGTGGGGCGGCTGTGCAACCGGTTGAGGATCTGTTCGGCGGCGTGCTTCCCCGACTGGATGGCCACCTGGGCCAGTTGGGGGCAGATCTCGGTCGGGTCGTGGGAACCGGGTCCCCAGAGGACGGCGGCGGCATCCCCGATGGCATAGGCGTTCTGGTGGTCGGGGATGGACAGGTCAGCGGCGACCTCCAGGCGTCCGTTCGGGCCGCTGGCCAGGCCGAGGCTGGCCGCTACTGTGTCCTCGACCGACACCCCGCCGGCCCACACCACGGTCCGGGTGGGAATCTGGGTGCCGTCGTCGAGCTCTACACAGCTCTCGTTGATCGACCGGACCATGTGGCCGAGTTTCAGTTCGACGCCGCGGCGCTCGAGGGTGTGGGCGGCGTAGGCGGCCCCTGACGCCTTGAACGGGGTGAGGAGGCGATCGAGCCCGTCCACCAGGATGATCTGTCCGGTACCGCGGTCGAAGGTGAACCCGTCGTGTCGCACGGCGACGTCCAGCAGCTCGGCCAGGGCTCCGGCCACCTCGACGCCGGTGGGGCCGCCACCGACGACCACGAAGGTGAGGAGACCGTTGGTGGCCCGGTCGGGGTGGGTGTCGGCGTCCTCCAGGCGCCGGAGCACGTGGTCGCGGAGGGTACGGGCGTCCTGGAGGGTGTAGAGCGGGAAGGTGAACGCCGCGGCACCGGGTATTCCGAAGAAGCGGGCGGTGGCTCCACTGGCCACGATCACCGAATCGAAGGGCAGGGGATCGGAGCCCTCGACGAGGACCAGGCTGCGCTCCCAGTCGACTCCGGACACCGTGCCGAACCGGAAGGTGACGTTCTTGCTGCGGCCGAAGATGGCCCGGACCGGGTAGGCCACGTCCCCCGCTTCCAGGCCGGCCGTGGCCACCTCGTAGAGAAGGGGCTGGAAGGTGTGGAAGTTCCTCTGGTCGACGAGGGTCACCTCTACCGGCTGACCGACCAGGGCCCGGGCGGCGGAGAGGCCACCGAACCCGGCCCCGATGATGACCACGCGATGCACCCCACCATGGTGACACAGCCCCACGGACCGTCCCCCTGCCTTGATACACCCCCTAGGTACGCTGGTCGCGCTGGGCCGTTTCGGCCCCGAGGAGGATTGGCCATGATCACCGGACTCATCGTCGGACTCATCGTCGGCGCCGTCGTGGGCGTCGTGGTCGGCCTGCTCGTCCGCGCCGATCAGGTGACCAAGGCCCGTACGGCGGAGGCCCGGTTGGCCGACGCGGTCGCCCAGAATCGGGGATTGACGGCCGAGATCCAGGAGGTGCGGAGCCAGTTGACCGAGGAGCAGCATGGTGCCACGCGGCTCCAGTCAGACGTGGCCCGGCTGGCCAGTCAGTTGGAGCATGAGCGACAGGCCTCCATTCAGCGAGCCGAGGCATTCGAAGAGACCCGCCAGCAGCTGACCGGCGAGTTCGCCCGCCTCTCCACCCAGGCACTGCAACAGAACAACGAGCAGTTCCTGCAGTTGGCCGACACCAAGCTGAACGAGACCCGACAGGCCGCCGAGGGGGAGCTGGCGAAACGGCAAGAGGCCATCGAACAGCTGCTGAAGCCGATCGGGGAGCAACTCGGCAAGTACGAGGTGGGGATGCAGCGCCTGGAGGTCGAGCGTCAACGGGCCTACACGACCCTCACCGAGCAGATGAAGACACTCTCGATCTCGCATGACCAACTGCAAAAGGAGACCCGCAATCTCGTCACCGCCCTCCGGTCGCCACAGACGCGGGGCCGCTGGGGGGAGCTGCAACTGCGGCGGGTCGTCGAGATGGCCGGGATGCTCGAGCACTGTGACTTCGACGAGCAGGTCACCTCCGACACCGACGCCGGAAGGATGCGGCCCGACATGGTGGTCCACCTCCCGGGGGGGAAGAACGTCGCCGTCGACGCCAAGGTCCCCATGCAGGCGTTCCTCGACGCCAACGAGGCGGACGACGAAGCTGTGAGGCGAACCCATCTGGCCAACCATGGTCGCCAGATGAAGAGCCATGTCGACGCCCTGTCGAAAAAGGAGTACTGGAAGAGGGTCGATCCCTCCCCCGAGTTCGTGGTGGCCTTCATCCCCGGCGATCCGCTGCTCACCGCGGCCCTCGAACATGAGCCCGGTCTCATGGAGTACGCCGTGGCCAACCACGTGCTGCTGGCCACCCCCACCTCCCTCATCGCCCTCCTCCGGGCGGTGGCCTACGGATGGCAGCAGGACGCCTTGGCCGAGAATGCCCGCGAGGTCCAGCAGTTGGGCGCCCAGCTCTACGAACGCCTGGCCGTCCTGGGTGAGCACTTCGCCGGGGTGGGCAAGGGGCTGAACAGCGCCGTGACCGCGTACAACCGGGCGATCGGATCGCTTGAGAGTCGGGTGCTGGTCACCGCCCGACGGTTCGTGGACATGGGCGTGGTCGGGGTCGGCGAGAAGGAGTTGGCCCACCCGACGACCGTGGACGTCACCTCCCGGGCGCTCCAGGCGTCCGAGCTGGTGCCACCGGTGCTGGAGCTCTCACTACTCCCGGGAACCGGCGAGTCCGACGACGCCCCTGATGCCGAGTCCGGCCTCGATCAGACCGCGGGCGACGAGGCGGTCCGACCCGGCGACACCGCCTGAGGGCAACGGGGGCCTTGCCCTCCGAGGCCCCGGACCCGGCCTGCCGTCGGCGGCCGGTAGCCGCGACGGACCCCACCGGCTGTCGGTCCGGGCCGCTTTCGGCGAGTCACCGGGTGCATCGGATGTCCAATGAATCGATCACTGTCGACCGAGTTGGTTTTGTTCCCTATGAAATGCCTGTGAAAGATCTTGCCTATCCCCGTCGTGCTTTACCGTTGACGCCGGCCACGAAATAGGCATTGGACAGGTATTTCTCATAGCTGCCGGGAGCTACAGATTGTGACGATTGCATTGCGAGCCACAGGATATTCCAAGGTTATAAATGGTAAAAGTAGAGCTGTCCACATCCGTGTCAGGAGAGAGCACGAGATGACTGGGCGGTTGTACAGGAGCGAGAGGGAGATGGATACGTGAACATTTTGGTGCTCGGCGGTGACGGCTACTTGGGTTGGCCCACTGCTCTCTACCTGTCCCGGAAGGGCCATCGGGTAGGGGTCGTGGACAACTTCGCCCGCCGGGGCTACGACCTCGAGATGGGGGTCGACACACTGGTCCCCATCGCCAGCCTGCAGCGGCGTGTCCGCTGCTGGCAGGAGATCTCCGCCAACACGATGGACCTGTTCGTCGGCGATCTCACCGATCCGGTCTTTGTGAGTGAGACCCTGGCCTCGTTCGAGCCCGATGCCGTGGTGCACTTCGCCGAGCAACGGTCGGCTCCTTACTCCATGATCGATCGCCATCACGCCGTCTACACCCAGGTGAACAACGTCGCCGGGACGCTCAATCTGCTCTACGCCATCGCCGAGCAGAACCGGGACATCCACCTCGTGAAGTTGGGCACCATGGGTGAGTACGGAACCCCCAACATCGATATCGAAGAAGGGTTCATCGAGATCACCCATCGCGGCCGTACCGACGTGCTGCCCTACCCGAAGCAGCCCGGCTCCTTCTACCATCTGTCCAAGGTCCACGACAGTGCGAACATCATGTTCGCCTGTCGGATCTGGGGGATCAGGGCCACCGATCTCAACCAGGGCATCGTCTACGGGCACGACACCGAAGAGACCGCGCTGCACCCCGATCTGGCCACCCGATTCGACTATGACGGCGTGTTCGGCACCGTGCTCAACCGGTTCTGCGTTCAGGCGGTTACCGGTCATCCTCTGACCGTCTACGGCTCGGGCGGACAGACACGGGGCATGCTCAACATCCTCGACACCCTGGCCTGCGTCGAGTTGGCCATCGAGAACCCGGCCGACCGGGGCGAGTTCCGTGTGTTCAATCAGTTCACCGAGTCGTTCTCCGTGTTGGAGATGGCCGAGCTGGTGGCATCCGAATTCGTCGGCGACGCCGAGATCGAGCACACCGTCGACCCTCGGGTCGAGAAGGAGGAGCACTACTACCGGGCCGCTCACACCAAACTGCTCGACCTGGGCCTGGTCCCACACCTCCTCACCTCGTCGGTCATCCAGTCGATTCTCGCCGTGGCCGACCGCTACAAGACGCACGCCGACATCGCCGCCATCCTACCCACGGTGGATTGGCGCAGCACGGCGAGCGATCTGGTCACCGCGGGAACGCCCGCCGAGGCGGAGCCGCAGGTCTCTGCTCCATCTCTCTTGGACCGGTAACCCGTCCATCCTCACCCGCGGGCCGATCCGGGTATGCCGTGGGCTTGACGGTCGGGCCGCGGCCGAGTCCCGGTTCGTACGTCTCGTGCGGGTCCTGACGGCGCCACCCACAGCGTGACCGTCCAACCGAGGTCTGGCGCCGCGGAGGCAGCACTATCGTCATGGCGATGCCGAGGGCCCGACGGAGACGTGCCCACCCTGGAGCACGGAGTTGGAGACGGACCGTTCTCCTCGGTCTCCTGGCGGCGGTCTGCCTCGTGCTCGTGGTGGGGTCGTTGGCCGAGATCCATGCCCAGTCGAGTGGCTACCGGAACTCGACGGATTCCGGGTACGGGGCCCTGGCCACCACCGTGGTGGAGTCGTCCAACCAGACCGGTGCGCAGCTGGCGGCGCTGATGAAGTCGGCACCCGGACTCACCAACCAGGCGCTGCCCCGCACCGCCCGGGCCGTGCTCCAACAAGGGCTCGATGCTGCTGTCGACGCCACGGCACAGGAGTCCGACCAGGCGGCCCAACTGGTTCCTCCCTATCCGACGGGCCAGGTGAGCCAGCAGTTCAGTCACGTCATGGTGGAGCGGGCCACCGGGGCCTCCGACCTGCGCACCACCATCGACCGCCTGCTCGGTATGACACCCTTACCGGTCGCCGGTTCCCCTACCACGACGCTGGTGTCCAACGCGGCCCCACTCATCTCTATTGCGCAGGCCACCACGGCCATGGGCAACGCCGGAGTGGTCTTCCAGCAGTCCGACGTCGACTACCGCACCCTCACGTCCCAGATCCGCCGGGCGAGACTCCCCATTCGGCTGCCCCGGTCGGTGTGGGTCCCTGCTCCGATCGCCACGGCCCCGCTCGGCTCCCCGAGCCTGGCTTCGGGGGCGGCGGCCCTGGGCAACGCCACCGAGTTGCAACCGTTCCACCGGTTGGCCATCACCGCGGTGGGACTCTCGCCCCCGGCGGTGTCGACCGGTGGTCCGGGACTGTTCGGCGCCGATTGCGTGTCCGTGGTGTCCAACACCCCGGGGGCCACGCCTACGGTGCTTCCCCCGACGACAACGGTCACGACGGAGGTGACGGTGACGAACTGCGGGACCGTGCCGGAGTCGGGCGTGGTGGTGTCGGAGACGCTGGACCTGGCGGATCCACCGGGACGCCGTCGCCACCCCAGGGCGCCAGAGGCTCGTCGTCTCGGACCACGGTCACGCTCGCTTCGGGGGCGTCCATGGCCCTCACGCTGCGTCCGCTCGCCGTCGCCGGTGGTCACCGCTACACCCTCACCGTCGCCGTGGGCGTCCCGGCCAGTCAGCAGGACAGGGCGGGATCCACCCAGCGGTTCCTGGTGCGGATCGCCGGCTGATCCCGACCCCACCGAGGCCGGGCCGGAGCCGACCGGTGGGAGCGGCGGCCTCCCGGCGGGACCCTGGACCGGCGCCGGCCTACGGCGTGCCGGTGGATGCCGGTCCGGTTGGTCAAGGCAGGGGGGTGAGGATCTAGGATTGGACGACGAACGAGAATGATTCCACGACAGAAGGGTCTGAGGACCAGTGGCCGAAAGCATCACGATCACCGACAACCGCACTGGTGAGTCCCTCGAGATCCCCTTTGAGAACGGGGGGATCTCCGCCACACAGTGGTCCAAGCTCCTGCCCGGGACCTGGTTCTTCGACCCAGGGTTCACGACGACGGCAGCCTGCGAGAGTGCCATCACCTACCTGGACGGTGAGGAGGGGATCCTCCGGTACCGGGGTTATCCCATCGAGCAGCTCGCCGAGAGCTCGACGTACCTGGAGGTGGCGTACCTCCTGTTGAACGGGGAACTGCCGACCGCGGATCAGTATGCGGTGTGGGAGCGGGAGATCACACTGCACACGTTCATCCACGAGAACGTACGCAAGCGCTTCCTCGAGGGGTTCCACTACGACGCCCACCCCATGGGCATGCTGGTCTCGGCGGTGGCGGCGCTGTCCACCTTCTACCTTGACGCCAAGGACATCTTCGACGTCGAGTCGCGTGAGAAGCAGATCATCCGTCTCATCGCCAAGATGCCCACCCTGGCCGCCGCCGCCCACCGCTTCAGTGTGGGCATGCCCTTCGTCTATCCGGACAACTCGCTGCCGTTCACCTCCAACTTCCTGTCCATGATGTGGAAGATCGCCGAGCCCCGGTTCGAGGCCGACCCCGTCCTGACCCGGGCCCTCGATGTCCTGTTCATCCTCCACGCCGACCACGAGCAGAACTGCTCGACGACCGCCATGCGGACGGTCGGCTCTTCGCACGCCGACCCCTACTCGGCCACCGCCGCCGCCGCCGCCGCCCTCTACGGCCCGCGTCACGGAGGGGCCAACGAGGCCGTCATCCGCATGCTCACCGAGATCGGGACCATCGAGAACGTCGAGCCCTTCATCGCCTCGGTGAAGGAGGGCTCGGGCGGACGGCTCCAGGGCTTCGGACACCGGGTCTACAAGAGCTACGACCCCCGGGCCAAGATCATCAAGAAGACGGCCGACGAGGTCTTCGCCGTCACCGGGAGGAACCCGCTCCTCGACATCGCCCTCAAGCTGGAGGAGATCGCACTCTCCGACGAGTACTTCACCTCCCGGAAGCTCTACCCCAACGTGGACTTCTACTCGGGCCTCATCTATCAGGCCATGGGCTTCCCGCTGGAGATGTTCCCGGTCCTCTTCGCCATACCCCGCACGGCCGGATGGCTGGCCCACTGGCAGGAGATGCTCGACCAGGACTCGAAGATCGCGCGCCCCCGTCAGCTGTACATCGGTGCCGAGTCGCGCAACTACGTGCCGATGACCTCCCGGTAGGGATCCGCCGCCGGAGCGGCCCGTACACCCCTGCCCGCCGGGCCGGTGAGGACCCGACCAGCAGCGCCGTCAGTCCCCGGGTCGCCGGGGCACCATCCGCATCAGGCCCTCTTGGACCATGGACACGGCCAGATCGCCGCCCCGGGTGAAGAGAAGGCCCCGGGCCAGGCCACGGGCGCCGTACGCCGTCGGGCTGTCCATGTCGTAGAGCAGCCATTCGTCGGCTCGGAACGGCCGGTGGAACCACATGCAGTGGTCGAGGCTCGCCCCCATGAAGTCGGCATCGTCCCAGCTGACGTTGTGGGGCGCCAGCATGGTGTCGAAGAGGGACATGTCCGACGCGTAGGTGGCGATGCACGCATGGAGCAGGGGGTCGTCGGGGAGGTCACCGTCGGCTCTGATCCACAGCCTCTGGACAGGGTCCCGGCTGGCGTTGCGGCTGAAGGGGAGTTCACCGATGTGACGTTGGTCGATGGGGTGGGGCTTGGCGAACCAGTCTCCGAGCGTGTCGCGGAACGGCTCGAGCCGAACGACCAGTGAGTCGAGTTCGTCGGGATCGGGGACCTCGGGCATCGGGAACTGGTGGGTCAGCCCCGGCTCGTCGGCGTGGAAGGACGCCGACAGATGGAAGATGGCCCGCCCGTGCTGCACGGCCACCACCCGGCGGGTGGTGAAGGAGCGGCCGTCGCGGATGCGGTCCACCTCGTAGAGGATCGGCACGGTGGGGTCGCCGGGCCGGAGGAAGTAGGCGTGCAGCGAATGGGGCCGGCCGGTGTCCACGGTGCGTCCCGCCGCCATCAGCGACTGGGCGGCCACCTGACCGCCGAAGACCCGTTGGCGGTCCTCGTTGGGGCTCACACCCCGGAAGATGTTGACCTCGATGGACTCGAGATCGAGCAGGTCGACCAGAAGATCCAGAGCTTCACTCATCGGACCATCCTGCCAGGCGGGGTTGGCCGACGGCGCCCGACAGGGTCGACGCCAGGCTCGCATCGGCACGCGCAACGCCGCGCCGCTACGGTACCGGATCGTGCCGACCGTGAACTTTCCTGACCGGTTCCTGTGGGGGACGGCCACCGCCGCCCATCAGATCGAGGGGGGCAACGTCAACAACGACTGGTGGGCGTTCGAGCACGACGCCACCTCCGGCTGCCTGGACGTCAGCGGGGATGCCTGCGACTCGTTCAACCGCTATCCCGAGGACATCGCCCTGGTGGCCGATCTCGGT
Source organism: uncultured Acidimicrobiaceae bacterium (assembly GCA_963831535.1). Taxonomy (GTDB): domain Bacteria; phylum Actinomycetota; class Acidimicrobiia; order Acidimicrobiales; family RAAP-2; genus Bog-756. Next base: position 15,282 of record CAWHQP010000010.1, on the reverse strand, counting down.
CTCGGGGCCTACCGGTTCTCAGTCGAATGGAGCCGGATCGAGCCCGAAGAGGGTGAGTTCTCGTCAGTGGCCCTGGACCACTACCGGCGTATGGCCGCCACCTGCCGCGAGCACGGGATCGTCCCCGTAGTCACCTTCCACCACTTCACCCACCCCCGATGGCTCTCGGCGGTGGGTGCCTGGGAGGCGTTGCACGCCCCCGACCGTTTCGCCCGCTTCTGCGAGCGGGCCACGGCCCACCTGGGGGATCTGATCGGCATGGCGTGCACCCTGAACGAGCCCAACGTGGTGGCCACCATGGGCTGGCGTCTCGGGATCTTCCCGCCGAGGGTCAGGGACCGGGTCCGGAGGGACACGGTGAACCAGGCCCTGCTGATCGCCCACCGCAAAGGCGTAGACGCCATCCGGTCCGGGCCGGGGGAGTTCCCGGTGGGTCTGACGCTCTCGATGGTCGACTACGAGGCGGAGCCCGGAGGGGACATATGGCTCGAGCGGATCCGACGACCCACCGAGGACGTGTTCTTGGAGGGCACGGGCGGTGACGATTTCATCGGCGTGCAGACCTATACCCGTCAGCGGATGGGACCTGGCGGTTCCCTACCTCCCGAAGACGGCGTGCCCACCACCCAGATGGGGTACGAGTTCTGGCCCGAGGCCCTCGAGGGCACTATCAGGAGGGCGTGGCAGATGACCGGCGGCCTGCCGGTCTACGTCACCGAGAACGGGATCGGTACAGGCGACGACCCGTCCCGGATCGAGTATGTGACGAGGGCACTGACCGGCGTGCGGCGCTGCCTCGACGACGGCGTGGATGTGCGCGGCTATTTCTACTGGAGCCTGTTGGACAATTTCGAGTGGGTTCTCGGCTATGGCCCCACCTTCGGGATGGTGGCGGTGGACCGGGCTACGTTCGAGCGTCGGCCCAAGCCCAGCGCGGCATGGTACGGGGGAATCGCCCGGTCCAACGCTCTGTGAACCGCCCGGCGCTTAGCGTGCCACTGATGGGTTGTTCCGGTCGGTGACGGCTAGGGTTTCCCCGATGACCAGTCTCGTGGTGCGCGCCGAGCACGTCTGGCAGAGGCGGCATACGCCCGAGGCCAAACAACTCATCAGGTACACGATGGTGTCGGTCATCTCCACGGTCGCCTCATTCGGGGTGCTGGCCATCGTCTACGGCCTCCACATCATCAAGGGGGAGATCGAGGCCACCGTGTTCGCCAACGTGGTGGCCACCATTCCCTCCTACTTCCTCAACCGGATGTGGGTGTGGGGCAAGGGTGGGCGATCCCAGGTGATGAAGGAGATCGTGCCCTTCTGGGTGATGTCGGCCATCGGCATCACCGTCTCGATCGGGGGCGCCGCGGTGGCCCGCCACATCGGCAAGACCCACCATCTGAGCCATCTCCAGGAGACGGCGGTGCTCCTCCTGGCCAACCTGGTCTCATTCGGACTCTTCTGGATCCTCAAGTACATGCTCTACAATCGGCTTTTCCACGTGCACCCCGTCGAGGAACTCGACGAGCTGGTGGAAGCAGCCTGACCCGGTTCCGGTCACGCCAACCGGGTGGGCAGCCCGAACCCCCGGTGTGCTCAGTCCCTGAAGTTGTTGAACTGCAGCGGAATGCCGAAGTCTTCGGCCTTGAGGGCGGCGATGGCCGCCTGGAGATCGTCGCGCTTCTTGCCGTTCACCCGTAGCTGATCACCCTGGGTCTGGGAACTGACGCCCTTCAGGCCGAGGTCCTTGATGAATTTGTTGATCTTCTTGGCATGATCCGAGGAGATTCCGGCCTGGATACCCAATCGTTGTCGGGCCGATCCCCGGGAAGCCTCCTCGATCTTGCCCACGTCGAACGATTTGAGCGAGACCTCCCGCCTGACCAATTTCTCCTGGAGCACCTGGTACAGGGCTCGCAAGCGGTCCTCAGTGGACGAGGAGAGCACCAGCTCGGTGTCCGACAGCTCGATGGACGAGTCGGTGCCTTTGAAGTCGAACCGGGTGGTGGCTTCGCGGTTGGCCTGATCGACCGCGTTGCGGACTTCTTGCATGTCGACTTCGGAGACGACGTCGAAGGTGGGCATCTCGAAACAGTACTCCCGCACCAGGCGATATCCTTCGGCCCTGCGGGTCGGTGCCCGAGTGGCCAAAGGGAGCAGACTGTAAATCTGCCGCGCAAGCTTCGAAGGTTCAAATCCTTCCCGGCCCACCGCACGTGGGGCCCGGAGGTGGCGAGGACGATGCGTCCGAGCCGCCTCCGGCCACGCCACCCCGGGTGCGACCGCTCACCAACGTCCGGCCACAGGCCGGTTCCGTCCCGGCGCCCCCCGAACCCCACCGGACGCCCGCACGCACGGACACCCGCACGGGCCGGCCCCGCCGACGTGTCGAGGACGGGCGGTTCGAAACGGGCAGGCCGGGACCACTGTGCACTCCCAGCCCGGCCAGACTTGATCCCGTCTCCCCGTTCGTTACAATGACGTTACGGAACGAAAGCCACCGTGGTGTCGTCCCCTGTCTGGGCGGCCCCGCGGGAACCGGACGGTGCTGCTGTCGGCAAAACCGGACATTCCGCCAGCCCACGACCACCGAACAGACCGTCAGCAGTCGAGGAACTAAGGATTAGGTCCTCTTCACCCCATGGAACTGCCTGCCCCCCACGCGGTTCGACCGAGGAGAAGTCCACCAACCTGATGTCATCTGAGGACAGAGCAGAGGAGCTCGACGGGGTCCACCTCCAGGCCTCGGGCTCCGCTGGCTCCGCCGCCTCCGGCCTGAAAGCGCTGGCCGTCAACGTCTGGGGCAACGGTCTCCAGGCGGTCGGAGGCTTCGGGGGCTGGGTCCGGACTCGGTTGGACGGGGGCGGAGCTGGGAACGGCGAGGAGGTACCGGGCCACGACGACGGTGCGCCGCCCAGAGGACTGGTGCTCCGTCCGGCCCTGCTTGGGTTCGCGGCCATGGTGGCCATCGCCATTGGGGCATCGCTACCCAGTTCGCCGTTCAAGCTCGAAATGCCCGGGGTGTGGTTCTTCGGTGTTCCGAGCACCGAGGGAGCCAGCACCTGGGGCGTGTACTTCACGCTCGCCGCCGTCTACGGCGGCCTGCTGCTGCTGATGCGGGTGTGGTGGGGCATGACCCGCCTGTACGCACGGTGCCCCGGTGTGGCCATCAAGAAGATGATGTGGGTGTTCGCCCTGTGGTCACTGCCCATGCTGGTGATCGCCCCGTTGTTCAGCCGGGACGCCTATTCCTACGCCGCCCAGGGCGAGATGGTCAGCCACCACATGAACCCCTATCTCTACGGGCCCTTCCAGCTGGGGAACAACTCCTACACCGCCCCGGTCGACCCGCTGTGGGGTAACGCCCCGGCCCCCTACGGGCCGCTGTTCCTCCAGCTCGACGGGTTCTTCACCCGGATCACCTTCCACAACGAGCTCGCCACCATCGTCCTGCTCCGCCTGCTGTCGGTGGTGGGTGTGTTGCTGATCGCCTCGTGTGTCCCCCGCCTGGCGCGCCTCTACCACCGGGACGGAGCCGAGCTCTTCACCCTGATGGTGCTCAACCCGGTGACCCTCCTCCATCTGATCGGCGGGGCCCACAACGACGCCCTGATGCTCGGACTCCTGGTGGCGGGCCTCACTGCGGCCAAGGAGAAGCGGCCCATCGTCGGGATCCTCCTGTGCGCCCTGGCCACCGCCATCAAGGCTCCGGCCGCCATCGGCATCCTCTATATCGGGTGGAGTTGGCTCGGGCCCGGCGCCTCGACCCGCGACCGGCTGAGACCGGTGGTGACCGCCGGGCTCATCGGCGCCGGGGTCCTCGGATTCTTCTCCTACGTCAGCGGCCTTGGTTGGGGATGGGTGACCATCCTGGGCACTCCGGGAGCGGTGCGGTCATGGACGGCACCGACCACCTCGTTGGCCCTCCTCGTCACCGGCCTGGCCCACTTCGTCCACCTCGGATTGGGACTGAGCGGGGTACTCACGGCCACCCGGTTCCTCGGGCTGCTGGCCGCCGGGATCGCCGGTGTCTGGCTGTTGTTGAACAGCGACCGGATCGGCACCCTGAAGGCGCTCGGCGTGACCCTGCTGGTCTTCGTCTGCCTGGGCCCGGTCGTGCAGCCCTGGTACCTCTCGTGGGGGCTCATCCTGTTGGCCCCGGTGGCCCTCGGCCGACTGCGCTCCCTGATCATCGGCCTCTCCATGGTCACCGCCTTCATCGAGCTGCCCGGGAGGGACCCAGCTGGTCGGCAGCCTGGTACACGGTGATCCCCTGCTCATCGTTCTGACCCTGCTGTGGATCCTGGTGGTGCTCACCGTGCCTCTGGCCACCTGGGAACGGACGGGAACCAGCACCGGTGTCCACGCCACCGTGGACGTGGACACGCTCACGCCGTCTCCGGCCACCTGAGCCCGGTCGACCCGGCCGTTGGTCCGGACCCCGGGCCCGGGTCCGGCCGGGATCTGCTCAGAGCAGGCGCTGGAGTACCGAGACGTCCAGCCAGCGGTTGAATTTCCGGCCCACCTCCCGCTCCACGCCGACCATCTGGAAACCACAGGACCGGTGGAGGGCGATGGAGGCCTCGTTGCCGCCGCCGATCCGGGCCATGATCGTGTGGAATCCGTGCTGGCCGGCCAGGACGAGGAGCTCCTCCAACAGGGCCCGGCCGACGCCGCCGCCCCGGCTGGCCGCATCGACGTAGACCGAGTTCTCGACGGTGGTGGCATAGGCCGGGCGCTCCCGGAAGGGCGAGAGGGAGCCGAATCCCAGCACGGTGTCCTCGTCGTCGACGGCCACGATGGCCGGATGGGGACCACGGTGCTCGGCCATCCACGACTGCTGCTCCTCGGGCGTCCGGGGCCGCAGGTCGAAGGTGGCGGTGGACCCCAGAACCTCGACGTTGTAGATGACCCGGATCGGTTCGGCGTCGGAGGGCCTCGCCAGTCGGATATGCATCTGACGATGGTAGCGAGGCCCCTCGCTCACCTCGGTGGTCCCAGGGTTGGCTATGCTTGTCCCTCTGCTGCTCGCTCGAGCTGCACTGCCCCTGTAGCTCAGTGGTAGAGCACCGCCATGGTAAGGCGGGGGTCGTGGGTTCAATCCCCACCGGGGGCTCGCCCATGGCGGCGTAGCTCAGTTGGTTAGAGCACACGGCTCATAATCGTGGGGTCGCCGGTTCGAGTCCGGCCGCCGCTACCAGTAGGAAACCGCAGGACGCAGCACCGCAGGACGCAGGAGAACGACAACAAATCGTTGGGCATGACCAGGTAGAAGTCGAAAACTGAAGCTCCCGGCCGGTTCGGTGGTGGGGGCACAAGGGAGTCACCGTGGCAAAGAACGAGAAGCGCATCCAGGTCACCTTGGCCTGCGAGGTGTGCAAACGACGGAACTACATCACCACCAAGAACAAGATCAACGACCGCGAGCGGATCGAGTTGAAGAAGTTCTGCCGGTGGGACCGCCAGCAGACCCTGCACAAGGAGACCCGCTAGCCGAGCGGGGTGGGCTGATCCCGGGGTGACCCCGATTCGTCGACCTGTCGCGTACCCCATGGCCCGGAGGTCGGCCCGGAGTTTCCGTTTTCGCCTGGGAATTCCGGTCGGGCCGGTGGTAACCTTGGCAACCGCCCTTGCGATCGGCTCGTCCGTTCGCGGCATGGCGGTCGGCAGAGGGCAGTAGCTCAACTGGTAGAGCACCGGTCTCCAAAACCGAAGGTTGGGGGTTCAAGTCCCTCCTGCCCTGCTCACCACCCGTGGAAACCGGTCGAAGGACAAGACCTAGTGAACCGAGAACAGAAGCGAGCCATGCAGCGCCAGGGGCAGGACCCCGACGGGGAGGCCGCGCCCAAGCGCAGCGCCACCCCACCCCGTCGACCGCCCAAGCGTGAGCCGTTCCGTCCGGGCCAGTTCCTACGCGAGGTACGCTCTGAGCTTCGACAGGTGGCCTGGCCCAACAGGTCCGAGGTGATCAACTACACCACGGTGACCCTGGTCACCCTGCTGTCGTTGATGGTCCTCATCTTCATTCTCAACTACGCCTTTGCCAAAGGCGTCCTCTGGCTGTTCAAGACGTGATCGGTGTGAGTGTGACCCAAGACGAAACCAATGCGCCCCTCGGCGACGACGAAGGATCCGACACGGACGAGGCCTCCGGCGCGCCAGTGACTGATCCGTCGGCCGCCGACGCCACTGCCGAGGCCGTCGAGGTCGACGCCGTCGAGATCGAGGAGGTGGCCGAGGTCGAGGTGGACGCCGACGACGAGTACGAGGACGACGAGGACGACGAGCCCTTCGTAGTCAGCCCCTACGACCAGCCCGGTCGCTGGTTCGTGGTCCACACCTACGCCGGGTACGAGAACAAGGTGAAGTCCAACCTGCACAGCCGGGCCGTCTCCATGAACATGGAGGACCGGATCTACGAGGTGGTCATCCCCATGGAGGATGTCATCGAGTTCAAGAACGGCAAGAAGGTCGTCGTCCAGAAGAAGGTGTTCCCCGGCTACCTGCTGTGCCGGTGCGAGCTCGACGACGACAGCTGGTCCGTCATCCGGAACACCCCCGGGGTGACCGGCTTCGTCGGTCCGGGCACCAAGCCCACCCCGCTGTCCCGCCGGGAGGTCGAGGGCATCCTCCAGGTCAAGGTGGAGGGCGCCGAGGCACCCACCAAGCGCAGCCGACCCCGGCTCGAGCACGAGGTCGGCGAGACGGTCCGGGTCAAGGAAGGCCCGTTCGCCGACTTCTCGGGCCAGATCGCCGAGATCAACGAGGACCAGCTCAAGCTCAAGGTGCTGGTCAACATCTTCGGCCGGGAGACCCCCGTCGAGCTCGAATTCAGCCAGGTCGCGAAGCTGTAGGCCGGCGGACCCAGGTAAGGAGACGTAACCAATGCCACCGAAGAAGCGCGTCCTCGCGGTCGTGAAGATCCAGCTCCCCGCCGGGGGAGCCACCCCCGCGCCGCCCGTGGGCACGGCCCTCGGGCCGCACGGGGTCCAGACCATGGACTTCTGCAAGCAGTACAACGCGGCCACCGAGAACCAGCGGGGTCGATCATCCCGGTGGAGATCTCCATCTACGAGGACCGGACCTTCTCGTTCGTCCTGAAGACCCCGCCGACCCCGGCCCTGCTCAGGCAGGCCGCCGGTCTGGAGAAGGCCGCTGCCACGGCCGGCCGTGAGCAGGTCGGCACGGTCACCAGCGCCCAGGTGGCCGAGATCGCCACCATCAAGCTCCCCGACCTGAACACCTCCGACCTCGAGGCCGCCAAGCGCCAGGTCGAGGGCACGGCACGGTCCATGGGGATCGCCGTCGCCGGCTGAGGCCGGCCACCGAGCACGATCGAGACAACGGAGAGTCATCATGTCCAGGGGAAAGAAGTACAAGGCCAGCGTGGCCCAGTTCGACCGCCAGCACCTCTACACGCCCGCCGAGGCGGTGGACCTGGTCAAGCAGTCGGCCAAGGCCTCCTTCGACGAGACGGTGGAGTTGGCCGTCCGGCTGGGCGTGGATCCCCGCAAGGCCGACCAGATCGTCCGCGGGACGCTCTCGCTGCCTGCCGGCACCGGGCGCACGGCCCGGGTGGCGGTGTTCGCGGCCGGCGAGAAGGCCGCCGAGGCCCGCGCCGCCGGAGCTGACGAGGTCGGTGCCGACGACCTGGTGGCCCGTGTGGCCAATGACGGCTTCCTCGATTTCGACGTGGCCATCGCCACCCCCGACCTGATGGGCCAGGTCGGGACTCTGGGCCGGGTCCTCGGACCCCGGGGCCTGATGCCCAACCCGAAGACCGGTACGGTGACCGACGACGTCGAGCGGGCCGTCCTCGAGTTCAAGGGCGGACGGGTGGAGTACCGGACCGACAAGGTGGGCAATATCCACATCCGGATCGGCAAGGCGTCCTTCGAGCGCACCAAGCTGCTGGAGAACCTCCACGCCGTGATGGAGGAGATCCACCGGGCCAAGCCGGCCTCGGCCAAGGGCCGGTACGTCCGGGCGGTGACCCTGTCGTCGACCATGGGCCCGGGCGTCCACATCGATCCGCTGCTGGCCCGCAAGGTCGACGAGGAGCTGGCCGCCAGCGCCTGAGGCCCTGCGGGCCCGGGGTCGTGGCCAACCGGTGTCCGGTGGGCTAGAGTTTCACCTTTCCAGATCTAGAGAACTGCCGTAGACCTCCGGTGTACCGGTCACCCGGTACCGAAGGGATCCGCACGGATCCACCTGATGAGGCGTTCCGCGTCGAGCACCAGTGGCTCACGCTCCACCACTCGATGGTGTCTACGGCCCACAAGCGAGCACACGCTCAGCGGAGGGACCATGGACAATCCGAGGGCCGAGAAGGTCGCCGTCGTCAACGAGGTGAAGGACCGCCTCGAGGCGTCGGACGGGGCCGTGCTGACCGAGTACCGGGGCTCACGGTGTCCGAGCTGGCCGAGCTGCGCCGTGAGCTGGCCGCCGCCGGCGGTGACTACAAGATCTACAAGAACACCCTGGTGCGCCTGGCCGTCGCCGATGGGCCCCAGGCCCCGATTCACGATCTCCTGACCGGCCCGACGGCGATCGCCTTCGTGCAGGGGGACGTGAGCGCGGTGGCCAAGGCCCTGCGGGACTTCGCCAAGAACAACCCCAATCTGGTGGTCAAGGGGGGCATGGTGGGGACTGGGGTCCTCTCGGCCTCCGACATCGAGGTGCTGGCCGACCTGCCGCCCCGGGACACCCTGCTGGCCCAGATCGCCGGGGCCCTGGCCGCACCGCTGCAGCAGCTGGCCGGCTTGGTCCAGGCCCTGCCACGCAACCTGGCCTACGGACTCTCGGCCCTGATCGAGCAGCGCCAGGCCGGTGGCGAGGTGCTGGAGGCCCCCGTCGAGGCGGCGCCAGAAGCTCCGACCGATCAGGTCCCCGAAGCGGCGGTCGAGCCGTCGACCGAGGCCACCGAGGCCGCGGACGCCCCGGCCGCGGCGCGAGACGGCCGACGTCCCGGACGCTTGAGCTGAGTCCGGACAGACAACCAGCGCAACCGCACTATTTGCAGTTTCATCCCTAGACCACGATCCCGTAAACAAGGAGCAAGACAATGGCAGGCACCCTGACCAAGGACCAGATTCTGGACGGCATCTCTGAGCTGTCCGTGCTCGAGCTGAGCGAGCTGCTGAAGGAGTTCGAGGAGCGATTCGGCGTGACCGCCGCCGCCCCGGTGGCCGTGGCCGCCGCCGCCCCGGCTGCCGGTGGCGGCGAGGCCGGCGGCGGCGAGGAGGAGAAGTCCGAGTTCGACGTCATCCTCACCGCCGCCGGCGACAAGAAGATCCAGGTCATCAAGGAGGTGCGCTCGCTCACCAGCCTGGGCCTGAAGGAGGCCAAGGACCTGGTCGACGGGGCGCCCAAGCCGGTCCTGGAGAAGGCCAACAAGGAAGACGCCGAGAAGGCAAAGGCCCAGCTCGAAGGAGCCGGCGCCACCGTCGAACTGAAGTAGTGACCCCCGGTGTCCGGCCGCCGTCGACGGCGGCCGGACACCGGTCGGTCGGCCTGCGACGGGCTGACCAGGCAGTTCGGAATGGAAGTGGGCTCGATCAGGGCCTCTCGGGTCCCGGATCGTTCGGACCGTGGGCGGGCCGGAATCCGGCCCGAATCCTTGACGCAGCGCACGCTGGTCTCCTACCCTGTGCAGGCCTGGATCGGGGTTTCCGTCCATGGGCTTGTGATCCTGTGCGTATCCGTATAGGATTGCTGGTTGCCGTGCCTGCTCCTTCCGCCTTCTTCAGTGTTTTGGCTGATTGACGCGCGCCCTGGCGCCCCCGACGACTGCTCCGGCGGTAGTCGTCGACCCTTCTGATGCCTCCGAACCTTGCCCAGCAGAACCGAGTAGTCCCGAAGTAACCCTGCAGTCCCCGACACCGAACCACCCGCAGCACCGCGTCGTAGTCCCATTCACCTGCAACTGGGAGGAGTAGGCCGTTGCCTACACGGTCCAACAGCCCGGAACGTTTTTCTTTCGCCAACATCGACGAGGCACTGCCGTTGCCCGACCTCGTCGCCATCCAGCGTGACTCCTTCCAGTGGTTTCTGGACCGGGGGCTGGCCGAGACCTTCAACGACATCAGCCCGATCGAGGACTTCACCGGCCAGCTGAGCCTGGAGCTGGAGTTCGATCCGACCGATCCGGACCTGCGCCCGCCGCCGAAGTTCTCGGTGGAGGAGTGCAAGGAGAAGGACATGACCTACGCCGCGCCGGTCTTCGTGCGGGCCCGGTTCATGAACGCCAGCACGGGCGAGATCAAGGAGCAGACGGTCTTCATGGGCGACTTCCCGGTGATGACCGACAAGGGGACCTTCATCGTCAACGGCACCGAGCGGGTCGTGGTCAGCCAGCTGGTCCGGTCTCCGGGGGTCATCTTCCAGCCCGGACGCGACGCCAAGACCGTCTTCACCGGCACCATCCATCCCTACCGGGGCGAGTGGATCGAGTTCGACGTGGAGGCCAAGCCGGGCAAGGACGTCACCGCCGGCTGCCGCGTGGCCCGCAAGCGCCGTCTGTCGCTCTTCGTGCTGCTCCGCGCCCTGGGCTACGAGGACCAGGCCTTCCTCGAGCGGTTCGTCCGCCATTTCGACTTCCTCGAAGGGCAGTGGGAGAAGGAGCAGAACCTGGCTCCCACCCGTGAGGAGGCCCTGCTCGAGATCTACAAGCGGGCCCGTCCCGGAGAGCCCCTCTCGGTCGAGGCCGCCCGCCAGTACTTCGAGAACGCCTTCTTCAACCCCAAGCGCTACGACCTGACCCGGGTGGGCCGCTACAAGCTCAACCGGAAGCTCGGTCCCGAGATCGAGCGCATCTCGGACATCTTGAAGATCGACCTGGAGCGGCCCACGCCCACGCAGGGCGTCCTCAGCCCGTCGGAGATCCTGGCCTCGTCCACGTACATGCTGCACCTGGCCAAGCACATGGCCGACGGTGAGTCGAACTACCGGATCGACGACCAGGACCACTTCGCCAACCGCCGGATCCGTTCGGTGGGTGAGCTGATTCAGAACCAGGTCCGGGTGGGTCTCTCCCGCATGGAGCGGGTGGTGCGTGAGCGCATGACCACCCAGGATGTGGAGGCCATCACCCCGCAGACCCTGATCAACATCCGGCCGGTCGTGGCCGCGGTCAAGGAGTTCTTCGGGACCAGCCAGCTGAGCCAGTTCATGGACCAGAACAATCCGCTGTCGGGCCTGGCCCACAAGCGCCGCCTGTCGGCCCTCGGGCCCGGCGGCCTCTCAAGTGAGCGGGCCGGCTTCGAGGTCCGGGACGTCCACACCTCCCACTACGGCCGCATGTGTCCCATCGAGACCCCCGAAGGCCCGAACATCGGCCTGATCGGTTCCCTGGCCACCTACGCCCGGGTCAACGAGTACGGCTTCATCGAGACCCCCTACCGCAAGGTGGTCAACGGCCAGGTGACCAAGGAGATCAACTACCTGGCCGCCGACGAGGAGGAGGAGCACGTCATCGCCCAGGCCTCCGCGGCACTGGACGAGAACGGCAAGTTCACCGAGGAGAAGGTGCTCGTCCGACGCGGCCCCCAGGGCACCGGCGTGCGGGTCGGTGCCACCACCACTTCCTACGGCACGACCTCGGAGGTCGACTTCGTGCCCCCGGCCGAGGTCGACCTCATGGACGTCTCACCGAAGCAGATCGTCTCGGTCTCGACGGCCTTGATCCCCTTCGTGGAACACGACGACGCCAACCGGGCCCTGATGGGCGCCAACATGCAGAAGCAGGCCGTGCCTCTCGTGGTGCCTGAGGCCCCCTACATCGGGACCGGTGTGGAGGCCAGGGCAGCCCGTGACGCCGGCGACGTGGTCATGGCCGAAGCCGACGGCGCCGTCGTCGATGTCTCGGGCGACCAGATCGTGGTCGAGTACAAGGCGGGGGCCAAGGACCGCAACGGCGCCGTGCTGGGCAAGAAGACCTACCGGCTGGCCAAGTTCCGCCGCTCCAACCAGAACACCGCCATCAACCAGAAGGTCATCGTGGAGGAGGGCCAGAAGGTCTCCGCCGGCGACGTCCTGGCTGACGGTCCGGCCACCCATAACGGTGAGCTGGCCCTGGGGAAGAACCTCCTCGTGGCCTTCATGCCGTGGGAGGGCTACAACTACGAGGACGCCATCATCCTCTCCGAGCGCTTGGTGAAGGACGACGTGCTCACGTCGATCCACATCGAGGAGCACGAGGTCGATGCCCGTGACACCAAGCTCGGTGCCGAGGAGATCACCCGGGACATCCCCAACCTGTCCGAGGAGATCCTGGCCGATCTGGACGAGCGGGGCATCATCCGCATCGGGGCCGAGGTGGGCCCCGGTGATGTGCTGGTGGGCAAGGTCACCCCGAAGGGCGAGACCGAGCAGACACCCGAGGAGCGCCTGCTCCGGGCGATCTTCGGCGAGAAGGCCCGCGAGGTGCGGGACACGTCGCTCAAGGTTCCCCACGGCGAACAGGGCACGGTGATCGACGTCCGGGTGTTCTCCCGTGACGACGCCCACGAGCTGCCCCCGGGCGTGGAGCAACTGGTCCGGGTGTACGTGGCCCAGAAGCGCAAGATCTCCGAGGGCGACAAGCTCGCCGGCCGCCACGGCAACAAGGGCGTCATCTCGAAGATCCTCCCCATCGAGGACATGCCCTTCCAGGCCGACGGCACCCCGGTCGACATCATCCTGAACCCGCTGGGTGTGCCCAGCCGGATGAACGTCGGCCAGGTGCTCGAGTCGCATCTCGGCTACGCGGCCCGTTGGGGCTGGGAAGGTGCCGGCGAGGTGGCCACGACCCCGCTCCGCGGTACCGAGACCAAGACCCGTCCCCGGACCGATCCCGCCGTGTGGGTGTCGACTCCGGTGTTCGACGGTGCCCACTGGGACGAGGAGGCCGACGCCGGCCGCCACCCGACCATCCAGCAGATCTTCCGTCGACTCAATCCCGACGGCGTCGACGGGGCCGTGCAGGTCTCCGACGACGGCAAGAGCGATCTGTGGAACGGTCGGACCGGGGAGAAGTACGACAACCCGATCTCGGTCGGCTATGTGTACATCCTGAAGCTCCACCACCTGGTGGACGACAAGATCCACGCCCGTTCGACCGGTCCGTACTCGATGATCACCCAGCAGCCCCTGGGCGGCAAGGCCCAGTTCGGTGGCCAGCGGTTCGGGGAGATGGAGGTGTGGGCCCTCGAGGCCTTCGGCGCCGCCTATGCACTCCAGGAGCTCCTGACCATCAAGTCCGACGACGTCCTGGGCCGGGTCAAGGTCTACGAGGCCATCGTGAAGGGCGAGAACATCCCCGAGCCGGGGATTCCCGAGAGCTTCAAGGTGCTCATCAAAGAAATGCAGTCCCTGTGCCTGGACGTCGAGGTCCTGGCCCCGGGCGGAGAAGAGATCGAGATGCGAGAGCTGGACGAGGACGTATTCCGCACAGCTGAGGAACTAGGTATCGACATCAGCCGACCCGAACGTGGGTCGGACGAGGAAGATGCCCGACGCGCTGCGGAAAGGGGATTCTGATGTTGGATGTCAACGATTTCGACCAGTTGAGGATCGGACTGGCCACGGCCGACTCCATTCGGGGTTGGTCCAACGGTGAGGTGAAGAAGCCTGAGACCATCAACTACCGGACCCTTCGTCCGGAGAAGGACGGCCTCTTCTGCGAGAAGATCTTCGGTCCCACCAAGGACTGGGAGTGCTACTGCGGGAAGTACAAGCGGGTCCGGTTCCGCGGCATCATCTGCGAGCGCTGCGGCGTCGAGGTGACCCGGTCCAAGGTCCGTCGCGAGCGGATGGGCCATATCGAGTTGGCCGCCCCCGTCGTGCACATCTGGTACCTCCGGGGTACCCGGAGCTGGCTGGCCTACCTGCTGATGGGCACCGAGGCCCGCGAGGAGCTGAAGGCCAAGCAGCTGGAGAAGGTCATCTACTTCGCCGCCAACCTGGTCACCTGGGTCGACGAGGCCAAGCGCCACGAGGACCTGCCCGATCTCGAGGCCGAGCTACGGGTCGAGTTGGCCGACATCGAGAAGAAGCGCGATCTCGACATCGACCGCCGATTCAAGGTCCTCGAGGGGGAGTTGGCCGAACTCGAGAAGTCCGGGGCCAAGGACACCGAGGTGAAGGCCCGTCAGCGCAACGTGGAGAAGGAGATCGCCAGCGACCCGCGAGCGCTACCAGAGCGAGATCGAGCTGGCCCAGCGGGCCTTCGACGAGTTCAAGAGCCTCCACTCCCGCAAGATCCTCGAAGACGAGATGCTCTGGCGTGAGCTGCGCATCCGCTACGAGGACTACTTCGAGGGCGGCATGGGGGCCGAGACCATCTCGCGGCTCATCGACCGCATCGACCTCGACGTGGAAGAGGTCAAGCTGCGCGAGATGATCGACGCCGCCGATGGCCGCAAGCCCCTGTCGGCCCAACGCCGCCAGAAGGTCATCAAGCGCCTGAAGATTGTCACCGCCTTCAACCGCCGTGACGAGAACGGTCGCCGGGTCAATGACCCGCGGGCCATGATCCTCGACTCGGTCCCGGTCATCCCGCCCGACCTGCGCCCGATGGTGCAGCTCGACGGCGGTCGGTTCGCCACCTCGGACCTCAATGACCTCTACCGACGGGTGATCAACCGGAACAACCGGCTGAAGCGGCTGTTGGACCTGGGCGCGCCCGAGATCATCATCAACAACGAGAAGCGCATGCTCCAAGAGGCCGTCGACGCCCTGTTCGACAACGGCCGTCGCGGCCGGCCGGTCACCGGGCCTGGCAACCGCCCGCTCAAGAGCCTGTCGGACATGCTGAAGGGCAAGCAGGGTCGGTTCCGCCAGAACCTCCTGGGCAAGCGGGTGGACTACTCCGGTCGTTCGGTCATCGTGATCGGCCCGACCCTGCAGCTCCACCAGTGCGGCCTGCCCAAGCTGATGGCCCTCGAGCTGTTCAAGCCCTTCGTCATGAAGCGGCTCGTGGATGCGGAGTACGCCCAGAACATCAAGTCGGCCAAGCGCATGGTCGAGCGTCGGCGTCCCCAAGTGTGGGACGTGCTCGAAGGGGTGATCAAGGAGCATCCGGTGCTGCTGAACCGGGCCCCCACCCTCCACCGCCTGGGCATCCAGGCCTTCGAGCCGGTGCTGGTCGAGGGGAAGGCCATCCAGGTCCACCCCCTGGTGTGCACGGCCTTCAACGCCGACTTCGACGGTGACCAGATGGCCGTCCACCTGCCCCTGTCGGCCGAGGCCCAGGCCGAGGCCCGGGTGCTCATGCTGTCGGCGAACAACATCTTGTCGCCGGCCACCGGG
>CAWHQP010000009.1:0-93765 GCA_963831535.1 uncultured Acidimicrobiaceae bacterium | reverse complement strand
GGCTTACAACCAGCAGGTCATCGGTTCGAGTCCGATAGCGCCCACGAGCTGGATCTTCGTTGGGTCATCCCCTTGGCCAAACCAGTACGCCGCCGTTCGCAGGGACGTCCGCCCGACCTTCAGCTCGGTCACCTCCACCTTCGGATGTCCGAGCTCGGACCGCTCCCTCAGCGCATTCGGAGCGGCGTCAGGGTCGTTGGTTGCCTGCTCGCCCGGATCCGGTACGGTCTTTCTAGGAGATACGGAGGTGGTGAGCGACCTCGGCCACGGAGTTCGTCCGTCAGAATCAGGCGATTGGATTCGCGTCGGAACTCTTCCCGATGGTCCGGTGGCGCCCCATCGGGCGCCTTTCTCTGTGGGCTTTGGCTCCCGATCGGCAGCACGGAAATCGGTCAGCCCCAGACGGTGGCGTGAGGTCTGCGAGGAGCCCTGGCTGTCGATGCCCGGCTCCTAGCGCCGTCTCGGTGGGGCACTCAAAGGGCTGACTCCCTTTCCGGCCGGCCACAGGACGGCGGGCGGAATGATCGTCGAAGCCGTCAAGCGCAATGAAGGCCCAGGCTCGGAGTGATCCCGCGTCTTCGCCGCTTAGCCCTCCTGTACCATCCAGTCATGGCGACATCGGGACCAGGGCCCATCGGCTTGCCACCGGGGGCTTCAGTGCTCGCCGCGGGGGAAGATGAGGCGAAGTACAGCAGCCACAACGTCGTGGTGCAAAGGCTGATAGCCCGTTTAGTGCGAGAGCTCCGCGTCGTAGCGGGTTCGACGCGCGGTACTTGGGTCGACGTTGGCATCGGCGAGGGACTGGCACTGGAGGCGATGGGGGCTCGTGCGGGCTCGCTCATTGGCGTTGAATACCGACACGACAAGCTAACGATGGCCCTCCAGCGGCTTCCCACCGCCTCCGGCGTCCGGGCGGACGCCGGGATGTTGCCATTCGCCGATCACAGCGCGGACGTCGTCACCTGCCTCGAGGTTCTCGAGCACCTGGGAGCACCGGAACGAGCGGTCACAGAGCTGGCCCGAGTGTGCCGTGGGCACTGCGTGGTGTCGGTTCCCTGGGAGCCCTACTTTCGGCTAGGCAACCTGTGCCGGGGAAAAGACATCAGGCGCTGGGGCAACAATCCAGAACACATCCAGCAGTTCGGGCCGTCAACGCTTCGCGTCCTCCTCCGTCAATCCTTTGGTGTGGTCAGCGTTCGCCCCTGCTTCCCTTGGATCATCGCTGTGGCCACGCCCCCGGTGAAGGTTGGCGACGTACCGCCTCGAGATGCAGCGCTCGGGCGAGCTTCGAAAGACGCGCCACCTTATGGTGCTACGTAGAGCGCTTTGATTGCATGAACTCAGCTGGTGGCATCGGCCTGTTGCCACCGCGCGTCGTGATTAGGCAGGCGATGAGCCCTCCAAGCAACCCGCCCCACAGGAGCGGCACGGCCACGGCCTCGAATGGCGCTCTGTTGATGAGAGCAGGACGGTCCCTGACCGGTGGGCCATCAGATGGTTGATGACGTGTTCCCCACGTCACAACCGGGGCGTCGTACCCGCATTTCACGGAGGGTGGGGCGAGGATGCCGCAGGCACGATGTTTTGGACATAGACCAAGATGGAAGGGCCTACCTTCGTGCTGCCTCCTGGATTAGTCGCCGTGGCCCATATGCTGCATGGGCCGTTGGGCACCGTACGGGTGTTCCACTGCGTGTACCAGCCGTAGCCGCTGTCCGTAGCCACCGCAATCATTCGGGCCGGACCTCCCGAGGGTTCGGCGAAAAAGGAGACCGGACCCTTGAGCGGAGGATCCGTGACCGCCACGTCGAGTATCGACCTGCCGCTGATCACACTCTCCGGCGCCGGGACGACCATCAGCACAAATCCCGCCGCCGCGTCGGCGGTGGCTGCCGACGTGGCGAACAAGCTCAGCCGCTCTTGCTTTGCCTCGGCCAACAACTGTTTGGTGAACGAGGGCTCGTAGCCACCCAACAGCTGGGCAATCAGCGGACTCGGGGCGTCATTGACCCTGACGGCCACCTGGTTCCCCTCGAGCCGCTGTGTCTTCCAGTACTGCCCGTATATGATTCCGGTGCTCCACGTATCAAAAAACTGGAGCAGCAACAGGGCCATGCAACAAAACAAGGCCAGAGTGGTCACCGGATGAACGACTCGGGACGACGGCACCGGCGAGGGACGAGCAGAACTGATCCCGTCCTGATCAGGGTCCCGTGCAACTCCGTTCCTGATCCGACCGTGGACGAACGCTTCGATCAGGGTGAGGTAGGTACCGACCCAGATGGTCAAGGTGAAAATGCAGTAGCGACCCTCATCACCGAGTCCGAGGCGAGCCCGGCCAATAGCGCTTGAGGCCTCGAACAGGAGCCCGAAGGCAATGAGTGCGACTCCGAGTGGCGCGGCACCCCGGGGGTGCCTGACGCCATGAGCAACGGCCACGACCGCGCTGGCAAAGACGACGATGCCGATAACAAGCACGGTGTTGTTCTCCGACTTCGGAGTCGCGAACGGTGTGCCGAAGAGGTTGCCGATAGACGTGAAGAAGAATCGCACCACGCCTTTCGGTCCGGACGGACCAGTACCTGCGCCGACACCGGCCTCGGTGAAATTGTAGTGGTAGAAGTAGACGACTGTCGTTGCACAGGCGCTGGCGATCCAGACGATGAGCGTGGTTCGCGAACGGCGTCGCAGTACCAAAAGGACCAGGCCGGCAGGCCAGATCAACAAGCCCTGAAGCGCGGAAAAGCTGCCCACCACCGCCAACGCCACGGCGAGGGCGGTGGTGGGACGGTGGAGCTCATCTCGATCAAGCACCATGAGCACCGCCGAAAGGCAGAGCATCGTCAGGAACCAACTCATCCGAAATCCGAAGAGGAGATCGCTCTGCGTCAACAGTGAACCGAAACCGGCGATGACCGGGATATACCACGGCCAACCGAGGAAGGGGGCTCGCCGGTGGTGAGCGAACACGAGGACGGCTGCACTGGCCCACCAGAAAACTGTGCTGATGACGACCTCGACCACGATGTTGAGATGGACCGTCTCGGCGAGTGCCAAGGTAATCAAATTGGGAAAGAAGATGCGGTTCTCGTTGTGTTGACCCCACAAGAGAGAGAGGGAGAGCGTTCCGTTTCGGAGGTGCTCCACCAGGTTCGCGTCGACCAGCTGGTCGTAGTACAGGGTATTCACGGCATAGGCGTGAATGAAGACTCCAGTCATGACGAAAGCGCCGAGAACGACCATCGCGGTAAGGACGGCCTCAGGCTTGAACCAGCGCGATCGCCCGTTTTGGACCCGCTCGTCATTCGCGGAGGAAGTCAGTGGTTGGGCAGGAGCATCGACTGATGGCACGCTCACCTTGTTCCCCCCCCGTCCGCGAACGAATCCTTTGACGCGACCCTACGTAGCCCCGGCATCAACACGTTACCCCGGCATGAAGAGAACTGGCCGGTTGGGCCAGTATCGCACGTCCTGAAGATGGGCTCCGGGCCAATCGAACTGGAATTTCGATCCCGCACGGACCCGCAGGCCGACATGTACATGGCGGGATCGTTTGCCGTGAGCCCGGCGATTGCGCGTCGACGGGAGCCAAACCGGTGCTCAGAACGTTCGAACCAGGGTCTGACGCAGAACGTCACGGTGCCGGTGTCAGGAGGCCTAGCGGTCAGAACAGACGGCTATTTCGGTGTACTGACTGCGTATCGTTTTGGGGATCCGCTCCCGATTGTCGAAAGCATCGCTGGGGCGTCACTCGGCCGTTGGTGACGGACGCCAGCCGCGCTCGTACCGGATGACAGCACAATAGGGCTCGCTCCACCTGGCAATGTTCCAACGCGTGAGCCCCGGTGGGAGTATGGCCAGTCTCGATGTGGTCTTGGCGGCCTGATCGAAGGACGCGATCGGTGCCTATGGGTACGGTTACCGCTTACCGTGGGCAAATCGCGACACGTGCTGGCGCGAGATGCCCCAGAAGCCGGCAAGTTTCGTCAGGCTGATTCCCTCGGTTTGTGCTAAGCGGACGATCTGGCGTCGTGTCTCGAGACGGGTCGCTTCCAGAAGATCAAGGACAGCCGTCAAGTCAGTGGCCACTTGTCCAGGATCATCGAATGACCGAAGGAGTCGCTCGATGGTCGCATCATTCTCGATGAGGCGGATTGTTTTTCGAGTACGTTGCTCGACGATCACGAGGGACTCACGGGCCTTCTTCGCCGTCGCAAGTAGGGTGAGAAGATCGCGGACCAGAATAGACCTGTCGGGGTCATAACTCACGGATCAATAGTACTCATCCCCCAAGAGCTTTCGGGGCACTGCATAGCCGATCCAAGAAGCAGCTGCGCCGGAGGTCGGCGAGTATCGCAGGGTCGTCTAACCGGAGTACTCGTCTCGAGTCGGCGAGAGCATGGCGCCGACCGCCAGTTCAGAAGTGGTTGGTAGCGGCGGCATCAGCAGAGATTCAAGTCGCTAACCAACTCAAATTTGTTGACCGCATGGGGCTGCTCGGTTCCCACCAGCTCACTGTCCCCAATCCCCGAGTTTCACTACCTCTAGCGCCATAAGTTACGTACTCACGCGTTGATGGTGTGGGTGCACATCCGGCGGTGATAGGGAGCACCCTTCGCACTCGCTTGGTACCGGCACACTCTGGTCGGGTCTGCCGGACGGGAGATTGGTGCACCGCGGACGAAGGCACGAAGGGAGGAGCCGTCAGGACCGGTGGGCCGACGGCTGGGCACGGACCGTGTCACGGATGAGCATGAGCCGCATCGGCCAGTACCCAGGTCGTGGCCGGGGAAGCTCATGCCGTGACCAGATGAACCCCGTCAACGTGACAGATGCCGCGGCGAGCCAAACGATCACCCCAGCGGCCAGGACCCAGGACGTGGAGCCCAACGACACCACGATGAGTCCCGCAATGGCGACGGTCAGCCCGACGTACCCCACTCGGAGGGACCAGACGGCCATCCGCCAATGTTCATTGTCTTGCAACTCGATCGGTTCGTCGATGCTTCGATTATTCCATGGTTGTGCGGTCGGGGTTGTGCGGCCGGGGTTATTTGGTCTTCAGGTTGAGTTCATCGCCCGGGTCCGGTGCCAAACCTTGGGAGAGGTCCTCGTCGTGGCCTGACAAAGTGCCGGGCTGGGGTGGTGGTATCGGCGACCAGGGCCTCATGGCCCGCTATGGACCGGACCGCCTGACCGCCGGCAGATCATCGGTTCGAAGCTGATAGCGCCCACCGCCTCGAGGACGACTCGAGCTTCCGTTGGGACTCTCAGCGATGTTGCCAGCCCTTGTTTGGGGAGAGCAGTCACTGATCCCGGTTTGCCCGTCGATACTCTCCGGTTCGTGGAGGGACGTTGTACGCCGCTCTTCCGCAGACGCAAGCATGCCGGTGTCATCGGATACGACGACATTGCCAAACGCCAGGCGCTACACCGTGATGGCATATCTGTGCAGTTAGATCAGTCGGCCGTGACGTGAGGTCGGTCGCGTGATCCTTTTCACCTCTCGCGCGATGAGAGCCCCGCCTGATCGTTGTGCTGTCCGCCCGCCCGCCGGCGGTTGAAGCGCCTCCTGCGGAGCCAGGAGAAGAGGACTACTCGGGCCACCAAGAGAATCCCGCCGATCCCGAGTACCCAGAAGATGGCGGCGTGCGTGCCTACGAACGAGTCGACCAGCAAGAACCGGAGGGCGAACAAGACAACGATGATCCCTATCCACGCGGAGCCACCCCGTATCCCTGTGCGGAAGCGTCGACCCCCATATCCGTTTCCACGGTAGGCAGGTCCCCCACCATCGGGTCCGCCGTTACCCGGTCGACCGCTGCCTGGGGCGCGACCACTCGGAACGGCGATACCCTGGCTTCGCTGCATCTGGGCGAACTGGCGGATCTTGTCGCGGTGTTCTCTGGCGTACTGGCGAGGATCGATTCCCCGTGCCTGCAGGTCTCTGGCCGGGGTGCCGAAGATCTGGGTGAAGTTGGCGCGAACCCATTCCAGGCGGTCCTGTTGCCCGCCACCAGTCTGGATTTCGGCGTTGCCGTATTCCGGGGTTGCGTCGATGCCACAGTCTCCCATGTATCCGATTCGGCAACGACGCGGCCTACGTGTCGCTGGGGCTCCCCCTCGTCTGGCCCCCGTCATCCCGAGTCCCGTAAGTCCGGCTGGACCAGGTCTCCGGAGAGGCCCAGCACGCCAGGGTCTCAGTACCATCGAAGCCCGGCCCTCCAATCCCAGGCGGCGACACTGTGGATGCGGGTCTTGCCGGCATCAGCCCAGCGAACCCCCTCCCCGGCCCACAAGGCCAGCTGTCGTCAGGCCTGGACACCGACCTTCGAGTGCTGGATCGGGCGAGGGCCACGACCGACGAAGCGGCGGAGGGTGGGGCTCTGGGTTGCCCGAGCACGTCGGTTGGTCTCCGGTCCGGGCCCATTCCACTGGGTCGTGGCAAGGCCGGGGTCCGCCAGGAACGGAGCGAATCAAGGACCCGAACGTATGGCCCTGATGGCCACTGGAGTCCCTCGGGATTCAAACGTGTGCGTGGTCCCCGTACTGAATCGGGTCAGGAGGACATCGTCGCTCAGGGGGGCCGGGACGGCATCCCTGACGATCTGGACGACGAGGGATCCGCCGTCCGACACCGCCTCGAAATGAAGGTGGGGGTCGAGCTCCCAAACCATGGCGTCCAGAGGCCCCAGGTTGTCACCATCCAGCAGAGCGGGCCATGCTCCGTCGGCCATGGCTTCGCTGTCTCGGTCCAGGGCAACGACGAGCCGGTCGTCGTCGAGATCGACATCGCAGTGGACATAGCTGTAAGGCTGGAACGCTGGATGGAGGGCCAGTAGCCGAGCTGCGCCAGCCAGAGTGGGGGGGAGCTGGAGCGCATCCCGGAGACGAGCCGCGGCTACGCCGGCTACGCCCGTGAACTGTCGTCGCCCGAACTCGGCAACTGCCTCGGGTCCGCCCGCCCGTTTGCCCGTGGCGGCCAGAAACGAGAGGACGAGCAGATGGCCCTGGAGGCAGACTTCGTCGATGATCCGGCGGAGAGCCGATCCTGACCACTCGGAGAACTGCAGGTCGGCCACCAGTGGGCCGCCATAGTCGTGTCGCCCGGGCTCGTTCGGATCGATGCCGGCCAGCTCCAACCTGGCTGCCCGGGTTGCCGCCATGGCTTCGGCCTCCGCAGGCACCGGCAGCTCCGGGTTGGTGTCATCGATGGTCACGGTCCAGTGACACGCCGGTGACCGCCCGGCGGGCACCCGTGGAGGGCGGTGGATGGGTCGGACCTGGGCTCTGGGATTGGTGGCGATGGCGGTGGCGTCGAAGGTGGGGTCTTCGATGTCGTGGCACATGGCGACGACGAAGTCCGATCCCATCGGCTCGACGTCCATGAGGGCGCCACAGTGATCCAACCAGAACTCACCGTGGTCGTGATCGGTGACCAGGTAGCGGAAGTCCATGAACTGGGGCGGTGCGCCGATCTCGATCTGCATGCCCTTGAAGATGGTCTCGACCGAGTCGCCCTCGAACCCGAGGGCGCGCTGCATCCGCTTGGTGTAGACGGGACTGGCTCCCATCCATTCCTCGATGGCGATGTCCCGCATCACCTCCATGCCAAAAGCCCCGGTGAGGTGGGGCATGCCCGCCCGATCGATCAGATGGCCAGCCAGCAGATACTCGGGAGCCAGGAGGGCCAGTTCCGCCTGGCTCAGTGCCCCAAGACCATGGACGACTGTCATGATGCCTCCCTGTCCTTTGCGTTGTTCGGTAGGTTCGGTGCGAGGTGGGCTCCTCGACCGGTGATGAGCGGGAGATCGAGAAAGGTCCGGATCCCGGGCTCCGCCGCACATACCACCGGGATGGCGTTCACGGCGTGCATCGCCGTGGCCACCGAGGCGGCCTCGACGTGGGCCTTGATCGGCAGTGGGCTCCGGGGATCGAGGCTCCCCAAGGCGAGCATGCTCAGACGCATCGACGGGGTCCCCTCGATGTCGATGGACCAGCCGTCGGGTCGTCGGGAGGGATAGCTCTCCGGACGGTCACCCCCCACCCACCACCAGGCGTCGATCGACAGCAGATCCCGGCCGGCAGCCACCCCCGCCCATCGGTAGTGCTGCCCGCTGACCGTGCCTGCCTCCACGGTTCCCGACAGAATGTCGATCGGCTCGTCGGCCACCAGGAGGTCCTGGGATTCGGTGCACCGATCGAGGGTCACCCCCAGGCCTGCTGCCACCATGCAGATGGACTCTCTGAAATAGCCGCTCATGGTGCGTGCATAGGGATTGGAAGCCAGGGCGGCGTCCGCCGGCGGTGCCCCGAATCGGGCATTGTCGAAGACCATGGCCCGGGACTCCAACAGTGACCAGTTCCCCACCTCGTGAACCTCGATGTGGTCGAGTGATCGCAGGAGGCCCGTGGACACGAGCACCAGCAGGTCGGCCACAAACCCGGGGTTGATCCCCGTCCCGTGTACGGAGGTCCCTCCTCGGCGGCACGCGTCGGCCAGGGGATTGACCACGGAGGGCCCGTAGGCCGGTGGGTAGAAGAGGAACGGGGTAGCCACCACATTGGCCCCGCCGGCCAGAAGGCCGCAGACCTCATCGAAGTCGGGAATGCCGGGGGTGTAGCACACGGCATCAGGACCACCGGCCAAGGCCGGGGCCGGATCTCTCGTGGCTGTGATCCCGGTCCGGGGCAGACCGCAGAGATCGCCCGCATCAACGCCCTCCTTCTCGGCTGAGTAGACGACCACGCCGGCCAGGTCGAGGTCGGGATGCTCGATGATCGCCCGCAACGCCTCCCGGCCCACCGGTCCAGTGGCCCATTGCACAACTCGTAGTCCCATGGACCCCCCTGGGTGTTCTCAACAGGTGCAGCGCTCGGGGAATGAGCACCGGTGGTCAGCATCTAGCTGTTGACTGGCGACGCGCGGTCCACCTCCATAGCCGGTGCGGGTGACCCCGGCCCGGCTCATCGAGCAGACTGCCCGATGGTAAGGCGGAGACTGTACACATGTCCAGAAAGGTGTAAACATTCCTGTGAACACGAGTTGCCAGGGACGGGCTGGGGCGGATGGCAGCGTATCGATTCGCATCCCGTGCCGCCGGAATCAGGGGGAACTATGAGATCAGCTCTTTTGGCATCGGGCCTGTCCGCCGCTCCGGTGACGGTCGTTCATCACCGTGTCCCCCGCGATGGTCGCTGGGTGGTGTCCGAAGGCGCAGCGTGATAACTCGGCAGAGGACTGGACGAGTCTCGTCAGTTCCGGTTACCGCCGGCGAACCGGTCCAGATCACCTGTACCTACAACCCCGCTCCAGCCCAAGAGTCCCCGTCCTGCGGAAGGTGCCGCCTCACGTCGTCTCCTGGCAGACGGGTCGACGGACGAGATGTGCGTCGGGCATGACGTGGACCTTCCCGATGCTGCCTGGTACTCATGACCTGGTCTGACCTAGTGGGTCTTCAGTGAAGGTTCTGGTCACGGGCGGGACCGGCTTCATCGGTTCCCACACCGTTGCGGCTCTGGTCCGACACGGACACGGAGTGAAGGTTCTGGCTCGAACGCCGGACCGAGTCGAGCTCGTCCTCGAGCCACACGGCGTGGAGGTCGAGGTCGTCCAAGGAGATGTCACCGACCTGCCGTCGGTCGTGTCGGCCCTCGACGGATGCGACGCGGTGGTTCATGCGGCTGCCCAGATCCCCCTCGGATCCAGTCCGACGACCGATGTGAACATCGTCGGAAGCAGGACGGTGATCGGTGAGGCGGCGGCCCGTGGTCTTGACCCGATCATCTACACCTCGACGATCATGGTCTATCTCCCCACATCGGAGGCGATCATCACCCCGTCGTCCGACCTGCCCAGGCCACGGTCTGCGTACGGCCAGGCAAAGCAAGAGGTCGAGCGATTCGTCCGTGCTCTCCAGGCGGAGGGCGCCCCGGTGGTCAGTTTCATCCTGGGCGGCGTCTACGGACCCACGTCCCCCCACCTCGAGGGGAGCTTCCACGCCGTGATCAGTGCGCTCGACGCCCTGATGCTGACGCCGCCCGGAGGTACCGGAATCGTCGATGTTCGCGACGTTGCCGAATTAATCACACGAGCCATGGGCCCCGACAGGGGGCCTCGGCGGTACCTGACCGGTGGGCACTATCTCTCATGGACTGAATGGACTGATCGGCTGAGTGAGGCGGCCGGCGTCGCTGTTCGGCGCGAGGTGGTGAGCGCGGAGCAAATGGCTGATCTCGGCCGGGCCTTCGATGAACAGCGCAAGAGCGGTCAGGTCGTCGACATTCCCTTGTCCGAGGAGACGGCACAGATCATGACCGATGGCGTACCCACCGACGATTCCAGAACGCTGAAGGAGTTGGGCATGTCCTATCGGCCGGTGATCGAGACGTTTCGCGACACCGTTGCCTATCTCCGCTCCATAGGGCGCGTTCCTCACCCGGAATCCAGACCTCGTTTTTAGACGGGAATCCTCGTCATCACGGCTCACCGGAGCGTCCATCGGATACACCTCAGCCCTACAATGAAGCGAGAATGTTTTCGAGGCCTTCCCCCCACTGACTCAAGGAGCAACTCATTGATGCGAGCCGTGAAGCGGTGAGTACCGTTCAGCCCGCGGCCAATCCTCGAAGACTGCTGTCAGAGCGACAGACCTCGACAGTTACGGCTCTGTTGGATGCGGCGCTAGCTGAACTGCGCGAATCGGGCTTCGACCAGCTCAGTCTGCGCAGTGTCGCCCATCGTGCCGGCGTCACGCACACCACGGCCTATTCGTATTTCACCTCCAAGGGCCACCTGATCGCCGAGCTCCACTGGAGGCAGCTCCAGCAGGTCCCGATCGTCCAGCTCACCTCGGACGCCTCATTGGCGGACCGGGTACGTGCTGCCTTCTCCGGTCCCATCACGGCCATGGCCAATGAGCCAGCCCTGGCCCAGGCGGTGCTCAGCGCCTTTGTCACGAGCGAACCGAACGTCTTACGGATGCGCGACGCCATCGCCGACGAGCTCTCAAACCGATTGAGTGTCGCACTTGGTGATCGCGACGAGCCCAAAGTTCACCTCGTGCTCATCACGCAGTACAGCGGCGCAATGCTCGTAGCCGGGATGCTCACACACGAGTTCCTTGGCGTTATCGACCAGATGGACGCTCTTTGCCAGCTCATCGATCATGAACAGCCCTGACGCACGACCAGAAGCACCGGGGCCGTGGCGGGAGTACACCGCGCTCAAACGAGCACGAATTGTCGACGTGCTGGCCGTGCTACACGAGCGCTCTCGATACCCAGGCCCGGCCCATCGTTCCGACCAGCTCCCCTGATGACGGAACGGACGACTATGAAGACGTCGGTTCGTGGCCAGGGTGGGAGGTCTCGAGCCGATCATGATCGCCGCTCATGCCGGTATGGGACGTATCCGGCATTCCTTCTCGAGCGTTGCAGTGGAGGTCGACGAGGATCGGCGGCCACCACGTCTTGACTGCGGTGATCGCACCATCACGAAAGGAAACAGCGATGACTGAGGAGTCGCAGATACCCTACGACCGGGGCCTTGAGGTCTTACGTGACGTCTACGCCGGAGACGTGGTCACCCTTCCCGAGGGAACCCTGGCCTTCAATGATGTCATGGTGCAGACCCTCTTCGACCAGGTGTGGCGACGCGGTGTTCTCGATATTCGGACCCGACGCTTGCTCCTCATGGGAGTGATCGCGGCCAACGGGCAGGTCGACACGTGGAAGGTTCAAGCGCGAGCTTCGTTGAAGCGGGGCGAGCTCACCCCGGAAGAACTGCGGGAAACGTTGGTCATGCTGGCTCCCTACGCCGGCTATCCGAACATCGCGGGACTCGTTGTTCCTTGCGAAGAGGTCATCGGCGCGTGGATCGCCGATGGTTCTCCTCGTTGGGACAACGGGGAGGTACCTGAGTGAGCCGGATATGGCGAACCCAGGGCGTGCACGCACGTGCCGTCTTCACGGTTGATCGACTTGATACATGTTCTTACAACTGGAAGGCTTAGCTGGCCAGCCACGGTGGATGGCCTGTGCCAGCAGCGATGCCTCGACCGGGATTCAGCTGGCGGTCTGCACCTCGGGGGAGGGGATCATGATCAATCCCGATCGAAGCCATGTACTTCGTCCGTCTCCGGGCACGGACCGGTGCGTTGGTCGCCCGGTCGTCGGCTTAGGGGCCAGTGTGAGGCGAACGGGCGTTGTGGTCGCGCTGGTCATGGTGCTCATTACCGGGTTCGGACTGGTCGGCGTGAGTCCGGCGGGAGCGTCGACCGCCACCCGGGGATTCAACGGCAAGACCATCACGGTGGCCGGACTGTTCCCTACCGCCAGCTTTACCGGGGCCGAAGTCGGTACCGAGGCGTACTTTCAGCAGCTCAACAAGACGAACTACCTCAAAGGCGTCAAGATCAAGTTCGTCACGGTGGCCAATGATCAATCAGATCCTGCGGCCGCTCTCACCGCGGCCCGCCAGCTGGTCACCCAGTATCAGGTCTTCGCCATTGTCCCGGATCTGTCCTCGGTGAACCCGGTGACCTATCTGACTGCCCAGAAGGTTCCCTACGTAGGAGAGGCGTTCGACGGAACGTATTGCAGCGCGACGCCGTCGACGACCCTGTGGGGTTTCGGTTACAACGGCTGCCTACTCCCGACCTCTGCCACTCAGGTGCCGGACGGCTACTCAGACATGTACACCTATGTGAAGGCGAAGACCGGGAGTCCGCACCCGACGATCGCCCTGTTCTCGGCCGACAACGCGTCGGGGGCCCAGGCGGCCAAGCTGCAGACGGTGTCCTTCAAGGGCGCGGGCTTCAACGTCGTGTATTCAAGAGCCGAGATTCCCCCGGTTGCCTCTGACTACACGCCCTATGTCCAGCAACTCATGACGTCGGCGAACGGCAAGCAGCCCTCCACCGTGTACTGCCTCCTGTCGGTTCAGTGCGTGGCCATCTGGAAGGACCTCCAGAATGCAGGATTCACCGGCACCTACGGTACGCCCTTGGGTTCCGTTCCGGCACTGACCGCAAGCCTCCAGGGCACGGTCTCCAGCGCTTTCTACAACATCGCACCCAACCCAGGACTCACGGCCATGACGAAGGCGATCGATGCGGTCGCTCCGGGAACCCAGCTGGCCGGCTATTCGAACGTTCCGGGCTATTTCGCGGCGTCGATGTTTGCGCTGGCTGTCCACAACGTGCAGATGAAGAAGCAGCCGATCACGCCGACGAATGTACAAAAGGCGCTGTCCGTCATCAATTGGCAAATCCCAGGCTTGGTCGGTCCGATCAGCTATCCAGCCTCGACAGTCAAACCGACACCGTTCTGTGGAACGTTTGTTGCCTACACTGGCGGGAGAATCAAAGTCGTTTCGCCCTACGGCTGCACCACCAAGTCATTCCCGGTGACACCGCAGGCCGAGAAGCTCGGATGAGCGGTCGTGATGGGTGCGGCCGGCACTTGCGGCGGAGATTCGGCCACTCGACGCCGTACGACGCATATCGGTGACCGCGACGATCCGTAGCCTGTGGCTCGAAGGCTCAGTCAGAGCCGAGCAGGGAGCCGATGCGCTCCCTGATCGAATCCCGTGTGGCCGTCGAGTCGATGTGCAGATCGGAATGCGGCGGGGGTGACCACCGGCTCCGCGATCGCTGCACGTCGTCCCAGGTGAGTTCGTACCATCCGGGAATGTCCCGTCTCCTCGTTTCGATTCTGGACCGGTGGATGTCGAGGTCCGGGCATTCCACGAGGATGACGACCAATCGGCTCCCTTCGGCCCGAGCTGATTGGTGGCAGCGTTCGATTTCGGCCATCCTGGCCACCCCGTCGAGCACCACCGACCGACCTCGCCGCAGCTCGGCACGAGCCAGCGTGCCGAGCACGGACCACCCGACCGGACCATGCCCAGGCGGCGTCATCCCGTCCAGGGCCGCCTGCACCGCGGGGTACGGCCGAAGGCCGCTCATCGCCCAGTCATGGCTCAATAGCGATGCATTCAACAGATCGGCCGCGTCCCCGGCCACGGTCGATTTGCCACTTCCCGGCAGGCCGGTCACCAGCGCCAGCACCGGGCAGCTGGTGGCGGATGGCTCAGTCATCTCTGGTGCCGATCCCGACATCCCTCAGCAGTGCCCGCGTCAGGGTGCCCATCGCGTCGAGCGGGAGGTCGTCCGGATCGAACCACTGGACGTCGGACGTCTCGTCGCCGTCGGGTCTCGGCGCACCTGACTCGACGGTGGCATCGAAGGCCACGACAACGTAGGACGTGCGGTCTCCGTTCGGATAGGTCACCCGGTACTCGGGACCGCCAAAGACCCCACGAACGGGGCCGATCCGGAGCACGACCCCTGCTTCTTCCTCAGCTTCACGCCGGGCCGCCTCCTCGGGTGATTCATCGGGCTCGATGGCGCCACCGATGGTGGCCCAGTTGCCGGTGTCGATGAGTCGGACCAGGAGCAGGCGATCCCGGTGGTCACGTGGGAGCACGGATACTGAGGGAAGGACGAGCAGCTCGTTCCCGACCAGTTCCCGGAGTCGGCTGACAAACGGAGAGATAGCCATACGCTCAAGCCTCTCACCGTCCCAGCCGAGGTGTCCTACCCGGTGGCGACGGGCAACGCAGTCGCTGCCGCGCCGTCATGGCCAGGCCACGCCACCACCATCCTGACTGTGGTGGCGGAGGACATCCACCCGAGCGGCCAGGACGGCGAAGACCCGGTAAATCACGTGCAGCTACTCAGCGTCGCCGGTCCACCCGAGCTTCGGGCATCCCACCATGGCAATCGGGTTGCCGTAAAGATGGTTGCTGCACCGACGGGTGAAGGTACACGAAAAGAAGGCAGGTCATACGATGGTCAGAAAGCTAGCGGCAGAACTCTTGGGAACACTGATCCTTGTCTTCGTCGCCTGTGGCGTTGCCACACTCTCGTTCGGAAAAGGATTCAATTTCGCCGGCTTCACCCTCGTCCACAACCTGTCGGCGGGGATCGTGGCCACGTCGCTGGCATTCGGGCTGGTCCTCATGGCCCTCGTCTATGTCATCGGTCCGATCTCGGGCTGTCACGTCAATCCGGCGGTCACCATCGGAGCCCTGGTCACTCGACGGATCGAACCGATCGAGGGGGTGCTCTACATCGTCGTGCAGTTCATCGGCGGCATCCTCGGCGCGCTGTTGCTGTGGGGGGTCTTCAGCGCCTCGCCCTTCTATAAGCGGACCGTGACCGGACTCGGGGCGGACGGATACGGCAAGTCTTCGATGGTCCACATCAGCGCCGGGGGGGCGTTTCTGGTCGAGGTCATCCTCACGGCCATCTTCGTGTTCGTGATCCTCGGTGTCACGTCTCGCATCGCCAACGCCATCACGGCAGGATTGGTCATCGGTCTCACCTTGACCTTCATCCACCTGATCGGCATCCCCCTGACCGGAACCTCCGTCAACCCGGCCCGGAGCCTCGGCCCTGCTCTCGTGGTCGGCGGCACGGCGCTGAGTCAGGTGTGGCTGTTTCTCATCGCCCCGGCGGTGGGGGGCGTGGTGGCGGCAGGCCTCCATTGGGTCATCTATCCGAAGGAGGCGCCCGATCCGGTCGAGTCGCTCGACCCGGCACCAGCCTGACCAGCCGTCGGCCGGACCTCACTCCCACCCGAGTCCAGGATCGGCAAACGCCGGGCCGCATCCGGTGCAGAGGTTCGCATCGAAGGGATGTGCCGCTCCGCCTCCAAGGGGCACGAGGCTCCCCGGGCATCGACCCCGCTCGGCCCGAAGGCGCCTGAACCCTCCGCGGGTCGACAGTTGCGGATCCCGGACGGCCGAACCGATCAGCCCGATCCCGAGAGCGTTGCTCTGCCCCACCTGGCGTGACACGATCGTGCGGTGCGGGTCCACCGGAGTTTCGCCTTCGTCGATGTCTCGGGCTTCACATCACTCACCGAGCACGATGGTGACGAGAAGGCCGTCGAAGTGCTCACGGCGTTCCGAGCGCTCCTGCGCGACATCTGTGCCCGGCGCGGGGTGCGCATCGCCAAATGGTTGGGCGACGGGGTCATGCTCGTGTGTGTGGAGACCCAGCCGCTGTTGGCCGCCATTCTCGAACTGCACTATGTCGTCTGTGAGGTCGCAGGCCCGGTCCAGACCGTCTCGATCCGATCGGGGATCACGTCGGGCGACGTGATCCTGATGGAGGGCGACGACTACATCGGCCACTGTGTGAATGTCGCCGCCCGGCTGTGTGACCTAGCCGTGGGCGGTGAGTCCCTTGCCGTACCGTCGGTCATGGATGCGCTGCCCCGATGGGGTACCGCGGTCGCCCATAGGGACATCGCACTGCGGGGTGTGGACAGGCCGGTACAGGCGGCAAGCATCGGTGTCGTCGCCCCGTCGGTGGGTGTGACACACGATCCCATCTGCGGTCTTCCGATCTCTGAGAGTACGGCCGAGGAACGCGCGGTCGACAGCGACGGACGACCGGTGCTGTTCTGTTCGAACGGATGCCTCGACACGTGGCAACGAAGACCGGTGGCCGCCAGTCGCACGGTGATGCCTGGGCGGCACGAGTGAGCCGACCAGGCATCGGGGGCGTCAGCACCTCTTCCTGACCGGTCCCGCCAACCAGGTAAGCCGTCCGGCGTTTACCGGACACGATGTTCTACCGGCTCGAGCCACACGACGGCGGCACCCGCTTCACCTACGAGCACCCCGGCTTCACCGGCATCGGCGGGTTCGTCGTGGCGAGGCTGATCCTCGGCCCGGTGAGGAGGAAGATGCTCGAACGGGGGCTTCCGGCGGTGCTCGACGGCATGGACCGGCCCGGCACACGACCCTCCGAGGCCAGTCCGTCGCCGTAGGCCGTCACGTTGTGGGCACGGGTCCGGCCGTCACCTGGGTGGACAATGGGTAAATTTGGTCTGTCCATGTCGGGGCGACGGGAACTATTCTGGTGAGCCGAGGCCCGGGCGGAAGCGACCGTACCCGGGATCCCGCACGGTGGGAGGGGCAGACATGGGTGACGCGACGCACGGGACGGGTTGGTGGTTGGCGTCCGACGGACAGTGGTATCCGCCCGAAGCACGTCCGGCCTCGTACCCGCCAGCGACGGCTCCGACGGGATTCCCTCCCACATCAGCCTCCCACCCGGTCACCGGCATGCCGGATCCTTCGCCACTCCCGGCAAAGCGAGGGCGCAGGCGACCCGTCATCCTCTCGGTGGCAACGGTCGTCCTGGTGGCCATGATCGCCACCGTGGTGGTGGAGGCCCACAGTGGGGATTCCGATGCCGATGCCGCGGTCATCAGCGCCGTCGACACGGCTATCGCCGGGAAGACCGCCGCAGTGAGTGCGACCGGCTCCGTTGTGGCGGCTGGCACCACGGCAACGTTCAGCGGCACAGGCTCGGTCGACTTCACCAACAGCGCCGTATCCCTGAACCTGACAGTCAATGCCGCGGGCCAGCAGGTCAATGAGCAGGCTGTCTATCTGGCCGGCATCGTCTACGAAGGACTGCCCCAGATCAGTCAGCTCGCACCGGAAAAATCGTGGGTGTCCATCGATCTCTCCTCGCTCACCCAAGCCGCGGGTCAAAGTGGGACCGG
This sequence comes from uncultured Acidimicrobiaceae bacterium, assembly GCA_963831535.1. Lineage (GTDB taxonomy): Bacteria > Actinomycetota > Acidimicrobiia > Acidimicrobiales > RAAP-2 > Bog-756. Next base: position 76,176 of record CAWHQP010000009.1, on the reverse strand, counting down.
ACTCGGAGGTGATCCCCTGGCCATGCTCCACGCTCTCGCCCTGCAGGGCAACACCGTGACCGACATGGGTGAAACCACGCTTGACGGGCAGCCGGTCCACGAATACTCGGTGACGCTCAACCCGGCCGTCATCCAACGGGAGATCGACAGCGCCGACCTCCCCGCCTGGCTGAAGCAGTCGGTCTCCCAGGTGACCGTGCACGGCGGATCGGAGAAGGTCTACATCGATGGTGGCGGTGAGCTGGCCGGAGCGAGCTACGCCGTGGACGAGACGGCCGGCAGCGCGGGGACCGTGACGGTGAATGAGTCGTTGGGCTTCAGCGACTACGGCACTCCTGTGGCGATCTCGGCGCCCCCGGCCAACGAGACCATTCCGCTCAGCCAGCTGATGAAGCTGGCTGGTTGACGGCAGGGCCGGCGGCCGTCAGACCACGGACGTACGGGGTCCGATTCGCCCGTGGTCAGGGGGACGGTCCTCTCGGAGTCGATCCGGATCCCGGCAGCACCGGGCCATCAGTCCCGACAGTCAAGCGTCGATCAGTCCCTCCCAACCGGGCGGAGGCGGTGCTAGACGCCAGTACTGCTCAGGAACGTGGCCCTCGAGGCGTTCCGTCAGCATGTGGTCCTGTTCCAGCGGCGCCACCTGGGTGACGTACTCCATGATGGCGGCGGTCTTTCCCTCCAGGTCCATACCCACCGGCACGATGGCCGGTGTGGGCCACAGCCCACTGCGGAACAGCTTGGAGATCCGCCAGGCCAACATGCCGGGCAGGTGCTTGTAACCCTGGTCCTCATAACAGAACCAGGCTGGTGCCCCGTCGCTGTCTCCGATGGCCGAACGGACCAGGAGGCCGGCCTGGTGACTCAACTCGTGATCGGGATTGGCGATACCCATGGGCAGGAATACCGAGGTGGCCCTACTGGCTCGGACCGCCTTTTCCAAAGCCGGAGCCACCTGTTCGGGGGTCGGTCGATCCTCTGGCGCGAGGTACTGATGGTCGGGGAAGTCGAGCCAGACGTGCGAGGCTCCGAGTCTGGCCATGGCGGCCAAGTCCTCCTGACGCCTGACGGCGACCACGTCGTCGCCCTTTTGGAATCCACCGAGGGCGTCCCACGGCGAGACCTCGTCGGGATAGGCGGGCGGCTCACCGGCCAGCACGGTGATCACGGTGCTGGCCGGATAGCTCAGCAGCAGGAGGCCCGCCCCCATGGCGGCGTCGTCGAAGTGGGGTGAGACCACCACGATCCGCTGCAGTACCTCGGGCCTGAGTACTCCCCACATCTCCTTGGCGTCCATCGGCGCATCGTACCGTGGGGCCTACGACCGAATCCTGTTCGGGACGGCCGGTCTGGCCCGCCTGTCCGGGACGGCCCTCACACAATCCTCACACTTTCACCATGTAATTTCTACGTTGGCGTGCGAATCTTCCTGGGTAGTCCCGCCCAGAAGGAGTCCTGGCATGTTGAAGAAAATCGTCGCCCCCGTCATCGTCGCCGGAGTGTTGTTGGGTGGTGCCGTGTCCATGGGGACCGCGTCGGCTGCGACGCCGACCACCTCCGCCAACACGGCCACAGCCACGACACCGGCCGGCCACCCCAAGGTTCGTGCCTGGCTTCGGGCCCACCGTCGCCGGCTCCGTCGGGAGGGGGCCGCCATCAGCGCCAAGACCATCGGGGTCACGACACAGGACCTGGTCACCGAGCTGCGTTCCGGCAAGTCGGTGGCCGAGGTGGCCGGTGAGCACGGGGTGAGTGTCCAGACGGTGGTCAACGCGCTGGTCAGCGCGGCAGATGCCCGGGTCGACCAAGCCGTGGCCAACCACAAGCTGACGTCTGCTCAGGGCACCACCATCAAGGCCAAGCTGCCCACGTGGGCCACCAAGGCTGTCAACCACGTCTTCAAGTAGCCCGGACCCGGATCGGCTCCCACCCGACACTGTCCGGTTCGGGAGCCCGGTTCGATCCTGACGGTCCAGCGGTCCACCGCGAAGCGCCCGTTCGGTGCCGTACGATGACCGCCGTGCCATCGGATGTGATGAATGCCGCCATCTACGAGGGCGATGGGCGGATCGCCCTGGGCCAGGTCCCGGTGCCCGAACCGGGTCCGGGCGAGCTGCTGGTCGAAGTGGCCGAGTGTGGGATCTGCGGATCCGACCTCCATCTGGTCTTCGGCCGGTACGCCGTGCCCGGGGCCATCCTCGGCCACGAGTGGTCGGGAACCGTGGTCGGTGGGCACGGGGCCGCCTCGGATCGTCCTCCGGGTACACGCGTGGTCTTCTCGCCCGCCCCGGGATGTGGGACCTGCCGGCCGTGCCGTCGGGGCCGTCCCTCGGTGTGCCTCGGGCGCGGGGCATCCGACATGCGGGACATCGCGCGGTGCCTTCGCCCGGTACACCGTGGTGGGTGAGTCCGGCACCCTGGTCATCCCCGACTCGTTGGATCTGAGGGCGGCGGCCCTGGCCGAGCCGACGGCCATCGCCCTCCATGCCGTGGATTTGGCCGGCGTGGGGACCGACGACCGGGTTCTGGTGACCGGCGGTGGACCCATCGGGCTGATCATCGTGTCGGTCCTGATGGCGCTCGGCGTGACCGACATCACCGTCAGCGAGCCATCCGGACTGCGGCGAGAGCGTGCCCGTGCCTTGGGGGCCCGTACGGTCCGGCCCGACGATCTGGCGGTGCCGCCGACCGGCACGCTGGTGCCCGAGCCGGTGGACGTGGCCTTCGAGTGTTCCGGGAGCGCCCGGGCAGGCGAACAGGCATTGGCCAACCTGGATCGGGCCGGCACGCTGGTCTTCGTCGGCACCGGAGCGGAACCGGTGCCGGTCAATCAGAACCGGATGATCATCCTCGAGCTCGAGGTCATGGGCACGTACAACTACAGTGCCGCAGGATTCCAGCCCGCCCTGAACCTGCTCGACGGGGGGGCCCTACCCATCGACCTGCTCCTCGAGCCGGAGGACATCCCGCTCGGCGGTGTGATGGATGCCATGGAACGTCTGGCCCGGGGGGAGATTCCGGGCAAGGTCCTCGTCAACCCGGAGTCGACCTGACCGTGCCCGATCCCATGCGCCCGGTCATCAACCATGTGGCCATCAGCGTCGATGCCACCGTGCTCGACGAGTCGGGCCGGGCCGCGCTGCTCGATTTCTTCGGTGAGGTGTTCGGGTGGTCCGAGGGCGACAACAGCACCGAGCGGGGCAACCCACTCATCCTCTACACCGGTGCGATGCGTCAGTTCCTCTACCTATTGCCCGCCTCCGACGACTTCTTGCGGGCCCCCCGCCTCGACCACTTCGGACTGGAGGTCGCCTCACGCAAGGAGTTGGTCACCATCCTCGACCGGGCCAAGGCCTACCAGCAGCGAGACGACCGGGTGACGATCATCGATCTCGACGAGATGGTCACCCACGGTCCCACATCGGACTACACGCTGACCAACGCCTACATCGGCTTTCTGATCCCGTTGATGATCGAACTCCAACACATCACTGTGCGACCGACAACCTGACGGATAGCCGACACCTGACACCGGGGTGGCGACCGGCAACCTGGCCCACCGCCGGAATGACGGAACTGGTGTCAGCGGAAGTCGAAGGCCACTTTGATGGCGTTCGACTGGTCCTGGGTAGCGAGGGCCACGAAGGCGTCCCGCCACTCGGAGAGCCGGAACGAGTGGGTGAGCATGCCGGACAGGTCGATCCGGCCCGATTGGACCAGGTCGAGGAAGTGGAGCATGGCGTGCTTGCGGACACCCTCCACCTCCTCGATGCCGAAGGCGTTCGATCCAACCCAGTGGAGCTCCTTGAAGTACAGCGGCGACCACTCCCACCGCTCCGGCGGGTTCACACCGCTCTTGACCATGGTGCCGCGGGCACGCAGCAGACGGACCCCCACCTCGGAGGTCTCGGTGGACCCGATGGTGTCGTAGACCACGTCGATCCCGCCCGGGTGGGCCATGGGGAGGCCGATCTTGAGGGGCTGCAGCACGCCGCCGGACCATGCCGCCGCCGTTTCGATGACCGACAGGGCCGGCTCCGAACCCACGACCTCGGCCCCGAGCGACCGGGCCAGTTCGGCCTGGGCCGGATGTCCGGCCACCACCATCACCTCCACGTCGGGGTAGAGGGCCCGCAGGATGGCCGTGGCTGTGGTCCCGAGGGCCCCCGCCCCGTAGACGAGAGCCCGACCGCCCGGTGGCGGCGGATTCCGGGTAACCGAGTGGAGCGACACCGAGAAGGGGTCGGCCAGTACGGCTACCTCGTCGCTCACCCCGTCGGGCACCGGGAACAGCATCGACTCGTGGGCCGGGAAGAAGTCCGCGAATCCTCCGGGGGCGTCCCGGCAGGTTCCAGTGTGCAGCCCGGCTGCCAGTGGTCCTCCGGTGAAGTGCCAGCAGATGCTGAGGTCCCCGTCCCGGCACGAGCCGCACGGCGGGTCAATGCCCCGCGGGACGCAGGAGAGCCATGGATTGAGGACGACCCGTTGACCGATCTCGAGGCTGCGTACGTCCGAGCCGAGTTCACTGACCGTGGCCACCACCTCGTGTCCCATGACCACCGGCGCCGAGAAGAACGAGATCATGGCACTGTCGCTGTAGTTCTCGTCGAAGTCGCCGAATATCTGCTTGGCCTCAGAGCCGCAGATTCCGGCCAGGCGGGTCTTGGCCACCACCCAGTCGGGGTGCAGGGCGCGCGGCTCGTCCCCCTCGACCAGCCGCATCGGCACCTTGGCCAGTCCGGCCAACAGTTGGTTGGAGGGGTCCGGCGACTCCCACCCGTCGGACCTCACGCCCCACAGCAACGACTGCATCGCGTCCCCCTTTGGCTGCCGTCCGACATGGACAGGACAGACCGTATCCGTTCGGCACGAGATCCGGCTTCTCGGGCCCCGAGGATCCCGGGCACACTTCGCCGTTCAGCGCAGCAGCAGCGCCAACACCAGGCCCACCGGGAGGAAGATCCAACCCCACCGCGCGGCCACCATCACCACGCCCGAGCGGTAGCCGTAGAGGACCGACTGCTGGGGTGGGTTGAAGGCCGGGGGACCGAACGCCGACAGGACGGCGACCACCGCCACCGCCGTCGACTGCGTGACGATGACCACGGCCGTGAGGAACGCGACCCGGATGGCCGTCAGGAAGAGGAACCGCAACCCGTCGTCCCGTTCCCGGTTGACGGTGGCGTTGTGGGGATGGAAGACCGAGCCGGTATAGAGGGCGGCGCCCACGAAGGCCAGCAACGGACCGGCCACCACCAGTACCCAGTGCGACGCCGACGGGGCCGGTCCGGTCAGGTGCAGGAGCAGACCCACGCCCACCGCCACCAGCATGGACTGGTCGACCCAACTGGTGGAGTGACGCTGGTGGATGGGGGCGTCCCGGCGCAGCAGATGGACGCACACCGCGGTGGGGACGGCGTAAGCGGCGTTGGTCAGCCCTGCCACCACGCTGGCCGCCGGTCCGACCAGTGCGCCACCGATGGGGAGGACCCAAAAGGTCGAGTTGGGGAAGGCGGCCCACGCCTCCAACTGGGCCAGTCCGGTGCTCCGGCCCCGGCGGATGAGGTAGGACGACACGAGCAGGACCCCTCCGGCGGCCGCCATGACCAGAGGAGCCACGATCTGGCGGGGTGCGGTGAGGCGCCAGGCCGAGAACAGACCGATCAGCGCGGCGGTGGCGGCCAGTTGGATCCGCAGGTAGATCGGCCAGCCGGCGCGTAGTCGGGGCCCGGCCCGATGGACGGCCAGACCGGTGACCGCCCCGAAGGCGTAGGCAGCGAAGGTGAGGACCAGGCTCAAGCAACGACAGTAACCCGCCGTTCGACGGGGACCGGGATGAATGGTCCCGGCCGCCGGCTGCCGGCTCGAGGTTTACCGATCGTGTCCGGCTCTGCGACCATGGAGCCATGGATTCCGAGCGGGTCGTGTTCGACGGTTTCGAGGGCATGCACCTCGTGGCTGATGTCCGGGGGGAACCCGACGCCTGGCCCGTGCTCTTTCTCCACGGCGGGGGCCAGACCCGCCACGCCTGGGGGAGGACGGCTGAGACGGTGGCTGCGAACGGGTGGCGGACGGTCGCCCTCGACCTGCGGGGTCACGGCGAGAGTGACTGGGCACCCAACGGCGACTACTCCTTCACGGCATTCTGTGCCGACTGTGTGGCGGTGGCCGATGCCCTGGGCCGCCCACCCGTACTCGTCGGTGCCTCGTTGGGTGGGATGTCGGCCATGTTGGCCGAGGGGACGAGCGACCGGGTGGTGTCCTCCGGACTGATCCTGGTGGACATCACCCCCAAGACCAACGATGAGGGCATTCAGCGCATCGCGACCTTCATGCAGTCGGGCGTGGACGGTTTCGACACCCTCGAGGATGCCGCCGCCGCCATCGCCGGCTACACGCCCAACCGGACGAGGACCTTTAACCCCGAGGGGCTGAAGAAGGTGCTCCGCCAGCGCGACGACCGGTGGTACTGGCACTGGGACCCGAAGTTCATCTTCCAGGACCGGACCGAGGTGGTGCCCGACCGTCTCATCGGCCTGCTGGATGTGGCCATGAGCAACATCCACGTACCCACCATGCTGGTCCACGGCATGCTCTCCGACGTGGTGTCCCAGGAAGGCGTCGACGACCTGGTGGCTCGAATCCCCGAGGTCACCGTGGTGGCCGTCGACGGTGCCGCCCACATGATCGCCGGCGACCGTAACGACGCCTTCTCCGAGGCCGTCGTCGACTTCTTGGAGGACCGGATTCGTCCCACGGTGACCTGACCGGCCGCCGGGCGTTCCCGGTGCCGCCGGGCAGGCCGGTCAGCGCAGATGGGCGGCGGCCCGACCGGAGTAGGAGGGGAGATCGAGATAGGTGCGGATCCCCGGCTCGGCCGCCACCACGGCCGGCACCGCGCTCACGCAGTGGGTGGCCGTGGCCACGATCCCCGGGTTGCGCACCAGGCCGGCCTCGATGGAGGCGGGATGCCACCCGTGGAAGGTCACCCGGCTGGTGGGGTCACCGGTCACCTCGACTTCGAACCGTTCGCCCGCGGGTCCGAAGGTCCAGGCCGGTTCGAGATGCTCCTGACCCATGAACCAGTTGGTGCGGACGGTGATCACCGGTGTCCCCCGCACGGTCGCCTCCCAGCAGAACTTCTGGGCGGCGATGTGGCCCGGAGCGATGGGCCCGATGGGCGAGTCGATCGTGGCGGTGGCCAACGCCACCTCGTGGGACACGGAGAGATCGGCGTCGAGGGCGAATCCCAGGGCGTGGCCCACCATGGCCACCGACTGGCAGAACCCGTCGCCGAGGATGGCGGGCATCATGGAAGAGGCCGCCTCCTCGGGCGTCTTGCCGAACAGCATGATGTCGCCGACCACCGCCGGTGCGTCGTAGCTGCGGATGTCCGAGAACTCCTCGGCGCGGACATGGGTGATCGACTGCGACAGTGCCGAAACGGCCAGCGGGAACCGTTCGGTGATCCCGCCAGGGTGGATCCCGGTGCCGTGTACGGTCGAGCCTCCCTGTCGGCAGGCCTCGTCGATGACGGACTCGTCACGGCCGGCAGGGAAGAACCAGTTGAGCGGCGTGACGACGTTCTTGCCCGATGCCAGCAGCCGTGCCACTACGGCGGGATCGGCCATGATCGGCGAGTAGATGACGCATTCGGCGTCGAGGGCCACCAGCGCATCGACATCATCGGTGGCCAGAACGCCCAGTGCTCCGATCCCGCACAGTTCCCCAACGTCCCGGCCTGCCTTGTCGGGGCTGTGGACCCAGCACCCCACCAGTTCCAACTCGGGATGGGCGACCACGCCGGCCACGGCGGCACGCCCCACGCCGCCGGTAGCCCATTGGATGACCCGGATCGCCATTGTCGTCCCCCTGTTCCTCGTGACGGTGCCGACCGGCATCGCAGCCTTCAGGATAGGAGGCGCCGGGCCCCGAGCCGGTGGGTGGGCGCCATGTCCTCCCGAACCTCATCCTCGCCCACTGTCCGTCCCGACCAGCGCCCGCCGTCCGAACGGGTATGGCCTAAATGGTGGGAGTTATGTCATTGACGCCATAGCGGAAACGGATCAGGGTGGAACCCATGCGCACCCGCACCGTGGTCATCGTGGCCTACCCTGGCATCCAGTCCCTCGACGCCGTCGGGCCGTTCGAGGTCTTCGCCGGGGCCACGAGGGTTGCCGATGGGGCCCGATCCGGGTATTCGGTTCACCTGGTGTCGGGAGACGGTGGACCGGTCCGTTCGGGCAGTGGGGTGGTTCTGGACACCGAGCCCCTGCCTGCCCCGGGCGAGCCCATCGACACCCTGGTACTCCCCGGCGGAGATCAGGCCCGGACGGCCCGGTCGAATACCGCCCTGATGGCGTGGATCTCGGTCACCGCTCCCCGCTGCCGGCGGGTGGCCACGGTGTGCACCGGAGCATTCATCGCCGCCGAGGCCGGCCTGCTCGAAGGCAGGCGTGTCACCACCCACTGGGCGTCGGCCGAGCAGTTGGCCGCTGAGTACCCGGGTCTCGAGGTGGATGCCGACCCCATCTACATCCGTGACGGGAAGTACTGGACCAGTGCCGGGGTAACCGCCGGCATCGATCTGGCCCTGGCTCTCGTGGAGGAGGATCTCGGTGGGGATGTGGCCCAGACCGTCGCCCGCTGGCTGGTGATGTTCCTCCACCGGCCCGGCGGCCAGACCCAGTTCTCCTCGCCGGTGTGGGTGCCCCGGGCCGAGCGGTCCACCGTGAGGGCCGTGCAGTCCCTCGTGGAGTCGGCCCCGGCCGGTGACCACCGCCTACCGGCCCTGGCCGCGGCGGCGGCCATGAGCGTGCGCCACTTCACGCGGGTCTTCACCGAAGAGGTGGGGGAGACCCCGGGTCGGTTCGTGGAGCGGGTCCGCCTGGAGGCGGCCCGACGGGCGCTCGAATCTACGACGGACACGCTCGAGGTGATTGCGTCCGGCTGTGGCTTCGGCTCCGCCGAGACCTTGCGCCGGGCCTTCCATCGCAGGCTCAGCGTCGCCCCCGACGCGTACCGTCGCCGCTTCCGCACCGGAGGCACCGAGAGGAGATCAGCATGAACGACACCCTGCAGGTGGTCATCCCCCTCTTTCCACGGGTGACCGCGCTCGACGCCGTCGGTCCCTACGAGGTCCTCCAGCGCATCCCCTCGGTCGACGTGACGTTCATCGGTCACCGGTGCGGCGAGGTCAGGACCGAGAACGGGCTCTTGGGCCTGACCGTGGACGGCACCTTCGAGGAGTTTCCGGATCCCGACGTCGTCGTCGTCCCCGGAGGTGCCGGATCCCGCCAGCTGATCGACGACCAACGGGTGCTGGCGTGGGTGCGCCGTGCCCACGCCAGCACCAGGCTGACCACCTCGGTCTGCACCGGGTCGCTGGTGCTCGGTGCGGCAGGGCTCCTCGACGGCCTCACCGCCACTACCCACTGGGCCTGTTACCCCGAGTTGGCGGCCACCGGCGCCATCCCGACCGATGCACGCGTGGTGGAACACGTCGACGAGCGGATCATCACGGCGGCAGGGGTCTCCAGCGGGATCGACATGGCACTGCGCCTGGTGCAGCTGCTGGTTGACGCCACCGCGGCCCAGGCCGCTCAGCTGATGATCGAGTACGACCCTGAGCCGCCCTGCGACACCGGATCGCTGTCCAAGGCGGATGAGGTGATCGTGAACCGGGCCATCGAGTACGCCCGACTCCGCAGCTGACGTCACGCCTCCATCGTCGTGCCGTCGCCGAGCTGTGGCCTCAGCCGGCCAACGACTACGCCCTCGGAGCGTTGGCGGAGCCGGGTCGGTGACGCAGGGAACCGGTTCGCATGACCGGCGCGGGGGACCGGGAAAATGGGGTCGTGCACTACAGTGGACGGGTCGGGCGGGTCCTCAGGGTCCGCGTTGTGTGAACGTCGGAGAGGGGAGTGGCTGTGCGGCGAAGGATGATGAACGGGAAGATCCACCGGGCACGGGTCACGGATGCCGATCTCAACTACGTGGGCTCCATCTCCATCGACCCCATCCTCATGAAGGCCGCCGACATTGTGGTCAACGAGCAGGTCTCGGTGTACAACCTCAACAACGGATCGCGGCTCGAGACCTACGCCATCGAGGGTGACGAGGGCGAGATCTGCCTGAACGGGGCGGCAGCACGCCTGGCCCAGGTCGGTGATCTGGTGATCATCGTCACCTACGTCGACCTGGAGGACGGCGAGCTCGGCGCCCACCAACCCTCGGTCGTCGTGGTCGACGAGGACAACCGCCCCGTCGAGGCTGCCTGAGGCGCCCGGCCGGCCGGTCAGCCGATGCCTTCGGGGAGTCGGCTGCGGGACGGGGCCTTGTCGAGAACCTTGGCGAAACGGGCGTCGAACTCGGCCCGGTCACGGCACTCGTGCATGCCGGCCAGAATCGAGGCCATCGCTCCATCGAGGCGCGCTCCGCCCACCTCGAGTAGCCACTGGTGGATGGTGGGTCGGAAAGCAGGGTCATGGGCTGTCCGGCGAAGCTCGCGTCCGACGTCGGGGTCCACAGCGTCAGCGACAAATGGGACGACGTAGCGGGCCCATCCGATGGTCTGGACCTTCGACGAGGGAGCGCCCTCGATTCGTGCCACTTCCCGCCAGAACTCCTTGGGAAAGCGCTCCGCCCAACGGTCGATGTCCTCGGCGATCAGTGCTTCCACGGTCCGTTGGGTGGACTGCCGGGCCCGCAGCGCGCCGTATCCGGTGGCGTCATCCACCAGCCCGACGATTCCGGCAGTGGCCGTGGACCGGAGGAGGGTCTCGGCTACCGCCGCGGCCCGAGCGGGCTGCTTCTTCAAGGGGCCCGCGGCCCGAGCGCACAGGAGCAGTTCGCACATGGCGGCGACGGTGGCTGCCTCGTAGCCGGATGCCGGGTCCGGTAGCGCCGGCCTGCGGAACACCACCGAGGGAAAGCCGGCGAGGCCGGATCCCCGGGGAAGCTTGCGGAGAATTCGGTCGAGCGTGTCCGGCGCCTCTTCTCCGGTGAACGCCTCGTGAACACCTTCGTCCTCGAGTACTCGTCGCCCGTCGCTCAGGACGTGGCCCTCGAGGCCGACGCCATCCATGGTCAGATGCCCGTGGAAGAGGGATCGTGGTAGCCCGTCCGCGGTGGGGGCGCCGCCGACCGGTGCGGCGAGGACTTTGCCCGACTTCGCCCAGCGGGCCCGGACGGCGCGACGGGCGATCTCACTCCGTTCGGCCGGCGTGAGTGCCCGGGCGCGGGCGAGGCCTCCCTTCTTCGCCCCGAGCCGCCCGAGCTCCCGCCCGGCACTGCTGGCCTTCTTCCGTTCACCGGCCATGTCGCAATACCTCCGCTCGATCGTGCTCGTCGACATAACAGCTTAGAGCTTGCCTGGGTAAGTAGGAAACCTACCCGGGCAAGTAGATGCACCGTGGCCACACCGGAGCCAGGGGAGTGGTCACACCAGGGAGCACCAGCGCGGGTGCCGTCGCTCCGAACGTCGTCATCCCGACGGTGCTGGGTCACCAGGACCGAAGGTGTGAGCCCGTCGGCGGTGGGCGCCCAGAGACGCGAACGCATTGCGTGGTGGTGTTCGGCCAAACTCTCCGTCTCCCTATCCGATGCGAAATTGCCGTCGGTATACTTCGCCTGATTGGTAGGTCGTGAACTCGGGTACCAGGACTCACCAACGCCGACGTCGTCGAAACGATGGGCGGCAGGGGTCCGACGGACGGAGCCCGATGAAGTTGCAGTGTCGATGAAGGGGCGCAGTTGAAGAGTCGGGGCAGGGCGTGAAGAAGTGGTTGCGTTGGTTGACGGGCGATGCCGCCCGCCCCGACCGTCACGCAGGTTGGTTCTTCGCGGCCACGGTGGCCGGCCTCGCCATCATCGTGGCGGTGGTGTTCGCCCTCCAGAGCGCGACCACTACGAGTAGTTCCTCCGGCGGTCAGGGGTCGCAGGGCTCAGCGCCGATCAGTCCTTCCTCCACGCTGCCGGATCTTGCCGTGACACCCTCGCCGACCATCCCCGCCACGGGATCTGCCGGAGCCAGCGGCAGTTCGAAATCGAACACCACCACCACCACCACCACCACCACCATTCCTCATTTGCCGACCACGACCACGACCACGACGCCGATCAAGACCAGCACCTCGACGACGACGGGCCAGACCGTCACCGTTCCCGCCGCCCCGACGGTGTCCGGGACCCCGCCGAGCCCGCCGATGACCGTGAGGGCGGGCATCGGACGAGATTCGGTCCAGCTCAGCTGGGCGGCTCCTCTCTCGAGCGGAACCTCACCCCTGTCCGGCTACAACGTCTATCTGGCCACCACCCCGGGAGCGGAGGGCGCGGAACCGGTCAACAGTGCTCCGATCACCCGGCTGGCCTATGTGGTGCCCAACCTCCGGGCCGGTACCACGTACTTCTTCGTGGTGAGGGCGGTCAGCGTCGTCGGATCGTCTCAGCCATCGACCGAGGTGTCCTCGACGCCGACGGCTGCGGTGTCGTTGTCGGGTGGGTTCCCGGCCCCCGTGGCCGGGATCGCATCGAACCCCCAGGGAACCGGCTACTGGTTGGTGAACGAATCCGGCGCCGTCTCGGCCCGCGGTGCGGCGGTCAACTATGGATCAACGGCAACGCTCACACTGAACGCCCCCGTCGTGGGCGTGGCGTCGACCGCCGACGGTAACGGCTATTGGCTGGTGGCTGCAGACGGGGGGGTCTTCTCGTTCGGAGACGCCACCTTCTACGGCAGCATGGCCGTCCGGACCATCAACGCACCGGTGGTCGGGATGGCGTCGACCGCCGACGGTAACGGCTATTGGCTGGTGGCCGCAGACGGGGGGGTCTTTGCCTTCGGGGATGCTGGCTTCTACGGCAGCTCGGCCTACCGGACACTGAAATCCCCGATCGTCGGGATGGCGCGGACGGCCGACGGGGGTGGGTACTGGCTGGTGGCCTCCAACGGAGCCATCACCCGGTTCGGCGACGCAGCCTCGTACGGAAGCGTGGTCGGCCAGGAGCTCAACGCTCCGGTGGTGGCCATGGCGGCCGCCCCCGGGGGCCAGGGGTACTGGGAGGTGGCCGCGGACGGAGGGGTCTTTGCCTTCGGTTCAGCCCTGTTCCAAGGGGGGGCGGCCCAGATGAAACTCAACGCTCCGGTGACGGGAGTGGCGGTCGACGCGGCCACCGGTGGCTACTGGCTGGTCGGCTGGGACGGAGGGGTCTTCTCCTTTGGCGCCCCCTTCTTTGGCTCAGCCTGATCCACCACTGAGCCGTCTGGCCAACCAGGTGCGCCGAAACTGGTCGGAACGGTGGTACCGGCCCCGACCAGCCCGAGCCAGCCGCGACCGCCCCTGGACGGCCCTTCGTGGCCCCGGGAGGCCTCCGGGTGGCCGCCGGTCGTACTGACCGGTCCGAGCCAGCCGCGACGGTGCCCTAGACGGCCCTTCGTGGCTCGGGTAGCCCCGGGTGGCCCCGATCCGGCCCGAACCATACGCGACCAGCCCTAGACGGCCCTTCGTGGCTCGGGTAGCCCCGGGTGGCCCCGATCCGGCCCGAACCATACGCGACCAGCCCTAGACGGCCCTTCGTGGCTCGGGTAGCCCCGAGTGGCCCCGATCCGGCCCGAACCATACGCGACCAGCCCTAGACGGCCCTTCGTGGCTCGGGTAGCCCCGAGTGGCCCCGATCCGGCCCGAACCATACGCGACCAGCCCTAGACGGCCTTCGTGGCTCGGGCGGCCCCGGGGCGTTCCCGACGAGCCGAGGCGGCCCCCCGGGCGTCTGTGGGGACTCCGGGGAGCGCTCCCCGCGGCCCTATGGGTCAGCGGCTGTGAGGTCGTCCGGGTTCCCCGGTTCTCGCGATGATGGTCGGTGGAGTAGAGCGGTGCCCGGTCCCATCGGAACGCGCCAAGGGCGAGTTCGAGGTAGCCGCGATGGGGTCCGATCGCGTCGGGAAACCACCGCCGAACCATCCGGAATGAGCCGTACCGAACGCTGATGCGATGGTGAACGATGCCCCTCGGGCCGAGGAAGCGAGGCGTCCCGTACTGCGATGCCGGCCGCCCCGCCCGGCCCGGCATCCAACTTACCGACCACGCTCCGTGGTGGGGTGGGTGGACACGGTTGGGATACCAGAGTGACGGTCACAACAGTCGCCCTCGTCGGTCGAGCGGGAGGGCTTCCCCTGTTCTACTTGCCCGGGCGGGTATCCCGGGCCCGGCTCAGATCTTTACTTGGCCGTGAAAGAACAATGAGAAGCCGGTGGGCCGGTCGACGGTGGATTCCTTCGATCGCGGGGTTTCCGTCAGTACCCTGGTGCGGTGATCAGTCGATGAAGGAACGCGAACTTCCCGGTGTGAGATTCAGCGGGGACAGCCCGGGCGACGGTCACTTCGCCATTCAGAGCGCCGAACAGCGACTGGTCGAGACGATCCGGGACTTCGACAACCCCCGGCGGGAGTGGCGCCGCCTCTTCGGCGAACTGTTCGGTACCTTTCTGCTGGTGATGGTGGCTGCAGGCGGGGGCATGATGGACAAGGCATTCCCCGGCTCCATCGGCCGCTCGGCGGCCGTAGTGGCGCCGGGTCTGATGGTCATGGCCGTCATCCTGTTCATGGGCAGGGTCTCCGGTGCCCATCTCAACCCCGCCGCCAGCCTCGGCTTCGCCCTTCGCGGCGACTTCCGCTGGCGACGGGTCCCGGGCTACATCACGGTCCAACTCGCCGGGGCCGTCCTGGCCGCGTGGTTCCTCCAGTCCGTGATCCACGTTTCGGCGCAGTACGGATCGAACTACCCCGCGGCCAGGAGTTCGGCGCTGGACGCCATGCTCATCGAGGCCGCACTGACCATGGGACTGGTCAGCGTGATCTTGGGGACGGCCTCGGGTGCACAACAGGTGGGGCTGTTTGGAGCCCTCGGGGTCGGGGGCTATGTGGCACTGGCCGGGCTGTGGGCCAGCCCGCTGTCGGGGGCGTCGATGAACCCCGCCCGCACCCTCGGCCCTGATCTCGTCGGCATGGACTTCACCAGCTACTGGGTGTACGTCGTCGGTCCCCTCATCGGCACGGTCCTCGCCGTCGGCGCCGCCTGGCTCCTGCGTGGGCCGGGGGGCGGCCAGACCGCCTCGTCGGCCGCCCAGGGGTATTCCCCGAGATCCTCCGTCCCGACAAGGACTGACAAGGACTGACAAGGACTGAGGACCTCTGCGTTAGCCGCCGAGCATCCGGTCGAGGGCCGCCGCGTGCCAGGAGGCCCGTCCGGACCGCTCTTCGGCCCGGTCGGCCCGTGCAGCCAGACGGAGACCGGCGTTGATGCCGAGGTAGCGGAGCGGCTCGGGCTCCCACCGTCTGGACCGGTGGCCGACCCACGCCAGCGCCGTCAGCTCGGTGTCCCGCCCCAGGATGAGGTCCCGGAGGGTCCGTCCGGCCAGATTGGTGGTGGAGACGCCGTCCCCCACGTAGCCACCGGCCCACCCCACCCCGGTCTCGGTGTCGAGTCCCACCGAGGCGAACCAGTCACGGGCGATACCCAGTGGACCTCCCCACCGGTGGGTGATCCCGACGTCGGCCAGGGCCGGGAACAGGTCGACCAGCGTGTGGCGCAGGGCCTCGTGCACCCCGCCGTCCCGGTCGTACTCCGGTCGTATGGACGAGCCGAGGTGGTAGGGCGCGCCGCGCCCGCCGAAGGCCATCCGACCGTCCTCGGTGCGCTGGCCGTAGATGATCATGTGGCGGTGGTCGGCGAAGGTCTCCCGCCGGGCCAGGCCGGCGCTGTTCCAAAAGGAGTCCGGCAGAGGTTCGGTGGCGATCATCAGCGAGTACACCGGAACGAGGGTGCGCTCCTCGCCCCGGAGTGTGCGGGTGTAGCCCTCGGTGGCCCGGACCACGGTGGCGGCCCGGACCGTGCCCCGTGCCGTTTCCACCGCTCCGGGTCGGATGGACCGGGCCTCGGTCTGCTCGTAGACAGCCACCCCGCGCCGCTCCACCGCCTCGCCCAGGCCACGCACGAGGCGAGCCGGGTCGACGGCCGCGCAGTGTGGCGTGTACGTGCCACCGAGCACGCTGGTGGCACGGACCATGGTCGCCGCCTCGGATGCCGAGAGCATCCGCAGGTCGTCCTCGCCCACTCCGGCCGCACGGGCTGCGGCCACCTCGCGTCGGGTCCGCTCCCACTGGGGCCCCGTGCGGGCCAGGACCACCGTCCCCCCGTGGGAGAACCCGCATCCGATGGGCTCGGTGGCCACCACGCGGCCCACCTCGGCGACTGTGGCCACCATGGCTCGGCGCATGGCCGAGGCGGCCCCGGGCCCGGCCTCCCGGTCGAGCCGTTCGCCGGGGACGGCGAACAGGGCTGAGCACCAGCCGCCGTTCCGTCCTGAGGCCCCGAAGCCCACCACGTCGCGTTCGATCACGGCGATGCGCAGGGTGGGGTCGGCCTCGGCCAGGTAGTAGGCCGTCCACAACCCGGTGAACCCGCCCCCCACGATGGCCACGTCCACGTCGAGGTCGCCGGGCAGGGGCGTCCGGATCTCGAGGGGATCAGGGAGCCCGTCCCACCAGAGGGACAGTCGTCGGTACTCCCCGTACGCCGACGGGCTCAGAGCTGCTTCCACGCTTCGGTCAGCACCGACCGCAGAATGGAGGTCATGACCTCGAACTCCTCGGGCCCACAGGTGAGCGGGGGAGCCAGCTGCACCACCGGGTCGCCCCGGTCGTCGGCCCGGCAGATGAGTCCGGCCTCGTAGAGGGCACCGGACAGGAAGCCCCGGAGCAGCCGTTCGGCCTCTTCGTCATCGAAGGTCTCGCGGGTGTCCTTGTCCTTCACCATCTCGATCCCGTAGAAGTAGCCCGCCCCCCGGACGTCACCCACGATGGGCAGGTCGCGGAGCGTGTCGAGCGCCGCCTTGAACTCGGCCTCGTGCTCCCTCACGTTCTCGAGCAGACCCTCTTTTTCGAACACATCCAGGTTGGCCAGCGCCACCGCCGAGCTGACCGGGTGTCCACCGAAGGTGACGCCGTGCAGGAAACTCTCGCCGGCCAAGAAGGGCTCGACCAGACGGTCGCTGACCGCCATCGCCCCGAGGGGGGAGTACCCGCTAGTCAGGCCCTTGGCCATGGTCACGATGTCGGGCTCGTAGCCGTAGCGCTCGGCGCCGAAGTAGTGGCCCAGTCGTCCGAAGGCACAGATCACCTCGTCGGAAACCAGCAGCACGCCGTAGCGATCGCAGATCTCGCGGACCCGCTGGAAGTAGCCCGGAGGAGGCGGGAAGCACCCGCCGGCGTTTTGCACCGGCTCGAGGAAGACGGCCGCCACCGTCTCGGGTCCCTCCTGGAGAATGGCTTGCTCGATCGAGTCGGCCGCCCACCGGCCGAAGGCCTCGAGGTCGTCGGCGAAGTAGGGAGCGCGGTAGAAGTTGGTGTTGGGAACCTTGACGGCTCCGCCCACCAGTGGCTCGAACGGCGTCTTGATCTCCGTCACCCCGGTGATGGACAGCGCTCCCATGGTGGCGCCGTGATAGGCGATGTTCCGGCTGATCACCTTCATCCGTTCGGGCTGGCCGGTGACACGGAAGTACTGCCGGGCCAGCTTCCATGCCGACTCCACCGCCTCGGATCCGCCGGTGGTGAAGAAGATGCGGTTGCAGTCCCCGGGAGTCAGCTCGGCCAGACGGTCGGCCAGCTCGATGGCCATCGGGTGGGCGTAGCTCCAGATGGGGAAGTAGGCCAGCTGGCTGGCCTGGCGGGCGGCGGCCTCGGCCAACTCGGTACGGCCGTGACCGACCTGGCTGGTGAACAGACCGGAGAGACCGTCGAGATAGCGCTTCCCGTACTGGTCGTAGACCCACACCCCTTCACCCCGGACGATGATCGGGACCTGATTGGTCTCCGACATCCGGGTGAAGTGCATCCAGAGGTGTCGGTGGGCGTTCTCCTGCATGGCAAAGTTGGAAATGTCGGTCATCTGGTCCCCCAGGTATAGGTCTGCTTGGTCAACTTCAGGTACATGAACGTCTCGGTGTCGCGCACCCCGGGGATCCTGCGGATGACCCCGTTGAGCAGTTCGAGCAAAGTGTCCTCGTCCTCGGTCACCAGCTCGACCAGGATGTCGAACGAGCCGGTGCACAGGACCACGTAGTCGATGTCGTCGACGGCGGCGAGGCGCTCGGCCACCAGTCGGGTGTCGCCGTCGGCCCGGATCCCCACCATGGCCTGGCTCCGGAATCCCACCTGGAGAGGATCGGTGACCGCCACGATCTGCATCACCCCGGCGTCACGCATCTTCTGGACCCGCTGGCGCACGGCAGCTTCGGACAGACCCACAGCCTCGGCGATGGCCCCGTAGGTACGGCGACCGTCCTGCTGCAGCTCCTCGACGATGGCCTTGTTCACGTCGTCCAGGATTCCGTTGGTCCCCGACGCCACCGTCGACGAGCTCATTGCCGGCCTCTCGGACCTCGGGGGCAGCGGGGGCCGGAGCGGCGGGGGAGCGCTGATCGGTGAAGGGACATGCTCAGTCAGTTATAGCAGTTCGAGCGGAAACGGGCTTAAATTTCAAAGGAATCCGTAGCCGCATTGAAATTCATTAGAGAAAAAACTTGTCTGAGGCCGTTCCATCGGTAACTATGACGTCGTCGTGGATGTGGAGTGACGGTCGACACTCCGTCGGAGACCGGTGCCGGCGAGGTGGTCGGAGAGCCTGGGGAGGGTCTATGAGCAGCCAGAACTCAGAGCACGGGTCGACGGGGACCGGGGGCCTGGCCAACTTCGTGGGCGGCTCGTACGTGAAGACCGTGGACGGCTCTGCGGCCACGCTGATCGATCCCAGCACCGGTGAGGGTTACCTCGAGGCCCCGGTGTCGGGGGCCAAGGACATCGACAACGCGGTGGCCGCCGCGGCCGGTGCCTTTCCCGAGTGGCGTGACGCCACCCCCTCGGTCCGCAGCCTTGCCCTGTTCCGCATCGCCGACGCATTCGAGTCACGGGCCGAGGACCTGGTCCGGGTGGAATGTGCGAACACCGGTAAGCCGGTGGCCGTCACCATGGCCGAGGAGATCCCCCAACTGGTCGATCAGATCCGGTTCTTCGCCGGTGCCGCCCGTCATCTCGAAGGCAAGTCGGCCGGTGAGTACTTGACCGATCACACGTCGTTCATCCGACGCGAGCCCATCGGCGTGTGTGCCGCCGTGACCCCGTGGAACTACCCGCTGATGATGGCGGTGTGGAAGTGGGCCCCGGCCCTGGCCGCCGGGAACACGATGGTGCTCAAGCCGTCGGACACCACGCCGGCCTCGAGTCTGTTGATGGCCGAGATCATGTCGGAGTTCCTACCCGACGGCGCCATCAACGTCATCTGCGGTGACCGCCAGACCGGGCGGCTGCTCGTGGAGCACCCGACTCCGGCCATGGTGTCGATCACCGGCAGCGTCCGGGCGGGCATGGAGGTGGCCGCCTCGGCTGCCGCCGATGTGAAGCGGGTCCATCTGGAGTTGGGCGGCAAGGCCCCGTGCGTCGTGTTCGACGACGCGGACATCGCCGCCGCCGCCGAAGGCATCGCCATCGCCGGCTACTTCAACGCCGGTCAGGACTGCACGGCGGCCACCCGGGTGCTGGCCGGCCCCGGGGTCTACGACGACTTCGTCGCCGCCCTGGCCGAACAGGCACAAGCCCAGACGGTCGGGGGACTCGAGACTCCCGACGCCGACTACGGCCCCCTCAACAGCGCGGCCCAACTGGCCCGCCTGGAGGGCTTCTTCGACCGCCTTCCCGCCCATGCCGAAGTGGTCACCGGTGGATCACCGGTGGGGGCCCGCGGCTTCTGCTTCGCACCCTCAGTCATCGCCGGACTGGACCAGGCCGACGAGGTCATCCAGGACGAGATGTTCGGACCCGCCATCACCGTCCAGCGGTTCTCCGATGAGGATGAGGCCCTGGCGTGGGCCAACGGTGTCCGGTACGGCCTGGCCTCCAGCGTCTGGACCAAGGACCATGCCCGCGCCATGCGCATGGCCAAGGGGCTCGACTTCGGTGCCGTGTGGATCAACACCCACATCCCCATCGTGGCCGAGATGCCCCACGGAGGGTTCAAGCATTCCGGCTACGGGAAGGATCTCTCCTCCTACGGCTTCGAGGATTACACCCGCATCAAGCACGTCATGAGTTACATCGGCAGTTGATCCAGTACCAACGAGGGCACCGACTCCATCCGACCCACACCGAACCGGCAGTGGGGCCATGTCAGACCAGAGCATTGCAAGGGGAGAGCACATGAGTACTGATGTCATTGATGCCGGAGGCACGCCGCCCGAGGTCCCCGGTCCGTTCGGGGCCCCAGTCCCGGCGTCGGAGGCCGAGGCCACCCTCCGGGCGGACACCCTCAACCTGTTCGACTCGACGGCGGTGGCCGTCTCCTCGGTGGCGCCGGCCTACAGTCTGGCCGCCACCATCAGCCTGCTCTTCGCCGCCGTGGGCGTGGCCTACGCCGGTCCGGCGGTGATCATCGTCAGCTTCATCCCCGTGTTGTTCATCGCCGTCGCCTACTTCTATCTGAACCGCAAGGACCCCACCTGCGGGGCCTCCTACAGCTGGCTGTCCAAGCTGGTCCACCCCACCGTGGGATGGTTCAACGGCTGGGTCCAGATCGCCGCCGGCATCCTCTTTTGTGTCTCGGCCCCGGTCCTGGCCGGCACCAACACCCTGGCCTTCGCCCACTCGGTGGGCTGGATCAGCGCCAGTACCGCGAACAGTGCCGGCATTACCGCCATCATCGGCGGACTGTGGTTGGCGCTGATCACCTTCATCTGCGTCTACGGCATCCGCTGGACCACCAACTTCCAGTGGGTCATGGTGATCATCGAGTACGTCGCTGTGATCGGGATCTCGATCTGGGGGATCATCAAGGTCCTCGTCAAGCACCCCGCCGGCTCCACCGGATTCCACGCCGGGTGGCTCAACCCCTTCAACATCCAGGGCTTCGCCGGGATCGCCGCCGGTGTGGTGCTCGGGGTGTTCTTCTTCTGGGGCTGGGACACCGCCGCCAACCTCAACGAGGAGTCCAAGAACGCATCCAAGACCCCGGGTCAGGCGGGGATCATCTCCATGTTCCTTCTGCTGTTCGTGTTCCTGCTCAACATCATCGCCGCCCAGATGCTGGTGCCGGCGAAGGAGCTCTCCGGGCAGGGTTCGAACATCCTCTTCTACTTCGCCAATCAGGTGGGAGGGAAGTGGGTCGGATACATCATGATCATCGCCGTGCTCTCGTCGACGGTGGGGACGACCCAGACCACCCTGCTCCCGTCGGCCCGGATCTCCCTGTCCATGGCCCGGGACAGGGTGTTCCCGAAGGTGTTCGGCGCCATCCAGGGCAAGTTCCGCACGCCGGCCCTGGGCACGGTGATCCTGGCCTTCATCTCGCTGTTCGGAATCCTGTTGACCACGGAGTCGTCCTCGGTGGCCACGGTGTTCGGCAATCTGATCGACAACATCGGGGTGCTGATCGCCTTCTACTACGGGGTCACCGGCCTGGCCTGCGCCTGGTCCTTCCGGAAGGTGGCCTTCCAGAAGACCAGCTTCTTCTTCACCGGGGTCCTCCTCCCGTTCCTCGGCGGCGTGTTCCTCCTCTGGGTCGGCTACGAGGTCGTCAAGCAGTCCGGTCTGAGTGCGTCGGCGCCGGTCCTGATCACCATGGGTCTGGGTATCCCGCTGGTGATCATCGCCAAGATCTTCACCAAGGGCGACTTCTTCAAGCAGCCGTTGGTGGCCTACACCGAGATCGACGAATGAAGACGACACGATGATCGTCGGCGTGCCCAAAGAGGTAAAGGACGACGAGTACCGGGTGGCCATCACACCGGCCGGGGCACGCGAGCTCACCTCGGCCGGTCACACCGTCTATGTCGAGCAGGGTGCCGGTGAGGGGTCGTCGATCCCCGACCACGACTTCACCGCCACCGGGGCGACCATCGTGGCCGATCCCGACGAGATCTGGGCCGGATCGGACATGATCCTCGGGGTGAAGGAGCCGGTGCCCGAGGAGTACCCGCGCCTCGGTCTCCGGAACGGACAGGTCCTCTTCACCTACCTCCACCTGGCCGCCTCGCTGGCGTGCACCGAGGCCCTCCTGGCCGCGGGGAACACGGCCATCGCCTACGAGACGGTGCGTCTGGCTCGACAATTCGCTTCCCCTGCTCACCCCCATGAGCGAGGTGGCGGGCCGCATGGCCCCGCTCATGGGCTCCCATCACCTGATGCGACCTGGCGGTGGGCGCGGCGTCCTGGTATGCGGCGTTCCCGGTGTCCGGTGCGCCAAGGTGGTCATCCTCGGTGCGGGCGTGGCCGGCATGGCCGCCGCCACCCTGGCCGTCGGGATGCACTCCGAGGTCTACATCCTCGACCGCAACCTCGAACGCCTCCGCCAGGTCGACCATCACTTCCGGGGTGGCCTGGAGACGGTGGCGTCCAGCACCCACGCCATCGAAGAGACCTGTGTGGACGCCGACATCGTCATCGGTGCCGTACTGGTGGTGGGGGCCAAGGCCCCCAAACTGGTCTCCGATGACCTGGTGTCCCGGATGCGCGACGGGTCGGTGCTCGTCGACATCTCCGTAGACCAGGGGGGCTGCTTCGAGTCCACCCGGCCCACCACCCACTCGGACCCCACCTTCGAGGTCAACGGCTCGATCTTCTACTGCGTGGCCAACATGCCCGGGGCCGTGCCCCACTCGTCAACCCATGCCCTGGTCAACGCCACGCTGCCCTACGTCCTCGACATCGCCAACCACGGATGGCGCGACGCCGTACGGGCCGACGCCGCCCTGGCCGAGGGGGTCAACGTTGCCGAGGGCTCGGTGGTCTATGAACCGGTGGCCGAGGCCCACGGGATGAAGGCCACCCCGCTGGCCGTCCATCTCGGCTGAACGGGGCGAAGGACGGTGCCGCGATCACAGCCTGCCGAGGTCGCGCCACCGCATGGATCCAGGTGCGATGTCCCCGTTCGCCAGGTGATCAGGAATCCCGATGCCGGTCCGCAGGGCGGGATCGGCCACCGGGTCGAGTCGCACGGTCCGCAGCGGGACCTCGCCGGCCCACACGTCGAGCTCGCCGTCGGGCCCCCCGCCGTCGTCGGGCGGTCCCACACTCATCTTCACCGACGCCTCGTCGAGGCGCAGTCGGAGAACGGTCGTGGCGGCCAGTTCCTTGGCCGAGGGAGATCGTGCGTACCGCCACTGTCCGGGGGCCACGTGCTCGCTGATGATCTCGAGTCCGACCAGCTTGTCCTCGACGTCGGTGAGTACATCGGGTATGCCGTAGACCATGGCGCACCGGTAGTTGACCGAGTGGTTGAACACCGAGCGGGCCAGCACCACCCCGTCGACCAGGGTGACCGTGACACAGACGGTGACCGGTTCCCGCGCCGCCCGCAGACTGCGACTGGCCACCGAGCCGTGCAGATACACCGTGTCGCCGGACCGTCCGTAGCTGGTCGGAACCACCATGGGGGCACCGTCGACCACCAACCCGAGGTGACAGACGAACCCGGCGTCGAGGACGGCGTGGATTTCCTCGGGCCGGTGCGACCCCTGTTCGGGCAGACGGCGGAGTCGGGTCCGCTCGGTTATCGGTCCGTCGGCCACCGCGTCCGGAGGGGCGCGTCGTCGGAGAGGACGTGGATCAGGCATGGCGCGAGTCTGTCATGGTGGTCTGAGGGACACGGGAGGGACAGGACATGAAGTGGATGGGATCATCGATCGAAGGCGACCAGGCCCGAACGGCGCCGGTGTTCGACCCGGCCTCGGGTGAGGTCACGGGAACCGTGGTCCTGGCCTCGGCCGGCGACGTCGACCGGGCCGTGCTGCGCGCCCAGGCCGCTGCCGTCGGGTGGCGGGACACCTCACTCACCGCCCGGACCCGGGTCCTGTTCGCCTTCCGCGAACTGGCCGAGCGCCACCGTGACGATCTGGCCGCACTCGTCACGGCCGAGCACGGCAAGGTACTCGACGACGCACGGGGTGAGGTCTCCCGGGGCATCGAGGTCATCGAGTTCGCCTGCGGGATCCCCCACCTGGTGAAGGGGGAGTTCTCCGAGGACGTCTCCAGCGGCATCGACGCCTCCTCGGTCCGCCAGCCGCTCGGCGTCGTGGCCGGGATCACCCCGTTCAACTTCCCGGTGATGGTGCCCATGTGGATGTACCCGGTGGCCATTGCCTGCGGCAACGCCTTCATCCTCAAACCGTCCGAGCGTGACCCCTCGCCGTCGCTGCTCGTCGCCGACCTGTGGCGGGAGGCCGGACTTCCCGAGGGCGTCTTCAGCGTGGTCAACGGCGACTCGGTGGCGGTGGACGCGCTGCTCGACCACCCCGGGGTGGCCGCGGTGTCCTTCGTCGGGTCGACGCCGGTGGCCCGCCACGTGTTCGAACGGGCCACGGCGGCAGGCAAGCGGTGTCAGGCCCTCGGAGGGGCCAAGAACCACGCCGTGGTCCTTCCCGATGCCGACGTGGGCGCCGCGGCGGACGCCCTGACGGCAGCAGGGTACGGATCGGCCGGCGAGCGGTGTATGGCCATTTCGGCCGTGGTGGTCGTCGGGGATGCCGACCCCCTGGTCCGGGCACTGGAGGCCCGGGCCGCCGCCCTCACCACGGGACCGGGCACCGACCCCGGCTCGGACATGGGTCCCCTGATCACCGCCGCCCACCGTGACCGGGTGGCGGGGTATGTGGCTTCAGCCCGGTCCGAGGGCGCCACCGTGGTCCTCGACGGGAGGGAGGTGAAGGTCCCCGGGGGCGATGACGGCTTCTTCGTGGGGCCGACGCTGGTCGACCACGTCACCCCGGCCATGGCGGTCTACCGAGACGAGATCTTCGGACCGGTGCTCTCGGTCCTGCGGGTGGACTCGTTGGACGAGGCCATCGATCTGGTCAACGCCAATCCCTACGGCAACGGGACCGCCATCTTCACCCGCGACGGTCACGCCGCCCGGCGGTTCCGCCGCGACGTACAGGTGGGCATGGTCGGAATCAACGTGGCCATCCCCGTGCCGATGGCCTACTACTCCTTCGGCGGATGGAAGGAGTCGCTGTTCGGCGACGCCCACATCCACGGCATGGAGGGAGTCCGGTTCAACACCCGACTCAAGTCCGTGACCACCCGGTGGCCCGGGCCTACCGCACCGGCGTCGGGAGAGGGAGCCGAACCGGGGACCATCGAGCTGCACTTCCCGTCGGGCGACGACCGCTGAGGCCACGACGACCGACCCGGTTGTCGTGGCTTCCGGCCCGGTGTGGTGTACCCGTCTGTTGCTACTGTTCTGCTCGATGACGGACCGACGGCCGGCGAGGGGCAAGCGATGAAGATCGTGATCGCCGGCGGCGGCCTGGTGGGCCTGTCCAGCGCCCTGCTCCTGGCCCGGGACGGCCACGAGGTGACCGTGGTCGAACGCGACGCGGCCGCCCCAACGGATCCGTCAGCGGCGTGGGAGGAGTGGGAGCGCCGGGGCGTCAACCAGTTCCGTCTGCCCCATCTGTTCGCGTCCCGGTTCCGGACCGTGCTGCAGGCCGAGCTGCCCGACGTGATGGCCGCTCTGGTCGAGGCTGGCGCCCTCAGTTGGCATCCCCTCGACCATGTTCCCGCCTCCCTCGGCCAACCGGGACGGCCCGGGGACGGGGACCTCGTGGCGCTGACGGGACGGCGGGTGGTCGTCGAGTCGGTCGTGGCCCGCGCCGCTGAGGAGGCAAAGGACGTCGAGGTGCGACGCGGGGTGTCGATCGGCGGGCTGGTGGCCGGGACGCCGGACGCGTCCGGTATCCCCGCTGTCGGCGGC
This sequence comes from uncultured Acidimicrobiaceae bacterium, assembly GCA_963831535.1. Classification (GTDB taxonomy): domain Bacteria; phylum Actinomycetota; class Acidimicrobiia; order Acidimicrobiales; family RAAP-2; genus Bog-756. The sequence goes on along the minus strand of CAWHQP010000009.1, from coordinate 50,376 downwards.
GTGAAGCTCGAGTCGGGCGAAGAGCTGGCTGCCGACCTGGTGGTCGATGCCGCCGGCCGCCGGTCCCCGCTGCCGACCTGGCTGGCCGGACTGGGTGCCGCCCCCCTGGCCGAGGAGAGCGACGACTCCGGCTTCGTCTACTACGGCCGTCACTTCCGCTCCACCGACGGCGCGGTGCCCGAGGTACCGACGCTGCTGCCCATCCAGGACTACGGGACCATCTCCCTCCTGACCCTCCCGGGGGACAACGAGACCTGGTCGGTGGTGATCGTGACGTCGTCGGAGGACACCGTGCTCCGGGGACTCCGCGACGCCGACCGGTGGGCTGCGGTCGTGCGCAGCCTGCCCGGTGCCGGCCCGTGGGTAGCCGGCGAGCCCATCGACGACCGGGTCATGTCCATCACCAAGTTGGAGGACCGCATCCGGTCCCCGGTGATCGACGGCCGACCGGTGGTCGCCGGTGTGCTGGCGGTGGGGGACTCGTGGGCGTGCACCAATCCCTCGGTCGGACGGGGCGCCTCCATCGGCCTGATGCACGCCGTGGCCCTCCGCGACCTGCTGGCCGACCACGCCGACGAGGCGCCCTCCGACCTGGCCTCGGCCTGGGACGAGGCCACCCGGGCCTCGGTGACCCCCTGGTACGACGCCACCGTGGCCGGTGACCGCCAACGACTGGCCGAGATCACCGCCCTTCTGACCGGCGAGGAGTACACCACCGAGGACCCGGGTTACGAGATCGGCAAGGCCCTAATCAGCGCGGCCGGCAAGGATCCCGACTGTCTCCGGGCCCTGCTCCGGGTGGCCGGCGTGCAGCAGCTCCCCCCCGACGCCCTGGCCGACGAGGGCGTGTTCGACAAGGTGATCGCCCTCGGTGCGGGATGGCGGGACGACCGGCCACTCGGACCCACCCGGGACGAGCTGGTGGCCATGGCCACGGCATAGCGCCGATCCCGGTGCCGCTCCCGTGGAGCGGTACGGATCATCCGGGCCGGTAGCCTCGCTCGGGTGAGCGCAGCCTTTCCCCCCGGAGCACTCTCCCGGACACTGGACGTCGAGGGACCGGTGCACCTCTCCGAACTGGGCGGTCCGGCCGACGGCCCGCTCGTCGTCTGCCTCCACGGACTCGGAGGGTCCCATCTCAACTGGTCGGCCATCGGGCCCACCCTCAGCCAGAAGGCCCGGGTGGTGGCCCTCGACCTGGTAGGACACGGGCTGACCCCGACCGGCTCCCGCACAGCCGACATGGAGGGACACCGCCGGTTAGTGAGCGGTGTCCTCCGTGTGCTCGCCGCCGAGTCGTCCCGTGACGTACCGGTCATCCTCATGGGCAACTCCATGGGTGGACTGGTGGCCGCCCTCCAGGCCGCCGCGGAGCCCGAGACCGTGGACGGGCTGATCCTGATCGATCCGGCCCTCCCCACCTCGCGCCTCGGCCTGGTCCATCCGCGGGTGGTGGCCAATTTCCTGCTCTGTGCCGTGCCCGGGGTGGGGGAGACCTACCTCAGCCAACGACGACAGCGCACCACGGCGGAGCAGACCGTCCACCGGGTGCTGGGCGTCTGTTGCGTGGACGCCTCCCGCGTGCCGGCCGACGTGGTGGAGGCCCACGTCGAGCTGACCGAGCGGCTGGACCGGGTCGCCGTCGACGCCGCCTACCTGCGGTCGGCCCGCTCGCTCTCCTCGCTGGTGGCCCGGCCGGCAGCGACCATGCAGCAACTGGCGGGTATCCGCCAGCCCGCCCTGCTCGTGCACGGGGCCCGTGACGTGCTGGTCCCGTTGGCATCGGCCCAACGAATGAGCGCCGCCCATCCGGCGTGGCGCTTCTGTGTGGCCCAGGACATCGGGCACGTGCCCATGCTGGAGGCACCGGTGTGGACCGAACGGGTGGTGGCGGAGTGGTTGGCCTACGGTCCGGCCGGTGCCGAGAACACGACGTCGGCTCCGGGGGCCATACCGCTCGGTCCCGTCAGTTGACCTGGCGCTCCTGACCCTCCCAGTAGGGGGCGCGCAGCTTGAACTTCTGGAGCTTGCCGGTGGCCGTCCGGGCCAGTTCCTCGCGGATCTCCACCCGCTTCGGACACTTGTAGCCGGCCAGGGACGTCCGGCAGTGGGCGATGACGTCCGCCTCGGTGAGCGATGCGCCTTCAGCCGGCACCACGAGGGCGACGACCATCTCCCCCCACCGTTCGTCGGGGACGCCGATCACCGCCACCTCGGCCACCCCCTCCAGGGAGAACACGGCGTCCTCCACCTCGATGGACGAGACGTTCTCCCCGCCGGTGATGATGACGTCCTTCTTGCGGTCGAGGATGCTCAGATGACCCTCCTCGTCGATGAGCCCACCGTCACCGGTGTGGAACCACCCCCCGGCGAGGGCCGCCGCCGTCTCGGCCGGCTGGTCCCAGTACCCATCCATCACCGTGTTGCTCCGCACCAGCACCTCCCCGTCCTCGTCGATCCGCATGACGGTCCCCACGGCCGGCGCCCCGGCCCGCATCAGCTTGCGGGCCCGATGGCCGGAGTCGTGCTCGTCCCATTCGGCACGGTGGCGGTTGATGGTCAAGAGTGGTGAGGTCTCGGTGAGCCCGTAGATCTGGTTGAACTCCCAACCCAGCTCGCTCTGGACCCGCTCGATGGTCCGGCTCGGGGGCGGCGCTCCAGCCACCACGATGCGGGTGCGACCGGCTCCGGGTAGGGGTCCGTCCCACTGTGGAGCGGCCTCGAGCACCGCGCTCACCACCGCCGGCGCCGCGCACAGCAGGGTGACGCCGTGGCGTTCGACCCTCCGGAGTATCTCGGTGCCGTCCACCTTGCGCAGCGCCACCTGCGGGCAGCCCATCGCCGTGGTGGCCCACGGCATGCCCCATCCGTTGGCGTGGAACATCGGGAGGGTATGGAGATAGACGTCGTGGTCGGACAGGCCGATGTGCCAGCCGAATAGGGAGGCGTTGATCCAGCAGTTGCGATGGGTCAGCTGTACGCCCTTGGGTCGCGCCGTAGTCCCCGATGTGTAGTTGACGGTGGCGGTGGCGTTCTCGTCCGTCCCCCAGGCTTCGGGCGGCTCTCCGTCGGTGGGGTACAGCACGGGGTCGGACCCGGCCCCCAGCACGAAGCGGTGCTTAACGTCAATGCCGGCCAGGGCATCCTCCAACTCCGGGTCGATCATCAGCACCGAGGCACCGGAGTGGTTCACGATGTAGTCGACCTCCGCCGCGGCCAAGCGGAAGTTGACAGGCACGAGGATCCGGCCCCAGCCGCACACCCCGAAGAACGATGTGAGCAGCCGCGACGAGTTGTGGGAGACCACCGCCACCCGTTCCCCCCGTCCAATGCCCAGTCGGTCCAGCCCCGCCGCCTGGGCCCGGGCGCGGGCGGCCATCTCGGCGAAGGTCAGGGGGGCCCAGGGCTCGGCGGGCTGGTCGGGTTCGTCGATGAGCCCGACCCGCTCCGGATACGCCGACTCGGCCCGGTCCAGAAAGTCCCGGACATTGAACTGGACGATCATCGGTCCCCCCATCGTGGCGCAGTCCGGTGGTGGACCGCCCGCGACCCCATTGAATCAAATCGCCGAGGGCCGCGGAGCGGGCACACGGCTCCGGGCAGGCCCGGAGCGGGCCTGGAGCCGGCGGGGGTGCTGTCCGGGTGGCTGTGTCGCTAATGTTCGGCCCATGTCCTCACCCCGGATCGCTGTCGGCCCCCAACACGCGTCCTTCGCCACCGATGCCGTGCTCGCGGGCGGCGGGACGTTGGTCGACATCGCCGAGGAGCCCGAGGGGCTGGTGTGGTTGGACCCCCGGGCCGTCCAGGACTTGTCTGACCAGGTGGCGGCGGCCTCGACCCTCCGGTGGGTGCAGTTGCCCTTCGCCGGGGTGGAGAACGTTTTGGCCTCCGGGTTGCTCGACCACCACCACCTCTGGACGTGTGCCAAGGGTTCCTACGCCGAACCGGTGGCCGAGCATGCCTTGGCCCTGTCCCTGGCCGGGCTCCGGCACCTGCCCACCCGGATCTCGGCGCGGTCGTGGGGGGATCCCGCCGGGACGAGCCTGTACGACCAGAAGGTGACCATCCTCGGGGGTGGGGGCATCACCTCCAGGCTGCTGGAGCAGCTGGCCCCATTCCGGGTGGAGTCGACCGTCGTCCGCCGGAAGAGCGAACCCATGCCGGGAGCGACCCGGACGGTGCCGGTGGGGGCTCTGGACGAGGTGCTCCCGGGCGCGTTGGTGGTCTATCTGGCCCTGGCGCTGACCCCCGAGACGACAGGGATCATCGGTGCCCACCAGCTCGACCTCATGGACGAGACAGCATGGCTGGTCAATGTGGCCCGTGGTCCCCACGTGGACACCGATGCATTGGTAGGCGCGCTCGAAGACCGGATCGATCGCCGGGGCGGCCCTTGACGTCACCGATCCGGAACCCCTTCCGGACGGCCATCCCCTGTGGGACCTTCCCAACTGCATCATCACACCGCACACAGCCGACACGATCGAGATGATCCGCCCTCTTCTGGCCGAGCGCATCCGCACCAACGTGGTGCGGTTCGCTGCCGGCGACGAGTTGGTCGGGGTGGTCGACCCCGAAGCTGGCTACTGAGCCATCGGTGACCTGACCCTCGGGCGCCCGCCGCCCGCCTCACGTCCCTCCTGGTTCACCGTCCCCAGGGTCCTGAACGGCACCGACACCGGGCGCCCCGGATCCCCGAGGCCTCCTGGATCAACCGACCCGAGGAGGCTCCGATGGCCATCGGACCTCGCTGGCCGATCGGTGTCTCACGCCTGTCGACAGCTTCCGGGTCACGGGGGTGTCACACCCGATGCCCATGATGTGGATGTCATGGAAGACCATCACAGGAACCAGCAACCCCAGGAGGCTCCACCATGCCGTTCAGCTCTGTTCCCGTCTCACTTCCGAGGGTGAGGCCCCACCTCGGCGCGGTGCCCCCAAAGGCGTTCACCATTGACTGTGCCGACTGCCTGCACCAGCACACCCCGGTTTGTGACGACTGCGTGGTCTCGTTCATCGTCGACCGCGAGCCGGAGGACGCCGTGGTCGTCGATGTGGAGGAAGCCCGGGCCGTACGCCTTCTGGCCCAGGCGGGTTTGGTGCCCGGGGTTCGCCACACCCGCGACGTCGGATGACCCAGGAGTTCGTGGGCCGATGATGTCTGCTCCGTCGCGGCGTCGTGCCACCATGGGGTGTGTCCCGAGCCGCCGTCTCCACTCCACTGCCGTCGACGGGCCCCGCTGACAGCGCCGATCTGAGTGAAGCCGTGGTCAGGATCGGACGGGAGGCCGGTCTCCACTCGGTGGGCGTGACCACGGCCGAAGTCTTCGAGGAGACCCGGCGCCATCTGTTCGAACGAAAGCGGAGCGGTCTGCACGCCACCATGCAGTTCACCTACCGCAATCCGGACCGGTCGACCGACCCGACCCGGATTCTCCCCGGAGCCCGCTCCCTGGTCGTGGGTGCGTGGAGCTATCGCCAGAGCGAGACCGTCCTGACGACTGAACCAGGCAACGGTCAGTCCGGTGGCGCCCGTCCCGGTTCTCCCACGGGTCGTGTGGCCCGTTACGCCCGATCCGACCACTACGGCTCCCTGCGGTCGGCCCTGACCGCGGTCGCCGACCACCTCGGCGAGCGGGGATGGCGGGCTACGGTGGTCTGCGACGACAACGCCCTGGTGGACCGGGCCGCCGCCCATCGGGCCGGCATCGGGTGGTTCGGGAAGAACTCGCTCCTCCTCGTGCCCGGCGCCGGGTCGTGGTTCGTGCTGGGGTCGGTCGTAACCGACGCCCCCCTCCATCCGAGCCGACCTGCCGCGCCGGCCGAGACCGCCGCCCATGCCGAGGGGTGCGGTAGCTGCTCCCGTTGCATGGGCGCGTGTCCGACCGGTGCCCTGGTGTCCCCGGGGGTGCTCGATGCCCGCAGGTGCCTGGCCTGGCTCGTCCAGGCCCCGGGATCGTTTCCCGAGGAGTACCGGGCCGCCCTGGGCGACCGCATCTACGGCTGCGACGAGTGCCAGCAGGTCTGCCCCATCAACAAGCTGGCGGACCGTAGGGATCCACCCTCGGCGGTAGAGTCCACCGACGGCTCCGGGGTCGACCTGCTCGACCTGCTCGAGGCCTCCGACCGGCGGCTGATGGAGGCGCACGGTCGGTGGTACATCGCCGAACGCGATCCGCGCTACCTCAGGCGCAACGCCCTGGTGGCCTTGGGCAACGTTGGTGACGGGCACCATCCGGGGACCGAACGGGCCCTGGAGCGGTGGCTGGTGACCGACGACCCCATGCTCGCGGAGCACGCCCGGTGGGCGGCCCGTCGTCTGGGCCGCGACGATCTGATCCCCTCGACGCCATGACCCACCTGCTGGTGACCAACGACTTCCCGCCCAAAGTGGGAGGGATCCAGGCCTACCTGTGGGAGCTCTGGTCGCGGATGGACCCCGACTCGTTCGTGGTCCTCACGGCCCGTTCCCATCCCGACGCCGCGGCCTTCGACCGGGTCCAGGCCGAACGGGGGATCCGCATCGAGCGGGTCCCTGCCCGGGTCCTGGCGCCGACTCCGGGTCTGGCCAGGCGGATCCGGGAGGCCGCCCAGCGGTCCGGGGCCGGTCTCGTGGTACTCGACCCGGTCTTCCCGCTCGGACTGCTCGGGCCACGCCTCGGCATCCCGTACGCCGTGCTGCTGCACGGCGCCGAGGTCGCCATCCCCGGGCGGCTCCCGGTCACCCACCGGATGGTCGCCCACGTGCTGCGCCACAGCGTGCTGGCCGTCTCAGCCGGCGGTTACCCGGCCCACGAAGCCGCCCGCACCCTCCGGCGCGGCGGCATGCCGACCGTGCTGGAGATCCCGCCGGGAGTCGACCTCGACCGGTTTCGGCCCCTCTCGGAATGGGAGCGGGCCGAGGCCCGCGCCGAACTGGGACTGCCGGTCGCCTCACCCCTGGTGGTCAGCGTCAGCCGCCTGGTTCCCCGCAAAGGGATGGACGTCCTGGTCGACGCGGCCGTGCGACTCGGGGTCGAGTACCCCGATCTGGTGGTGGCCATCGCCGGGAGGGGCAGGGACTCGGACCGTCTGGCCGGCCGGGTGGCCGAGTACTCGGCCCCGGTGCGTCTCCTCGGCGGGGTGTCCGACCGCGACCTCCCCCGGCTGGTCGGCGCGGCCGACGTCTTCGCCATGCTGTGCCGCAACCGTTGGCTGGGCCTCGAGCAGGAAGGTTTTGGCATCGTCTTCCTCGAGGCGGCGGCGGCCGGGGTGCCCCAGGTGGCGGGCCGGTCGGGAGGCGCCGGGGAGGCGGTCGAATCCGGAGTGACCGGGACGGTTGTACGGCGACCCACCGACGCCGGCGCCGTCGCCCGAGCCATTGGCGAACTGCTCGGTGATCAGGACCTGCGTGGGCGGATGGGTCGGGCGTCCCGGCAGCGGGCCGAGGCATCCTTCGACTATGACAAACTCGCCCCTAGGCTGGCCGCGGCGCTGGCCGACGTGGAAGGCTGAGTGACCGCCCGGCGGGTTGCCCGGACGGCCGACCGATGGAAGAGGAGGGCTGATCGTGGCCGAACAAGCCACCGAGCGAATGGTGGTGTCGGCCACGCCGGCGCGCTGTTTCGAGGTCAGCTCCGATATTGAGGCCTATCCCCAGTGGGCATCCGATATCAAAGAGGTGACCATCGAATCCCGTGACGAACAGGGCCGGCCCGAGTTGGTCACCTTCCGGGCCGCGGCATTCGGCCGGAGCACGAGCTACACCCTGGCCTACGACTACAGCGAAGCCCCCGAGGTGCTGTCCTGGGTGCAGACCCGCGGCGACATCACCTCCAAGCTCGACGGCCGTTACGTGTTCGCTCCCGGCGGGGAGGGACGCACCGAGGTCACCTACCACCTCGAAGTGGAGATGAAGGTGCCGCTGCCCGGATTCATCAAGATGCGGGCCCAGAGCCGCATCATGTCGATCGCCCTTCGGGAACTGAAGGCCCGGGTCGAGTCGACGGCGTGACGGCTGGTTCCCGAACCGGCCCCGGGACCACCGCAGGGGAGCCCGCGTGCGGGTAGGAATCACGCTCCCCCAGTTCCGTGACGAGGCCGACTCGGCCGTGGACGCCGCCCGACGGGCCGAGGCCCTGGGCATCGATGCGGTGTTCTGTTTCGACCATCTCTGGCCCATGGGGCAACCCGGACGTCCGGCTCTGTCCTCCGGCCCCCTCCTCGGGGCCCTCGCCGCCTCCACGTCCACCATCGCCGTGGGGACCCTGGTGGCCCGCATCGGCCTGCTGCCCGACGACGTGCTGGTGGCGGAGTTGTCCAGCCTGGCCACACTCAGCGGCGGACGAGTGATCGCCGGAATGGGTACCGGCGACCACCTCAGCCGGGCCGAGAACGAGGCCTACGGCATTCCCTTCGAGTCGGCCTCCGAGCGTCGTGTGCGTCTGGCCTCGGTGGCCGCCGCCGTGCGGGACGAGGGCATCCCGGTCTGGATCGGGGGTGGGCTGCCGAAGACGGTGGAGCTGGCCCGGACCCTCTCGGTGGCGGTGAACCTGTGGGAGGGGGAGGTGATGCGGGTCGCCGAACTGGCGGCCACCGGCGTGGAGGTGACCTGGGGAGGCCCGGTGGGTGACACGGTCGGGGAGGCCACCGGGCGGCTCACCGACGTGGCCGCGGCCGGAGCCACCTGGGCCGTGTGTGCCTGGCCCGACTCCCTCGAGGTGGTGGCCGAGGCGGCCGAGGCCGTCCGCCACCTGGGCCGCGCCGGACACGGCTGAGGCCGGGTCGGAGGGGACGGCGGGGGGCGCTGCAGTAGACGGGTGTCCCGTCCGCTCGGTCCCCGGCGGTAGCCTTGGGCGATGGAGTTCCGCCGGATCAACAGCCTTCCGCCCTATGTCTTCGCCACCATCAACGACCTCCGGGACGCCGGACGACACAGTGGCCGTGACGTCATCGACATGGGCTTCGGGAATCCCGACCTCCCGTCGCCCGACGTGGCCGTGGAGAAGTTGGCCGAGGCCGGCCGCAACCCGCGCAACCACCGCTACTCGGCCAGCCGGGGCATCCCGAAGATCCGTCAGGCCATCACCGACCTTTACCTGCGGAAGTTCGAGGTGGAGTTGGACCCCGATACCGAGGTGGTCACCACCATCGGGGCCAAGGAGGGTCTCAGTCACCTGATGTGGGTGCTGGTCGGTCCGGGCGACACCGCCCTCGTGCCGTCCCCGTCCTATCCCATCCACATCTACGCCCCGCTGTTCGCCGGGGCCGACGTGCGCCACGTGCGCCTGGACGCACCGGGAGCGGAGAACGGCGGTAGCCCCGGCGCCGCCTTCTTCGACAACCTGATGGAGGCGTGGGAGTCGGCGTGGCCCAAGCCCCGGGTGGTGGTCCTGTCCTTCCCCCACAACCCCACCACCGAGTGTGTCGACCTGGCCTGGATGACCCGTCTGGTCGAGTTCGCCAAGGAGCGCGAGATCGTCCTAGTCCACGACTTCGCCTACGCCGATATCGCCTTCGACGGCTACACGCCACCGTCGATCCTGCAGGTTCCCGGGGCGAAGGACGTGGCCGTCGAGCTGTACACGCTGACCAAGTCGTTCTCCATGGCCGGCTGGCGGGTGGGGTTCCTCGTGGGCAACGCCGCCATCGTGCAGGCGCTCACCAAGCTCAAGAGCTACCTCGACTACGGGACCTTCCAGCCCATCCAGATCGCCGCCATCGTGGCCATGAACGAGGCCCCCGACTATCCCAAGCTCATCAACGAGACCTACCAGGCGCGCCGGGACGCCCTGTGTGATGGGCTGAACCGCATCGGCTGGGAGATCACCCCGCCGCGGGGAACCATGTTCGTATGGGCCCCGATCCCCGAGCCCTACCGCGAGATGGGATCGCTCGAGTTCTCCAAGTACCTGGTGACCGAGGCCGATGTGGCCACCTCGCCGGGGGTGGGTTTTGGTCCCGGCGGGGACAACCACGTGCGGTTCGCCCTCATCGAGAACGAGCAGCGCATCGGCCAGGGCGTCCGCAGCCTGCGCAAGTCCCTGACCAGGCTGCGCTGACCCCACGGCGGCCTGGTACCGCGGCCTCTGGGCCGTTCAGGGGAGTCCGGCCCCGCCCACGGCCACCCGGGCCCGCTCGATACGCCCGGTCCGGGTGACGCTCACCTCGGACTCGGTGCTGGTCGCGGCAGTGATGAGGTACAGGGTGCGACGGTCATCACCCCCCAACATGCAGGCGAAACAGTTCTGTGAGGTCGTCACACGACTGACGATCTCCCCGCCCTCGGCCACGAGGATGCACTCGGACGTCAGGGCGTTGGACACCCAGACCCGCCCCTCGGAATCGAGGCAGATGCCGTCGGGAGCGCACCAGGACAGCGCGGCCCACTCCCGCCGTCCGCTGAGGGTCCCGTCGTCACCGATGTCGAACGCGGTGAGCCGGCCGCCCATGGTCTCCGCCACGATCAGGGTGCGGCCGTCCGGGGTGATCACGGCTCCGTTGGGGAAGGCGAGGTCCTCGGCGGCCCGATGGGTCGACCCGTCCGGGTCCACCCGGATCAACACGGCAGTGGGTGGTCCGGGTGGCTCGACCAGGGCCGCCTGTCCTCGCTCCTCGATGAATCGGTCGAGGTCGAACCCGAAGTTGCCCACGTAGGCGTGCCCGGCCGCGTCGACCACCATGTCATTGCCGTAGAAGGAGGCCAGGGGCTTGAGATCGCCGTGGTGGACCAGCCGGCCGTCGTGCTCCTGGCGGAGCACCGTACGAGGTTTGCGCGCCACCACCAACAGACGGCCGTCGGGGAGCCAGCCCAGTCCGGCCGGTTCCCCGGGCACCTCGACCTCCACCCGGACGTCACCGGCGTCGCCGATCGACTGGACGGTCCCGTCGTAGAAGTCGACGAACCACAGCCGGCCGTCGTGCCAGCGGGGGCACTCGCCGAATCGCAGGCCGTCGAGGAACGGCTCGGCCTTCACCACAGCGGGCTCGGTCACGCGATTCGCCGCGCTGTGGCCGGGTCGGCGGCCAGGTATCCCTGCCGACAGAAGGCGATGGCGGCCTCGGCCACGCGGTCGGCGTCCTGGCCCCGGCCGAGCACCAGCTCCCGGGCCAGATGGCCGGTGACGCCGAGGATGGCCATGGTGAGGACCTCGGGATCCTCGCCCCGGAGTAGGCCGGCGGTGATGCCCGCGCTCACATGGGGCAGGGCGTCGGCGACGGTCTGGTCGTCACCGCTCCGGATGATGGGGGCGAATCGCTCCTCGGTCCGGGCGAACTCCATGAGGGCGTAGAGGTGACGGTGGTCGGACAGCCACCGCAGTGAGGCCCGGATGCCCCACTCGATGCGTCGGGCCGGATCGGGCTCACCGGCGATGGCGTCGCGTTGGGTCATGCGCATGGAGTGGAGGGCATCGACCAGGATCTCGCTCAGCAGCTCGTCCTTGGACGTGAAGTACCAGTAGAAGACGCCCTTGCCGACACCGATGCCGTCCACCAGGCTGGTCACCGAGGTGGTGTGGTAGCCCTCGGCGGCGAAGCGGCGGGCGGCCACGTCCATCAGCTCCTGGCGGCGCCGGGCACCTTTGGGAGTGAGGCGGCGGATCATGGTTCTCCAACGCTAGGAGTCGGGCGGACGCAGGTCAACGGCCTGGGGTCCGCCGGGCTGTCACGATCTCGGCTCCGCCGAAGGATGCCCGCATCTGGGACGCCGACGAGGAGAACAGCGCACGTTTGGGCAGCCCGAGGGAGCGGAGCTCCTCGGCCATGGGATGGCGGCCGAGGACGAGCGAGGCACCCCCCAACCGGCCGGAGGTGCCCTCCGATGACGTGGTCCACCGGGTTCGTCGGAGCACGCCGTCAGCGAAGGAGTAGCTCGGTGGCGCCTGGGCCGGCAGACGGAGCCGCCCACCAGCCGCCACGGTCAGGGTGAGGACGTGGACCCCGTCGTCCACCAGTCGGACGGTCGTCCCGGTGCCCGCGCCCGAGGCCGGGTCGGGGCCGGGCTCGGGGGGTTCGTCGATGTCGATGGTGGTGACCCACTTGGGGAAGCCCCAGATCCCCCGTCCGGCCGCGCACGTGAACTCCTGGTCCACCGGGAGCCGGTGGATGTAGGCCCCGATGGTCCCGGCGAAGAACTCCCGGGTCCGCTGCACCGGCGAGTCGAGGGGTGGCGCGTCGTGGGGCCGGACCACGAAGCTCACCGCCACCTCGTGGTAGGGGTCGAGGTCGGTGTCGTCGTAGCGGCACACGGCCAACGCCACCAGCGCCCGGCCGGGCACCGGACCGGTGACCTCAAGGCCGGTGGGATCGACGATCCGCTGTGCGGCCGCCGCCGGGACCAGGTACTGGACACCCCACTGAGCGGCCCGGCGCACCTCGACGGGGAGCCCGATGGTCCGCCCGAGGACGCTCCACGACTGCGGCTCCTCGGGGGCCTGGTCAGCCGGGGCGCCGGCGGTCGGATGGGGTGAGGCGGCGGTCGGGACGGCCATGGGATGCAGTACAGCACACGTGGCGATACCGTGGCTCGTGGCCTACTGGATACTGAAGGTGGTGCTGAGCCCGGTCTTCTTCCTCTTCTGGCGGGTGAAAGTGGAGGGACGGGAGCACATCCCGGTGCACGGTCCGGCCGTGCTGGCGGCCAATCACCAGTCCTTTTGTGACTCGTTCTTCCTCCCGCTGGTGCTGCGTCGTCGTGTGACCTATGTGGCTAAGGCCGAGTACTTCGACAACTGGAAGACCGCGTGGTTCTTCCGGGCCGCCGGGCAGATCCCCATGAGTCGGAGCGGAGGGGACGCCTCCCAGCGGGCCCTGGACACGGCCACCGAGGTGCTCAACGCCGGCCACCTCCTGGGCATCTATCCCGAGGGGACCCGGGCGCCGGATCCCCGGCTCCACAAAGGACACACCGGCGTGGCCCGCCTGTCCCTGCGGTGCGATGTGCCCATCATCCCGGTGGGGATCGTGGGCACGAGGGCCGTGCAGCCGCCGGGCAGCAACGTGATGCGTCCCTTCCACGCCGTCACCATCCGGTTCGGCCCGCCGGTGACGTATCTGCACGCCGGTCAGACCATCACGACCGGACGGTGTGGCGAGCCGGTCACCGGCGGGGCGTCACCGGCTGCCCGGGAGTTGGACCAGATGGAGCTTCGCTGCCTCACCGATGCGCTGATGAAGGAGATCGCCCGACTCTCGGGCCAGGAGTACATCGACCGGTACGCCAGCCGGGGCACGGCCGGCCGGGCCGCCGCCCGCTGAGCCGGGTACCGGTGTCCCTGTCCGGTATCGGTTGTCGGGATGACCACGATCAGCACACCTGATGTCGTAATCAGCCGGAAACAGACCGTACACAGAGTCGGCCTAGCCTGAGGGCGTGTTCAACTACCTGATCAGGGTGCAGCTTCCCGATCGACCTGGTGCCCTCGGGGCGGTGGCCAGCCGGATCGGCTCCGTCGGTGGGGACGTGGTCTCGATCGAGATCCTCCAGCGTGATGACGGCATCGTCGTGGACGAGCTGGGGGTAGGGCTGGCCGGCGACCATCTGATCGACCTGCTGCGGGACGAGATCCTCGAGGTGGATGGGGTGGTGATCGAGTCCGTGCGGACCGTCGAGGGTGCGCTACCCGACCGCCACACCGAACTGCTCGAAGTGGCCACCGAGCTGTTCAAGCAGAATACGGCGGCCGGACTGCTCGAGCACCTGACCCGACGGGTGCACCGCAGTCTGGCGGCGACATTCGCCGCCGTGCTAGACGCCGATGCCTGGCAGGTGGTCGCCTCGAAGGGGGACCTTCCACCGTCGGAGGAGCTCACGGCCTTGGCCCTCCAGGCCATGAGCCCGCCCCCGGACTCCGTAGTGGTGAACGGTGCCGTGGCCATAGCCACGCTGGTCTCCGCCGATCTGATCCTCGTGGTCGGACGCGGCCATCCGATTCTGCGTGACCGCGAGCGACAGTGGATCTCGATCATGGCCGAACTGGCCGACCACGGATTGCAGGAGCTCGTCTAGACCAGGGAGTCGCCGACCGGTGTCGGTGGGTCCGCCCATCAGGTCAGGCTCCCTACCCCGGGCCGTCCGACGTCCGCGCCCAACTCGGAGCCGGGTCAGAGCCTCGGTTGGCCAGGGTCCGACAGCCCGCCCCGGCAGGGAGGACTGCGAGCATCCTCTGGTAGCGTTCGCAGAGCTGGGCAGCGGGGAACAGCGGGCACAGACCGTCATGGGCAGCCGGAGGTCGGGATGGTCGAAAATGGTCGTGGACCAACGGCACGGAGGCTGCCCGACCGGGTGTCGCAACACGGCGGGCAGGACCCGTTGATCGTGGACAGCGCCCGCACGTGACCTGGGAAGAACCGTGATCCGATGGGTGATTCGACGGACGGGTGGGCCGTGACGGACGGCAGGGCCCTGGTTCTCGGGGGAGGTGGGTTGGCCGGCATCGCCTGGCTGACCGGCATGGTCCACGGCCTGGCCGGGTCCGGAGTCGATCTGACCGACGCCGACTTCGTCATCGGGACGTCGGCCGGAGCCACGGTGGCCGCCCAACTGACGTCCGATGTGCCCATAGCAACCTGGTTCGAACGCCAGGTCGACCCAGCGCTCCAGAACGACGAGCTCCCTCCCGCCGGTCTGCCGGTGGGCGAACTGTTCGAGATCCTGCTCCGATTGGTCGAGGAGTTCCCCGATGCGGCCGAGCGCCGGCGACAGGTCGGGGCCATGGCCCTGGCCACCGAGACAGTGTCCGAAGCGGCCCGCCTGGCCGCGGTGGCCGGCCGCCTCCCCGGCCTCACCTGGCCGGCACGCCCGGTGGTGGTGACGGCGGTTGATGCCGCCACCGGAGACCGTCAGCTCTTCGACCGCGAGTCGGGGGTCGACCTCGTGACCGCCGTGGCGGCCAGTAGCGCGGTGCCCGGGGTGTGGCCCCCGGTGACCATCGGTCGGACCCGCTGGGTCGACGGGGGTATGGCCTCGTCGTGCAACGCCGACGTGGTGGCCGGCTACGAACGCGTCCTGGTGCTCGCTCCCATGCCCGACGCCGACCTCGCCGACCAGGTATCCCGCATCGCCACCTCGGGCCGGGTCGAGGTGGTGGTGCCCGATGAGGCGTCGCTGACCGCCTTCGGGGTCAATCCCCTCGACCCGGCGGTGCGGGCCCCGGCGGCCCGGGCCGGGGCCACCCAGGGCCTCAGCCCGGCCCCGCGCGTGGCCGGACTGTGGCTGGACCAGGCCTAGGTCGGCCGGGTGGGCGGCACCCCGGCCGGGTCGTCCCCTCTGACTCCGCGGCCTGTCCGGAAAGGCCGCTTCGGACTCCTCAGTCTCCGGTTGGGTCAGACTCGGCGGCCCAGTGGCGCGAGTGCTCGACGGCCCGCAACCAGGCCTGACGGGCTGGGTCGGCATCGTCGGCCGTACCGGTCGGATGAACGGAGCGGTCCTCGGTCCACAGGTCAGCCAGCTCGTCGATCGAACCCCACACCCCCTCGGCCAGCCCGGCCAGCGTGGCCGCACCGATGGCCGTCGTCTCCACGGACTGCGGACGGAGGACCGGGATACGGCACTGGTCGGCCACCAGCTCCAACAGGAGGTCCATGGCCGAGGCTCCACCATCGACCCGGAGGACTGTCGGTGCCGTGGGGCTCGCCGCCATCGCCTCGACCACGTCGCGGACCTGGAAGCTCATGGCCTCCACCAAGGCCCGGGCCAGATGGGCCCGACCCACGCCACGGCTGAGTCCGAGGATGGTGCCGCGGGCCGCGGGATCCCAGTAGGGGCTGCCCAGCCCGGTGAAGGCCGGTACCACCACGACCCCCTCACTGGTGTCGACCGATCGGGCCAGGGGCTCGAGGTCGGCAGCCCGGTCGATGATGCCCAGGCCGTCCCGCAGCCACTGCACACCCGCCCCGGACACGAAGACTGAGCCTTCGAGGGCGTAGGCCACCGACGACCGGTCGGGCGAGGGACCCCCGTCGGCCCCCAGGGCGATGTCCCCGTCGGGTCCGAGGTCCCAGGCCAGTGTGGTGAGGAGTCCGTCGATCGGATCGGGGCAGACCGGACCGGCATTCATGAGGACGAAACTCCCCGTCCCGAACGGTCACTTTGGTCATGCCCCGGTCGAAGCAGGCCTGCCCGAATAGGGCGGCGTGCTGGTCCCCGGCGATGCCGCTGATGGGGACGCCCCGGAGCGGGGATTCGGTACCGAGGGCACCGTCGGCGACGCGCCCGAAACGACCGCAGGAGGGGTGCACCTCGGGAAGGGCGGTGAGCGGCACATCGAAGAGGTCACCGAGTTCGTCCGCCCACCGTCGGACGACGATGTCGTAGAGGAGCGTGCGGGAGGCGTTGGTAGCGTCGGTGGCGAAGATCCCACCGTCCACACCACCGGTCAGGTTCCAGAGCACCCACGAGTCGACCGTGGCCAGGGCCAACTCGCCGCCCCGGGACACCCCTCCCTCGTCGAGGAGCCAGCGCATCTTGGTGGCCGAGAAGTAGGGGTCGAGAACGAGCCCGGTGCGTTCCCGGACCATCGGGAGATGGCCCTCCTCGGTCAGTCGGCGGCAGGTGCCGGCGGTGCGACGGTCCTGCCAGACGATGGCCCGGTGCCGCGGCCGCGCCGTGTGCCTGTCCCACGCCACGACGGTCTCGCGCTGGTTGGTGATGCCGATGGCCCGGGCCGTCCGACCGTGCTCGGCCAGCCGACCGGCCACCTCGTCGAGCGTGACGCGCACGGCCTCCCAGATCTCGTCGGCGTCGTGCTCGACCCATCCGGGTCGTGGGTAGAACTGGGTGAGCTCGCGGTAGGAGACGTCGACCACCCTGGCCCGATCGTCGACCACCAGGGCCCTGACCCCGGTGGTCCCGGCGTCGATGGCGATGGACACCGGGGAGCGTGGGGACACACCCGGACTGTAGTGACACCGGTGCGGGACCATCATCGGACACCGATCCCGAGAGGACAGGTCCCGAGGCGTTCCGCCGACCGGATCGACCCGGAGAAGGCGCTAGCTACCAGCAATCATTTGCAATTCTTCGCGAGCGCCCTCTCAACAGGGAATTCGCTGTCCCGAAACTCTCGAAAAAGACAGAAGTTCGTTGACAGGCATGTAACTACGCTGCTGTAATAGACCCACTATCTCGTACCCCGGGGGAGGGATAACCACAACATATTGTGTTTGAAGGGCAACTAAGCTGCACATGTCGGATGTAGCCACGTAGTCCGCAATCGGGCGGTCGGCGGCCCGGAGGATCTGGACGAGGGGACCGGTTACGGCTCCAGATCGGACCGGACGCCCGATCGGAGCATCGGCACTCGGTGTCGTCCGAGAACACGATGGACAAGACAGACGGAAGTCAGACAACGCTCTACGCGCAGTCGATCACTCCCCGGAGCGATCCCGGCGGCGACCAACCCAACACCGCTTGCACCCTGCGACATCCCGAGACCAGAAAGAGGTTCACCACATGGCCATTGCTCCACAGCGCGTCGGCATCGGCATTCGCCGTCACTTCACCACCGCCGGTGTCCACCCCTACGACCAGGTCGTGTGGGAGCGACGCGACGCCCGGATCACCAACTACCGGGACGGAGCCGTGGCTTTCGAGCAGTTGAACGTGGAGGTACCCGAGGGATGGAGCCTCAACGCCACCAACATCCTCGCTCAGAAGTACTTCCGCGGCACCCCCAACACCGACGAGCGTGAATGGTCGCTACGCCAGGTGGCCGACCGGGTGGTCGACACCGTCACCACGTGGGGGATCAAGGACGGCTACTTCGCCGACGACGACGAGGCGGAGATCTTCCGGGACGAGCTCAAGTACCTCATCATCCACCAGATGGCCGCTTTCAACTCACCGGTGTGGTTCAACATCGGGGTGGCGGGCGTACCCCAGCAGGGATCGGCCTGCTTCATCCTCTCGGTCGACGACACCATGGACTCCATCCTCAACTGGTACACCGAGGAGGGCGTGATCTTCAAGGGAGGCTCGGGGGCCGGTGTGAACCTCTCCCGGATCCGCTCGTCCCACGAGTTCCTGAAGGGCGGGGGCACCGCCTCGGGTCCGGTGAGCTTCATGCGGGGCGCCGACTCGTCGGCCGGGACCATCAAGTCCGGCGGCAAGACCCGCCGGGCGGCCAAGATGGTCATCCTCGACGCCGACCACCCGGACATCGAGGACTTCATCTGGTGCAAGGCCATCGAGGAGCGCAAGGCTCGGGTCCTCCGCGACGCCGGCTTCGACATGGACCTCGACGGCAAGGACGCCATCAGCCTGCAGTACCAGAACGCCAACAACTCGGTTCGGGTCACCGACGAGTTCATGGACGCCGTGGTGGCCGGGGGCGACTGGGCCCTGACCAGCCGGGGCGACGGGGAGCCCATCCGCTCGGTGCCGGCCCGCGACCTGTTCCGCCAGTTCGCCCAGGCGGCCTGGGAGTGCGCCGACCCTGGCATGCAGTTCGACACCACCATCAACCGGTGGCACACCGCCTCCAACACCGGACGGATCAACGGGTCCAACCCGTGCTCGGAGTACATGCACCTCGACAACTCGGCCTGCAACCTGGCCAGCCTCAACCTGATGAAGTACCTGCACGAGGATTCGTCGTTCGACATCGAGGGCTTCCGGTCCTCGGTCGAGGTCATCTTCACCGCCCAGGAGATCATCGTGGGCAACGCCGACTACCCCACGGAGAAGATCACCGAGAACTCGCGTCGCTTCCGTGAGCTGGGTATCGGCTACGCCAACCTCGGCGCCCTACTGATGGCCCAGGGCCTTCCCTACGACTCCGACCAGGGCCGGGCCTGGGCCGGTGCCATCACCGCCCTCATGACCGGACACGCCTACGCCACCTCGGCCCGCACGGCGGCACGGATGGGACCGTTCGCCGGCTACCACGAGAATGTCGAGCCCATGCTCAACGTGCTGCGGATGCACCGCGACGCGGTGGCGGCCATCGACGAGGAGGAAGTGCCCACCGACCTGCTGTCGGCCGCGCAGGAGGCGTGGGAGATGGCCGTCGAGCTGGGCGAGCAGTACGGCGTGCGCAACTCGCAGGCCAGCGTGCTGGCCCCCACCGGCACCATCGGACTGCTCATGGACTGCGACACCACCGGGGTGGAGCCCGACCTCGGTCTGGTCAAGACCAAGAAGCTGGTGGGCGGCGGCACCATGTCCATCGTCAACCAGACCGTGCCCCGGGCGCTCACCCGCCTCGGGTACTCGCCCGACCAGGTGGACGAGATCGTCGCCTACATCGACGTGCACAAGTCCATCGTGGGCGCCCCGTACCTGTCGCCGGAGCACCTGGCCGTGTTCGCCTGCTCGATGGGCGACAACACCATCCACTATCTCGGCCATGTGCGCATGATGGGTGCGGTCCAGCCGTTCATCTCCGGCGCCATCTCCAAGACGGTGAACCTCCCCGAGGACGTCACCGTGGAGGACGTCGAGCAGCTCCACATCGACGCCTGGCGGATGGGGATCAAGGCCGTCGCCATCTACCGGGACAACTGCAAGGTGGCCCAGCCGCTCTCCACGACCAAGAAGGACGGCGCTGCCGAAGGGGTGCCCGGCGGGGACGCCAATGGGGCGCTCCCGGCGGCCTCCGAGGCCGAGGCCCACGCCCGCGAGCTGAGCGAGAAGATCGCCGGGCTGGAAGCGGCGCTGGCCCACGAGCAGACCCGGACGGCCGACACGGTGGTGATCGGGGCGGTCCGCGAGCGGCTGCCCCGCCGGCGGAAGTCCTCGACCTTCGCCTTCCGGGTGGCCGACTGCGAGGGCTACGTGACCGTCGGGGAGTACGAGGACGGACGCCCGGGTGAGGTGTTCATGAAGGTGTCCAAGCAGGGCTCGACCCTGGCCGGCATCATGGACGCCTTCTCCATCTCGGTGAGCCTCGGCCTCCAGCACGGTGTGCCGCTGGCCACCTACGTGCGGAAGTACACCAACATGCGCTTCGAGCCCGCCGGCATCACCGACGACCCCGAACTGCGCATCGCCACCAGCCTGGTCGACTACATCTTCCGCCGGCTGGCCGTGGACTACCTGCCCCTCGACGAGCGGGCTGAGCTCGGCGTGCTCTCCACGGCGGAGCGGATGCAGCCGACGCTGCCCGGGGTGGAGGAGACGGCCACGGCCTCGAGCGGCATCGTAGAGGTGGAGCCGATCGACCCGGTGACGGCCACCGTGCTCGACGGCAGCGCCGAGGACGCCATCCCGGTCATGGGGACGCTGTTCGATACCGGGGAGCCGACCGCCCATCCGGCACCGGTACCGCAGGCGGCTGCGCCTGCAGTGTCGGATCAGCCGTTGGCCCGGGCCGAACCGCGGGACGCGCCCTACTGCTACCAGTGCGGAAACGCCATGCAGCGGGCGGGCTCGTGCTACGTCTGCGGGAGCTGCGGCACCACCAGTGGGTGCTCGTAGCGGTGAGTCGTCGTCAAGCGACACGCCGTAGTTCCACCAAGTGACACCGCACGTTCCACCTGATGACACGGTGGTTTCCACGAAGCGTCAGCGTTCTGCCAATAGTCGGCGCGTAGTCCCGGGGGGGGGGGGGGACTCTCGGCTCCACGCTGGGAGTCCCCCTTCTCCCACCACTTCTCCTCCGGACCCGGCTCGTGACCGTCGATCGCCACGATCCGCTCGTCCACATGGTGGCCGCGCGGCGAGCCCGAAGCGATGCGCCAGTCGTACCGCTCGGTCCCTCGCCCGGGTGAGGTGCTGGGCTCGTCTTGCCGGAGAGCACCATGGGTGCACGATTGCCGACATGTCGGCCCGATCCATGACGTACGAGGAGCGCTTCGGTCAACCGGCACGGCGCCCTGATCGGATGCCGCGCCGGAGACTGGCCGGCATGGTGGAAATCGACGGCAGGTGTGCCTCACCCCACCGTTGGGGTGTGGACCGCCTGCAAGGTCCGGGCCAGGGTTTCGAGTTCGGTTCGGGGTAGTGCGACCAGCGCTGCGGGTGGTCGGCTCATGATCGACTCGGCCTGCCGTGCGAGTGCGCTCCCTCGGGAGGTGGAAGCCACCACCTTGACCCGCCGGTCGGTGGGATGGGGGCGCCGTTCCACCAGCCCCTGGCGCTCCAGCTCGTCCACTACCAGCGTGGCGTAGGGGGCGTCGATCCCGTGGGTGGAGGCGAGTTCTCCCATGGTCATCGGTGACCGTGCGATGCGGCGCAGAGCCCTGATCCGGCCGAACGGCATGCCCAGGGCATCGCTGACCTCGCGCCGGCGCTCGTTGTCCAGCACGAGATCGCACATCGCCGCCCACGCCCGCCTGGCCGGCTCGTCCTCGACTCCGGTCGGTGTCGGGGAAGGGGCCGCCGGCCTCTGAGTCCTCGTCTTCCGCCCCTCCATCCCGGACCCTTCCCTGCCCGGCCCGTCCATCGGCTCCCCGTCGGCCGACCCGCCGTCCGCCCGGCGCGTCTCCGCCGGCCGCTTCCCGGCCGTCACCGGCTCTGTCCCAGGAGGAATTCGGGATTGAGCTCCCGCGCCGTCCGGTCGGCGGTCCGGTGGGCCCAGTCGGTCGTCACGACCTGACCGAGTACGAGGACCACCACGCCACACCCGGCCAGCACCCACCAGCCGGCATGCGTGGCGGAGGCGACCTCGACGTTGTGTGCCCCGGCCAGGGAGGAGGCGAGCAGCGCACCCACGACGGCCACCCCCAACGTGGCCCCCACCTGACGGGAGGTGGAGGCGATGGCCGCCGCCACCCCGGCCTGGGCCCGGGGCATGCCCGAGACGGCGGCATTGGTGATCGGGGCGTTGACGAACCCGAAGCCGATCCCGAACACCACATAGGAGGCGAACAGCCAGGTGATGGAGGTGGTGGCCCCGAGGAAACTCAGCATGACGCAACTCACCGTGAGGGCCGTTCCGGCGATCAGCAAGGGTATCCGGGATCCCCTCGTGCCCACGAGCCTCCCCGAGATCGGTGGGAGCACCATGGTCATGGCCGCCATGGGCAGGGTGTAGAGGCCGGCCCGCAGGGGCGAGAAGCCGCGGACCTCTTGGAGGTAGAGGGTGTTGAGGAAGAGGAACCCACCCAGGGTGGCAAAGGCGGCGACGGCGATGACCGCGGCACCCGAGAACGGCACCGACCGGAAGAAGCGGAGGTCGATCAGGGGCTCGTCGCGCCGGCCCTCCCAGGCGACGAGTCCGAGCAGGGCGACCACCGAGAGGGCGAACGACGCCAGGATGACCGGGGCACCCCAGCCGCGGTCCGGCGCCTCGATGATGCCGTAGGTCAGGGAGGCCAGGAGCACCATCACCAGTACCTGTCCGACCCCGTCGACCCTGCGGGGCTTCGGGGCCCGCGACTCGGGGATGAACCGGAGGGTCAGAAGCACGGCGGCCAGGCCGACCGGCAGGTTGATCCAGAAGATCGACCGCCATCCGACCGTGTCGACCAGGATCCCGCCGACCACCGGACCGAGGGCCATGCTCACCCCGACGACGGCCGCCCACACGCCGACGGCCTGAGCCCGCTCTCTCGGGTCGGTGAACGTGTTGGTGATGATGGACATGGCCACCGGATTGAGCATCGACCCGCCCACGGCCTGCACCATGCGGAACACGACCAGCAGGGTCAGACTCGGGGCCAGGCTGCAGAGGAGGGATCCGGCCGAGAAGACCAGCAGTCCGGTGACGAAGGTCCGCTTCCGCCCCAGGCGGTCGGCGGTCGACCCAGAGAGCATGAGCAGGCTGGCCAACACCAGCGTGTAGGCGTCAACCGTCCACTGCAGCCCCGAGACGGAGGCATTGAAGTCGCGACCGATCGAGGGGAGGGCCACGTTGACGATGGTCACGTCGAGCCCCACGATGAGGAGACTCATCGAGCAGATGAGCAACACGCCGACGCGTCGGCGTCGGCTGAGCTCAGGAGGCGGAGCCGCCTGTTCAATTTGTTGCACAACCATAATAGTGATGATCATATAACTATTGGCACGACCCCGACGGATGATCCCCATCACCGGTTCCGACCGGTACGCGCTAGGTTTACGGTCCTCGCGTCCATCCGGCCTCCCCAGAAACGGAGGCGGGTGTATGCCACTGACCTGGAGGTTTCCCGATCCCGACTCCACAATTCGTTGCGGACTAGGGCTCGACGGATGGGATCGGGGATCGGTGGGTGACGAGCGTGCCGTCGGTCACCGGTGACTCGCCCACCGGGACGGTCGGGACACCGCCGGCTGCATCGTCTCAACCGGCGGCGCGGGCGGTGCCGACCCGTAACGGCCCGATCCCACCGGTTCATCAGATCGTCAGGAACCACTGTCTAAGCTCGGCTGATGGGAACTTCGTCTCAGCCGGGCACGGTCTCGTTCGGCCCGGGTATCGACCGGCTACTGGGCGTGTTCAAGGTGGATTTCGAGGCCGACCCCGTGCAACCGGGGTGGGGGCGCCTCGTTCTCGCCACCGTGGTCTCGCTGGTGGGATCGTTGGGGGCGGACGCACTGGTCGTGGCTGCCGGCACCAGGGTCTTCACCTCCACCAAGGGCTATGTCCACTTCCAGTTCTCCGACTACGCCAAACTCACCGTCATCGGCGTGATCATCGCCTGTGTGGCCTGGCCCGTCGTGACCCGGATCTCGTCCCAACCCCGATGGCTCTTCTTCCGTATGGCCATCGTGGTCACGTTGGTCCTGTTCGTGCCGGATCTCTGGATCTTCCTCCACGGTGCACCGGGCAAGGCAGTGAGCGTGCTGCTGGTCATGCATCTCGCCATCGCCCTGGTGACCTACAACGCACTCGTCCACATCGCCCCCGTCGGGGCCAGGCGGTCGGGTCGCCGCTAGGGGAGCGCTTCCCCCCGGCGGCCACGGTCGCCGGGTGCGGGGAGACGTGGTGACCGGATCCCGGGAGGATGACCCCACCGACGGGGATCTGACCGATCGGGACATGGGTGGAGCCATCGAGGGTACCGGGGTGGATGGGCGATCGTCCGGCCCGGATCCCGCCCCCGAGCCACCGACCCTCGGTCAGCAGGCGCGCCGAATGCGCCACGATCACCACGACCGCTCGGTGGTCTGGCTGGCCGACTATGTCTACGGGACGATCTCGACGTTGGTGGCCATTGCCGGCCTGACCTTCGAGCCCCATCCTGCTGCCCTCACCACCGCCGGGGTGGTGGTGGTGGGAGCCGTGGCCATCTGGCTGGCGCACGGGCTCTCCCAGCTGGTCATCCTCCGGTCGTGGCAGAACCTGGAGCTCCGTCGGTCTGATGTGCGGGCCGAGCTGCGGGGATCGTGGACCATCGTTACCGCGGCCATCCCCGCCACCGTCATCTTCATCCTGGCCGGCGTGGGTGTGTGGGAGGTCAAGACGGCATTCGCCCTGGCCGAAATCGTCGGGGTCCTGGCCCTGGCGGTCGTGGGCTTCGGGACCGCCGGTGGACGCGGCCGACCGATCGGCCGAAGGCTCCTCTACATCGGGGGGCTGGTGCTGGTTGGCGTTCTGATCGTTGTGCTCGAGCTGTTGGTCCACCTGCTGCACTACCTCTAGAGCCGTGATCCCCGTCAGCGTCGATGCCGGATAGGCTGGCTCGGCAGAGCAGCACCGAGTGGCATCCGGAGGGAACCCCATGGTCGACGACCAGGAGAACGAGGGCACGGCGGACTTGGACGGTGACGGATTCTTCACCGAGGACGAACTCACCGCCCTGGCCCTGGCTGCCGATCCGAACGGTCCGATCGACGCTGACGCCATCCCTGTGGCCGAGTTTCTGGGGCAGTCGGAGGGACTTCTCCCGGCCTGGTACATGCCGTCGCCGATGGTGCGCACCGGTAGGCCGTGGCGTATCCCCGTGGTGGTGGCCATCGTTGCCGCCTTCGTCATCATCGAAGCGTTCGGGCTCTGCAGCACCTTCGGGCAACTCGTTCCGGCCTGACACCCCGTCAATCCGGACCACCTCCGGCGAGGCCGTGTCACCCCGCGATCGGGGTGCGGGCCCGGTGTCTCCGATTGGGTCGGTCCGCCAGTTCCCCTCCGTCCTAGGAGGCACCTCGAGAATCCGGCCGGGCGGCTGGGGGAGGATCCCACCGAGGATTCGTCCTGCTCAAGGGCTGGGATGGGCATATATCCCACTATGAGCGAGATGATAACCACTTAAAGTGGTCACTTTCCGTCTTGGTTGAGGGTCGCGTTGCTTTAACCTCCGCCGACCCTGCAGTATGGATTCACGGGTCCTGCACCACCGATGTGGTCGGGGGTCGAGTTTTGGGTGAACGTGAAGGCGGTGCCTCCACGGGAAGAAGGGCAACCATCATGTGGGCAAGACGATTGATTATTGGCGCGAGTCTCGCCGTGGCCTCGGTGGCCGTGGTTCCGGGCATCGCCGGTGCGACCACCGGCACCGGCTGCGTTCCGGCCGGATCGGTCACCGAGCCGAATAACTGTGTGATCACGCCGACGGTGACCAACGACGGGAACGACGGGGCGGTGCAGACCCTGGTCGCTCCGACCACGTCGGTCACCCCGACACCGACCGCCTCCACCTCCAGCCTTCCCTTCACGGGGGCTGACGTGGCCGAGCTGGCCGTGATCGGTACCGGAGCGGTGCTGGTGGGGGGCGTGCTGACCCGCCGCCGCCGTACTCGCGCCGCCGCCTGATTCGGCGGCCATCATCTACTGACCTGAGCTGGCCCCGTCGGGGCTCTGCTGGGGGCAGGGCGTGGCCCGGTGAGGTCGGCGTCAGGCAGTAGACCGGGAGGGCTACAGGGCTATCCCGATCGCCGGTGGCCCGGGGACGACCTCGGCGGCCCCACGCCCGGCCGGTCACGCGTTCTGCTCGCCTCCGCTTGGGGACAACACCGCCACGACCTCAGAGCCGCTCGCCCGAGTCCGCCGGATCGGATTCAGTAGCTGGCCGGAAGGAGGGGCGTCACGGCCTGGAAGAAGAAGAACACCACGACCAGCCACACCAGGACGCCGCCCACGATGGTCAGGGCCCGCCTCAATCGGTGGGTCCGGAGGACCACCATCCAGACGCCGGTGGCGAGAGCTGCGACCAGGACTCCCCACAAGATGGCCGGAAGCCAGTCCTTGCCGGCCGTCGCCGTAGCATCCGCCAACTGCCCGGTGTGGTGGTGCGGTTTTACATCGGCCACCGGGGTGCTCGTCGGATGAGCGAGTTCGCTGGCCACCAGATTGGCGTTGACCACCAGGCGCTGGCTGGCGCTGTAGCGGGGATTGCACGTGGTCAGGGTGAGCTGGGGATTCGGCGTCGGATCCACGACGGCGACGTCGGTGGGCAGCACCACCTGGCTCTTGTACACCTGATAGAGGAACGTCCCCTGCAGTGTGGTGATGTAGATCAGGTCCCCCGACGTCAAGGCGTCGAGGCTGTAGAACGGATGCAGGTAGGTGGTCCGGTGACCGGCGATGGCCGCGTTGCCGGCCTCACCGGGCAGGGGAGTGCTGGGGTAGTGGCCGGGGCCCATGGCCAGTTGGGCCTCGGCGGTGCCCTCCACCACGGTCATGGACAGGTTGATCTTCGGGATCTGGATGGTTCCGACCGGGCTCCCGATAGGTGGGTCGGCGATGGTCGGCGCCACCTGGGGCACGGGAGGGGTGGTGTGATGCGGCGGTGTGGCAATGGTCGTGGCCGGGTGCGAATGGGACTTTTGCTGGGCCTCGCGGAACTGTCGGGTCAGTACGGACTGGTTGCGCGCCGTGATCAACCCCGTGCCCCACAAGAGGTAGGGGATGAACATCAGAATCAGGATCCCGGCCACCAGTAGGATCCGGCCGACCGTCACCCGGATAGTCGTCAACGACACGCTGGGATGCTAGCGGCACGGCGCGTCGCCACCTCGGCACCTCCGCCCGGTGGGATCGGGCCCACCCCGTATTCGACGCGCCCGGCAACCCTCATTGACCAGGGGAAGCGGCCCGCTTCCGGTACGCTCGATCCTTGAGACGCTTGTCCGCCGCGTCGATCTGCGGGGCCACGACGAACCGTGGTTCCGGTCTCCCGACGCCTGGAGTCAGCGAGTGGTTGCCGTGAGCAAGAGAGTCGGTTGGCGGCGGCGTACGTGGCTGATCATTGCCGCCGTCGTGGTCTTGGTCGTCGTGTGGGCGGGATTGCTGGCCGTGAAGGGATGGTCGGCCTATCGTCACGATCAGAAGGGCCTGGCCAGCCTGGAGCAGGTCAAGAGCGAGCTGACCCCGGGTGAGCTCACCTCGGCGGGCTCGGTCCACCTGCTCGACGCGGCCCGGGCGGAGTTCGCCAGCGCCCAGGCCGATCTCTCGTCGCCCCTGTTCACCCCGATGACCATCGTCCCCGTGGTCGGGAGGCAGATCCGGTCGGTGCGTGCCCTCAGCGCCGCGGCCGGCACCGTGTCCGAGGTGGGGTCCACGCTGGTGTCGCAGGCCCACGCCGTACTGGACGAGCCCCACACCGCCGGCCCCGACCGGGTGAGCGCTCTGCGGCAGCTGTCGTCCATCGCCGCATCGGCCCAGCGGACGACTGGCCGGCATCGACACCGGTCCCTCGGCGGCCCTGGTCGCCCCGCTGGCCTCCAAGCGCAACGAGTTCGTGAGCCAGCTCGACGACGCCCGGCTCCGGTCTGGCCAAGGCCGCCGGGGTTTCGGCCGCCGTGGCCACGATCCTCCAGGGCCCGCAGACCTACGTGGTGCTGGCGTCGAACAACGCCGAGATGCGGTCCGGCTCAGGCGCCTTCCTCGACGTCGGGGCGGCCACCACTTCGGACGGCTCGGTGCAGCTGGGCGATCTGAGCGCGTCGGGTGATCGGACGCTGCCCGTCGGGGCGGTAGCCGGTCACCGGTGAGTTCGAGAAGAACTGGGGGTGGCTCAACCCCAGCCTCGACATGCGCAATCTGGGCTGGACACCGCAGTTCGACGTGACCGCGCCGCTGGCTGCGTCGATGTGGACCGCGTTGACCGGTCAGCCGGTGGACGGGGTCATCGCCCTGGATGTGGCCGGACTCCGCCAGCTTCTCGACGTCACCGGTCCGGTGCAGGCCGGCACCCAGACCGTCAGCGCCGACTCGGTGGAGCAGTACCTCCTGCACGACCAGTACGTCGGACTCACCGACAACGCCACCGACGACACCGCCCGCCAGGATGCCCTGGGGGCCCTGACCGGTGCCATCCTGCGCCAACTGCAGGGACAGAACCTGGACATCAGCACCTTCTCTTCGGCTCTGTCCTCGGCCGTGGCTGGCCGGCATCTGATGGTGTGGTCCAAGAACCCCGTCCACCAGGCCGCCTGGGTGGTGAGCGGCGTAAGCGGCACCCTGGGGCCACGGTCGGTCGACGTGTCCGTCATCAACCTGGGCGGCAACAAGCTCGATCAGTATCTGCCGGTGCACGTGGCCGTCGCCACGGTCCCGACCGGGCCGAACACCACCGTCACCCTGACCACCCGCATGGACAACACCACCCCGGACGGCCAGTCGCAGTTCATTGCCGGGCCGTTCCCGGGCGAACCGGTGAGCTACGGCGGCTACCGCGGCCTGGTCTCGGCGAATCTGCCCGCCCTGGCATCGCATATCACCATGACCGGCGCCGGCCCTCTCGCCGTGAACGGTCCCGAGGGCCCCACCTCGGTGATCGCCGCACCGGTGACCATCCCCCAGGGCACCACCTCGACGGTGGTGGTGCACTTCGAGATGCCCGGTCACCACGGGTCGATGACGGTGGTGCCGTCGGCCCGGATCCCCGCCGAGCAGTGGACCTTCGGGGGGCCTCCTTCGATGACAGTGCACCCCGGACGATCACATGGTGAACCCGGTCCCGCATCCCCCCGGTTCCGCTGAACCCCGGGAATCCTCGGGACCCCGGGCCCTCCGGGTGCTCCGGATTTCGAAGAGCGGGGTGGTGACGGCGTGGCGGGAGCGCGAGCGCCTGCTCCGTTCCCTGGGCGTCGATCTCACCCTGGTCACCGCCGTCCGGTGGGAGGAGGGCGGATCGACGGTGGCGTTCAGTGCCGACGGTGACGGGTTCGCCGTGCCGGTCCGGACCCTCGGACACCACCCGAACCTCTTCGTCTACGACCCTGTCGCCCTCTGGCGCATCCTCGGGTCGGCGAACTGGGACCTCATCGACATGCACGAGGAGCCCTTCGGGCTGGCCGTGGCCGAGGTACTGACCCTGTGCCGCTTGCGGTCCTACCGCATCCCGTTCGTGGTCTCGTCGGCCCAGAACATCGACAAGCGGTATCCGCCCCCGTTCCGGTGGTTCGAGCGATGGTGTCTCCGGAGGGCGGCCGGGGCCTACACCTGCAACGTGAAGGCGGGGGAGATCCTGAGCCGCAAGGGCCTCGGCCCGGCACCGGTGCTCCTCCCCCTCGGGGTTGATGTGGTGCGGTTCGCAGCCGATGGACCGTCCGCCACCGAGTGATCGACTGCGGGTCGGATTCGTCGGCCGGTTGATCCCCCACAAGGGGGTCGACGTGCTCATCGAGGCCGTGGCCGGTGACGAACGGATGAGCCTCGAGATCTTCGGAGCGGGGCCGGAGTCCGTGGCCCTGGTCCGGTCGGCGGACCGACTTGGGATCGGAGACCGGGTGACCTTCCACGGCCACGTGGACGAGGAGGACATCCCGGGCACGTACCGGCAGTTCGACGTCCTGGCCGTGCCCTCGGTGCCCATGCCCGGGTGGCTCGAGCAGTTCGGGCGGGTGGTGGTGGAGTCGCAGTCCTCCGGCGTACCGGTGGTGGCCAGTGCCAGCGGTGCCCTGCCCGATGTGGTCGGCGAGGTGGGCCTGCTCGTGCCCCCCAACGATCCTGACGCCCTCCGCGCCGCGCTCGGCCGGTTCCTCGACGAGCCCGGACTGTGGAGCCGCCTGCGGGAGGGCGGGTTGGCCGGAGCCGACCGTTACTCGTGGGAGAGCGTGGCCGAGGCCCAGCTGGCCCTCTACCGGGACACGGTGTCGGCCGGACCGGACGGGGCGACCGGCTCCTGAGCCTCCGGCGGGTCGGGGAAGTGGGTCGGATCGAAGTGGCCGCCCGGCGCGCCCGCCTCGCCGAGTACGGCACGGTAGAGCGCCTCGAGCCGGTCGATGTGGCGGGGAAGGGAGAACGCCCGCTGCTGCCGACGGCGCAGCGTGGCCCCCACCGACAGCCGTAGGACCGGGTCGTCGGCCAGGCGGCGCAGGGCATCGGCGGCTCCGCCCACGTCCCCGGGGGGGAAGAGCAGTCCGTCCGGGCCGAGCGTCTCCAGGTGGCCGCCGCCCCGGGCCGCCACTACGGGGACGCCGTGGGCCATGGCCTCCACCACCGAAAGGCCGAAGGCCGTCGAGATGCCCTGGGGCCAGGACGATCGACGCACCCTCGAGCAGCCCGTCGGTATCGGCCACGTAGCCGGCGAACTCGACGCTGTCGGCCACCCCGCAGGTTCGGGCCACGGCGCTCCAGAGTCCGCCCGGAGCTGGCCGGTGCCCGGCCACGGCGAGGCGCCACCCGCGGTCGCCGAGCCCGCTGCGGGCGAAGGCCTCAGACCGATGTCGGGCGCCTTCTCGGGCTCGAGCCGTCTGGAGCATGACCACGCTGGGCGCGGCCAGGGGAGCCTGGGGCCGGCGGGGCCACGCCGTTGGCGATGAGCACCGAGGGACCGTCGATGGTGTCGGCCACGAACCGGCTGATGGCGATGTCACAGGTGATGACCCGGCTGGTCACCGAAGCCAGGGCCCGAGCCACCGGACTCGATCCACGGTCGGCGGCGAAGTGGCGGGTGGCGACGATCGGGGACCGGGTGGAAGGGGTCGGGCCAACCAGGCCGCGCCCTCCGCCGTGGTCATGTGCACGTGGACGAGGTCGACGTCCCGGGTGGAGGCGACGGCCCGGGCCGCCGCCACCAGGGTTCTGGCCCGGTGCACCGAGACGGTGTCGGGCAGCTCGGCTCGCATCCGGACCGGGTCGCCGCCGATGGTGTGGACCCGATGGCCGCGGGCGGCAAGGGCGCCGGCGACCTCGACCACGTAGCGCTCCACGCCGGCGAAGGCGTCGGTAACCACCACGTGGACCACCGAGAGGGAGTGTCGGGTCGACGTCATCTGATCCGGGACTCGACCCGGCACGGCCCACGACGGTAAAGATGGAAGCGGGCGGCGGCCTGGCGGCCCCGCTCTCCGGGGAGCACCAGGGCGCGGCCCAGGGCCCCGAGCATGGCCCCGGCCCGGTAGCACTGCCATCCCGCCGCCCCGTGGTACTTGCGGAGGTAGCGCTCGTGCGAGGCGTGGAAGTGGGCCTCGCGCACGGCGGCGTCGCCGCCGGTGCCCGCACCCTCGTGGACAGCGACCACCTCGGGGCACAGGGCGACACGCCAGCCCCGGTCCAGGGCCCGGCGCTGCCAGTCGGTCTCCTCGGCGTAGAGGAAGAATCGTTCGTCGAATCGCCCGACGTCGGCCAGTGCCGTCGCCCGGATCAGGAGTACGGAGCCGATGAGGAAGCGGTCGCCACGGCGTAGGCGGCCGAGGCCGACCGCTTCGACCCAGGCCCCCAACGGCGTCGGGAACGGCCAGTCCACCCGGGCGTCGTCGTCGCCCGACCGGTCGACCTGGGCCGGGGCCACGCAGGCCAGCCGGGGGTCGGCGTGCAGGCACCGGCTGAGTGCCGCTACCCCGGCCGGGCCGATGGCCGCGTCCGGATTGAGGAGCAGGACCTCCCCGTCCAGGGGTTCCAGCTGCTCCAGGCCGACGTTGACTCCGCCCGCGAAGCCGAGGTTGCGGCCCGGGTCGAGATAGCGGCTCCCGTACCGTTCGGCCACGGCCCGAACGCCAGGATCGGACGAGTTGTCGACCACCAGGACGGGGTAGGCACCGTCGAGTTCCTCGAGGCACGTGTCGAGCAGCCCGACGGCGCCGTAAGCCACCACCACCACGTGCACCGCGGGACCCCCGGGGTGCGGGTCGGCCGACGGACGGTCGGTCCGAGCCGTCGCCTCCCGGGTCATTGCTTGTAGGCGTACGCCTGGTAGGAACTTGCCGCCGATCGGCGCACCCGGTTGAGGGCCACACCCAGAACCCGGCAGTGGGTGGCCTCCAGGCGTTGCACAGTCCGTTCCAGCTCGTCACGTTCGGTCTTGCCTTCGGCGGCCACCACCACGGCACCGGCGGTGAACCGTCCGATGATGGCGGTGTCGGGCACCACCAGGACCGGAGGCGTGTCCACCAGGATCACATCGGCGAGCAGGCGCAGCTGGTCGATCACCGGCTGCATTCCCGGACTGCCGAACAGTTCGCTGGGGTTCTCCAGCTGGATACCGGCCGGCAGGATCTGGAGACCCCAGATCCCGCTGTCCACCAGATGGGCGGCCACCGACGACGGGTCGGACTGGTTGGAGGCTTCACGGTACTCCCGGTCGGGTATGGGCGGTCCGCCGGTGGTGGGACGGCTCTCGTAGGCCTGGATCGGCAGCCCGTGGGCGTCTCGCAGCTCCGTGGTCCGCCGCGTCGGTTCGGGGGTCTTCCAGTTGGAGCGGATCAGGTCGGCCAGACCGGGACGGCTTCCCAGGGGCAGACCGAAGATCTCTTCCAGACGGGGACGGCGGAAGTCGGCCGAGACCACGATGACCTTGCTCCCGCTCATGGCCCAGGCGGCGGCGAGGTTGGCGGCAACGAACGTCTTACCGTCGCCCGGCTCGGGACTGGTGACGGTGATCATCGGGCAGGGGGTGTCGTCCAGGATGACCCGGAGGCTGGTTCGAAGCTCCCGGATGGCTTCGGCCATCTGGGACTGGGGCGCCTGCACCATGGCGATCGTCACCTTGTCGGCTCGGACGTCACTGTCTTGGGGCAGCTCCGCCAGGATCGGGGCTTCGGTGATGCCGGCCAGGTCGGGACGGGTGCGCAGCCGGGTGTCCAGTTGGTCACGGGCCAGGGCGATCCCGCATCCGGTCAGGAGTCCGGCGATGATGCCGATGGCCAGCAGCTTCGAGGTGCTCAGACCGGTGGGCGCTCCGGGCAGTCCCGCGGCCACCTGGACGGAGGCATAGGGCTCGCCGAACTGAACGCTCGACAGCTCGGACTGAAGGGTGCTCAAGGTGGTGGTGAGTCCGGTGATCTGGGCCGTGATCACGGCATTGGTGCCGGTGGGGTTGGACTGTTCGAGCGCGGCGATCTGCTGCTGGAGCGACGTCAGCTCGGTGTTGATCTTGTCGATCTGGGCCTGGACCAGCGACTGGATCTGGTCGACGTAGGCCTGGGCGTACGCCTTGGCCACGGCCTGGGCACGGGCCGGATCGCCGTCGGTGGCGGTGACCAGGAGTTGTCCGGTGGTGGTGTCCACCGTGCCGGTGACATCCGAGGCCACACTGCTGGCGCTGGCGTCACCGAGGATGGTCGCCGCCCGTTGCTGGACCGCCGTGCTGCCCAGTTCCTGGACCGGGTCCGGGAGCGTGACCGTCGAGCTCGGCGTGCCCGATGCGGTGCCGCTGATGGCGTTCTCCTGGATGGTGGCCGTCGACTGGTACTGCGGCGTGCGGACCTTCGCGTAGGCCAATGCCGCCACGACGGCCACCACGATGCACACGGCGATGGTCAGTCGCCGGCGCCACAGTGTCGAGAGGAACTCGCGGAACGTCAGGGGAGGCTCGCTGGTTGTGCCGTGGCCCGAAGGCCGCGGGGACCGAAGGGGGCGCCCTCCGGAACGGGTCGGCCCGGCTGGGCCCATGGCCGGTGAGCGGTCCTGGTCATGCTCGTCTCGCCCGGTAGCAGGGTGGCCATATCCGTTCCTTGGTGGTCGACAGGTGTCGAGTAGCGGTGCCGCATCGTCGTGGCAGAAACGTCGAGTAGCGGTCGTAGAAAGAGTCGTCACAGTCGTGGAACACCTTGAGGAACAATCGGCGGAAGCACGGCTCCGAGCTGCCCCGCCGGGCCCCTCCCTCAAGTCGAGCTGTGGCTGCAGCCGATGATTGAGGGATCCGATGAGCGCGCCCACGAACTACCCATGAGCCGGATCCCCAGGTTCGGGCGGCACCGCTGGTTCCGCCGCGGCCCGACACGCCGGGGACCGGGGGAGGTGGCCCAGGAGGTGGCGCTGTGGTCGGCCGTGGTCGTCGTGGCCCTCGGCATCGGCGTGGTCACGGCCGGGGACCAGCGTCTGGCCCTGTTGCTCGGAGGCGTGGTCCTCGTACTCGGCATCTATGTGGCCGACCCCATCCTTCTCGCCGTACTGGTGCTGCCGGGATCGCTCCTGTTGCAACGGGTCGGCGGGGCCGGCACCAATCTCAGTGCCGCCGACCTCCTGGTCTTCTTGGCCGCGCTCATCTGTCTGCTCCACGTTCGTTGGAGCGAAGCCCCCTTCCTCCGGCAGTTCTTCCGGGGCATCGTCTGGTACCAGGCCGTCCTCATTGTGGTGGTGGTGGCCAATCCCAACCGGTATGACGTCGTCGAGTGGTTCCACCGCTTCTCCTATCTGGGCGGGAGTGTGCTGGTGGGTTGGGTGGTGGCCAGTGCCGGACGGGCCGGACAGACCCTCCGGCTCTACCTCTGGGCCTCATCGCTGCTGTCCCTGTGGGCTATCGAGAACACCGTCACCCACGGGTTCCTGCCCGCCCAATCCGGCGTCTACCAGAAGAACTCCATCGGAGCCGTGCTGTGGGTGGCCATCCTGGTCGCCCAGCTCCGGCCGCCGTGGGCTCAGCTGCCCCGGGTCGAGACCCGGATCATCGAGGTCGTCTGCATCCTGGGTCTGCTGGCCTCCCAGTCGAGACAGGCGGCCATCTCCCTCATCGTCGCCCTCGGAGTGGCCACGATGCTCAACCCGGTCGTTCGCCGCCAGTCCAAGTTCCTGATGCTGGCCTGTGTCCCACTGATCGTCGCCCTCTATTACAGCTTCTACCTGGCCGCCAAGAACAACCCCAAGTTCAACTCGGTCTCCGCACGGTTCTCCCAGATCGACGCGGCCACCCACGTCTGGCACACCAGCCCGGTTCTGGGCCTCGGAATGCGCTTCTACAACCTGCCGCAGTACGTGTACGTGACGGCCCCGCCCAATGTGATCATCGACAACCTGGCCTCGACCGGCATCGTGGGCTCGATCGCCTTCTTCTACCTGATCTTCATGACCATGCGCACCATGAACCGGCTGCCGCGGACCCTCGGCACGCTCGGCGTGGCTGTCCTGCTCGGCCACTACGTCGATGGCCTGTTCGACATCTTCTGGATCGGTGCCAGCATGATTCCCCCATTCCTGATCGCCGGTCTGTCCCTGGGGATGGCCGACGCCGACCGACGTGACCACCCGATCCCGGTGTCGCCGGACCACCGGGTCGCGGCGGGTACCAAGGCCGGAGCGAGATCGCCTGCCGCGGTCGGAGCCAGGTCGGGTAGCGGTGCAGCCGGCGGTCAGCGGCCTTCACCTCCGACGCCGGAGTGGCTGGAGTGGCCGGGCCGGACGGTGTCCCGGGCTTCAGCCTGGTTCCGTCTCACCGTGGTCGGGCCGAGCTTGGAGGTCGTCCGGATCCGCGGCGCCGTCGACCCGCGATGAGCACGACCCCGCCGTGCATCGTGTTCAACGCCCTGCCTCTTGACCCCCGGGGCGGTGGAGTCAGTACCTATGTGCGCCAACTCCTGGCCGCCATGGGCCAGGAGATCGATGCAGACCTGGTCGCCGCGGTCCGACCGGCCGGACGCTCCGAACTACCGGCCGGGGTGACGCCGCTGGTCGTCCGGGAGTCCCACGGGATGGCCCGGGCCTTCACCGGGGCCCTCGGCTTCGGGCCGGCCGACCTCTTCCACGGGCTCGACGTCGACCTGCCCCTGCGCAGTCGGGTCCCCACTGTCTCCACGGTGCACGACATGGCCATCTTCGACACCCCCTGGGCCTTCCCCCGCTTCCGGGTGGCCGGTGAGCGGCTGCTGATCCGTCACGCTCTTCGTCGGGCCGACGTGATCGTGGCTGTCTCGGCGTTCACCGCCGAGCGGGTCAGCACCCTCCTCGGTCGGACGTGCGTCGTGGTGCACTCGGCCCCGGGCCCCGAGATGGTTCCGGCTTCCGAGGAGGAGGTGGAACGGGTCCGGAACCACTACCGGCTTCCGGAGCGGTTCGTGCTCCACGTGGGCAACATCGAGCCGCGCAAAGACATCGCCACGCTGGCCGAAGCGTGCTGTCGGGTCGGTGTACCCCTGGTCCTAACCGGCCACAGCCTGTGGGGACATCGGTCTCCTCTCGGGGTCATCGAGATCGGCCATGTTCCCTCCACCGACCTCCCTCCCCTCTACGGGGCGGCCACCCTGGTCGGCTACGCCTCGCGGTACGAGGGCTTCGGTCTCCCACCCATCGAGGCCATGGCCTGCGGGGCCGCGGTGGTCAGCACCCCGGTGCCGGCCGTCGTCGAGGTGGTCGGTGCCGCCGCCGCCACCTTCCGTCCTGGGGACGTCGACGGCCTGGCCGGGACCCTGCGCGACCTGTTGGGCGACGAGGAGCGCCGGTGCCAACTGGCCCGGGAAGGAGCTGACGGGGTCCGGGGCCTGAGCTGGGGGACCACAGCCCGGGCCACCGCTCAGATCTACCGCTCACTCGGATTGGCCATCTGACCTGTCGGAGCCCGGCACGGCCGGGCACTTCAGTCCGAGATCGGATGTGCCGATGCCTGAGGGTGCTCTCAGTGCGTGGCATCGTGCGAAAGTGGGTCGGGGAGTCCCGTGTCGTCGACACGGTCACAGCCGACGGTCTGCTGGCCCGAACCGGTGATGAGGTCGGCGACGGCCGGATCGCCGAGTGCGGAATCGACGAGATCCACATCCCGGTGGGCATGCTGGCCGACCTCCACGACCCGCGGCTGGTCATCACTCCCGACTATGTGGGACCGGCCCGTGCCCGGCTCGACCGGCACGACCGGAGGCCGGTCCACAACCCGACCCGCAACCCGTCCGACTGCCGACGAGCCGGCCCGATGGGCGGCCGCCCCCGCCGCCGTCGGCCCCGCAGGCCTGCGCCCACTCCGATCGGCCCGCTGATGCTGGCCGTGGTGCTGACCGCAGTGACCGTGGCGCCACTGACCCTGGCCTTGGCCGACTGGGTCATCCACTGAGTACCACCTGCGGGTAGCTCCGAGCGGTGCTGATCGGTGCTGGTGGCCCGGTCCGACACCCGCGCTGAGCTTCAGGTCCGTAGGCATTCTGCCGATCAATCACCATGGCGTCGATCGTGACGGAAGATGCTTCCGCACCAGGAGTGGGCACTGACATCACGCGCCCGGATGCCTGGATCGACGTCCCTGTCGTGCCTGAGGTCTCGGTTCCCGAGGCCGATCTGCCCCCGCACCTCCTGGCCGTCCTCGACGATCCCTCCCTGGTCCTCTCGGAGGGCTACATCGGACCCGACCGCCGGCTGGGTGGGTTCTGGGCCCGCGTGCACCGGGTCACCTTCCCGTCGCGCCGGTCCCTGCTCCGACTCGAGGCCCTGGTGTTCGCCCTGGTGGTCGTGGTGGTCCTCGGGGCCGTGGCGCTGGTCCGGTCGGAACCGTCGACGCCGGTGGCAACGGCCGCTGGTCGCACGGGTGCGGTACCCACCATCCCGACACCCACTTCGGCCCCCGCGCCACATCCAGCTCCTACGCTGACTCCTCCGTCCACCGCATCCGCGCCCTCCACCACCGCTCCCGCCGCGGTCGTCCCGACCACCACTCCTCCAACCACGACGACTCCGGCGGTCGCCGCGGCTTCGGCGGCGGCGCTCACCCCCGACCAGATGGGGGCCCAGGCGCTCGCCCTCGTCCGCTATCCCTGGCAGGACATCCCCGGCTACACCATCCAGTTCCAGCCCATCGCCGCAGCACCCTCTCCGGGGTTCTACGGCAACACCACCTTCACCTGGGGCCACACCGGTGGCACATCGGTTCTCTACGTCTATCCGGGGGAGACGGTGCAGCGCCTGGCCGGGATCACCGCCTTCGAGATCGCCCATGAGGTGGACGCCGCCGCCGTGCAACCCGAGGGTGGGGAGGCCCAGATCGAGAGCGTCCTGGGTATCCACCCGTCCAGCTGGGCGCCGGACTGCGACTGTGCCGAGCAAGGATTCCTGTCCGGCTGGTACGCCGCGGCCTTCTCCAACTACTGGTCTCCCGGAGTGGGGGACTGGAGTGATCTGGCCCCGCTTCCGACCGGAGCGACGCTGACCGCCGTCGAGCCCTGGCTGAACCCGACCATCCCCTGACATGAACACGCCACCGACCCTCCCCGCCCGCCTCGGGCCACCCTCAGTGGTGGCCGGTGGTCTGGCTGCCCCCCCTCATCGGAGGCGGTCATGACCCGGATCGCCCTCATGCCCAGCGCCTACCCACCCGCACTGGGTGGGGTCGAAGAGCTGACCCGTCATCTGGCTCTGGCCCTCGTCGATGGCGGGGACGAGGTCGAGGTGTGGACGCTGCACGGTGACGACGCGCGACCCGAGACCGTCGAGGTACGGGACGACCTGGTCGTCCGCCGGTTCCCCATGCCGCTGCCCGGCGGTAAGTGGTCCTCGATGTACCGCTCCGCCACCATCGGGCCCCGCACCCTGTTCTCGTTGCGCAACGCCATCGACGCCTTCCGACCCGACCTGCTCCATGTGGTCTGCTTCGGACCGAATGGGGCCTACGCCACCATGGCGTCGCGCTTGGCCCGGCTACCCCTCGTCATCACCCTCCAGGGGGAGACGGTGATGGACGACTCCGACATCTTCCAAAAGTCCCGGACGCTCATGTCAGCACTGCGCCGGGGCATCCGTTCGGCCGCGGCGGTGACCGGATGCTCGGCCTTCACCCTTGCCGATGCCGAGGAGCGATTCGGTCTTGAGCGAGGCCGGGGGCTGGTGATTCCCAACGGGGTCGATGTGGCCGGTACCCACAGCGGTGCGGACAGCGAGACGCCCGGCCCGGCTGCCGCCGACTCGGCAACCGCGGAGGTGGCCGGCCCCGAGCCGGCTCCACCCGAGCGCCCCTACATCCTGGCGCTCGGCCGAATGGTGGAGAAGAAGGGATTCGATCTGTTGGTGGCCGCCTACGCCGGCATCGATCAGGCGCGGCACGCCGTCGAGCTGGTCATCGGGGGTTCGGGGCCTGCGCTCGAGGGCCTTCAGGCCGACGCACGGAGCCTCGGGGTCTCCGACCGGGTGCACTTCGTCGGGAGACTCAGCCGCCCCGGGGTGGCCCAGTTCATGGCCGGCGCCGAGATCTTCGTCATGCCCAGCCGACTCGAGCCCTTCGGCATCGTCGTCCTCGAGGGATGGCGCGCCGGCGTGGCCGTGGTGGCCACGACCAAGGGAGGGCCCCCCGAGTTCGTCCGGGACGGCGAGGACGGGGTCCTGGTCGATCCCTTCGACACCGCTAGGTTCA
This sequence comes from uncultured Acidimicrobiaceae bacterium, assembly GCA_963831535.1. Classification (GTDB taxonomy): domain Bacteria; phylum Actinomycetota; class Acidimicrobiia; order Acidimicrobiales; family RAAP-2; genus Bog-756. The sequence continues at coordinate 11,115 of CAWHQP010000009.1, read as the reverse complement.
GCGCCGCGCTCCAACGCCTGGTGTCCGACGACGACTATCGCCGCTCTCTAGCCGCCGCCGGTCGAGCCCGGGTCGAGGAGTTCGCGTGGCCGGTGATCGCCGAGCGGTACCGGGCGGTGTACTCGTCGGTGCTACCGTCGGCCGGAACGGTCGACCGCCGGGATCAGCAGTTCAGTCCTCCCCACCAGGGGGAGTCGGTGTCGTGAGCTCCGCACTCGTCGTGTCGGCCAGCTCGGTCGACCGCATCGCCGAGTCGCTCCGCGCCTCCACCATCGAGCAGCTCCAGCGGACGCTGTCGGCCGGGGTCGGTGCCGGCGCGGTTTCGCCGTCGGACTCCTTACGGGTGGGGATGGACCTTGTTCCCGTGTCCGATGTGGCCGCATCGGTGGAGCGCCTGGGTCGTCGGTACCTGTACCGGGTGTTCACGCCCCACGAGCGGGCCTGCGCCCGCATCGGCCGTGATGGGGCGCCACCGGCCGCCCAGGAGCCGTCCCACCGGGTAACGGTCGGGGGGGAGCGAACGTCGGTGGCGTACTCGACGCAGTCCTTGGCCGGACGGTTCGCCGCCAAGGAGGCGACGGTCAAGGTACTCCGCCCCCAGGGAGCACGACCGGAGTGGAGGAGCATCGAGGTGCACCGTGCCGTCGGCGGGTGGTGCGAACTACGCCTGTCGGGCCTGGCCGCCCGGCTGGCTGCCGAGGCCGGCATCACCAACCTGGCGGTGAGCGTGACGCACGAACCGATGATGGCGGCCGCGTGCGTGGTCGCCATGGGTAGGGGTGACACCACGGCGTGGCATCGGATGTCGCGCCCGGAACAGAAAGGAAGCTAGCCATGGACGACGTCATCCGAGAAGTGCTGACCGAGCACGGCCATCTGGTTGTGGACGCCGACTCGATCGACGAGCACGCCGATCTCTTCGCAGCAGGAATGACATCGCACGCCAGTGTGAATGTGATGCTTGCGCTCGAGGACGCCTTCGACATCGAATTCTCCGAGAGCATGCTGAAGAAGTCCACCTTCGAGTCGATTGCCGCCATACGTGCCGGTATCTCGTTGATGCAGGCCGCCTGACGGGCGGGCCGAGCCGGTCATGCGGTTCCCGATCCATCGGAATGGGGGATCACCGGGCTGTCGTGGTCGACACCCACGGCGCTGGGCATCGACCCTTCTGCCGCAATCCCGGGCTTCAGGCCACTCGCCAAGCGGTCGATGAACAGGCATGGCTCCCGTGCGTATCGAATTCGTGGCACGCCCGGATCGACGGGGCACAGCCGCCGCATCCGGACGGCTACGCGCCGTACGACCAGGGAATTCCCGTTGTGTAGACGCGCCGGCCGGCGGTACGATGGGTCAGGTCAACGGGCAGGTTCGTCGTGTCTGAGAACGTGGAGAGCTCGTCGAGCTCACAACGTCGGGACGACTCGTCGGAGCACCCAGTGACCACCGGCTCAGGAAGGGGCAGGCCGGCTGGTATGGCAATTCTGGATCCAGATCTGCGACTGCACGTGCAGGAGGCACCGGAGGCAGCTGTGCCGCGTCGCGGGCGGACGCCCGGTGACGGTCAGCGTGTTGGTGATCTGGCCCGCATCCGTCGGCACACCCTCTCTCGGCTGCTGTCGGCCGACATCGTCGGCCTGGCCGTGGCCGGCTTCCTCGGACCACTGATCCTCTCGGCCTTCTCGGACAATCCGGACAGCTCGGTCAGTCACAGCACCCAGCTCTACCTATTCGATCTGGCCGTGATCCCCGTGTTCATCGGCGTGTTTGCCCTGTACGGCCTGTACCGGGGGACCACCCGCCGGATCTCTGTCACGGTCTTCTCCGATCTCCGCAACATCGTCCACGCCCTCATGATCAGCGGGTTCGTCTACGCCGTGGTGGCTTACGCGGCCCGGAGGGGATGGCATATCGAGGAGGTGACGGCGGCCAAGATCGCCGCCCTGTGCGTGGCGGCGGTGATCACGGTCCCCCTGGCCCGGGCGCTGGCCTTCGGCCCGCTGGGCCGGAGCGTGGCAGGTTCGGTACCGGTCATCGTGGTGGGGACGGGCAAGTTGGCGCAGACCGTGGCCAGTCATCTCCGGGCCCACAGCGCCGTGCGGTTCGTCGGTTTCGTGGATGACAACCCGCTCGGCTCCAGCGACGTGATCGGCGAACTCGACGAACTTCCGCAGCTGTGCCGCGACCACCAAGTTGCGAGGGTGGTCGTGTGCTTCTCCCGAACACATCCCGAACGCACCACCGAGATGCTCAAGACCCTGACCGGCCAGGTCGGAGTATCCATCGTCCCGCGTTACTACGAGCTCATCACCGGGCGCTCCCATATCGAGGATCTGTCCGGGCTACCGATGTTGGACATCGCTCCGGCTTCGCTCAGCGCCGGCGCTCGATTCCTCAAGCGAACCTTCGACATCGCGGTCTCCTCGCTGGTGCTGGCCGTGGTGTCGCCAGGCATCGCCCTGATAGCGATTCTGATCAAGGCCACCAGCAGCGGCCCTGTCTTCTTTCGCCAGATTCGTACCGGCCGGGACGAGGCGCCGTTCTCGATGATGAAGTTCAGGACCATGTACCACGATGCCGAGGCCCGGCGTCACGAGCTCGAACACCTGAACGAGGTGGACGGACCGTTGTTCAAGGTCCGGGACGATCCACGGGTGACCCGGGTGGGTCGCTTCCTCCGGAGGACCAGCCTCGACGAGATCCCTCAGCTGATCAATGTCTGGAAGGGGGACATGTCCCTCGTCGGCCCCCGTCCCTTCGTGGTCGCCGAGGCCATGGAGATCGAGGGGTGGGCCCGCAAGCGGTTTGAGGCTCGCCCGGGTATGACCGGGCTGTGGCAGGTGTCGGGCCGGAACGAGCTCTCCCATCTCGAACTGTGCCGGCTCGACTACCTCTACGTGGCCTCGTGGTCGTTCTGGTGGGACATGCAGATCCTGTGGCAGACCCCCGTCACGGTGTTCAGGGGCCGAGGGGCGTCCTGACCGCAGCTACGGAGGGAGCACCGGCCCGTCCGGCTACCCCGACCGCTCCGCAGTCCGGCGCGCCCCGATTCGAGCCACTCGATGGCGGGTACTGTTCCACAACCGCACCGACAGGTTCCCGGCATCTCCTGGCCCGAGGACCCGGTGATCCCGAAAGATCACAGACGGCCGCGTTCCTCGGCCACCACGTCATCGATTCTCTGGGTGAACCGCGCCGCCGAATAGGTCTCGGCGTGGGACCGCAAGGCTTCGGCGCTCCAACCGGTGGCGGTCAGTACCTCGATGGCATCGGCGATGAGCCGGGGCTCGGGCCGGTCGAAGAACACACCGGTGGTCCCCTCCACGGTGGTATCCAGGAAGCCTCCCCATCGAAGGGCGGCCGTCGGCTTACCGAAGCTCGCCGCCTCCACCGGGGTGAGCCCGAAATCCTCGTGCGAGGCGGCCACCAGGCCTGAGCACGACCGATACAGCCACCGGAGCGTGGGGTCGTCGACCCGCCCCATCACCGTGACGTTGGTCGGAGCACTGGCGCGGATGGAGTCGGCCAGCGGCCCGGACCCCACCACCACCAGACGCTGGTCAGGCACGAGCCGGAAGGCTTCGGTTACCGCCTGCACGTTCTTGTAGGCCAAGAGCCGCGACACGCACAGCACATACCCTGGCTCGATCCCGGGTGCCTCGCTCTGGGCCCCGTCCGGATCGACCTCCACGGCCGGGGGCACCACTTCGGCGTCGATGCCGTATAGGTCGGCCACTCTCTGGCGGACGGCGGTGGAGTTGACCAGATAGCGGTGGGCAGAGGCGGCGGCCTTCCGGTCCCAGCGACGGAGCGACGGCGCCATCAAGGAGAGTGTGGCCGAAGCCCAGGGTGACGAACCGTCGAGATAGCGCTCGGTCTGGTAGAGCCACCGGGCCGGCGTGTGACAGTAGACGACCTTCCTTCCGGTGACATGGGCGCCGTGCGCCCATCCACTGGAGGAGCAGACGGTCACCTCGGCTTCCACCCTGAGTCGCGAGAACGACGGTGCCAGGATGGGCAGGGCCAGCCGGTGGTGGGTGCGGAGGACGCCGATCCGGTCGAGGGGAAGCGTGCGGACGTCCAGGGCGGCAAACTCGGGAAACGTGCCGTCCGGGTCGAAGAGGGCGGTGTGGATCGGCGCGTCGGGAAAGGCCTCCGAGAGGGACAGCACCACCCGCTCGGCCCCTCCCTGCTGGGTCAGGTAGTCGTGGACCAGAGCCACCGGCCGGGCGGCGGTCACCTCGCCACCGCCCTCTGTCGAGCGGGCAGACCGAGGTCCGCCGTCGGGAGGTCGCCGGTTTCGGGCACGGGGTCACCAGCGGTGGTCGGCACGGCTCACTCCTCTCGGTCGATGGGCACGGTAGCGTCGTCCACCGGTCTGCAGCCCTGCCACAGACCAGTCTGGCGGACGGCCCTCCCGACGGTGAGCGTACGCGCCGGGCCGAATCGGGGTGGCGATGTCAGGTCGTCATGGGCGGTCCGACTGGAGCAGGGCGTCAGCGGAGCGGGGCGTGGCGACGGCTACACTCCGCACGTTCACTTCCTCTTCGTATGTACCGCCAACATCTGCCGGTCCCCGATGGCAGCAGCGCTTTTCGCCGAGCGGATCGAGCGTCTGCCCGATCCGCTCGAGGTGTCGTCGGCAGGAATTATGGCCACCGGCGAACTGGCCGGCCGTGCGGTGCCCCGAGAGGTGCTCGAGGTCATGACCCCCTACGGGATCGACCTCAGCGCCCACCGGAGTCGGGCGCTGACCGAGCCCATGCTGGAGGATGCCGATCTCATCATCGGTATGAGTCGGCGGCACATCCAAGAGGCGATCCTGATGGATCCACCGAGTTGGCCCAAGTCGTTCATGCTGAAGGAGCTGGTCCGGCGGGGCGAGGGGCTCGGGCCTCGGCGTGCTGATCAGGGTTTCCGCTCATGGATCGACCTGGTTCACGGGGACCGGACCCGCCAGTCGTTGGCCAACCGGTCCCGCTCCGACGACGTCGAGGACCCCTATGGCCGGCCCCTGGCCGAGTACCGGACCACGTCGGCCGAACTGGCCGGGCTCATCGCCCGGCTGACCACGCTGCTGTGGCCCGACGGGGCCACCCCGCCGGACGCGCCGTCGCCGGACTGAGGCGGGAACGGGCGCCGAACGCCGCGTCGGAGCTGGCCCACTTCCTCGGGTGACGGCCCACGTCCTGTGGAGTCGGCATGTGCGGCTCCGATGTCCACGTGCGAACATGGCGAGGTGGTCGAAGGATGCAGGATCAGAGAGCTTCCCGATGGCGGCAGAGAGTTCGTCCTGGACGACAGCTCGCTCGCCTACATTCGGATCGACCACCAGTCGAGGCTCCGGTTCGGCCGCACCGAAGTGATGATCGGGAGCCCGTTCGTGTTGGAGGTGGGCGGCGTGGTCCATCATTTGAACCCGCAGCGTTGGGACGGGTTGGGTCCGCTCGTGGCGCTGTACCCCAGCTCCGTGCGCTGGCTGTGGACGTCTCCCGACGGCGAGCTGAAGGTGATCTTCCACCACGGTGCCGTCCTGACCGTCTCGCCCGACCCTTCGACGACGGCCTGGTCGGTCGGGAACGTCTATGCCCAGACCGGCGAGCCCGGCCCCGAACCTCCACCAGCCTGACGGGCTGGCACGAGGAGCCGGCTCGTCGGCGTCGGTATGTCAGTCGGCCAGCAGCTCAGGATGGCGTGAGGCCACCATCCGCCGCAGCCCGTCCCGCCATCCGACCGAGGTGGTGCCCACCAGATCGTGCATCCGAGTGAGATCGATCTGGACGCTGTCGATGGTGTCCTCGGTGGGTGCGAACTTGGCCGGCAGTCCGGTCAGCTCGGAGAAGTAGCCACACCACTCCTCGATGCTCACCGCATCGTCACCTCCCCAGTTCACCGTGGTCGCCGGCGTGGTGGCCGCTCCCAGCAGCTTGGGAACCATGGCGATGATGTCGTCCTGATGGAGCGGGTGATAGACGCTCGGGGCGTCGACGTGCACCGGGATCTCACTTCCGTTGATCATCATCTCGAGGTGGATGGCCGGCCAGCCTCCCCGGTCGCCGTAGGGCACGGACAGGCGTGCCACCGTCGTCGGCATGTCGAAGCGCTGGGACGCCCAGCGGGCCGTGGCCTCCGCGGCGATCTTGGAGATGCTGTAGGTGCGGAGGAAGGGCCAGACCCCATGGTTGTCGCCGAGTAGGTCCTCCTCGGCGAAGACGTGATGTCCGAGCGGCTTGTACACCCCGGTAGTCGAGCAGTGGAGAAAGGCCGTGGCGTCTTGGTGGTGCTCCATCAACCAGGCCAGGCCCCCGCTGTTGGCCTGGAGGTCGAGGGTCCAGTCGTTGGTCTTGGACACGGCGAAATTGATCACGTAGTCGGCATCGCGGGGCAGGCCGGCCACGTCGCCGGCAGCCAGATCGATGGGAACGCACCGGATACCCGCCGACTCGAGACGGGCCCTAGCGGTCTCGTCCTTGAAACGGGCGGCCCCGACGACCTCGTTCCGGCCGGCCAGCGCCATGGCCACCGGCTCGGCCACCTGGCCGGTGACTCCGGTCACCACGATGGTCTTTCCGTTGAGCGGGGCTGTGGGCATGGTTGACTCCTTCAGGGGGCCGGTTGGGAGGGCTCGGCCCCGGCCGGTTGGGGACCCGGCTGAGCCTGCTGGCCGATACTAGACAGCGCGAGGACGACCCGAGATCGGAGCGACGTCGGATCCGGCCCGGGGCCCGTCCGCTCCGGACCGGCGGTTCGGACGGGTGTCGCGTCGGAGGGGCCCCTGGGGGCCCTGATCTCCACCCGGGGAGACCGGGAGGGTGGACCGAGGGGCCGGAGATGCCCGGTCGCGGGCATCCCGCTGTGGACACCACCGTCCGGCCTGGGTCATACTGTATGTTCCGCCTGTTTTTGCCGGGGGGCCACATTTTCCCAGGTCACCGGAGATTACGACAGGTAAGCCAACCACCGGACCCAACTGTAATTTAGGAAGTGACGTTCTCATGAGTGCCACCTGGCGCAAGCACGCAGCCTGCCGGGGCATCGATCCTGATGTGTTCTACCCGGTCTCCGACGAGGAGGCCGGTGAGGCCAAGGCCATCTGTGACCAGTGCGCCGTGCGAGAGTCGTGCCTGGAGCACGCTCTGGCCAACCGTGAGCGCGAGGGGGTCTGGGGCGGCACCACCGAGCGAGAGCGTCGTCGCATCCACCGCCAGCGCCGCAAGTCTGCCTGAGACCCAGCCCGGTCGGTGGTGCGCAGTCGGTTCGGCGCAGTGAGACGGGCTGGCCGATGACGGTCCGGGACCCGTCGGACCGAACGGCCGCCGGCCCGAACCCCTCCGCCCGGTGGGAGGACCCGGGGGTGGGCTCGTCCCCTTCGCCCGATCCCCGGTTGGTCTCGCTGATCGAGGTCGTCCGGAACCATCGACCGGGGGACGAGCGGGAAGCGCGGTCCCAGTCGGTGATGCTTGCCGAACTGGAAAGGCTCGACCACCCCTTCGACGAGGATGCCGACCTCACTCACGTGACGGCCTCGGCCATCGTGGTGGGACCGCGTGGTGTGGTATTGCACCGTCATCGGCGGTTGCACCGGTGGATGCAGCCGGGTGGACACGTCGAGACCGGGGAGTCGCCGTCCGACGCCGCCCTGCGCGAGGTCGTCGAGGAGACTGGCCTCCCGGTGGCCCATCCGGGCGACGGACCAATACTGGCCCACGTCGATGTGCACGCTGCGGCACGGAACCACATCCACCTGGACTTGCGCTATTTGCTGGTGGGACAGGATGTGGCTCCCGCGCCGGCCCCGGGGGAGAGCCAGGACGTGGCCTGGTTCAGCTGGGATGCCGCCATCAACATGGCCGACGACGCCCTGGTCGGGGGCTTGCAGTCTGCCCGTAGGCTTATCGGAACCTCGGCTGGCCGGAACGAGGATCCCGTGAGTCGCCGACGAGAGGATCCCTGATGGCCGAGCCATTCGACACGCTGATGCAGGTGCAAGCGCGAGACACGGCACTCGATCAACTCCGGCACCGGAGGGAGGCACTGCCCGAACGGGTCGCCCTGGTCGACATCGGCGACCGCCGGACCCGGTTGGGCCGGTCGATGGGGGAGGTGCAGTCGCAGGTGGACGAGTTGGCCGGCCGGCAGCACCATCTCGAAGTGCAGATCGCCGCCACGGCCAAGCGACGCCACGAGATCGAGGAGCGGATGCGGTCCGGAGCCATTTCGGCATCTCGGGACCTCCAGGCCATGGACCACGAGGTGGCCCAGCTCGCCGAGCGTCAGGCCCACCTCGAGGAGGAGGAGCTGGTCCTCCTCGAGGAACAGGAGCCACTCGACGCCAGACTGGAGGAGGAACGGACGGCATCAGCGGCACTGGTGGCCGAGGCGGCCCGTCTCGAGTCGGTCATCGCCGAAGCCGAGACCGAGATCGACGCCGCCATCGCCGCCGAAGTGGCAATCCGCGACGGGCTGTTCCCCGGTCTGCCCCCCGAGTTGGCGGAGCGGTACGAACTGCTCCGGTCCCGCCTCGGCGGCGTGGGGGCAGCCCGTCTGATGGGGGACCGGTGCGACGGCTGCCACCTGACCCTGCCGTCGGTGGAGGTGGAGCGCATCCGTCGACTACCGGCGGCCGAGTTCGCCACCTGTCCGCAGTGCGACCGCATCCTTGTGCACTGAGCCGTGCTGGTCCCTGGGGGTGAGCGATGCTGATCCTGGTTCGACACGGTGAGTCCACCGGGAATGCTGACGGCCTCCTGCTCGGGAGGATCGACGCCCCCCTCACCGACCGGGGCCTGGCCCAGGCCGAGTCGGTGGGGCCGCTGGTGGCGGGGGCCACGCGGGTGATCTCCAGCTCGCTCCAGCGCGCCCGACGGACGGCTGAGGCACTGGGTACCGGGCTTCCCGTCGAGATCGACGACCGGTGGATCGAGGTCGACTACGGGGAGTTCGACGGACGCCCACTCGGCTCGGTCCCCGACGAGGTCTGGACCCGATGGCGTTCGGACCCGGACTTCCGACCACCCGGAGGCGAGACGCTCAGCGAGGCCGGTGCCAGGGTCCGTGCGGCGTGCGAGGAGCTGTTCGCCGCGGACGGGGAGGGTGCGCGGGGTCCCGGTGTCGTCGTTGTGGTGAGCCATGTCTCACCGATCAAGGCCGCCACCTGTTGGGCCCTCGGTCTCGGGGACGAAGGGGCCTGGCGCCTGTACCTGGCCACCGCGTCGCTCACTCGTATCACCTGGGGAGCATCAGGACCCGTACTGGCCCGCTTCAACGAGACGCCGTGGTCGGAGCCCGGGTGACCGTTCCGGCCCGGCCCCATCGGGAGCGGAGCGAACGGGTCATGAGAGTAGGAGGACCCGGCCGACCGTGAAGACGGTGATCCGCTCGGCCTGAGTGGCCGAGTGGCCCGATTCGAACCGGAGGGAGCTCCAGCACGGCCAGCCGGTCACCACGTGCAGTGTCTCGAGTGCCTCTGGTGCCTCGGCACCACAGGCGGCGATCTCCGGTCGCAGGATGACCTCCAGCTGATGGCGTAGCAGTCTCCGCTGGTCGGTCAGCACCTTGGTCAGCGCCGCAGTGGCCGGTAACCGGGCATAGGACGCCCGGAACACCGGACCCACCGCTTCGAACAGACGCCGCCGCTGGCGGGCGATGACCCGGATCCTTACGTCGACCGGGCCCCGGGCGGGGATGACGGTGGTCAAGGCGCTGAACTGGGACGCCTTACGCTCCACGGCCATGGTGAACAGGTGGTCGAGATTGTCGAAGTGGTGGAAGATCAGACGGTCCGAGACTCCGGCGTGGGCGGCCACCTGACGGGCGCCCGGGTTCGGATTGCCCCCTTCGATCAGATCGATCGTGGCATCGAGGAGGAAGCTCCGGGTTCGGCTGCCTCTCGCCATCCTCCGGTCCGCGGTCGGATCCGGAGGTCGGTAGTCGCTCTCGGCGTCGCCACCGGATGCCACGCGTCGGCCTGCCATTGCCCCTGGGTCCTTTCGACGCTGACCCCGTCGGCGGAGGTCGTGGCAGGTAAAATTATGCGCTCCAGTGCAGAAAGGGCAAGTCCTGGTCCGGAGCAGCTACGCAGCCGCGGCCCTTGCGTCACGGCTCGGATCTGGTGCGGTCGGGCAGGTGGTCCTTGACCAGCCGACCTCCCTGGATCACGGCCACCAGGTTGGCACGGTCGGCCAGAAGGCCGAGATCAGCGAGGGGATCGCCGTCCACCACCACCAGATCGGCCAGCTTGCCCACGGTGACGGTACCCAGCTCATGCTCCCGACCCATGAGCTCGGCACCGTGCTTGGTCGCCCACCGGATGACGTCCAGAGCTGGGATGCCGACTTCGTCGGCGTAGTAGGCTCAGCTCCTCGCCGTATCGGCCATGGGGTAGACCGATAGCCCCGTAGTCATCACCGAGCAACAGCCGCACGCCGGCGGCGTTGGCCCGGGGCAGGACGTCGGCCATGGCGTCGATGTCCTCTTTCATGCTGTCGGTGAAGCCCAGGGAGACGTCACCCATCGACTGGAGGAACCGGGAGGGGAAGAGCATGGAGGGCACCACCGGCGTACCCGAGGCCACGATCCGCTCGATGCACTCGTCGTCCATGCCGTCCCCGTGATCAATAACGTCGATGTTGAGGTCGAGGGCCATGTGGATGGCTTCGCGGTTGGCGATGTGGCCCCGGACCTTGACCCCACGCAGGTGGGCTGCTTCGATCCCCGCGGCCATCTCCTCCCGGGACATCTCGAGCTGCTCCTTCGGACCGATGGTCCCGTGGCCGCCGGTGACGAACATCTTGATGATCTCGGCACCCTCTTTGATCTCGGTCCGGACCGAACGCCGGAACTCGTCGGGACCGTCACTGGGCCGGATGGCTCCCATGCTCCCACCTGCCAGTGCGGTGGATAGCTCCGGTCCCCGGCGTGGCCGGTGGTGCTGACGTCCCGGCTGCACGGCACCAGGCGGGGACCGGGAATCAGTCCACGTTCGATGGCGATCTTCATGGAGGCGTCGATGGCGAATGGGGCACCGGCCGAGACCGCGCTGGTGAACCCGCTCTCGACCAGGAGGCCCAGGCTGTTGACGGCCCGGACCGCCTGCAGTGCCATCGGTTCCTCCAG
>CAWHQP010000008.1:0-406372 GCA_963831535.1 uncultured Acidimicrobiaceae bacterium | reverse complement strand
GCAGTGTGCGACTATCTGTGAGTGTCCACTCTCATTTGTCACGTTTGCGGCAAGCAGGTTGATCCCGAGGGTCCCGCCGTCGGCGAGAGTCACAACTGGGAACAGCAGGGGGACTGGTGGTCCAGGTGGGTTCCATGGGTGGCGGATATTCACGGAGGGATTCCTGACCGCCTAGTGCACCCGGCCTGCTTCGTCAGTGAGCAGGACTTGGCATCTCTGCTTTCACTGATCGTCGACTCGGAGCGCAAACGGCGCTGAGGATCGTCCCACCCATCCGGCGTTTGGTGATGGTTTGCGAGCAGCCACTCTCTGACGTGTGAAAGCGTGAAAGGTCATGCCTAGGACGAGTGTGTCAGAGATCTTTGGCGGCCCGATTCGCAACGAATACGCTTCACTGGATGCGCCGATCGATGAGTGTGTCCTCGCCACCGATGTGATCGACCAATGGGGAGCAGCGTTCATTTTCTTGGTGGACACGTTGGGTGAGTGGTTTGCAGAGTGCGTGAGGGGTCAGCGTCAGCAGGATGGACACTGGAACGATCTTTTGGTGCTGGCGGAACCCGTGGCTCGGGATGGTCGATCCCGTGGTCCCCTCCGACGAACGGATGGGAGGGTGATCCACTCTTGATCCTTCTGTCGGGCGGTCAAAGTGTCGACACGGCGTCGGCCCCGAACCAGGACCTACGAGCGACAGTCGGATTTGCCGATCCGAACGTTGTGGGAATCCGAGTAATGCAGGGTGATCAGCGGCGGTGTGATGAGATGAAGTCACAGGTTGGGGCGTTTGTCGTGTTGTCCTTGGGTGTCGGCAGTATCGATCTTCAGGCCCTCGGCTCGTCCGGGGCACCGATTGGATCGGGGCATCAGATCGCTTGATCCAGAAGTGGATCACAATCCCGGCGATCGGGGGCACCCTAACGGGAGGAGATCCCCCAATTGCCCATCGGCCCTTACGGAGACCTAAAAGACCTAGCCCGAGTAGGCGACCTCGGCATTGTGGACATCCGTTACGAGGTTCCCCAGAGAGAGGTTGATGTCCTGGAAGTGGTATCCCCACGTCGCACCGGCGATCTGGGTGACGACCGGCCGGGTGTCCTTCTTCGACCCGACAGGAGTGATCTGTAGCCAGGTCGCATTACCTGCGGTCTCACAGGTGGCCGTGTACTGGTTCGGGTACTCGATCCATGGGGTCGTCACCGTGGGTGCGGGTGGGGCCATCGACGGAATCGGGAGCGGCGGGCTCAGCGGCCAGTAGGTCTTGAGTCTGCCCGTCCCTGTTCCGCCGACGTCGGCCGGGTTGACACAGGCCACCTCAACCCCGGTGGTGGCGGTCTGTCCGGTGTTGAGACTGATGCCCTGACCGGGAATGCCGAAGTTGGCATTGGCCGGAGGTTGCGATGGGAACGACGAGTAGGCGATCACGCACTTACTCAGATCGGACGCCGTACAGAGCGGGATGTTTTGGAAGGTCGCTCCCTCGGTCTCGCCTGTCGGCACCGTCACGTTGCCTCCTGCGATGATCGCCGTGACCATGAGATTCCGAAGCGTGGGGTTCGTGTCGATCTGGGCCTCAAGGAGTTTGATGAGCATGATCGAACCCTGCGAGTGGCCGATGAAGATGACCGGGGTGCCGTCGTCGTAGTTGGTCAGGAAGTCGGTCCACGCCGCGAGCACACTGTCATAGGCCACGGTGTAGGCCCCAGGATCGGTGCTGTTGGCCTGGGCCAGCCCGTTGACGGTGATCGACTTGTACATCGGAGCCCACACGTTGCACTGCTTGGAGAAACGGGATGCCTGGTCCATTGCGTTTGATGTTTCGGACGGTTGGATGGTCAGGTCGGAGTTCACTGTCGACTCGATGCTGTTCGTCGGGTACAGGTAGAAGCAGTCATAGCGACGTTTGGCCGGGACGGTGTCGGCGTGTATCGAACGCACGCCGTTGGCCGTCACCACTGTCGTGGTCATGTCTCCGTCGCACGGATTGTTAGCCAGACCGGGTCGACACAACCACACGTTGCCCGCTGGATCTGGATTGGTGGGGGGTGTGACCGGCGTAACAGTCTTCGCTGACGCAGGCGATGTCGCCCCAATCGCGACCGAGAGTAGAGCAGCAACCCCAATCGCCAACGCTACGGTGAGTGCTCTTGATGCGGTGCGACGTGAGTTTTTCATAATGAGCTCACATTACGACTAAACGCTCGCTGAGGAGCACCTGTCAGTTCACTGAGGAGAACCGCGGGCTTGTGAAGTGAATCTCAGACCATGTGTGGGCGTAATCGCGGGACGCAGAGGCAGACCTTGACCCAGGCCCCGCTTATCAGTGTCCGTCCTCGTGAGGGACTTGCATCTCCTGACGGATGCCCCACATGTGCCGGTCGGGGGCACTTCCACCGGCCGATCGCGTTATTGGGACAGATCGGGCCAATTCGGCAACTTCGGCACTCCGGGGAGATGATCCCACGGCGGGTCTACGTCACCCCGAACGTCACCCTCGCCTCTGTGGGTACGGGACGAACGTCACCCTGAAGACCGCGTCCCCACTCCCCCAATGTCACCCTCGCTTGGTGAGTATTGGAGCAACGTCACCCTCACGCAGGTCGCCACCCGTTCAACGTCACCCTCACGCCTGAGAAAAACGGTCACAGCCAGCATGACGGCCGTGGTCGCGGGTCCGACCAAGCTCCGTCGAAAAGGGATTGGGGGAAGGCTGAGACTCCATGCGTCTCTGGGTCGTTCGACCCTTCCGGAGACGGCCGGACACGATTGCGTCAGTGGCCCCCTTGGTGGGACGGGCACCCAACCCCCCTGGCCCGGGTTCCGCTCTCGCCTCTCCGGCCCTTCTGGCCGGCTGTGGCAAGTCGCTGGCCTCGCGCATCTTGAAGGCAGCGCGGTGAGGGTCTCGTAGGGCACGCTCACAGCCGAACGATCGGCCCGTGACATCGGCTTCCCTCACAAAGCGGCGCCCAGGCGGGCATCGAGCCCGCCATGGTCGCCGATGAGAACGTCACCCTCGGCTCCGCCAGACCGGTACATTCAATGTCCACACACATGCACTCGGGAGTCCAGCGCCCTTCGGGCGGGCTCACCGCTCTGCGAAGTCGAGTCTCGAGACGGCGAGGGTGACGCTGCTCACTTCGAGTGCAACTGTGTGGACATGTTCCGCACCGCTATGGCGGAGCCGATCTGCTGAGTCACCCTGGCGCCCGTGGCGGGCTCGATGCCCGCCTGGGCGCCTCTCTCGACCAGACCCACCGGGGGGATGAGTGCCAGCCTGCCCGGGTGGGTCCGGGCTCTGAGGAGTTGAGCGCGTTGATGGAGCCGAACCGGTCGAGGCGGCAGCAAAGCCTGGCGGCAACGTGGCGGGCGCCCCGCAGCGACCGAGGAGGCCGGCCCGGGCCCGGCCCAGGTCAGATATCACCATGCCGAAATCCGCAACCGGGAGTTGGTTCCCAGGCACGAAGGGTGACGTTGCTCCATAGGAAACCCACGCCAGGGTGACGTTGGGCTTGAACTAACTCGCTCCAGGGTGACGTTGGAATCTAGCGACGTGCCGCCCAGGGTGACGTTGAGGGTGACGTTGATTCGGACAATGAGTGGGTCGGAGGCGTCGCTGATCGGTGCGATAGCCAAAATGCGAATCGAGGGGATCCCCATGCTGATCGACTTTCCGAACCGAGGCAGTCAACCCGCTGACGGCCTCGACGGCCAGACTCGGCCCGACCTCATCACCGTGCCCGAAGCCGCAAAGATGATCGGGCTCCACACCGACACGCTCTACCGGCTCTGCCGGACGGGCCAGTTCGACCCGGCTATTCAGATCGGAGCCCGGTGGCGAGTATCCGTACCCAGGCTCGAGCGCTACCTCCACGGCGATACCGCCGGAGATTGACTTTCAGGTGAGTCCGAGTGTCGCTTGCTGCAGCACCTGACCGAGCAGTCCGGCGGCCTCCCGGTCCCGTTCGGGCAGGGCATGGGCGTACCGGTCGAGGGTCATGGTGGCCCGGGCATGGCCATGCCGATCGGCCACGGTTCGCACGTCGACACCGGCGGCGATCAGTGTGGTCACCGAGAAGTGTCGGAGGTCGTGAAACCGGAACGGCCACCGCTCCCCCGGCGCCAGGTCCGTCCGCTTCGCCTTGGGCTTGGTCTTCTTCAGCTCGGCCAGGGCCGGCTTCTCCAGGGCCTCGCACAACCTGGCGAACCCGTGCGTGAGGGTGTCCGGGTTGGCCGGGATCTCGCCGTTGGCGTTGTACGTGAGCACGAATGGATCGGGCACCAGAGGCGAATCGGCCCGGTCCGACAGATCGGTCATGTACACCCACCGTCGGTGAAGCACCTCGATGCAGACCGGGTCGAGGGCGAGGTCCCGGACCTGGTGGGTCTTGGTCGGCCCGATGTGCTGTTCTCCCCGGCTCACGGTCAGGGACCGGGCGATCCGGACCCGGCCCTTCGTCATGTCGATGTCCGACCACCGGAGTGCCGCCAGCTCGCCCCGGCGGGCGCCAGTCAACGCCGCCAGTGCCACTGCCGTGGCCAGGACCGGGTCCTCGGCCTCGGCAGCTTTCACCAGCGTCGACAGCTGGTCGGGCGTCGGGACCTTCATCTCGGTCCGCTCCACTCTCGGCGGCGTGGCCCGGGCCGTGGGCGCCGTGTCGATCCACCCCCACTTCACAGCTTGGCGGAGGGCGGCCGACAGGATGCAGTGGTACTTGTGAACCGTGGACGCCGACAGGCCCTGGTCGAGCCACATCCGGTAGGTGGCGTCGAGCCGATCGGCCTCCAGCTTGTCCAGCCGAACGTCGCCGAGCGCCGGACGGATCCGGCCGTCGATCTTCCTTCTGTTCTCATACAGCGTCCGGGGCCGCTGGGTCCGCTCCCCCAGCTCGAGCCATTTGTCGAGGAGCTGCCCGACGGTGGCCCTCGTCCGGTCGAACTTCCCGGAGGCCACCTCAGTGACCAGTGCGGCCAGTGCCTTGGATGCCTCCCGTTCCGTGCCGGCGAACGTCCGGGTGGCCTGCCGGGGATTGCCGGTGACCGGGTCGTACCCGTTGAAGACCCGGAGTTGCCAGTGGCCCGGGGAACGCTCCCGCTTCGTCCCCGGTTGACGCTTGGTCTTTGTCCTAGTGGCCATCTCGGCGATGTTACCGCGAGATTAGGACATTTATAGGACACTCGCATCCGGCCCGAACCCAGAAAGTGGTCCTGACCTGGTGGGCGCTAGAGGACTCGAACCTCCGACCTCAGCCGTGTGAAGGCTGCGCTCTAACCAACTGAGCTAAACGCCCGTGTGCCCACCTGAGCTCGACGAGTGATGGAGCAGACGGACATGGTAGCCCGAGGGCAGAACCGAGCGGCCTCCGTCGATCGCCTGATTTAGGAATGCCCCGGATACGGGGCCACGGCGTCGAATCCCAGTGCTGCTTCAAGGGCGGCAGCAGATCGGAGAACCACCAGGTCGGCGTGTTGGGGACCCACCAACTGGAGGCCCACCGGCAGCCCGGAGGCTGTCAGACCGGCGCAGACGGAAGCGGCCGGTGACCGAGTCATGTTGAACGGGTAGGTGAATTTGACCCAATTCACATCCTCCACTCCGTTGATCAGGCCCGCGCCACGCAGAGACCGGGGAGGTGGTGGCGCGGCCGTGGTCGGCGTCATGAGCACCCGAACGTCATGGAACAACTCCACCAATCGGAGATTGAGGGCATGGCACCTGTCCTCCGCCCGCACCAGGTCAAGGGCTGAGGTGCCGAGGGACCGTTCGATGACCATGGCCAGTACGGGGTCGATCTGGCCCCAGGCCTCGGTGTCCCGCAGTTCGGCATGGGTCCGGAGGTTGTAGACGCTGGACAGCAGCAACCACTGGTCTACCGGATCCTCGTCGAAGACGGTGCCGATCTCCACTACCTCGGTGCCGAGCGAGGCCATGACGTCGACCGCCCGCTCACAGATGGCCAACACCTCCGCATCCACGTCGGCGTATCCAAGCGTCGGCGACCAGGCCACTCTTCGTGGAGGCTTCGGGTCGTCCAGGGCGGCGAGCCAGGATGCCTCCGGTCGGGGTAATGAGCGAAGATCGGTGGGATCGGGACCGACGACCACGTCCAGAGCGGCCACCACGTCCGACAGACGACGGGCCATCGGGCCCTTGGTGGACAGGTGGTGCCAGTCGGGCGCAGCGGATCCGCCACTCGGCACCCGCCCGAGCGAGGGTTTCATGGCCGAAAGTCCGCAGCACGACGAGGGAATGCGGAGCGACCCTCCACCGTCCGACCCCGTTGCCAACGGCACCATTCCTGACGCGATGGCCACCGCGCTCCCCCCCGAGGAGCCACCCGGTGTGTGAGCGAGATTCCACGGGTTGTGTGTGGGGCCGAATACCGGGTTGTCGGTGTCGGCCTTCCACCCCAGCTCCGGGGTGTTGGTCTTGCCAACCACCACACATCCGGCGGCAACCAGCCGGGCCACCAGCTCGGAGTTCTCCGTGGCCACCGGAGCGTCCACATAGCCCATCGATCCGTGGGTGGTCACGTAACCAGCCGCATCTTCGAGGTCCTTCACCCCGATAGGGATTCCAGCCAACGGTCCGGGATCAACCCCGGCCGCCACCTGGGCATCGACCGCCGCGGCACGGTCTCGGGCCGCTTGACCGTCGACCGCCACGAATGCATTGAGCGAGGGATTGTGCTCCGCGATCTGAGACAGGGCGTGTTCGACCAGCTCCGCTGCGGTGCACCGACCGATCCGCACCTGGGCGGCCAAATCCACCACCGTCTCGGTCTGAAAGTCCACGGACCGAAGGTACCGGCGTGTCGCAGAACTCACAACCGGCTGTCGCCTGGCCGGCGGTCCGTTTCGACAAGGGGGGCGACCGGCGAGCAGTGTGGAGGGATGGGTGACGGGACGATCGAAGGCGTGTCGTTCGATCACGTGGCTCACGCCGTACCTCGCTGGCATGACGTCTGGACGGTTTACGCATTCGAGCTCGGGGCCCAGTGGAGCTCCGGCGGCCCGGGACGGGGTTTTTCTCCGGCCCAACTCTGCTTCGCCAACGGTGCCCGGATCGAGGTGCTCATGCCCAACGAGACCCACCTGAACGATTTCCTCAAGCGCTTCCTGGCTGCCACTGGACCCGGACCTCACCACATGACGTTCAAGGTGCCTGAGCTGACCACGGCCATCGACAAGGCGAAGAGGGCGGGCTTCGAACCTATCGGCATCGACCGCAGCGACCCGGAGTGGATGGAGGCCTTCCTCCATCCGAAGGCGGCCACCGGTGTGGTGGTGCAGCTGGCCGAAGCCTACGGGACCTGGAGCACTCCCCCTCCCGCGGACTTTCCCCGTGGAGGGAGACAACGTGCCGACGGCTCGGGTCCGGTCCCGCCGGCCGCATTCCGCCGGATCGTGCACGCCGTGGCCGACATGGATTCGGCGTCGTCTCTCTTCGTGGGGCTCCTGGGAGGAAGCGTCGAAGGCCGGGGAGCCCGATCCGATCACGAGTGGACAGAGATCACATGGGGTGGACCACTTGGGCTCCGTCTCGTAGCTCCACGGGCCGATTCGTCCGCAACCCCTCTCCATGACTGGTTGCGGGGTCGTAACGGTCGCATCCACCATCTCGAGCTCGATGTCGACGAGCCGGCAACGATCTCCGGGGCGGAACCGGCAACCGGGCGCCTCGTGGGGTTGGCCATCGATGACGGGATGGGGGAGCACTGGGTTGTCGGGCGCGACGCCAATGCCGGGCTCCAACTTGTCTTCATGACCACCTGAGGGCCCCTCGGCCGGGATCGAAGAGGGTGTAGCCGGGCACGACCCTCCTGGTCGGTCAGCGTCTGCGCAGAATCGAGGGGGCGGGTCAGGCCCGATAGCCTGGGCCCGATGGCCCCCCGATCCCGCGACGGAAACCTGGACGGCGAGGACAACGACGCCCTCGATGAGGCCGGAAGCGGGGCCACCCCGGTCAAGTCCTCCCTCGGTGGGCGGATCCGCTCCGGGCTCCAGCCCGGCGCGGACCGAAGGGGCGACACCGGCGACCGCCCGCCCAGGCCCCGGTCGAGCAAGCAGATCGTCGAGCGGTTGGATGACCGCGAGCGGACCCTCTGCTTCGCCGCCTCCGGACTCGCTGTCCTGGCCGGGATTCTGATCTATCTGGTGGAGCACGAGAACCCGCACTTCCGGCTGTCCAAAGGCCAGCTCACCCCGGAGACGACGCTGGTCATCGGCCTGGCGGTCGGGGTCCTCCTGTTGGGGGCCACGCTCCTCGGCCGCCGGGCGCCGGTCGGGTTCGTCGCCCTCTTCGCCTTCCTGGCCTTCGGCACCCAGTACTTCGCCGGCATCCCGTTCCTGGTTCTGGCCGTCTGGCTGCTGGTGCGGTCCTACAAATTCCAGAAGGAGGCGGCAGCCACCCGTAAGGCCTCCATGGCCAGCGGGTCGTCCCCGTCGAGGCCCGGGACCCGTGGGACCCGGGGGGCGGCGACCACGACCGGAACAAAATCCGGAGCGGCGAGGTCGTCGTCGAAAGGACCCTCAGCCGCCGAGGCCAACAAGCGCTACACCCCCAAACGCCCTGCTCCTCCTCCCCCCAAACCGACGCGTCGCGAACGGAAGACGGCCCAGGCCTCGGAGTGACCATCCGCAGCTAAGCCCAGCTAAGCCGGGTCGGTGACGAGAGCCGACCGCAACAGGTCGAGGATCTCGGTGCGCCGTCGGACGAGGGACCGGGCCGTCGGCTCCTCGCCAAAGGCCCGGAGGACCTCAACCTCTGTAACCATTCCGATGACCGTGGAGTAGATGGCCAGGAGCAGCAGCCGCGGCTCATGGCGTCGCATGTGGCCGGCATCCATCTCCGCCTCGAGGAACTCTGAAGCCCGTCGGACCATCGGGTCGAGCGCGTTGACCAGACGAGAGGCCGCCGGGTTGCCCAGTCGACCCATCTCCCGGACCAGTCCGAGCAACTCGGGCCGTCGGGCGGCCAAGCGGAAGACCGAGCGGACCACTGCTTCCACGCGGGCCCAGCCCGAGCCCGCCGTCGACAGGGAATCCTCCAGTGCCGTGGACAGCTCTACCGCACTCCGGTCGATCACCGCCTCCAACAGCACCTCCTTGCTAGGGAACCAGTACAGGATGGTCTGCTTTCGGATCTCCAGGCCTGCGGCCAGGGCGTCGAGGGAGGAGGCGTCATAGCCCCGGGTGGCAAAAGACACCAGTGCCGCGTCGAGGATGCGTTCGGACGTGGTGACCCCGGTGGGGGGGCGCTTCCGGGCGGGTGCTACCCGTGGCCGGCTCCGGTCCCGTCCCGGGGGCACTTCGGCCCCGATGCTCGACTCGCTCACTTACCATATGGTAGACAGATCTGGTGACACGCGTCCGTCATGCCCTGGCCGGCAAGCAATTCTTCATCACCGGCGCCACCGGGTTCCTGGGCACCGCCCTGGTGGAACGGGTCCTCCGCAGCATTCCCGACAGCCGGGTGGTCCTGCTCATCCGCCCGGGACGACGGGCCGACCCGCTCCAGCGGGCCACCAAGGAGATCCTCAAGAACGACTGTTTCGATCTGCTCCGTGAGCAGACCGGGGAACGGTTCGAGGCCGAGATCGTGTCCCGGGTCTCCGCGGTGGCCGGGGACGTGGCCAACGACGGTCTCGGGCTCGATTCTGACGGCCTGCGGCTCCTGTCGGAGTGCGACATCGTGATCCACTCCGCCGCCTCGGTGAGCTTCGACTCCCCTCTCGACACCGCGGTGGAGGTGAACCTGCTGGGCCCGTCCCGCGTGGCGGCGGCCATCGTGGCCGCCGGGCAGTTGGCGGCCGAGGAAGGTCGAACCGGCCCCGCCCATTTCATACCGGTGTCCACGGCGTACGTGGCCGGCACCCATCAGGGCGAGGCCCTCGAGGAACTGCTCGAGGGCAACCGGTTCACGGTGGACGTGGACTGGCGGACCGAAGTGGTGGCCGCCCGGCGACAGCGCGGGGACACCGAGGCCGAGTCCCGCCAGCCCCACCGACTGGACCAGTTCGCCAAGGCGGCTCGAGGTGAACTGGGCGGTGCCGGGCTCCATCTCCTGGCCGAGCGGGCTGAACGCCTGCGCGAAGACTGGGTGAAAAAACAGATGGTGACTGCGGGCCAGGCCCGGGCACAGTCCCTCGGATGGCCCGACGCCTATCCGTACACGAAGGCCCTGGGCGAGCGGGCTCTGGTGAGCCAATTCGCCGAGTCGGTGCCCATGACCATAGTGCGCCCCTCCATCATCGAGTCGTCCCTGGCCGAGCCCCGACCGGGCTGGATCCGGGGCTTTCGCATGGCCGAGCCCATCATCGTCTCCTACGCCCGGGGCCTACTCCGGGAGTTCCCCGGCGTCCCCGAGGGCGTGACCGACGTCATCCCGGTGGACCTGGTGGTGGCCGCCATCATCGCCGTGGCCGGCGAGGCCCTGCTGGATGCGGCCGACCGGGGCGTGAGCTACCCGGGACCGACCGTGTACCACGTGGCATCGGGTGTCCGGAACCCATTCCGCTACGGCCGGCTGGTGGAGCTGGTGCAGGCCTGGTTCACCGAACATCCCCTCTACGACAGCGAGGGTCAACCGATCGTCGTGCCGGCATGGTCGTTTCCCGGGCGCGGCCGGGTACAGCGCCAACTGAGCCGGGCATCGGCGGCGATGGACCTGGCGGAGAAGGTGGTGGGCTCCCTGCCCATCCGGGGTCGCCAGGCGGCCTGGATGGCCGCCCTCGAGGAGCAGCACCTGCTGGCCGACCGGGCGCTCGGCTACGTCGAACTGTACGGGGCCTACACCGAAACCGAGGCGCGCTACCGGGTGGACCGCCTGTTGGCCCTGTGGGACCGAATGGACGACGACGACCGCCGGGCCCTCTGCCTCGACCCCGCCGCCATCGACTGGGAGCGATACGTCCGGGACATCCACCTGCCATCGGTCATCGAGCACGCCCGCGTGCGTACGACTCCGGGCAAATCGACGAAACCCAACCGGTCGGACCGGGCGAAGAAGTCCATCCTCTCTCCCGACCGTCACCTGGCCGCATTCGACCTCGAGAACACGCTGATCGCATCCAACGTGGTGGACTCCTACGCCTGGCTGGCATCCCGACACCTCGCGCCGGCCGAGCGGGCCGTCTTCGTGGCGGATCTGGTGGCTGAAGCACCATCCCTCCTGTTGCTCGACCGACAGGACCGGGGTGATTTTCTGCGGTCGTTCTACCGTCGGTACGAGGGCGCCCCGGTCGACCGGCTCCGGGACGACGGATGGGAGCTCTTCCACCACCTCCTCTTGGCCAAGTCGTTCCCCGACGGGTTCGCCCGGGTCCGCAAGCACCGTGCCCTCGGTCACCGGACCGTGCTCATCACCGGAGCCCTGGATCTGGTGGTGGAGCCGCTCCGTCCGCTGTTCGACACCATCGTCTGTGCCCGCCTGGGCGAAGCCGATGGCGCCTTCACCGGCCGTCTGGCCGAGCTCCCTCCCATCGGCGAGGCCCGGGCCCTCGTGTTGGCCGAATACGCCGAGGCCGAGGGTCTCCAACTCGAGGAGTCCATGGCCTATGCCGACTCGGCCAGCGATCTGCCCATGCTGGAGGCGGTGGGGTTCCCGGTGGCGGTCAATCCGGAGGCCAAGCTGGCCTCCATCGCCCGGCGCAGGGGTTGGCACGTCGAGCACTGGCATAAGGCCGAAGGGGGCTCCCAGCCCGTACTGCCGTTGGGTCCCGTCGACCACCGTGGATCACTGGCCCGCGGTCGCACCAGCGCAGCCGCACTCAGCGGGGCGGCTCGCCGGCTCATGGTCGGTCCAGGATCTCGGCCGGTGGATCGATGATGGCGGCACGACCATGAGAGCGCTCGTGTTCGAGCGCAACCTGCCACGGTTCGCCGCCTCGAGAATGGCCTCGCTGCTGGGCTCGGGTCGCGGTGCCGGTATCGGTCCCCTCCAGCTCCAGGACGCGGGAGCGCCGGACCTTCCCGGTGACGACTGGTTCCATCTCACCCCCCGCCTCTCGGGTATCTGCGGATCCGACCTGGCCACACTGGACGGCCGCAGTTCCCGCTACTTCGAGGACATGGTCAGTTTCCCCTTCGTCCCCGGCCATGAGGTGGTGGGCGTCCTGGCCGACGGGGGCCGGGATCACGGCGGCCACGAGTTGGCCCCCGGGACGCGGGCGGTCATCGAACCGGTACTCGGCTGCGCTCCCCGCCACATCCGTCCCGAGTGTCCCTACTGCTCGTCGGGCAGCACCGGCCTCTGCGGGAACGTGGCCTTCGGCGCCCTCGAACCCGGGCTGCAGACCGGATTCTGCACCGACACCGGGGGAGGCTGGTCGACGGCTCCCCTCTGCGCCCACACCTCCCAGATACACGCCGTCCCCGAGTCGTTCTCCGACGAGGAGGCGGTGGTCATCGAGCCGACGGCCTGCGCCGTCCACGCCGTGCTGTCGGCCGGGGTCGGCGACGGTGACGTGGTGGCTGTGGTGGGTGCGGGGACGCTGGGACTGGCCTGCACCGCGGCCCTCCACTATCTCGTCCGTCCCAGCCGGGCCTGCACCATCACCGTCGGGGCCAAGCACGCACATCAGCGGCAGCGGGCCGAGGCCCTCGGGGCCGACGCGGTGGTGGCCCCCGATCAGCTGGCCCGGGCCGTGCGGCGCCGGTCGGGTTCGCTGGTGCTGGCCGGACGGCTGACCGACGGCGCCGACGTGGTCTTCGACTGCGTGGGTTCCACCGAGTCGATCACCCAGGCCCTGGCCATGGTCCGACCCCGTGGACGGGTGGTGCTGGTGGGTATGCCGGGCAAGGTTTCCGTGGACCTGGCACCGCTGTGGCACCGCGAGTTGACCCTGGTCGGCGCCTACGCCTACGGGATGGAATCGCCCCCGGGGGCCCCCGAACCGCACCGCACCTTCGAACTGGCCATCACGCTGGTGGCGTCGGCCCAACTGGGATCCCTGGTCTCGGCGGCCTACCCCCTCGAACGCTATGAGGAGGCCATCGCCCACGCCGGGGCCGCTGGCCGTCGGGGAGCCGTGAAGGTGGTCTTCGATCTACGCAGCCGGAGTGACCGGAGCATTCGGAAAGGAAGCACACGATGAGCCCCAGGCCCGGATTCGTGCTCGACGTCGACCGCTCCACCCCACCCACCCTGTTCTGGCGGGGCGAGCGGTTCAGCCTGGAACGCCTGCCTGAAGGGAGCCGGGTCATCTACGCCCCGGAACCCATCGAGCCGCTGAAGGACCCGACGGCTTCCATCCGGGCCGCGCTCAGCGATCCGGTGGGCGACCAGCAACCGCTCCCCTCCCTCCTCCATCCCGACATGAAGCTGACCATCGCCTTCGACGACATCTCCTTGCCCCTGCCTCCGATGGAACGGCCCGATATCCGCCAGCTGGTCATCGAGCAGGTGCTCGACATGGCGGCCGAGGCCGGGGTCGACGACGTCGAGCTGATCGTGGCGCTGGCCCTGCACCGCCGCATGACCGAGGCCGAGTTGCGCCACGCCCTCGGCGACCGCATCTACGACGCCTTCGCCCCGAATGGGCTCCTCACCCAGCACGATGCCGAAGACCCGGAGGCGCTCACCCACCTCGGTCTCACCGACCAGGGCGAGGACGTCGAGATCAACAAACGTGCGGCGGAGAGTGACCTCTTGGTCTACGTCAACATCAACCTGGTGGCCATGGACGGTGGACACAAGAGCGTGGCCACCGGATTGGCCAGCTACAAGAGCCTGCGTCACCACCACAACCCCCTCACCATGCAGCGGTCGAAGTCGTTCATGGACCAGCACCGGTCCGAGCTCCACTCGGCCAACTGGCGCATGGGTAGGCTCATCGCCGACAGCGGGGTGAACGTCTTCCAGATCGAGACCACCCTCAACAACGACACGTTCCCGGGGGCGTTCCGGTTCCTCCAGAAGCGGGAGTGGGAGTGGAAGGCCAAGGACCGGCTGGCCTACGTGGCGGCATCCACCGCCCTCGACCGCACACCCGCCCGGTATGCCCGCCAGATCTTCCACTCGGTGAAGGCGCCGCACCGCATGACCTCGGTCCAGGCCGGCGAAGTGGAAGCGGTACACAAGGTGACCACGGACAACGTCTGGGCCCAGCAGGGTGTCGTGGTCGAGGGACAGACCGACATCCTGACGATGGGACTGCCCTACATCAGTCCCTACAACGTCAACTCCATACTCAACCCCATCCTGGTGGCGTGCCTCGGCCTCGGCTACCTCTTCAACATGTACCGGGGCAGACCGCTCGTGCGTGAGGGTGGCGTGCTCATCATGACCCACCCCACCCCGTGGGAGTTCAATCCCGTCCACCACCCCAGCTACATCGACTTCTTCGAACAGGTGTTGAGCGAGACCACCGACCCCATCGAGGTGGCCGACCGGTTCGAGGAGTCCTTCGCCACCGACCCCTGGTACGTCCACCTCTACCGGACGGGACACGCCTACCACGGCGTCCATCCGTTCTACATGTGGTATTGGTGCGCCCACGCCCTCCAGCACCTAGGAGGAGTGATCATCGTGGGCGGCGACGCCCCCGCCGTCCACCGCCTCGGTTTCCGGGCGGCGTCGACCCTGGCAGACGCCCTGGAGATGGCCCAGGACGTGGTCGGGCGCTCACCCACCTTGACCCACCTCCACGCCCCCCCGATCCTCATGGCCGACGTGCAATGACCTCGGGTGCACCGGGCTCACCAGACACGACACGGTCGGGCACCGCCAACTCACTGCGGGCCCGCAGAGCGGTGCGCACCGACGCCGCACTGGGCGGATCCAGCGGCGAACATGCCGTCCGATCCGGGGGGCGGTTGGTGCGCCGACTGACACCGGCCGCCATCCTGGCCCGGGCCGGACGGGTCCGCTTCCCCGTGTCCGCTCCGAGCTGGCCCGAGTCCGTGCCGCGCCCGGCTCCCACGCCGGAGCTGGGGGTCTACTACGACACGGCCTGGTCGCGCCGCTACCCGGTACGTCTGGCCCGCGCCGTCGTTCTGGACAATGTCGCCCGACCTCTGGCCCGGGTGTTGGCCTCGCCGCTCATCCGCGGCGACGAGTCCCTCGTGGGACTGGAGGCCCCGGTGATCTTCGCGGCCAACCACGCCAGCCACGCTGACACTCCCCTGCTGCTCAGCTGTCTCCCCCTCCGGTTCCGCCACCGCACCGTGGTGGCGGCGGCGGCCGACTACTTCTTCGACCGGCGGTGGAAGGCCGACACCTGGTCGTTCTTTCTCGCCGCCATCCCCTTCGAACGGACCAAGGTCAACCGGCGGTCGGCGGATCTGGCTGCCGAACTGCTCGAGGAGGACTGGAACCTGGTGATCTTCCCTGAAGGCGGTCGTTCGCCGGACGGGTGGGCCCAGTCCTTCCATCCCGGAGGTGCGGCCTACCTGGCCACCCGCTCGGGACGACCGGTAGTCCCGGTCCATCTCGACGGGACCCGCCACATCCTGCCCAAGGGGAGGTCCGGGATCCACCGGACCCGGACCACAGTCACCTTCGGTACGCCCCTGTGGGCCGAGGAAGGGGAGAACGCCCGACGCTTCAGCGTCCGCATCGAGGCGGCGGTGGCCACCATGGCCAACGAGGCCGGATCCGACTGGTGGACGGCGCGGCGGCAGGCCGCAGCCGGGACCACACCGGCCCTGCAGGGACCCGATGTTGCCGCGTGGCGACGCTCGTGGGCATTGGCCGACGCACCCGAGCGCCGCGACCGCGACGGGGAATCCGACACCGACTGGCCCAGGCTCTCCCGCTGAATCCCCTCAGGTCGTGTGATGGTGCGTCGACCGGCGCGGCGCCGTCACCGAAGCGCCCGACCGAACCAGACCCGGCCTTGCCACCTCCCTCGTCCGCCACGGTCCGGGCCCGCCGCGGCGGCTAGGCGCTCGCTCCGGAGGGCCGACTCGTCGGTATCGTCCAACGGTGCCAGCCCGACCGGTTGATCCGTGGTGGAGAGGGCCCAGCCCAACAAGAGGTCGGCCAGTTCGGTATTGCGGGCCAGGAGGGGACCGTGCAGGTAGCTTCCGAGCACCTTGCCTCGCCACGCCCCCTCGGTGCCGTCGCCCCCTCCGTTGCCCACACCCCGCACCACCCGACCGAGGGGCCGTGCCCCGGGGCCGAGCGCGGTAACGCCACCATGGTTCTCGAATCCGGTGAGTTGGGGCAAGTGGCGACCGTCCGACAACCGCGGAGCCCCGTCACCCACCGAGGCCACCAGCTCCCCGACCGAACGGGCTCCGCTCCCTTTGCGGGTGTCGACATCGAGGAGGCCGAGGCCGGGATGGGGCCGACCGGCACTGTCGGGGAAGGTGTGGCCGAGGATCTGGTATCCGGCACAGACCCCGAGCACCACCGCCCCGCGGTCCACGGCCCGGTGCAGGGCACCGTCGGCCGCCAGCGCCTCGGCAGCACGGACCTGGGGACCGTCCTCGCCGCCGCCGATGCAGTAGATATCCGCACTCGGTAGTGCCTCGCCGGAACCGGCCTGGACCAGCTCGGCCGAGATGCCCCGCCACGAGGCCCGGCGGGCCAGGATCAGACCGTTCCCACCGTCGCCGTAGGTCCCGAGCAAGTCGGGGTAGACCACCACCACCGTCACGGACGTGAGCTTCATGGGCGTTGTCACGCCCGGGACCGGAGATCGGCGAAGGCCGTGTAGTTCCCCACGAAGTCCACAGCCGGCCCCGGCGCCCGGTCCACGTCGTGGCCCGTGTCCCGGATAGCCGCGGCCTGAACGGCCCGGTCCACGGCGTCCAGGGGTTCGGGGACTACGACGGACTCCACCCCGGCATAGCGAAGCCGAACAGCCAGGTCGAGTCGCCGGTCGCCGGTGGCCGTCACCGACCGGCCAACCAGCCGTTCGAAGGGCACATCCCAGAGCCAGCTGGTATCGAATCCGTCGGCCGTACGGGCGTTGATGGACAGGACCACCGGACGCCCGATGCTCCCTTCCTCATCCAGCAGGTCGAAGAGGGCCGTCCAGCCGGCCGGGTTCTTGGCCAACAGGAGTCGCACTTCGTGGCCGACCCGGACGACGGTGGAGAATCGTCCCGCCACCTCGTCGACCCCGGACACCCGGCCCAGCACCTCGGCGACTGCGGCCGCATCGACCGCTCCGCCGGTGCCCGAGTCCGCCAGGTCGGCGGGCCCGTCGGTGGTGCCGCCCATCACCGGGGCGGCCAGGACGGCCATGGCGGCGTTGGCCCGGTTGAACTGACCAGGGACTCCCAACGCCATGGTGAAGCGGCTGCCGTCGGCCAGCACCAGCTCGGTGCCCTCGAGCCAGGCGGCGCGCTCCGGTCGGGCGAAGGTGCAGCGGTCACAGGCCCATCCCCCACCCGCATCGAAGATGATCCTGCCTCCACAGGCTGGGCATCCCACGGCATCGAGATGCCAGACCTGTCCTGCGCCGACCCACCGCACCTCGGGGGCGGCCAGGGCGGCCCACACCACCATGGGATCGTCGGCATTGGCCACCACGACCGTGTCCGGACGCGTATCCGACAGGACGGCGAGGCGGGTGAGGGACGCCCGCCAGCGCTCCACCATCATGCGCACCTCGGAGATCCGGTCGAGCTGGTCGCGGGAGAGATTCAGCAGCACCACCACCCGCGGCGAGGTCTCCGCGATCAGCCGATCGAGATAGCCCTCATCGACCTCGAGCACAGCGAGCGCATCGGTCGGAGCTCCGGCGAGGGCAGCCACATGACCGGCGGGCATGTTGGCTCCGGTGGCGTTGGAGACCACAGCCGGTCCCCCGGTGCCCGAGAGTGCGGCCGCCAACAGGCGCGTCGTCGTCGTCTTCCCGTTCGTTCCGGTGACCAGAGCCACTCGACGACTCCGTGCCAGGGTGGCGAGCAGTGACGGATCGACGACCAGGCCCACCCGGCCGCCGGCCACCGTCCCACTGCCCCGACCCAGCGAGCGGGACAGCCAGTTGGTCATGCGAAGCGCAGCGATGGCGACCGAGGCGCGCGCCGGGAGCGCCGGAGTCGACGCGTCGGTGGGGGTGATCACGCCGAGGGTCGGGTACGGGCCAGGTCCTCGGCGGTCGGGATGTGAGGCATCCGGGCCTCATCGGGCAGGAGGTCGGCGATGGTGGCCATGAGGACCGCTGTGTCGGCCACCGCGTCCTCCAGGCCCAGAGTTACCGGCTCCCCCACGGTGACGGTAACCCGCGGCGGGTAGGGCACGCTGATGAGGTTCGGGATCCTCGACGACCGAGGCCATACCCGCTCGGTCCCCCAGACTCCGACGGGGACCACCGGGGCACCGGTCTCGGCGGCCAGACGCGCCGTGCCCGTGTGCCCATGCAGCACAGGGTCGAAGAACGCCTCGCCACGGGGAATGGTCCCCTGAGGGAGCACGATGACGACCTCTCCGGCCCGGAGGGCGGCTGCGGCCTGCCGCATGGGCTCGGACGACCCGCTGCCCCGTTCCACGGCGATCCCTCCGAGGGAGCGGGCCAGTCGACCGACCACCGGCGCGTCGAAGACCTCTTGTTTGACCAGGAACCGTACCGGTCGACCCAGGCGGGCCGCCACCAGCCCGATGGCCACCACGTCGAAGTAACTCCGGTGGTTGCAGGCCAGCAGCACCGGTCCCTCGTCCGGGATGTGGTCCACCCCGGTGATCGCGAATCGAGCGTACGGGAAGGCCTCGGGCCGGAAGAACGGTCGGACCAGGTGGTAGGGCTCGAATCCGATGACCGAGGGGATACCCGGTGGGCGGTCCCAGTACTCGAGCGGCCATCGGCGGGCCAGGGAGACGGCCACTAGGCGGGGGTCGGCGTTCAGGGGATGGGGGTGACCCACCGCCGTAAGCAAGGGGAGGTCGAAGAAACTGTCGGTGTAGACATGGGAAACGGCCAGGTCGATGTGGTGGTCGGTGGCCCATCGGTCGACGGCGGTTCGCTTGCCCAGTCCCCACACGAACCCGCCCTCGAGGCGACCCGTGTAGCGGCCCTCCGACTCCCCGTAGCGGGTGGCGATGACGTCATCGAATCCCAGCGCGGCGGCCAACGGTGAGACCAGGTCCATCGGTGATGTGGTGGCCAGTACGACCGGTCGTCCCTCGGCCCGGTGGGTTTCGAGCGCCGCCAGGGCCCAGGGCTGCACCAGGTCGACCAGGGGCTCGACGGCCCGCTTGCCGGCGCGGCGGGTGGATTCTGCAGAGCGACCCCGCATGTAGCGGGCCGCGGCGCGGGCCAGGGCGATGGAGGGCAGCGACTCGCCGAACCGATTGTAGAACCGGTAGAGCAGTTCGTCCCCAGGGATGTGCTGACCGCCCCTGACCACACCCTCGGCCACCATCGCCTCGTGGACCACTGGACCACTGGCCGATCGGAGCAGTGTGCGGTCGAGGTCGACGAACACCGCACCGGTCGTTGCTGCCATGCCCCACGCTACCGCCCGGTCAACGTCCGCGGGACCTCCCCTACGGAGTGCGGGGGACCTTCATCCGACCAGAGCGTGAGCGGTTGCCGGACGGGCCCCGACCGAGCAGCGCCACACCGCCCCCCGGACGCGGCAAAGGGACCGCCAGGGGGGGAAGGCGGTCCCTTCGCACTGACTCAACAAGATAGGAGGGGGATTCCTGTGTCCTGTGGTCTGAAGCCAGTGTATAACCGCCGCGAGCAATCAGTCAAGCAGCTAATATCGATAGCTGTTATCATTCGGAGCGATGGAGTTGCGACATCTGCAGGCGCTCACCGCCATCAATGATCACGGCACCTTCTCCGCCGCCGCCGAACACCTCAATACGGTGCAGTCGAACATCTCGGCCCATGTAGCCCGGCTTGAACGTGAACTGGGTGCCCCCCTCGTCGATCGTGCCGATGGGACCCTCACCGAGGAGGGGACCGTCGTGGTCGCCCGGGCCCGGCGCATCCTGTCGGAGCTCGACGCCCTGGTCGCCGACGTGGCTGCCTGCAAAGACGAGGTCACGGGCACCGTGCGGGTGGGAATGATCGGCACCACGGCCCGCTGGCTGGTGCCCCGGCTGATGGACATGGCCCGTCAGCGCCATCCGAAGCTCCGCCTGGTCGTGGTGGAGGGCATCGGCACCGGCCTCGAGCCCCAGCTGGCCAGTGGACAGCTCGATCTGGCCGTTCTCAACCTCCCGCTGGCCGGGCGCGATCTGCTGGCCCGTCAGCTGTTCGAGGAGGACCTGATGCTGATGGTTCCCCAGGGCCACGCCATGGCCGACCCTGACCATCCCCTGGGCCTCGAGGACCTGGCCGACATGGAGCTGCTACTGCCCCTCCCGGGCACCGCCTTCCGCGACGAGCTCGACGCCGTGACCCGCCCACTCGGGATCACGCTGCTCCCGGCGGCGGAGATCGACGGGCTCCGCCTGATCGCATCGCTCACCTTCGAGGGCTACGGGCCGGCCATCCTCCCGGCCACCGCCATCCCGTCGTATCTGCGCTCGCAGTTCCATCCGGTACCCATCGTCGGACTCCCCCGCCGACGTGTCGGCATCGCCCAACGGAGCCGCGGCCTTCCCTCCGCCCCGACCCGCGCCCTGGTCGAGCTGTTGCGGGCCGTCGTGGCCATCCCCGAGGACCGTCCGAGCGGCGTACACGTGAGCAGCTGAGGAGGAAGACGGCCCACGTCGGGGACGTCAGGCCCGATCCACCATGACCAGGAGTACAACGGTCAGTGCCCCGGGGTGCGTGGCTCCCGCCACATCCGCCACAGGGGCGGGTTCCCGGCGTGCGACTGCAACTGCTCAACCACCTCGAAGCCAAACCTCGAGTAGAAGGGCACATTCCGCTCCTTCGACGATTCGAGGTAGGCGGGCATGCCTTCCTCGTCAGCCCGGTTCAATACCGGCTGGAGGAGGGCGGTGCCTACGCCCTGGCCCTGGCGGTCGGGATCGGTCCCCAAGGTGGCCAGGTACCAGTGCGGCTCCGTCGGGTGCAGGGCGTCCACTTCGAACAGCAGTCGCAGGGCCCGTGCCGTTCGTGTACTCATGAGGAACGGCGCCGTCGGCAGCAGCTGGGCCAGCTCGGCCAGGCCGTTGCGGTGCCGGTCCGGAGCGCCCCAGATGGCCGCCCCGGCCAGGTCCTCGGTGGTGTAGACGTGGCCGCCGGGCAGGTACTGCCGGCGCAGCTGGGACGTGAAAAAGGAGTGCAGCCCCCGCCGCCGACGCCGCCGCCCGGCGAACATGAAGTTGGCCACGGGATCGTCGGCGAAGGCCCGCACCAGGACGTCGATCAGGACGGCGGTGTCAGGGCCCCGGGCCGGGCGGACCGATGATCCTGCCGCTCCGGTCGCCACGCCACGGCATGGTAGCCGTCCGACTCAGTTCAAGGCCGGGTCTTCAGGGAAACCGGCCACCACGGCCAGGGCCCCGCCCTGACGCCTGAGCACCCGTCGCCAGAGACCCTCGGGATCGGCGGAGATGGGATCCCGGGCCTCGGCCGGCATCACGTACCACGATCCCTCGTCGATCTCCGCCTCCAACTGTCCCGAGTCCCACCCGGCATACCCCGAGAAGAGACGGGCCCCGACGATGGAGTCGGCGAACCGTTCGGGGTCCGACGCCAGGTCGACCGTACCCACTGGCCGCTCGGCATCCACCAGCATCCGCCACCCGCACCGTTCCAGAAGGCCACCGTCGGTCAGTCCGGGCCGCGAGGTGAGCCGGACCAGTCCGATGAGGGCATTGCGGGCCACGGGCCCGCCAGTGAAGAGCTCGGCGGGAGCGGTAGCCAATGCGTGCCACTGGGGCAGCAGCTCCCCGACCGCCACGCCACCAGGACGGTCGATGACCACCCCGAGCGTGCCGTGCCCGCCGTGGTCGAGGACCAGGATGACCCGCCGGTTGAAGTTGGGGTCGGCGAGGCGTGGGCTGGCCACCAGCAGGTGACCGGTCAGGCGGTCGGGCGGAGCGAGGCCCCCGTAAGGCTCGAACGGGCTGAACGGATCCATCGGCACTCCACGATGATGGCCCAATCGGGGCGGTGAGTGGCGCCGGACGCCCGCGTCGGTGAGGCTGTGGCCGTGGCTTCCGCCCCCCTCGGTTCGGCGAGCAACCCCCGGGCGGTCGCCATCGGCACCACCTACCGTCGACCGCCCGTCCACGCCGCGTAGAGGGTCCCGGATACCGAGCTATGGCCAAGGCGCGCCGCGGCGGCAAGCGCAACCGTCCCCCACGCTCAACCACCACCTCACCCCTGGGAGGGAGTGGTCGGGAGCACTGGCGCGCCGACGGCGAGCCCAAGACCCGGTTCACCACCCAGGACGAGGCCAACCGGTCATCCCTCCAGGCCCGCCTCGAACGGGGCGCCGACCTCGACCCCTACCGGTGCGGTTTCTGCGGCGGTTGGCACCTGGGCAACCGCTCTGACTGACGGCAACTGTACCGTCCAGACGGTATACTATTTCCCATGGCCGCCTCATCATCCCGTGCCCGTCGCGTCCCGACGCAGAGTCGGACCGGCACCAAGGCACGCATCCTCGACGCCGCCGAAGAGGTGGTGTTGCGCGACGGTGTCGCCCGCCTCACCCTCGACGCCGCGGCGGCGCAGGCCGGCCTGTCAAAGGGGGGCGTCCTCTACCACTTCCCCACCCGTGACTCGCTGGTGGCCGGCATGGTGACCGCCATCATCGACGAGTTCGACCGGGATATTGATCGCCGCCTCGAGGTCGACCGGGAGCCGGGGTGCTTCACCCGTGCCTACGTCGGGGCCACCATGGAGCCGAGCGCCTCCCGGCCCGACCGCGAGGACCGTCTTGGCGCCGCGCTCATCGCCGCCGCCGCCGCCCAACCCGAACTGTTGGTGCCGCTCCAGGAGGCGGCCGATCGCTGGCAGGACCGCCTGGAACGCGATGGTCTCGATCCCACGACGGCCACCATCCTGCGGCTGGCCTGTGACGGTCTGTGGATGTGCGATCTGTTCGGCCTGGCTCCCCCGAAAGCAGCCCGGCGTGCGACTATCGGCCGGGAGCTCGATCGCCTGGCCCGGAAGCCCTCATGACACCGCCGACGACCGCCGACCGGTCGAGGCGGCTGATCGGCACGCTGACCTTGACCGTGTTCCTCCAGTGGATGGGGGCCACGGCCATCGTTCCCATGCTGCCGGTCTACATCCGCCATCTCGGCGGCAGCGACGCGCTGGCCGGCGTTGTCATGGCGTCGTTCTTCGCCGCCGGCGTCCTGTCCCAGTACCCGGTCGGGCGTCTGGCCGATCGCATCGGCCGTCGACCGGTGCTCGTCGCCGGCCTGGTCACCTACGGCGTGGCCAGCTTCTCCTTCCTCCTGCCCATCACGGCATCGGCAGCCATCGGACTGCGGGCCCTCCAGGGCGTCGGGGCCGGGGCGGCCACGGTGGCGGCGCTGGCCATGATCTCGGGGTCCGTCGCCGTCGAACGACGTGGACGGGCCTTTGCCTCCATCTACAGCGGCGAGCTGGCCGGCATGGCCGTCGGGCCTCTGGTGGGGAGCGTCGTCGGCGTCCACTACCTGTGGGCCATGTTCCTCGCCTCGGGGCTCCTGTCCATCGGGGCGTGCGTCCCCGCCCTGGCCCTCCACGAGTCCAACGACGTAGCGGTAGCCTTGGCCGCCCGCACCCGGGCCGACGGCACCCTACGCCCCGTGCTCCGGGTACGGGTGAACCGGTCGATGACCGGGGCCCTGATCTGCGGGGCGGCACTAGGTCTGACCAGTGGGGTCTACGACATCTGCTGGACGCTGTTGCTGTTGGCCCGCGGGGCCAGCGGGCTCGAGATCGGCATCTCCTGGACGTTGTTCGCCGTCCCGTTCGTGCTGGCCGCCAAGCCGAGCGGATGGTTGGCCGACCACATGGACCGACGCGTCCTCGTGCTGGCCGGCATCGGCGCGTCCACCGTGCTCTGCGCGTCCTATCCGTTCATCCACAGCGTGCCGGCACTGGTACTCCTCGGGGCCACCGAGGCGTTGGGCTTCGCCGCGGCCATGCCTGCGGTCCAGTCGCTCCTCACCCAGGGCTCATCCCCGTCCGAGGTCGGTCGGATCCAAGGGCTGTTCGCCACCAGTCAGACCGCCTGTACCGCGGTGTCGGCGGCAGCGGCCGGTGCGGCCTTCGCCCTGGCCTCCTGGCTCCCCTTCGTGGCCGTCGCCGCGTTGTGCACCCTCGGGTTGGCCGTGGCCGCGGCCGTGTGGCGGACGGTGCCCGGCCGGGTCGACCGGTCCGCAACATCCGCGGATGTCGGCAGCGGGGACGCGGCCGCACCGGCCATGGCTCAGCCGGCGGTGCCCGAAGCCGTAGGCGTGAGTGTGGAGGTGCAGTAGGCACATCGGCTGGCCGCCTCGGGCACCTTGCTCAGGCACTCGGGGCATTCGCGCATCGGTTCCTCGTTGGTGGCTCGGCCCATCCTGTTCATCAGCGCATTCACCGGCTTGATGACGAGAAAGAAAATCACCAGGGCTACGATCACGAACGACAGCACGGCATCGAGGAAGTTCCCGTAGGTGATCTTCGAGCCGTTGACAGTGAAGGCCAGCTCGTTGAATTGGGTGTTCCCCCCGAAGATGGCCTTGATCAACGGCGTGATGAGGTTGCTCACAAAGGAGTTCACGACTCCGGTGAAGGCGGCACCGATGACCACGGCGACGGCCAGATCGAGCAGGTTGCCCCGCAGTAGAAACTCCTTGAACTCCTTCACCATGATGGGGTGCGCTCCTTGTTCTCGAACCGCCCGTGTTCGAACCGACCGTGGGTGTTCGACCCGTGATCGTCTGACCGTTTCGGGTCGATGCCAGCTCCGACTCTAGGACAGCCCGGTGTGGACCGAGGCCTCCCATCGCCCGGTGGCTGGAACGGTGCAGACTGCGGCAGCCACCCGCAACAACCAGTCCATGACCTCGCGGCGGTTGACTTCGGAGGGAACCATCGCCACCAGACCGCGCCGGGGATGGTCCTGGGTGATACGCCATCCCTCGGGGAGGGGCAGGCCGAGGTCGGGGAGCTTCCAGGCCAGATGGGGGCCGACGGCATGTTCGACGCCGACGGTGGTCGGCCGGGTGGTGCCGTTGGGCAGGTGTTTGCCGGGCATCCACGTGACGGTCGGGACCTGATGGGTCGAGCCGCCCAGAAAGGCGAACGGTCCCGGCGGCGGCGGTTCGTGCTCCTCATCGATGACCGGTCGGACGTTGATCCAACCCGTCCCTCCCGCCTCGATCTCGCCCATCCGGGCCAGGAGCTCGGGGTCATCGTGAGCCACGAACTCGAACTCGAGCGGACGGCTCCTCGTCATGTCTGGAGGTCGAGGACGCCCGTGGCCAATGCCTCGAGCTCCGTCCGCCAGACGGTCGGTGGAACCAGAGGGCGGACCACGAATTTGGAGAACCCCACTGCGAGGAAGGCCTCCAACATGGACCGGAGTCCCTCGATCCCCACCGGCACCACGAGTTCGGGGTCGACCCCCCGGCGTGCCGCCGCGAGGGCCTGCGTCATCGACGGGGAGAGAGGTCCCGGGGCATAGGCGATCGAGACGCCGAAGTGCTCGGGACTGATGACCCGCCCCGCCTCGGCCGCCGCCTCGTCGATGACCAGCCGGGCCTCGGCCACCTCGTCAGGGGTGCATGACGATGGTAGCCAGCCGTCGGCGAAGCAGCCGCACCGCCGGAGAGCGGCGGGGACCATGCCACCGGTCCAGAACTCGAGCGGCTGCTGGATCGGCAGCGGCGCCAGCGTCACCTCGTCGAAGTCGGAACTGATGCCGTGATGGGAGACGGTCTCGCCGGCCCACAGCCTACGGAGCAACGGGAGCATCTCGTCCATCAACGAGGCCTTGTCCCTGCCGCCCACCCCGGCGGCCCCGGACTCGGGTTGACGAGGCAGACCGGGGACAAAGGTCGTGAGGAGTCGGCCGTCGGAGAGCACGTCGAGGGTGGCCAGTTCCTTGGCCAGCCGGACCGGGTTACGCCCGGGAAGGAGCATGGTCGTGCCCAACTTGAGGTGGGGATTGTGGGCGGCAGCGAAGGACAGGGCCACCAGCGGATCGAATGTGGGCGCCGTGAGCACTTCGGGAACCCAGAGCGAATCGAACCCCAGTTCGTCGAGGTCGTCGACGAGCTGGGCGAAGGACCGCCGTCCGCCGTCGGCGGCCATACCCGTCCCCACCCCGATACGGACTTTCACCGTCGGGATCCGTCCGGGTCGGCAGCCGCATCCGACGCGCCGGGGGCGGCTAGGGGTTCACCGTCGAAGTGGTCAACGGTGGTGAAGGACTCCACGGCCCCCCTCCGTAGCCGCGTGGGCTGGTGGACCGGAACGCCCAGCGCCAGCAGGCCCACCACCGAGAGGGTCTCGGGAACCCCGAGCAGCTGTCGGACCGCGGACTCCTCCCGCACGACCATGGTGGTCATCACCCCGGCCAGGCCCTCGGCCCGGGCGGCCAGTAGGGTGCTCCAGGCGAACGGGTAGATCGACGCTCCTCCCACCATGGTGTAGTGCCCGCAGTCACGGTCGACGGTGGACAGCCTGGTCAGGTCGGCCAGGAGCACCAGCATGACCGGCACCCTGTCGAGGTGTTCGGCGAAGCCCCCGGGTGCGTCTTGCGCATCGGCGGCCGACACGGTGGCCACATCGGGCACGTCGAGCACGATCCGGCGTTCGAGCTCGTAGTCGGTGACCACCGCCCACGGAGTCAGCCCGGCTGACGCCTGGGCCAGGTACTGGTACCAGGCGGGCAGGTACAGATCCCGGAGGCCGCGACGGAGCACCGGATCCTTCACCACGATGATCCTCCACGCCTGTCGATTCCCCCCGTTGGGGGCGAAGCGGGCGGTATCCAGCAGCCGGTAGACGGTGGCGTCGGGCACCGGAGTGTCCAGGAACTCGCGCACCGCGCCGGTGGTTCGAAGAGCCTCGATCAGTTCCACGGCACCGACGGTAGTGGCGGGGTGGCCGTGCCGCATCACCGGGCGGGATCGTTCAGACGACCTCGAGGATGGCGTCGGCGGCACTGACGGTGAGTCCGCCGCCGGGTTCCACATTGAGGACGGTGACCACCCCGTCCTCGAGCACCATGGCATACCGCTGCGAACGGGTGCCCAGACCGAAACCGCTCCCGTCCATCTCGAGCCCGAGGGCCGCGGTGAAGGCGCCGTTTCCGTCAGCCAGCATCAGGACCGTGTCACCGACCTGTTGGTCCTTCGCCCAGGCGTCCATGACGAAGGGGTCGTTGACCGAGATACACGCCACGGCGTCCACACCCTTGGCCTTCAGGTCTTCGTAGCGGATGACATAGCTGGGCAGGTGGTAGTCCGAGCAGGTGGGGGTGAACGCACCGGGCACGGCGAACAGCACCACCTTGCCCGAGCCGAGGACCTCACCGGTCTGGACGTGGGTGGGTCCATCAGGACCGAACGTCATCACTTCGATGTCAGGAATCGTGTCGCCGACGGCAATGGCCATGGTGGGTATCCTCGCTCCTACGGGTTGGATGCTGGGTAATCACGGTGCAGCATAGGGTGCTCTGGGAGCCCTCGATCACCAGGGAATGTAGGCATCACCGTCACCCTCCGGCGGGGCCAGGGCGCTCCGTGCGTCCGACCAGTCCATGCGGCGACCCACCGCCATCAACAGCAGCGCTCCTACCCCGAAGGCCACCACTGAACCCACCAGTAGGCCCAATTCGGAGGCGGCGACCAGGGGCGGATCGGCTGAGAAGGCCTGTTCGGCTATCAGCAACGGCACCGTGAAGCCGATGCCGGCCACGGCGGCGCCTCCCGCCAGGTGACTCCACAACACGCCTTCGGGCAGTCGCCCCAGTCCCAGACGCACCACGATGTAACAGGCCAGGGTGATGCCCACCAGCTTGCCCACCACCCGGGCCACCGCGATGCCGAAGAAGACGGAGGTGGCACCGGACGGGGCCAGCATGCCCAGGTGGAACGCGATGCCGGCGTTGGCCAGGGCAAACAGCGGGAGGACGACGAACGCCGAGATCGGCGCCACACGGCGCTCGAGGAGCTCAGCAGGATTCCGCGCACTTCCCGGCTGTGAGCTCGGCACGAGCACGCCCACCACCACTCCGGCCAGAGCCGGTTCGACGCCTCCGGCAGCCAGCAGGACCCAGACGACGAAACCGCCGACCAGTACGGGCCACACCCCGGCCCTGGGCCACCGACGGGACGCCACCATGGCGACGGCGACCACCAGCGCTCCGATCAGGGCGGACGGCCGGGTGCGGGCGGAATAGAACAACGCGAGCACCAGCACCGAACCGACATCGTCCGCCACCGCCAGGGTCAGCAGGAGGAGACGGAGCCCGGGTGGAACGCGCCGACCGAGGAGGGCCAGAGCGCCGAGGGCGAATGCGATGTCGGTGGCCATGGGGATACCCCATCCCGACGATCCTGTCCCGCCGTGGTTGAACAGGACATAGACCAACCCGGCGCCGGCCATCCCCCCGGCCGCGCCAACCACGGGTACCACTGCCGTCCGGAGATGGCCCAGCTCGCCGGTTCGGTGCTCCCGGCCGATCTCCAACCCGACGACAAAGAAGAACACCGCCATCAGTCCGCCGTTGACCCACGCCTGCACGGTGGCGAAGTCGGCGAAGGCAGAGCCGCCGATGTGGACCGGGTGGTCCCATACCGTGGCGTAGGTGGACCCCCAGGGGCTGTTGGCCCACAGCAGGGCCACACCCACGGCCAACACCAGCACCCAGCTTCCGGCGATGTCCGACCGGAAGAACCGTCGGAACCGCTCCGGCCAGGTGTTGGGGCCCCGCTCGTTCACGTGGCGGGGTCGACGAGCTCCGTCAACCAGGTCGGCAGGCGCCGACCGCGTCCCTCGGTATCGACGGCGCCGTGGACGGTCACCGCCGAGGCCCGGATCTCGCCGGCCACCGTCAGGAGGTACCCCACCTGGAAGGTGGTCCGGGTGACACGGCCCAGGGAGACGTGCACGTCGACCACCTCGTCGAAATGGAGGGCCCGGCGGTACCGCACGTAGAGCTCCAACACGGCAAGGTCGATACCGTCGCCCCGCACGTCGTCGTAGGGGTGTCCGCGGTGCCGTAGCAGTGCCGCCCGGGCCTCCTCGAGATAGGTCACGTAGGCGCCGTGGTGGATGACCCCCATGGCATCGGTCTCGGCGAACCGGGTCCGGATCGGGTGGGTGAACGGATAGTCGGCCGGGTCACTCGAAGGGGTCAGCGTCAGGCGCATCCCTTCGACGCTACCGTGGCCGGTCGAGCCCCTTAGGGTTCTCGGGCCTCGGGCTGGTTCCATTCAATCCACCCGAGGCCGGAGCGGCCGTCAGCGGCCACGAAGCGGGCCACGGCCCGGGGAAACCGACTGATTCTCCCGTCCGGCGCCTCCAACATGACAGGACCGAAGGCCAGGGGATCGATCTGCAGCTCGAGCCCGCCTGGTTCGATCCGGGCCGATCCGCCGACGGGAAGGCCCGCGGCACCCAGGACCTCGGTGACCTCGAGGGATGTGACGGTCCGGACTGAGCTACCCGGTGAACCAGGCGGACCGGGTGACTGCAGGTAGCCGAAGGCCAGCGGATGACCGGGGATCCGGATGTCGGCCAGGTGGACGCGGGTCCCGTCGTCGAGGCGGGCGGCGGCCCAGCACCAGCCAAAGGCCCACCAGTCGCGCTCACCCCACGAATGATCGCGTTGACCCTGCCCATCGACGGCGATTCGTTCATCGCCGACCACGACTTCGCCGCGCACCAGGCAGGGAACCTCATAGCGGGTGGTGAGGTCGTAGTGGTAGGGAACGCCATCGGTGGACCAGGCCAGGTCGAACTCGACGGTGGTCGGTGTACCGGCCATGCCCGAGTAGACATCCTCGGGACGGCCGAGCGTTCGTCCGGGAGCCGTTCCGCGGAGGGTCATGGTCACCAGGGGGTCCACCACCGCCCCCCGCATAGCCACGCCGGCCGCGTCGATGACCAGGCCGGTTCCTCCGGCCACGGGAAGGTCGTAGGCCACGGACGAAACAACGGGACGGCCCGCGCCCACCAGCATCGTCGTCCACCAGGTCACTCCGAGATTCGGGTAGAGCCCGATTCGGGCGTAGCCGGCGATGCGACCGTCGTCGGCCACGAAGTCGAGATAGTAGGACTCGTTCCAGAGCAGCTCGGGCCCCGGGGCGTGCCGCTGCTCATCGGAGGGATCGACGGCATGGGAATCGCCCGTCCCGTCCATGTCCTCGGAACGCTCGGATCCGGTCACCGGACAAGCCTCGCCGGCAGTACGTCTTCAGCCCCGAGGTCGAGGGCCTGCTGTGCGTACCGGGCCACGCTGGTCACGAACATCTCGTCGCCCCGTTGGGTCCTCTTGACCAGCATGGAGGCTCCGATGGACATGGCCAGACCTCCGAAGCACAGCCGTAGGTACTCATCGTCGAGCCGGTCCCGGTCGAATCCCACCACCCCTTCGGCCACCAGGGCACGGTGATAGCCGTCGAGCAACTCCTCCCGGTGGCGACGCCGATCCTCCACGGTCAGGCTGCCACCGAGGAAGTAGGCCACGTCCGATGCCGCCGAACCCCAGGTCGCCGTCTGCCAGTCCACCACGTAGGGCCGCACATCGCCGGGGCGGAACAGCAGGTTGTCGAGGCGAAAGTCCCCGTGGGTCACCGTGGTGGCCGGTGGACGCTCGGCCAACCAGGGCCGGAATGCGCCGATAAAGCGATCGCATAGACCGAGGTGGTCGCTTCCAAGGCGTTCGCCGTAACGTTCAACGAATCCGGGCCACAGGGAGGTGACCACTCCGGCGAGAAACTCATCGGCTTCGGCACCTCCCCGGTCCAGCCACTCCAGTTCGGCCAGGTCGTCCCGAGCCCAGGTACCACCGTGCAGCGCCGCCAGCTCTCCCAGGGCCGCAGCGGCGAGGTCCACGCCGCACCCGCTCAGCTGGTCTCCCTGGACGGCATCGGCCAAATCTTCCAGGAGGAGGACGAACCAACCGGTATCAGGGTCACACTGACGGTGGTAGCAGCGCGGCATCCGGGTCGCTATAAGTTCCGCCACCGCACCGTAGAAACCCACCTCGATCTCATAGGCACGGGTCATGAGCCCCGTTGAGCGGCTCTGGTCGTCCGCCGAGGCGAATTTGGCCACGACCGAGCGCTCCGAGGAAGGACCGGGCTCGGGCCGGTACACAACCCGGACGGTATCCCCCATCTGACCCGTACCCACGGCGACCACTCGGAAGGACTCGATCGATGAACCCTCGTCAAGGAGATCAGTACCGCCGAGCACCGTGGTCAGCCATGCACCGCTCAGGTCTTCGGGGCGTCGCACCAGGACAGGCCGGCTCGTACTGGTCATCTCCGGACATCTCCGTCCGCCGAGGAGTCGACCACCTCGTCCGTCTCCATTACCTCGACAACCGGCTCATCCCGATCGTCGAATTCCGTCCGCAGAGCCCGCGACATGACAGCGTGCTGCAGGTACAGGGACGCGATGTAGGTCAGTTCGAGGATCTCCTCGTCGTCCAGCTCCGAACGCAACGCCTCGAACAGGCCGTCGGGTACCCGTCCTCGGTCGTAGACCAGGCAGTCGGTGTACGCCAGGACCAGGCGTTCGGCGCGGTCGAAGCACCCGGCGGTCGACCAATGGGGGATGGACCCGATGACCTCCTCCCCCACTCCCATCTCCCGGAGGGCCTTGCAGTGCTGGGAGTAGACGAACTGACTCCCGGCCGCCCAGCCGGCGCGCGCCTGGGACAGCTCCCGCCGCCGTGGGTCAAGACGACGGTGTGGGCTCTGGTAGAGACCAAAGCCCTGGACGGCGTGCTCGAGCACATCGGGTACCAGGGCGAACACGGTCCACCAGTCGCCACGCGTGCCACCCGCGGCTCCGGGCACCTCGACGGGATCCCGATCCTCGAACAGGTGGTCGTACAGAACGGTAACGATAGGTGCGGCGGCCTCGGACCGTGGGACTTGGCGCAGTCGGGGGGCCATCAGCGGTGGGACACCGGATCGGCCGCCCGAGCGGGTCGGTGGCGGACGTCGTCTTTCCCCAGAGGTCGGGTCCAACAGGCCAGCTCCAAGAGGATGCCGTCGGGATCCTGAAAGTACACCGAACGGACGAAGACTCCGGGGTGGACCTGCTCGGCGATACCCCACTCGCTGTCGTCGTGGTTGGCAACCTCGGTACAGTCGATTCCGGCGGCAACCAGGCGTTCCCGGTACTCATCGATCCGATCGGGCGGGACCGAGAAGGCAACGTGGTTCATGGAGCCGATGGCACTGGTCAGGCTGCCCTGGTCCGGACGCCCTGCCGGGGCGGACACCCCCGGGGCCGACTCGGGGGCATCCGGGAACCAGAAGAAGGCCAACGTGTCGCCACCCCCACAATCGAAAAAGAAGTGCTGACCCATACCCGCGGGCAGCTCGATTGTCTTGACGAGGGGCATCCCGAGAACGTTCGTATAGAAGTCCACCGTCCGGGCCATGTCCCGGCACACCAGAGCGAGGTGGTTGACGCCTCCGAACTCGAATCCATCTCCCGGCCTTGTCATGGTCCTCCCCTCCTCAGCGCAGTGCCGTGGTCGGTCCCGCCTGAGCTCTCCGCCCACCAGCACAGCCTCGGCGATCCCACAGTACCGGTCCATTCGTCCGCCAGCCGGGGATCGGGCCGACCACCTCGGATCGCAGGACAGGCCCAAAGCTGTCGACTGCCTCGTGAGAGTGCCGAACTGCCCCCTGAACGGGATGGTCGCCTCGCCCGACGGTATCGGCCGGAAGTGGTGACTTCCTCAACTGCGCCATTGTCTTCCGTCACCGTGCGCCATTCGGGGCTGACGATGGAGCAGAACGGGAACTGCTCGTTGGTGCATGTTCGGGTACAGCCCCTCGGGGGTGGCCCGGGCCGCGACGGTCAGGTCACCAGCCCATACCGGCGGTGCCCGGTTGCCAGCCCTCGATTTTGCGGAGGGCATGCCAGGACTTGTCGCAGCTGACTATGAGCGTCCGCATCAGCGATGACGCCTGCTCCTCCCATACGCCCCGTTCGACTTCGTATCCAGCGATC
This sequence comes from uncultured Acidimicrobiaceae bacterium, assembly GCA_963831535.1. Lineage (GTDB taxonomy): Bacteria > Actinomycetota > Acidimicrobiia > Acidimicrobiales > RAAP-2 > Bog-756. The sequence goes on along the minus strand of CAWHQP010000008.1, from coordinate 373,376 downwards.
ATGGCGATGGCGGGATGGAGCCCGTCAGGGGGCGGAAGCACGCGACGTAACGTCCAGCGAATGGCCTCTTTCGGTTCGAGACCGGCCTCTCGCCGGAGCGCGTACTCGTAACCGATGAGCCTCGAGTAGCCGTTCAGCAGGTGGATCGGATCGTCGTCCTCGGGCACGGTTTGTCGGAGGAGAGCCATTGGGTCCATATCGACCATTCCGCTCGGGAACTTGAGGCCGTTGTGCGGCTGCGTCAAGCGCTTCACTGGTCCGATGGCGCCCGATCTGAGCGGCGAATCCCCGAGCGAGTGGGCTCACTCACCGAACCGGAACCGTCAGTCATCGGACATTCCCACGATGAGCCGTGTAATGCCCCGTTCGATCGTCGCTGTCGGGGGACCCACGGGAAGGATCGTTCTGCATCGGAATGACGAGCGAGGCATCCATCTTGCGGGCACCGGGGCTGGAGCGGCTCCCGTCGTTTTATGGTGGAACAACCGGACGCCTGGGAGGAAGAGGCGAGGCAGTCTGGAGTGCCCGGTCCTCCCGAGAGTCATAGGATCACCATGTGGCGGTGAGTCGGTGGCGCCGAGCGATCGTCATTCTGGTGGTCATGGCATCTGGCCTTACGGTCTCGGCATGCTCGTCGGCCCTGGTGGACCCGTCCCACCAGGATGGGTACTACTGGTACAAGGCTGATGGTGTGGACACGATCAAGACCCTCCAAAAGAACGGCGATTCCCTCACCGCAGCCTGCTCGTCGCAGGTGCAACACGCCATGCCACAGGGCGACAACCGTGGTGAATGGGTAACTGGGTGTGTGTACGCCGCCAAGGGTGGCGACCAGCCATAAGTGCACGAGCGATCCCACCGATCCGGCGACAGGTGAGTGAGAGGGGTTCATCGCCCTCGGTATCCAACCGCCATGTTCTGGAGAACATTGTCTAGATCCTCATCACTGCGATGGGCTTCATGCGCCTCATCGCGGTGCCCATCTGCGTGCGCTCCCCGGCAACGACTGCGATGGTCTGTCTAGTCCACGCCCCTTCGTCCCGCACGGTAGGCACGACCACCGATGTCGAGATTCCGTTGCTCCGCCAAAAGTGGGTGTCCACCTGCTTGCTCCCGTCTCCAAGTCGACCCTCGTAAACGATTTGCGAGACGCAGTAGTCGCCTTCCCATTGATCAGGGACAGGTGTCGAAGCGAAGGTGACACCCGCCGGTGGGTCTGAGGGGGTGCTCTTCCTCGACGGAATCAATGCTCTTGGACACCTTCCAGAACCCTGGATAGCGTGCCAGCAATGGAGCGACCCAACATCCTGCTGATCATGACGGACGAGGAGCGGTATCCACCGCCTTACGAGCCCGACTCGGTCCAGGCGTTCCGGACTTCCCAGCTCAGTGCCCGGGAGTCGATCCGGGCGCGCGGCATGGAGTTCCACCGACATTACGCGGGCTCAACGGCCTGTGTGCCTAGTCGGGCCACGCTCTTCACCGGCCAGTACCCATCGCTGCACGGCGTCACGTCTACGGACGGCGTCGCTAAGCAGAACACTGACCCGGCCATGCAGTGGCTCGATCCGAACACCGTCCCGACCTTGGGGGATTGGTTCCGAGCGGGTGGTTACCAAACCCACTACCGGGGGAAGTGGCACGTCTCGTTCGCGGATCTCACGACACCAGGCTCGAACGAAGGGCTCAAGGCGTCGGACGACAACGGCAACCATCTGCCTGAGGCGATCGAGGCCTACCGCAAGGCCGACCGCCTCGACCCATTTGGATTCTCTGGGTGGATCGGGCGTGAACCACATGGGGCAGACAAGTCCGACTGCGGGACCGTGCGAGACGGCGTCTTTGCGGAGCAGGTAGTTGAGCTGTTCCGCGATCTGGCAGAGTCCCAGGAAGCTGGTCCGTGGCTAACTGTCGCCTCATTCGTTAACCCACACGATATCGCCTTTTCGGGCTTCGGGTGGGAGCAGATGCTGAAGTTTGGACCGCCTGACGACACCGTGCCCGACATTCCCGAGCCACCATCGCAGTCGGACCCGTTCACCGGACGCCCGCTATGCCAAGAGGCGTTCAAGGCGGTCTGGCCCAACATGATCTTCGAGACTGCCACCGACCTCGGCTATCGGAAGCTCTATTACTACCTTCTGAAGTTGGTGGATAAGGCCATCGGTCGAATTCTCGAGGCACTCGAGCTGTCGGGCATGGCCGACGACACCATCGTCGTGTTCACCTCCGACCATGGGGATCTGCTCGGAGCCCACGGGGGACTGATTCAGAAGTGGTGCAATGCATTCGATGAGGCCACCCGGGTGCCACTACTCATCGCCGGTCCGGGCATCGAACCCGGAGGCGACGGCGTCGGCCTTGTAACCAGCCACGTCGACCTGATCCCGACGCTCCTTGGTCTGGCGGGGATCGATCGGGAGGAGGCGGCGGCTGGCGTCTCCGCCCATCATGACGAGGTCCAACCGCTGCCCGGACGCGATCTGAGCCCGATTGTCCGAGGCCAGGTGGATCCAGCCACGATGTCGACACCGATCTACTTCATGACCGAAGACGATGTCACCCGAGGTCTGACGGAAGTCAACATCCTGACAGGAGTGCCGTTTGATCCTGTCCCGCCACCTATCAATATTGAGTCAGTACTTGCCACACTGCCCACGGGTCCCGGAGGCGCTCAGGAGCTGTGGAAGCTGAACCACTACTACCAACGGCTTGATGACTGGTATGCAGCTCAGGGTATTGCGCCGAACCCGTTCTTGGGACCGGCCGCAGAGTCCGACTGGGAACTCCACAATCTGACCTCGGATCCCGAAGAACGTCACAACCGAATCTCCGATGATCCAGCGGCTGCGTCGAGTATGAGGTCGGTGCTGGAGGCGGAGCGTGACAACAAGCGTCGGATACCGGCGCTGCGGAACGCCGTCTAGGAGTTCATCGGGCCCGGGTGGGGTTTGGCATCAGTGGCACAACTTCTCGGTGAGTCAACGACACCGCAGGTGACCGACGGGGTCTAGGTGGAGCTGAACAATGCCTACTGCGCCACGGGCGGGATGGTGAAGACCACCGGCCGTCCATGCGGGACCTTGTGGTCATGTTGGGTGCTCGCCCATCGTGAGTGCGACCGCGGTGTCCCCAGAATCGAGGTCAACGAGCCATCGCTGAACACACCTACTCATGTTGAGAATCGTCGTCCTTTCGGCCTTTCCGCCCTGACCGGTGGCGGAACACCAGGGGCCGCTGTCCCGCCCGACCCGCGATCGGAACAAGCCCCCAACGGCTACGAGGCGAATAGAGAAGTATCGAACGAAGCCTCGGCTACCGACCGATCGTCGGGGACCGGTCCAGTTTTGGAGTTTACAGTCCTGAACTGGGCGTTCTCTGGTGGGCCGTGCGGGACTTGAACCCACGACCCCTTGCGTGTCATCCAGATAGGCGCCATGTTGGCCTGTGTTGGCAAATCCCAGATTGTGCCGTCTAGCTGGGCTTTCACTGATGGGCCCGTCCATCGGGTGTTGTGGAAAACCAGCGGTTTTCATCACGGATGTGACCAAAATGTGACCAAATCCGGCCCTCGGAACGGCCGTCCTACGAAGCCACCAGATCCTCGTGGTAAGTGTGGCCACCCACCTCGATGGTGATGGAGAGATTGCCCCCGAGCGCACGCACGTATCCGGCCAGCGTGGCGATCTCGACGGAGTCCGGGGCCCGCTCCACCTTGCTCACCTGAGACTGGCCTCTCCCCCATCGCTCGGCGATCTCCGACTGGTTGAAGCCGGCCGCCCTCCGCAGCTCGCCGAGCGTGGCCACGACGTCATGTTCGATACGCAGACGTTCGCTGGCCTTGTCGCGCAGTTCGTCGAACGCCGGATCGGGATGGCTGATCTTCTGGTCGACGACGAACTCCTCGTCAGCACCGGCCAGCCAGTCCTCGGGTGTCGGCTCGATGGTGTCCTTGCCACTCATGATGGTCCTCCTCTGGTGAGATAACGGTCGACGATCTGATCTGCCACCGGCACGTAGTCGTCGTACCAGTCGTGTCCGGTGCGTTCCTGCCAGCCCTCTTTGTTGCCCCCGACGCACACCAGCACTCCCCTATCTCCGTCGATGAAGCAGGTGAGCACCCGCATCACGTAGCGGACGCCCTCGACGGTGTGGTCGGTCCGAAGCTCACTCATGTCCGGGAAGTGCCGGCTGATCTGGATCCGATGGCGTACGTACGGAAGTGTCGCTCCCCGGCCGTGCTCTGAGAGGTAATCCAGCAGTGCGGCGATCTCCGCGGCCACGACGACGGGAGCTGTCCCAGCCAGCGGTCGAAGTACGGATGGCGAACCTGATTGAGCGCCACCTCGCTAGGATATCACTTGTGATGACTATTTACTAGGATGAATATCTAGCCGACATGATCTGCAGCGAATTGAACCGTCGCTGACTCCGAGTCTCTTAGATATTTCGCGTCCCCTACCGGCACCAAGGGGATAGTCCAGGGGACGGCATGAGCCTGGGTGCACCAAGCCCAACATCCTGATAAAACCATCCACAATGCAGAACCCGGAGGTCAGGTATGTAGTTCGCGACGGAGCCCGGATCGCCTTCGGGGTCTTTGGCAGCGGTCCGATCGATCTCGTCGTCCACAAAAGCGGCTCGTCCTTTCCTATCGACCTCATGTGGGATCTGCCCCAACTCGCTCAGTTCATGGAGGCCCTGGGCGGCTTGGCCCGAGTGATCGTCTACGACGACCGCGGCCACGGAGCTTCTGATCCCCTACCCACGACCGACGGGTCGGCCGGAGTGGAGAGCGGGGCCGCCGACCTCCTTGCCGTACTCGATGCCGTCGGGGCCGATCGGGTGAGCATTCTGAGTTTCAACCTCGGTGCGACGGAGATCTTCACGGCTGCCACCTATCCCGAGCGTGTGCGTTCGATGATTGGCGCCAATCTGCGGGCGTCGTTCCCCGAGATGCGGGGCACCAGCTTTGAAGAACGCGAAGCGGTAGCAGCGTGGTTGGCCACACCGAAGGGACTGGCGCTCTTCAACCCCCGAGTGGCCCATGATCCGCTTCTACAGCAATGGTGGACTCGGGCTCATCGCTTGGACGCCAGTCCCTCGGAATTCGCCAAGACCATGGAATATGCGGCTCACCTAGATGCCGAGTCCCTCGTCGGTTCCGTGCGTGCACCTACGCTGGTGTTTCACCGAAGAGAAAGCCCCTATTGGGACATTGAGACGAGCCGCGCCACCGCCGCACGTCTTCCGAATGGCCGCTTCGTCGAGATGCCGGGGAGCGAGTCTGAGCTATTCCTCGGTGATACCGGACCGGTGCTCGCTGAGATCGCCACGTTCCTCCGCGACGAGGAGGCGCCGGACCTTGACGACCGGACGCTGGCTACTGTGATCTTCACCGACATCGTGGCCTCGACCGAACAACTAGCCGGTATGGGCGACAAATCGTGGCGAGGCGTGCTCGATGAGCATGACGGAATCGTCGAGCGAGCCGTGAGTGAGTTTCGAGGAAAGGTCATCAAGAAGCTCGGTGACGGTGTCCTCGCGACATTTGACGGCCCTGCTCGTGCGGTGCGAAGTGCAGCGAAGATCCGCGACATGGTCGACACAAACGGCATCTCCGTGCGAGCCGGTCTACATACTGGCGAGGTCGAGCTCCGAAATGGCGACGTGGCTGGCCTCGCCGTCCATGTGGCAAGCCGGATCTCCGGACTGGCTGACGCTGGGGAGATCCTTACATCGCGCACCGTGGTCGACCTAACTTCGGGGTCCGGCATCACGTACGTCAACAGAGGTCAACACACGCTCAAAGGGATACCCGGCAGCTGGCCGATTTTCGCTGCGACAGCCCCAGCGGCCACGGGCCTCTAGTAGCAAGAATCCAACCCCTTTGGAGGGTGCCCCAGTTCGCCGGCTCGGGGTCGATATCTGCACGAACATTCGCTTCGACCTACCGTTTAGGCGATGGCGCCGAACAGACAGCCCACACCTGAGAATCGAGCCGATGCAATCCGGATTGCTCTTGACGGGATCTCCTCTGGGGCAGATTCCGGAGAGATCCTCTCCAAACTCGCGGCGCTGCACATCCGGAACCACACATTTCCCGCCGAAGAGCTCCTCGAGCTCGCCGCCGAGGCCATCGACGAATCGGGCGCGACGCAGGCTGAGCCGATCGACAGTGAGAACATTCGTGAGCGATTCCTCCCCGAGCATCCCTTCTCCGGCAAGACCCAGCACTACAAGAGCAAGTATGCGATCTCGGCTGCGGCGATGATCCACGGTGGCGTCTATCCCGACATTCTGAATGATGCAGCATGGTGGGAAGCCGACGACCTATGGACCTACTCGTTCTTCGCACTCCTGATCTACGTGAGGGCTGCAGCGGAGCGGACGGGCCGACCGAGTGAAGCCATAGCAAGGTCGATTGCGGATCGTCGTGGAGTGATGTTGACCACGCCCGATAGCTGACAGACTGCGTCCTGGATCAACTACCCGCCGGCGACGAAGGCGACAACGACGTAGGCGGCATGCCGGTCGAAGTTCTCCCGCCTGCGGTCGTAGACCGTGGTCGTCCTCGGGTCAGCATGTCGAGCTGCGATCTGGACATCACGGAGGGGAACCCCAGCATCGAGTGCAGCCATGATGAAGGCCGACCGCAGCATGTGCGGGTAGACGGCGCTGAGGCCTGCCTGCTTACCGATTGACCGGATCCAGCGGTGGGCAGTCCGCCGATCCAGCCTCTTCCCGTCCTTTCGCAGCAGGATGGCGCCCTCGGTTCGCTCGCCGATGGCCAGGTCGATCGTCCGACCAGCCCTCGGCACTAGCGGTATCACCGCCGGCTTGCTTCCCTTTCCCATGATCCGGAGCGTTCGATGCCCTTGATGGAAGGCCAGATCCTCGATATTGGTTCCACAGGCTTCGCTGACCCTCAGCCCATTGAGGCCGAGCAATACCGCCAGTGCGGCATGGCTCTTGTCGCAGCGCTCGGCTGTGAACAGGAAGGTGCCCAGCTCCCGGCGATCGAGGCCCCGGCCCTCAGAAGGATGGACCTTCGGACGCCTGACGTACTGTGCCGGGTTGGCGCTCACCCGGCCGTCGATGTGGGCGAACCGATAGAAGCCGCACACGGTGGACAGCCGTCGGTCGATGGTCGAGGGAGCAAGACCTCTCTGCTCCATGGCCGTCCGGTAGAGCTCGATGTGGGGACGCTTCGCCTCCAGGACGATGAGACCGACGTCGGCGGCCCACTGGAAGAAGGTCCGGAGATCGAAACGGTACGCATCGAGCGTTCGGCCGTTGTAGCGGGCGAGGAAGGCTGCAGCGGCAACCTGGGCTTCGTCGAAGCCGGTGTCCTCGATGATGATGGTCAGAGTGTTCGAATCTGAATCGAGTACGGACATGGTTCTCCTCCTAGAGTTGGGAGAACCAGCCAACACCGGCAATCTTGCCCGTGAACAGGGGTGATTAGTGGGAGACGAGCTTCGGCAGTGCGGAATGTGTCAACTGATGAAGCGCGACGGCGTCTCCACCGATGACGGAACGGTCTTCATCTGCGATCAGTGCAACCAGTTCGCTGTGGACCTCCACAAGATGCAGGTCGACATTCATGGCGACGAACAGAGCCCTGCCGCCGACTGAGGGACGGCACTTGTGGTGACGGGGGCCATACGGTGTGCCTGTGCAAAGAGCTCGACCTCGAGCCGGCGTTCGGGGATACCCTGCTCCACAGCCACCCAGAAGGAGACATGGGTGTTGCTCTGGGCATGGGAGTCTCGCTGCATGCTCCTACCATGCGTCGGGTTCGGGTGCCGTACCGAGGCTCATCGACCGATCGACGGCGGTCACGAACTGCATGAGTTCACCTCGGTTCTTCGGCACGGCTGCGACTGCGGGTGACGGGAGATCGGCGCTGCGGATCTGCTCCTGCACCCAGTCCTGCCCATGGCCCATGATGCGGAACTCGCGGAGGTTGGCCTCCACGTACGCGTCGAGGATCGCCGCCTCCTCTCGATGTCCCAGCTCGGCGAAGCCGATGGCCAGCAGGCGAAGCGTGAGTTCGACCGCGTTTTGTGCGTTGAGCCGGTCGGCGGACCGGAGCGCCTCCATCAGCCGGACCGTGGCGGCGGGTTCCCCGAGACCAAGGAGCGCCCACCCGTGCATGGTGCAGATCCACATGGTGTTCGTGCTGTCGACCGCTGCGACGGTCTGGGCGGCCTCGATGACCTCCCGGCTCCGGACGAAATCCGGTCCGGTCGGCCGGTTCAGGCAGTTGGAGGCCGCGGTGGTGACTGCGGCGTTAGTGTTGAGCGGGCTTCCTGAGGCCTCCGCTCGGTCCATCGCCTCCGACGCGGCGGCGACGCTTGCATCGAGTTGGCCGAGTTGGGTCAGCGACGCCGACACGGTGAGGAGGGCGACGATGCCGGGTGTCGGATCACCCACTGCAGCGGCAGCGTCTACTGCTCGTAACGAAACTGCGTGGGAGTCGGCTGGACGGCCTGCGTACAAGGCAGCTTGACCCATCGCCACCAGTGCCCACGCGGAGTGGGCTATGTTTCCGTCTTCTGCGAACTCGTTGGTCCGCTCCGCCCAGCGGACGCCTCGGTCGACATTGCCCAGCATGACGTCGGTCCAGGCCAGATCGCCCAGCAGGTCGACGAGGTCCTGGCGGGCGATCTCGGAGCCGTGCTCGACGAGCGGGAGTCGCCACTCGATGCCGTCGACGGGCGCCGACTGGAAGGTCAGGTAGTACGAGTCCCGGCAGAAGGAGGCGAGTTCACCCCACCGTTCGAGGTCGATGCACCAGGAGGCCGTCGCCCTCAGGTTGTCCAACTCCGGCACGAGCGTGGTGTAGGCGGATTCGAATCGGTCCGTGTGCAACTGCGGGCCGAGCTGTGTCACCAGGTCGAGGAAGTAGCGGGCGTGGCGCTCCCGAATTTCTTCGGTCTCGCCTGCCTCGGCCAGCCGGTCGGCCGCGTACTGCCGCAAGGTCTCGAGCAGTCGGTACCGGCCCTGGTCGGGATCGAACTGGACCAGGGATCGGTCGACCAGGCCCGCCAGGGAGTCGACCACGTCGAGCTGGTGGGTCTCGTCGGAGACGACCTGTTCGGCGGCGTCGAGCGTGAAGGACGCCGGGAAGACGGCGAGGCGCCGGAAGACGCACTGGTCGTCTTCGCTCAGCAGGTCGTGGGACCAGGAGACGGTTGCCGCCAGCGTGCGATGCCGCTCCTGGGCCCGACGGGACCCGCCGCTCAGGAGACGGAATCGCTCGTCGAGGCGACGGGCGATCTCTGCGGCCGGCATTGATCCGGTCCGCGCGGCGGCCAGCTCGATGGCCAGGGGGATGCCATCCAGTCGCCGACAGATCTCGACGACCGGGCCCACCGTGGCAGGGTCGAGAGTGAACCGGTCGGATACGGCGATCGCCCGATCGACGAAGAGGCGGACCGCCGGTGCGTACAGCGCCTCCTCGACCGAGGCGTCCGGTGCTGCCGTACCGAGGGACCCAACCCGTCGCACGACCTCGCCGTCGAGGCCGAGGGGCTCGCGGCTGGTGGCCAGCAGGTGGATGTCGGGATCACTGACGAGCACGCCGTCGACGAGGTCAGCCACGTCGCTGATGACGTGCTCGCAGTTGTCGAAGACCACCAGCATCCGTCGGTCGGCCAGGTAGGTCACCAGGGCGGCGGCGTCGGTCACCGGTGCCCGCACGGCCGTGGCTGTGGCCACTGCCACCTCGGCGCCGTCAGCGACGGGAGCCAGGTCGACGAGCCAGCACCCGTCCGGGTAGTCGGGGGCCACCGAGGCAGCAACGGCAAGGGCCAGGCGGGTCTTGCCGACCCCGCCGACCCCGGTCAGCGTGACCAGACGCTCCTTTGCGGTCGTGCCGGCGAGGGCTGCGACGTCTTCGGATCTCCCCACCAACTCGGTGCGGGTCGTGGGGAGGTTGGTGGGCACGACGTCCACTGACCGGAGGGGAGGGAAGCGTCCCTCGCCGATCTGGAACACCTGCTCGGCCGCGGCCAGGTCACGCAGGCGGTGTTCCCCCAGGCTGTGGAAGTCCGCCGCACCGGCAGCAAGGTCGGCGGTGGCACGGGAGCACACGACCTGGCCACCGTGGGCGGTGGCCATGAGGCGGGCCGCCCGGTTGACCGCGGTGCCGAAGTAGTCGCCATCGCGTTCGGCCGTCTCACCGGTGTGGAGTCCCATCCGCACTCGTAGCGGTGCGCCGTCGGGCCACAGCTCGGCACCGAGCGCCCCTTGTGCGTCGACGGCAGCGGCAACAGCGTCGCCGGCGCGGGCGAAGGCGGCCCCGATCCCGTCGCCGCCAGTCGAGAAGACGTAGCCACCGTTCGAGTCGATCGCCGAGCGGAGGAGGGCATCGTGGCGTTCGAGAGCCCGGCGCATCCCATCGGGCTGCGACTCCCACAGATGGGTGGAGCCCTCGATGTCGGTGAACAGGAAGGTGACGGTTCCCGATGGTGCCGCCGCTCCCATCCCGTCAGACTGCCACAGACGGTGGTGCGGCCGCCCAGGTCAACCTAGGTCGGCCCAGGTCAGGCCGCCGAGACCTAGCTAACAGGGGTATTCGTTCCCCGAGGTCGGGGTCTACGGCTATTCCACACGCCCGAATGTGCCGGAGTGCGGCAGTGAACGGCCCGCAAGCACTCGGCCGGGATAGTGCGCCCGCTCCCGGCGATCAGGGGCACACACTCACGAATGGCCTTCGTAGGTGCGCTCCTGGTTGGCATCGTTGTACATCTCCGACACAATGAGCCACGAGCCATCAGGCTGGCGCTGAAGAACACGTAGCGAATGGTTGTCACGAACCTCAATCTCACCCCCGCCGACCAACTTCTGGCCCTCGACCTGCAGATGGGCGTTTACCAGGAGAACCTCGGGGGTGAGAACCCGGAAGGTTGTGTCAGGCGGCGCCTTCAGGGAGCCAGCGTTGAAGTTGTCGTCCCCAAATAGGCCCCTGAGATACTCAACGATCTCGTCCGCTCCCCGCTTGACGCTCCCGAATGCATTGACCCAGTCGGCGTCGGCGCTGTACACGCCCACCAGCTTGTCGGCATTGCGCTCCTGGAATCCGCTCAGCAGGGCCATGAGAGTGACGCCGATTGCATCCTGGTCGGCCTGCGGGAGGGATGAGAGGTCGTCCATGATCGTGTCCTTCGGTGGGGAGCGATTGCGCAACTTCGCCCTCATTATGGAGGAGGTAGGCGGCTAAGAGGCCGCGCGAATAGGTGACCATCCACCGGTCGTTGTGATGGCCCAGATTTGATTCTGGGTGCGTCCCAAACCAACGACCAAGTGGAGGTCAGCACACATCATGCGCGCACTCGAATCCGAAGTGGTAGATGCCGTGTGGGCAGCGGTGGAGCCCCTGCTCCCAGCCCCGGACCGGTCCCATCCCCTCGGCTGTCACCGACCGAGGATCTCCGATCGGATCTGCTTCGAGGGGATGCTGATCAGGCTGGTCACCGGGTGCTCGTGGGTGGATGCCGAACAGCTGATCGGAGGAGCGGTCTCCGACACCACGTTGCGGGCACGCAGGGACGAGTGGGAGTCCATCGGGGTGTTCGACCAGCTCGTCGAGGAAGCCCTTTCCGCCTACGACAAGATCATCGGACTGGACCTCACCGAGACCGCTGTCGACGGTTCACAGCACAAGGCCCCGATGGGTGGTGAAGGAACTGGCCCAAACCCCACGGACCGAGGAAAATCGGGGTGGAAGTGGTCCCTCCTGACTGATCGTGCGGGTATCCCCATCGGCTGGACCACCGATGGCGCCAACCGGCACGACACCGTCCTATTCTCCGCGACACTCGAGCCGGCTGTCCGACGCGGACTCCTCTGCGACATCGAGACCCTGCACCTCGACCGCGGCTACGACTCCAAAGGCGTCCAGGCCACTTGCACGGAGTTCGGCCTGGCCGACGTCATCTGTGCCCGCCAGCGCCGTGATGGCAAGAAGGCGGGCACGAAGCGTGCTCCGAGAACCCGAAAGCTCGGGATGCGTTGGCCTGTCGAGCGGACCAACTCATGGCTGTCCAACTTCGGTCAGCTGCGTCGCAACACCGACCGGGCGGTCGCACACCGACTCGCTCAGATGGCGCTTGCCATCACGCTGCTCATCACCGCGAAGCTCATCGACTGGCGGGATCGCTGGGCCGCCTGATCGAGACGCCTATCCGCGGACGCTCTAAGTGCAAACGATTTTGAGCGGCCACCACACATTCGCTGCGGATCACGGACGTGCCATCGAAGTGCCGGTCGGGGGCACTTCCCCCGGCGGATCGCGTTATTGGGACAGTTCGGGCCAATTGGGCAACTTCGGTCCTCCAGGGAGATGATCCCACGGTGGGTCTACGTCACCCCGAACGTCACCCTCGCCTCTGTGGGTACGGGACGAACGTCACCCTGAAGACAGCATCCCCACTCCCCCAACGTCACCCTCGCTTGGTGAGTATTTCAGCAACGTCACCCTCACGCAGGTCGCCACCCGTTCAACGTCACCTTCATCTATGTAGCTATCGGACGAACGTCACCCTCACGCCTGAGAAGAACGATCACAGCCAGCATGACGGCCGTGGTTCCGGCTCCGACCAAGTTCCGTCGAAAAGCGATTGGGGGACGGCTGAGACGCTCTGCGTTTCTGGGTCGATCGACCCCTCCGGAGACGGCCGGACACGATTGCATCAGGGCCCCGTTGGCGGGACGGGCACCCAACAACCCTGACCCGGGTCCGCTCTCGCCTCTCCGGCCCTTCTGGCCGGCTTTGGCGAGTCGCTGGCCTCGCTCACCCGAAGGCAGCGCAGTGAGGGTCTCGTAGTGCACGCTCACAGCCGAACTGATCGGCCCGTCACATCGGCTTCCCTCACGAAGCGGCGCCCAGGCGGGCATCGAGCCCGCCATGGTCGCCGATGAGAACGTCACCCTCGGCTCCGCCAGACCGGTACATTCAATGTCCACACACATGCACCCGAGGGGTCCGCCGCCCTCCGGGCGGGCTCCGCCACTGTGCGAAGTCGAGTCTCGAGACGGCGAGGGTGACGCTGCTCACTTCGAGTGCAACTGTGTGGACATGATCTGTCCCGCTCCCGCTGAGTCGATCTGCTGTGTCACCCAGGCGGCCTTGGCGGGCTCGATGCCCGCCTGGGCGCCTCTCTCAATCCCCGACGGCGGGGTCACTGCTCCGTGCCCCGTGTGAGCACCGAGGACATCTGACCCAAAGCCCCTGGATCGGCTCCACCACGGCTATCGGGGAGGCGGCTCCCCTCGGCTCGACGTCGAGGGGAGCCGCTCTCGCACCCGGGTTGAGATCCTGGCCCGATACGAGACTGGGAATTGAGCTCAGGGTGACGTTGGCATCGAATGATGCACAGGTGTGGATCTGTTCCGTACCGCTTTGGCGGAGCCGATGTGCTGAGTCACCCAGGCGCCCGTGGCGGGCTCGATGCCCGCCTGGGCGCCTCTCTCGATCCCCGGAGCGATGTGGCTCCGGGAGCCATCGTGAGTGGCCACACGGGAGGGCGTGCGCCCCCGTACGGTGCCCCGCCGGACCGGGCCGGGTACAGCATTCCACCGGCTCGATGCCGGGGGAAGTGCTGATGTGCGGCCCAGAAGACGGTCGCCTGGCCTGTCGGCCTCCTCGGTCACATCGACAGGGCTCTGACCTGCGAGGGTGACGTTGCCGTCAGCCCGCTGGAGCCCGAGGGTGACGTTGGTGATGCTGGCGAGATATCCGAGGGTGACGTTGAGGGTGACGTTGATTCGGACAATGGAGAGGCGACGCCAGCACCGTTCGCTGATGTCAGGACCGTCGATCGGTCCAGAGGAACTGGACAGCAGGTTCGCGACGGACTGGACAACGTTCGGAAGGATCACGATGAGCACCCACGACCATCTCCGATTGGTAGACACCGACGAGCCGGCCGAAAGCCGCCCACCGCCGACGGAGGTCACGCTCTTGACCATCCCCGAGGCGGCGAAGTTCCTCCGTATCGGGAGATCGGCGGCCTACGAGCTGGCCCGCCGATTCGAGGCGACCGGCGGGGCCGAAGGGCTCCCCTGCGTCAGGATCGGGGACCGGCTCCTCCGGGTGCCGGTCGACGCCCTGCGGGAGATGGTGACGATCAGAGCTTGAGCACGCCCTCGAGCATGTCGGCGGCCTCCCGGTGGAGTCCTGGGGTGGCATGCGAGTAGGTGTTCAGCGTGATGGCCACGTTGGCGTGGCCGAGCAGCTCCTGGACCACCTTGGGGTGAGCGCCCTCGTGGAGCAGCAGCGTGGCCACGGTGTGGCGGAGGTCGTGGAGCCGGACCTTGGGCAGGTTGGCCTTGTCCAGCGCGATCTGAAAGTCCCGCAGCACGTTCCTCGGGTGGAGCAGTCCCCCGGTCGTCGTCGTGAAGACGAGGCCCGAGTCCTCCCAGGCGCTCCCGACCAGCTTCCGATCGGCCTTCTGGCGGGCCCGTTGGTCCTTGAGGGCCTCGATCGTCCTCCCCGACAGGTAGACCGTTCGCCGGCCCGTCTTCGTCTTCGGCTCCGAGATCAACGGCGTCCCCTTCACCGCCACCACGGTCTGGCGCACCTCCAGCCGGGCATCGGCCAGGTCGACGTCGCTCCAACGCAGTCCGAGGGCCTCGCCCCGTCGCAGCCCGGTCGTGAGCAGAAGGCACCACAGTGGACCCAACCGGTCATCGGCGGTGGCGTCGAGGAACGCCTTGGCATCCTCGGCGCTGAGGGTCTTCATCTCCTTTGGCTCCATGCGGGGCAGGATGATGCCCGAGGCCAGTGGGTTGTTCGCCGTGAGCTTCCACTGCACCGCTTTGGCGAATGCCTGCTGCAGCACCTGGTGGGCCAGCCGGACCGAGCGGGGGCTCAGGCCCTGACCGCTTCGGCCACCCGAGGTGGCCAGGTCGGTGTAGAGCCGCTGGACGACCTGCGGGGTGACCTCGGCCAACTTGAGCGCACCGATCCTCGGCGTGATCCAGCTGGTGACGGCGGTCGAGTAGAGGGAGTACGTGCTCGGGCGCAGCGAAGGCTTCACGGCGGCCAGCCACTCAGTGAGCCAGCCCTCGAGCTTGATGGTCCCGGTGCCGGCGACGACATCCGTCCGGATCTCACCGAGCAGATCGGTCAGGCCTTCCTCGGCCGCTTTGCGGGTGGCGAAGCCGCCCTTCTGGCGTTGTCGGCGCTGTCCGGTGGCCGGGTCGCGAGGCAGGTCGACCTTGAAGGCCCAGCCCGTTCCCCTGCGGTACACCCGTCCCTGCACGAACGCTCCTCGGTCACCCCGACGGGACCAACGTAGCAAATTCGTGTGACCAAAATGTGACCATCGGGCCATTTTGGCGCTTTCGGGGACCCGCCCAGTTCAGGATTTATCGTCCTGAACTGGGCTTTCAATGGTGGGCCGTGCGGGACTTGAACCCACGACCCCTTGCGTGTCATGCAAGTGCGCTACCAACTGCGCCAACGGCCCTCGGGGCCTGACGATACCACCGCCAGGTCACCTACCCCCTCCCGGAATCGTATGCCGGACACTCCGTCGACTGGGCGAAGTAGCCCCCCACGATGCGCTACTCCAGCCGTGCTAGGGCACCGACGACGCCACGGGCGGACTGGTGCGTTCGATCGCCGCCCAGCCACTGAACTGACGATGCCGCTCCACCTGGACCTGGCCTCCACCCCTGAGCCCGAAGAGTCGCTTGGCCAACAGCAGGTAAACGGCAATGGCCACATTGATGATCAGCGTGATGATCTTGAAGACAGCTCACACTGAGTGACAGCTCGTAGACCTCGATGGGAATGAGCGCCACCGTGGCCACAAGCGTCAGATACTCGGCCCACCGTTTCGACATCCACAAGCCGACCATCTCGGTAGCCTCGAGCGCGGCATAGGCCGTCACCAGCAGACCCAGTTGGACCAGCCGCGCCGGCGAGTACTTGAAGGCCCGACCGAGGTAACCGAGCACTCCCCGGACCTGTGACTCCCCTGGTGTCGTTCCTGAAAGGTCGCTCATGATGTTGACGTAATCGCGGTGGAGTGAAGCGTCGTGGCGGGCGAATGTGTACAAGATGACCGCCAGAGTGGTCAGGACAACGACATGGATGGCGCGGTCCACAGCGATAAGGCGCAGTACATACTTGTCCCGCAGCATCGGACCCCGGGCCGGGATCTCGATCTCATCTCGGTCCGGCATGCCGTCTCGGGACGGCTCGGCCGGCGGTGTGTCGGCGATCCAGGCATCACAGCGCATGCACCGGTACCACCGGATGCCATTCTGCTCCCTCACCAGAAGCCCGTCGTCGGGACCGATGTGGGCCACATCGGTACCCACCAGGGCATGGCCCTTCCATCCGCAGGTCAACAGCTCATAGAAGTTGTCGGGGCGCCGGCTCCGTTTCTTCCTCGCCACCTCTGCACCATAGGCTTGGCCACTGACGAACTGGTGAAGGGGGATCCCTTGACGCTCGACCCGGTGGACGAAGCCCGTGCCGATTACCATGCCAGGTGTATCGAGCAGGACGGGTACGCCGTCGTGGCGGATGCCATCGAGCCCGGCCTGGTCGAGGCCCTCCATGACGACCTGCTCCGTCTGGAGCGGGACCTGGGTGCGGAGCCGTCCCACAACGCCTTCGAAGGGTTCCGGACCACCCGTATCTACAACTTGTTGGCCTATGGCCCGCATTTCGAGCAGATCCCTGTTCATCCCGAGATCCTCCCCATCTGCGAACGGGTGCTCGATCCCGGATTGCTGGTGTCCTCGCTCTCCTCGATCGCCATCGGACCAGGGGAGAAGCCCCAGCCCATCCACGCGGACGATCAGGTGATCCCTCTCCCCAAGCCCCACCCAGCCACGGTGTGCAACACCATGTGGGCAATTACCGATTTCACCGAGGAGAACGGGGCCACCCGGATCATTCCCGGTAGCCATACAGCATCCGAATCACCCGACCTGACCGGCAACTACGAGTCCGTCCCGGTCGTGATGAAGCGGGGAAGCGTCCTCGTGTGGCACGGGAGCCTGTGGCACGGCGGAGGGGCCAACGTCACCAGGGATCGTCGGGTGGGAATCGCCATGAACTACTGCGCCGGCTACCTCAGGCAGCAGGAGAACCAGCAGCTCGGACTGCCCGTCGACACCGTGCGTCGGTTCTCGCCCCGCCTCCAGCAGCTGGTCGGATTCGGTGTCTACCGGGGCCTGATCGGCCACATCGACAAGGAGGTTCCGGCCAACCGACTGCTCCAGGGATCGGTGGACACCCGACTGTTGTGGGACCACGCCTCCCCTCAGGAACGATGAACGCGGCACAGGGCGCCGGATTAGAGGCGGCGGGCGGAATCGAACCGCCGTAGGGGGCTTTGCAGGCCCCTGCCTAAACCACTCGGCCACGCCGCCGTGGCGCCCGGCGATCCTATCGTCCTCGTGGGGATGCTTGAATCTCTTTATGCGGATAGGAATGATCGCCCCACCCTGGACTCCCATTCCACCCCTGCTCTACGGAGGAATCGAGTTGGTGGTGGACCAGTTGGCCCGGGGCCTTCAGGATGCCGGCCACGATGTGCTGCTCTTCGCCACGGGTGACTCGACCTGCCCCGTGCCCCGGCAGTGGGTCCTTCCGGCGGCCGAAGGTACCCGAATCGGGAGTGCCGTTCCCGAGATCCGGCACGTGATCCACGCCTACGAGGCCGTCAAGGACTGCGACGTCGTCCACGACCACACCATGATGGGGCCGTTCCATGCCGAGCACTATCCGGGCCTGCCCGTGGCCACTACCATTCACGGTCCCTTCAACGAAGAGCTCACCGACATCTACCGGGCCAATGCCGACCGGGTACCCATCGTGGCCATCTCCCATGCCCAACGGCGGGCGGCACCCGACATCCCCATCGCCCGGGTCATCCATCACGGGGTCGACGCCTCCCACTTCCCGGTCGGCGACGGGAAAGGTGACAGCGACGGGCCCTACGTCGTATTCCTCGGCCGCATGGCTGCGGACAAGGGTGCCCACCGGGCCATCCGGATAGCCCGTAAGGCCGGCATCCGCATCATGATGGCAGCCAAGATGCGGGAGCCCTGGGAGATGCGGTACTTCACCGAGGAGGTGGAGCCCCTGCTGGGGCCGGATGCCCTCTATCTGGGCGAGGTGTCCCACGAACGCAAGCTCGAGCTGTTGGCGGGAGCCTCCGCCCTCTTGTTCCCGATCCGCTGGAACGAACCCTTCGGGATGGTCATGATCGAAGCGATGGCCTGTGGCACCCCGGTGCTGGCATTCCCAGAAGGAGCCGCACCCGAGGTTGTCGACGAGGGTCGAACCGGATTCATCTGCAAAGACGATGACGCTATGGTGGGAGCCATCGGCCGCCTCGACCAGCTACAGCGAAGTGACTGCCGCTTGTCCGTCGAGGGCTACTTCTCGACGAACCGCATGGTCGCCGAACACATCGAGCTCTTCGAGTCGATGATCGCCTGAACAATGGGGATCAGGATCGACGCCTGAATAGGACACGGGCCACCAGGGCGATCAAGGCGACGATCACCACAAGTTTGATCACGAACCAGATAACCGCGGTGACCGCAGTGATGAGCCAGATCGCAACGATCACGGCAATGATCCCGCCGCCCACGATAAGCACACCGTCGAACAGGCTGAGCCCGCTCCGTTCTTCTTCGGCCATGCCCCTAGGCTAACGGCCTGACCCACCGAACGTTCGTCACCCTGCTCGGGGCCAGCACCGTCCTCCCGATCGTGGTTGCGTCCCGCTCCGTAGCCGGGCCTCACTCCCCCTGCCCCGGTGGCCCATGATGGGCCGCGACCCGGCGCCCCGGTGGTACGGTCCGCCCGTGTCCCTGCGTGCCCGCCGGCAGATGCTCATCGAGCGAACCGACCTGCACGGGGACGAGTTCTGCCACGCCTACGCCGCCTCCGCCGACGAGTGGCTGACCGATCTGTTCGACCGGGCCACCGAGGGCGACAGTCGGGGGCTCGCCCTCATGGCCGTGGGCGGATACGGCCGGTCGGAGCTGTGCCCGTTCAGTGATCTCGACGTCGTCCTGTTGCACAAGGGGCGACGCAACCTGTCCGCCACCGCCGACCGGATCTGGTATCCGGTGTGGGACGAGGGGATCACCCTGGACCACAGCGTGCGTCGGCCCAGCGACGCCCTGGCGATGGCCGCCGAGGACCTCCGGGTGGCCCTCGGGCTCCTCGACGGCCGGGTGGTGTGCGGCGACCCCAAAGTGGCGGAACCGGTCATCGAAGGCGCCCGTGAACGGTGGGTGAAACAGAAGCCACCATGGCTGGGTGTCCTGGTCGACCTGGTGGCCGACCGCCACCGGTCCAACGGCGATGTCGGATTCCTCCTGGAACCGGATCTGAAAGAGTCCCACGGAGGCCTCCGGGACATCGCCGCCCTCACCGCGTTGATGCTGGCGGTGCCGGCGCTCGCCGACTACGTCGACACCGTCGCCATCGACACCGCCCGGGCTGTACTGACGTCGTCCCGGGTGGAGCTCCACCGCCGGGCGGGACGGGAACAGAACAAGTTGCTCCTCCAAGAGCAGGACCAGGTGGCTCGGGCCCTGGGACTGCCGGACTCCGACGCACTGATGCGGGCCGTGGCCACTGCCGGACGCACCGTGACGTGGGAAGGGGACGACGCCTGGAGGCGGCGCGGCGCCTGGCAGCGGTCACGGAAGTCGGAACGCCCACGTCGCCGGTCGGCGGGACGGGGTGCCGGTGACAGCGAGCTCCCGGTCACTGAGCTCACTACGGACCCCGGAATCGGCGTGACCGACGACGAGGTCGTCCTGATCGGGTCTGCCGATGTGGCTGGTGACCCGTCGCTCGCACTTCGCATGGCCGCGGTGGCCGCGGATCGGAACCTCCCCATCGCCCGGGATGCGCTGAACCTGCTGGGTCGCAAGGCCCCGGTCCCGCCCGAGCCGTGGAACGAGGACCTGCGAACCACCCTCGTGGCCGTGCTGGCCACGGGTCCCGCCGCCATCGACGCCCTCGAGGCCCTGGATCAACGGCACCTCCTCGAGCGGTACCTTCCCGAATGGGCCGCGGTCCGCAACAAACCGCAGCGGAATCCCTACCACCGGTTTACCGTGGACCGCCACCTCCTCGAGGCCACCGCCAACGCCGCCATCCTGGCCCACCGCGTGTCGCGGCCAGACCTCCTCTTGCTCGGAACCCTCCTCCACGACATCGGCAAGGGATACCCCGGAGACCACACCGAGGTGGGGATGGCCGTGGTGGACACCATCGGGGCCCGGCTGGGCCTCCCCCCTGAAGACGTGGACACCCTGGTGACCATGGTGCGCCTGCACCTGCTCCTACCGGACACCGCCACCCGCCGGGACCTCGACGACCCGGCCACGGCCCAGCGGGTGGCCGACGAGGTCGGTAACCGGACGACCCTGGAGCTGCTGGCCGCGCTGGTCGAAGCAGACAGCCTGGCCACCGGATCCTCGGCGTGGGGGCCATGGAAGGCCGGACTGGTGGCCGATCTGGTCGAGCGGACACGGCGTCTACTGGCCGGCGAACCTGCACCACCCCCGACGCCCTGGATCACCGATGAGCTGCGGGTCATCATGGACACGGTGCGTGACCACGGCGTGCCCGCCCTCTCCATCGACGACCCGACAGTCACCGTGGTGGCTGCTGACCGCTCCGGCCTCTTCGCCGAGGTGACCGGGGTTCTCGCCCTCCACGGACTCAATGTCCGGTCGGCGGTGGTGGCGGGCGAGGATGGCGTAGCCGTGGAGATCTTCACCGTCGAGCCGTCACGGGGCCGGTGGCCGGCGGCCGCCCGGCTGGCCGACGACCTCGCCGCGGTGATGGACGGCACACTCCCGATCGAACGCCGACTCTCCGAGCGGGCCCGCACCTACCGCCATGAACGTCGCGTCATCACCCCCCATCTGGTCTCCACCCAGGTGAGCGTGGACAACAATGCCTCGGCCTCGGCCACCGTGGTGGAGGTGCGGGCCGAGGACGTGGTGGGCCAGCTGCACCGGATCACCCAGGCCCTGGTGGACTGTCGCCTCGACGTCATCTCGGCCAAGGTCTCAACCTTCGGATCGGCGGTGGTCGACGCGTTCTACATCCGAGACTCCGACGGGTCCAAATTGACCGATCTCCAGCGCATCGCCGATCTGGAGGCGGCCATCCGCCTCCAGATCGACTCGTCGCCTGCCGGGGCGGCCACCGGCTGATCCCGGGCCGACCAGGACCGTGAATGGTCCGGTTCTGTGGTGCCGTAAACGCCGGTTGGACTGGTAGAATCCTTCAAGCGAAGGAGATCAATGGCGTCCCCGCACTCACATTCGAAGTCCACAGAGACGTCACGCGCCCGGTCGCGGTGGAAGGTGCTGCCTCTGGTCACGGCGGGCATAGCCGTGGTGCTGGTCGGCGTGGCGGTCGCCGCCTACACCCTTCATGACCCCTCGGGTCGCGCAGCCGCCTCCCCTACGTCCACACCAGTCCACGCCGTGGACACATCCGCCCACGAGGGGCCGTTCACCGTGGCTGCCGTCACCCCGACACCGGGGACGGCGAACGTACCCACCGACGCCACGCTCTCCGTGCAGTTCTCGGACCCCCTCAGTCCGACCTCCCCGACCCCGTCCCTCGCCCCAGCTGTGGCCGGGGCATGGCGTGAAGTCACGCCGGAAACCTTCGCCTTCGTGGCCTCGGCACCGTTCGTTCCCGCCACCACCGAGACCGTCACCGTCCCGGGTGGGTCCGGCGGAGTGGCGAGTGCCAGCGGCAAGACGCTCACGGGGCCGGTGAGCGCCACTTTCAGCATTGCCCCCGGCAGCACGCTCCGCTTACAACAACTCCTCGCGCAACTCGGCTACCTTCCCCTGAGCTTCACCCCGGCCCGCCCGTTGAGTGCCCCGCAGGAGGCGGCTCAAGCCCAAGAGGGCACATTTGACTGGCGCTGGTCCGAGCCCGCGTCGTTGGTGAGCCTCTGGACGGTGGGCACCCCCAACACGATTACCAAGGGTGCGGTGATGGCGTTCGAGTCCGAGCACAATATGAAGACCGACGGCGAGGCCGGACCCGCCGTCTGGCAGCAGCTGCTGACCGACGCCGACGGTGGCACGATCGACACCTCCCCATACAACTACGTATACGTATCGAGGGCGCTGCCCGAGACGGCCACGGTCTACAGCGACGGGGCGGAGGTCTACTCCACCCGCGCCAACACCGGCGTCGCCGGGGCCCCCACTGCGTCGGGCACCTTTCCGGTCTACCTGCGCTACAAAGTCACCACCATGTCAGGCACCAATCCTGACGGTTCCAAGTACGTAGACCCGGGCATCCCGTGGGTCAGCTACTTCAACGGAGGAGACGCCCTGCACGGGTTCGTGCGCGGGAGCTACGGCTTCCCTCAGAGCGATGGTTGCGTGGAGATGCCACCGGCCAATGCCGCCGTGGTCTACCCCCTCACTCCCATAGGGACACTGGTCACGGTGTCCTGACGACACTGGCCATGATGATCACCCAGCCCGGGGCCGAAGATCGGCCGGTTTTGCCCTACCCAGCCGGCTGGGCGGAGGGGAACTCGGGTGGTCGATGCTCCCTCACTGCGGCCAGTCCCTCCACGGCATCGGGACCGAGGAAGCCGAGCATCTCGAGCGCCAGGGACTCCCCGAAGATCGGGGCGTTGGTGAGCATCCACTGGTTGAGGACCCGCTTGGTCCACTGAATGGCGGTGCGGCTCCCCTGAGCCAGCCGTTCGGCGATGGCCAGCGCCTCGTCCACCACCTGGTCATCGGGTACGCACCGGGTGACCAGTCCGATCCGCTCAGCCTCAACGCCATCGATGAAGTCTGCCGTCATCAGGTAGTACTTGGCTTTGGCCATCCCGCAGAGCAGTGGCCAGAGGATGGCCGCGTGATCGCCGGCGGCCACGCCCAGCCGGGTGTGACCATCCGACAGCCGGGCCGATCGGCCGATGATGCTCACATCGGCCAGCAGGGCCACGGCGAGGCCGGCGCCGACGGCCACACCGTTGATGGCTGAGACGACCGGCTTGACCGAGGCCAACATGGCGTCCACTACGGATTTGGCGTCCTGCCACTGCTCGATCACCGCCGAGTGATCGGTGGTCATGCGCTCGACCATGGCCAGGTCACCCCCGGCAGAGAAGGCCCGGCCCGCCCCGGTGATCACCGATGCCGCCACCGACTGGTCAGCATCGACCACCGGCCAGACGGCCGAGAACTCACGATGCAGCTGTTCATTGGCGGCATTCAGGACGTCAGGGCGGTCGATGGTGATAAGCAGCACGCCGGCTCGTGGTCGTTCGAAACGGAGATGCTCGAAATCGTCGTAGGACGAGAAGGGCCGCAGGGTTCGGGGATCGGACATCACCCGATCATGGCCCGCCCCCGTCGACCGGTCGAACCAACCGTCCTCCCGGGCCGGGCATCTCCGGCCACGGCGCGGCGTCGCCGGTGCTGCGAACGACGATGTTCCCTGCCGTGGCCGCAGCGCTGGCCGCCCGCCATCGCTGCGGGTCGGCGGGAAGAGAAATTGCACCACTGAAAGTGTTGAGTTCGCTACTCTTAGCGGTTACTATGAAGGACGCAGGTGTCGCGAACGAAGGACACAACGAAGGACGCGGAGATGGCCTGGAAACGCCGGTCCTCGGAAGGATCACCCATGGACGAGCCGGGCAGCACGATCGAGGAGGCCACCGGCCACCCGAGCGAGTCTTCCGGAGAATCCTCGGGATCCCATGGTGCAGTGGTGGCGATGCGGGAGCCGACGACCTGGTCGGGACCGAGTGCAGAGGGGAAGGAACCCAACATGTTCGAGCACGAATCCTCCGAGGCGGCACCGGCGGCGTCCCTGGTGGGTTCGCTGGCCGCCTTCTCGCTGTCCGACGTCCTGTCGATGCTCGCCTCGACCAAACAGACCGGTGAGGTCCACGTCGTCAGCGATGCGGCTGACGGGAAGCTGTGGCTGGCCGACGGCGAACTCTCGAATGCCCACGTCGGTTCGGCCACCACCATCGGTCAGGCCGTCTTCGAGTTGGCCTGCGTCGTCGAGGGCTGGTTCTACTTCACCGAGGGCGTGGTCTCATCCAGCGGCCAGCCCACGGTTCCGGTGGGAGCGGTCCTGAATGAGGTCCGCCCCCAGGTCGAGGAGTGGCGGGAGATCCGCCAGGAGGTCCCGTTCGAGGCGGTCGTGACCCTCGCCCCCGAGCCCCCCGGACAAGACATTCAGATCCGCACTGACCAATGGCGGGTGTTGGCCACGGTCGGTAGCAGTGGACTCTCGGTCAAAGAAGTGCTCGACCGGATCGGCGACGACCAGATAATCGGACTCCGCACGCTCCGTGACCTCCACGCGGCCGGTCTGATCGAGTTGGACACCGGTTCCGGAACGGGTGAGCACCGGGCATCGGTCCTCGGTCTGTCCGCCGAGTCGGTGATCCACACCGACGGCGACGTCTCATCGCTCCCCGCACCCCCGGCCCCACCGGTTCCACCCATGACCGCCCCGGCCATGGCGGAAGACACCGACCTCGGCGGAGCGCCCCCTCCCCCGCCCGAATCGCTCACCGACGCCGTCGAGGGCCAGCCGGACGGGCTCGCCCAGGTGACTATCATGCCCCCTCCCATCGCCGATGACCCGTGGACTCCGAGTGTTGAGTCGGGCACCACCGGCGGCAATGGGGTGGCGTAAACCGCACCTCCCGCCCGGGGCGGCGACCGTCAGCAGTTCCCGTTGGTGCAGATCTGGTTGTGGGATGAGGCAGCCACCACGATCCAGAAGATGATCCACAGGGCTGTGATGACGACACTGATGATGATCCCGGCCGTCGCCAACCCGTTCCCTTCCTGCGCTCCGCCGGTGCGCTTGATCTGACCTTTGGCGATCAGGCCGAAGACGAAGCCGAGGATCACGCCGAGAATCCCCAGGAACGGGATGATGCCGACACACGCGCACACTAGCGACGCGATGGCGAAGGGATTTGTCTGGCGCGCCTGGACCATCGGGCCCATCGGGTAGGGCGTCCGGGCATCCGGGTAGTACCCGCTCGGTGCGTACGGGTAGTACGGAGGAGGCTGCTGGGGTGGGTAGCCGTACTCCGGGGGAAGGCCGGCCACGTGGGGACCGGGATCGCCGGTGTAGCCGTACACCGCAGTCGGATCCGGCCCCGCGGAAGACGGACCGAAACCCGGGGGTGCCAGCGCCTCGGCATCTGCGGCGCCCGCCGTGGAGTCGGGGGGCGTGCTCGCGGGAACGTAGCCCGGAGCCTGCGTCGGTGGATACCACTTCCCGTCCGACGCCAGCCACCAGCCAGGTCCCTGCGACACCTCGCTCACGACACGTACTTGCTTATCACCAGGACCCTGACGCTAGCCGCGGACCATCGCGGTCACGAGGACTGGGCATCGGCTCCCAGCAACTCGGCCAGAGCACGGAAGGCCCGGCCGCGATGCGAGACCAGGTGCTTCTCTGCGGGGGACATCTGGGCGAATGTGCGACCCCCATACCCATCTGGAGCGAACACCGGGTCGTAGCCGAAGCCGGCGTCACCCGCCGGTCGGGTGGTGATGGTGCCGGCGACCGCCCCCTCGGCCCATACCTCGTGACCTCCGGGATAGGCCACGAAGGCAACGGAGCGGAACGTGGCCGCTCGGAGCGCCGGGGTGGCCGCGCCCACCCGGTCCAGTTCGGCCAGGACCTTAGCCACGTTGTCGGCGTACGTGGCGTGTTCGCCCGAGTACCGGGCCGAGTACACGCCTGGTGCCCCGCCCAGGGCGACGATCTCGAGCCCGGTGTCGTCCGAGACAGCGGCCATCCCGGTGGCCTCCATGAGGGCGACGGCCTTCAGTCGTGCGTTCTCCACCAGGGTGTCGCCGGTTTCCTCCACGTCGGGCGCGTCAGCGGGGCGAGGATGGAGCTGGACCCCGCTCACTGCCCCGAGGATGGCGGCAATCTCCGCCGCCTTGTCGGGATTGGCACTGGCGAGCACCAGCTGGAGGCCTGCCTCGGTCAACGCCGTGCCACCATCAGTTCCCCAGCCCCATCAACGCGGGGCCGGCGGTACGGCGAGGGTGTCAGTCTGGAGATCGAGCAGCTGGGCGATCCCGTGTTCGGCCAGGCTCAGCATCTCGTCCAGCTCACCCTTGGTGAACGGCATGCCCTCGGCAGTCCCCTGGACCTCGATGAACCGGCCCGAGGAGGTCATCACCACATTCATGTCCACCTCGGCTCGGCTGTCCTCCTCGTAGGGCAGATCGAGCATGCAGACCCCGTCGACCACGCCCACCGAGACGGCGGCCACCGCTTCGGTCAACGGGTTGACACGCAGTGCACCTTTTTGAATCAGTCGGGTCAGCGCATCGTGCAGGGCCACGTACGCTCCGCAGATCGACGCCGTACGGGTCCCGCCGTCGGCCTGGAGCACATCGCAGTCCACCGTGATCTGCATCTCCCCGAGTGCCACCATGTCGCAGACCGAGCGCAGGGATCGACCGATGAGCCGTTGAATCTCCTGGGTGCGGCCCGACTGCTTCCCTTTGGCCGCCTCCCGGCTCACCCGCTCGCCGGTGGACCCGGGCAGCAGGGAGTACTCGGCGGTGACCCACCCCTTACCACTCCCCCGCATCCACGGTGGCACCCGCTCCTCGATTGATGCCGTGCACAGCACCCGGGTACGGCCCATCGAGACCAGGACGGATCCGGGAGCGAAGACCGTGAAGTCCCGTTCGAAGGACGCCGGTCGCAGCTCGTCCGTTTTGCGACCGTCCCCACGCCCGGCCTTCGATTCCTGCGTCACAGTATGAATTCCTTTCCGATCGCAGCCTGCTCGACCGGGTTCCCGAACGCGGCCTCAGCCTCGGAAGCCACCGACGAGGCGGCAATGGTAGGCCACCGATGGGTCACCACCAGTCGCCGAGCTCCGGCCCGGGCCGCCTGCTCTCCAGCCTGTCGTCCACTCATGTGCCCTGGTGTCCCTTCGTGGTCGACGGTGAACGAAGCCTCGCACAGCGCAAGGTCAAGGTCGGTCCCCAGCTCGGTCAGGGACCACCGGGTTCCGGTGTCGGCAGAATATCCCAGTGCCCGACCGGCGCCGTCGACGCGTAGAGCTAGCGTCTCGACAGGGTGGTCGGTACGGTGAAATGACAGGCGCAGAGCCCCCACGTCCGTCGAGTCGCCGTCGGACACCGGGAGCCAGTCGAGGGCCGGGGAACCAACGAGGCCAGTGCGTACTCCTAGTTCCGAGGGGGCGTAGACGGGCACGGCCTCACGGCGGAGAGCGAACCGTGCGTGATTGGCGAGGGAGTACAGATCGGTCCAGTGGTCGGGGTGTCGGTGGGTGATGACCACCGCCGCCACCAGAGCCGGATCGAGGTGGAGCTGCAGGTTGGCGAAGGTGCCCGGACCGAGGTCGACCACCAGATGGGTCCCGCCCGACGACACCAGGTACCCGCTGCCGGCTCCTCCCGGACCCGTCCAGCTCCCGTCGCACCCGAGAACCCGGAGGGACAGACGGGCAGCACCACCGCCGTCTCCTCCCCTCCTCACCGCCGATCGGTCCGACTCGGAACGACCGCGGGGCACCGCACCAGCGTAGGCCGATCCGCTCCCCCACGGCCGGTGAGTAGCCGTGATGCTAGAAGTACGTGATGGATTTGGCCCGTTCCTCGACTACATCGAGGTCTTCGGTCCAGGCTCCGGTGGACAGGTATTTCCATCCTCCGTCGGCGGCCACCACCACGATGGTCCCCCCACCCAACCCGGAGGCAGTCTTGACCGCCCCGGCGAGGGCGGCACCCGAGGAGAGGCCGGCGAAGATGCCCACGTCAGTGAGGCGCCGGGTCCACTCGATGGACTCGCGTGGTCGCACGATCCGCTTGCCGTCGAGCAGGTCGGCTCCGTGGTTGTCGATGAAGATCGGGGGGATGTAGCCGTCGTCGAGGTTCCGCAGTCCGTCGACGATCTCTCCGGCCGGCGGCTCGATGGCCAGGACCTTGATCTCGGGATTCTGCTCTTTCAGGTAGCGGCCCACACCCAACAGGGTGCCCGAGGTGCCCAAGCCCGCCACGAAGTGGGTCACCTCCGGGCAGTCGCTCCAGATCTCGGGCCCGGTGCCCTCGTAGTGGGCCTTCGGATTGGCCGGGTTGGCGTACTGGTACAGGAAGGCCCACTCAGGATGGTCCTCGGCCAGTGCCCGGGCCCTCCGCACAGCCCCGTTGGATCCCTCCGAGCCCGGGGACTCGATGATCTCCGCTCCCCACACCTCGAGCAGTTGCCGTCGTTCGATGGAGACGTTGGTGGCCAGCACGACTTTCAGGTGATACCCCTTCAACTTGCAGACCAGGGCCATTCCGATCCCGGTGTTGCCCGAAGACGGCTCGATCAGCGTCTGTCCCGGTTTCAGGATGCCGTCTTGTTCCGCCTGCTCGATCATGGACAGTGCGATCCGGTCCTTGACCGAGCCGCCGGGGTTCTGCCCCTCCAGTTTGATCAGGATGCGCACATCCGGATTGGGACTCAGTTGGCTGATGTCCACCAACGGGGTGTTCCCGATCAGCTCCAGTACGGAGCTGTGAGCAGTCATCGTGGCCGATGCCCGGCCGCGGTCGTGGCTCCCCCGGCGACTGCGGGGAGGATGGAGATCTCGTCCGACTCGGTAACCGGGGTGTCGAGAGAGGAGAGATAGCGGACGTCATCGTCGTTCAGGTAAACGTTCACGAACTTGTGCAGCGTCCCGTCCGAGTCGATGACCTGACCGGCCAGCCCGGGATACTCCCTGGCCAGGGCCTCCAACACCTGACCAACGGTGGATCCGTCGACGGATACGGCCTTCGCACCTCCGGTATGGGACCGCAGCACGGTCGGCAAGTTGACTTGGACGGGCACGGGGTCTCCTCGGGTTCGGGTTCCGACCACTCGGCGAAAGTTGACGAGTTCGGTGAGGATTCTACCGGGGCTGCAGCCGGACCGGCTCCTCGGTGACGACCCCGTCGACGAGGCGGTAGCTCCGGACCACGGGTTGGATGTCGCGCAAGGAGACGATGGCGTAGTGCCAGGTCGGATCGGGTGCCTGGGCTACGTCCGTCGGCGAGGGATAGGCCTCGGTGTGGGTGTGGGAGTGGAAGACGCCGATGATCGAATGGCCCGACGATTCGGCGTCACGGTCGGCGCGTAAGTGCTCTTTGGGATCGACCGTGTAGAGCTTGGCTGATGCAGCCAGGTTCCGCGTCGGGTAGCACGTCACCGCCTCGCCGGTCTCCGGGGTGCCCCCGAGGAGGCCGCAGGCTTCGTCAGGCAGGCCGCTCAGGCAGTGGGCCACCATCTGGTCGTGCACCAGTTTCGGGAGCAGGAGCATGGTCTCATGAACCCTAGAGGAACCTGCCCCCGGATCTGGCGACTACCGTCGCTTGGGCATGACGGCAGCGAAGAAAAAGGCGACATCGGTGGAGCCCGGTCGATCCGGTGGGAGCCGTGGCTCCCCTCAGAAGGCCGCGGTCGAGGCCAACAAGGTTGTGGCCTCCAACCGGCGCGCCCGCCACGACTACGAGATCCTGGACACCACCGAATGCGGCATTGTCCTGCAAGGTTCCGAGGTGAAGTCCCTGCGGGCCGGTCGGATCGCCCTCCAGGATGCCTACGCCAGGATCATCGATGGGGAGATGTGGCTGTTCGGAGTCCACGTCCCTCCCTACGCCCAGGCCAACGGTTTCGGCGCTCACGAGCCGGACCGCAGGCGGAAGCTCCTCCTGCACCGCCGGCAGATCGATGAGTGGATGGGCCGCGCCCAACAGCAGTCATTGACCATGGTCCCTCTCTCCATCTACTTCAAGGATGGCCGGGCCAAGGTCGAGCTGGCCCTGGCCCGGGGACGCCGGCAGTACGACAAGCGTCACGCCATTGCCACCCGGGATGCCAGTCGCGAGGCGGCGCGGGAAGCTCGGGCGGCCTCACGTGGTGGCTCTCACCGTTGACGGCGGTATCATGGTGGTCTCGGTCGGGCCGTGAGTTCGGCCGTGTGGACAATCCCCAGGGGGTGACAGGCTTCGACTCTGGTCGTCGAGGTGGGAGAAGCGAGCCGTGGTCTCCGGAGCCACGTTAAAGAGCCGGAACAAAAAATAAACGCCGAGCCTCAGCTCGCGCTCGCAGCCTAGAAACTGCGACGTCCGACCGGTCTCAGTCCTACGGGCCGGAACCGGGCGCCATCTAGTGGGACTTACCTGAACAGCTGCGCCGACGGGCCGCCAGGGACATTGCAGTCGGATACGGAACGGCACTGCTGCCGGTAGCGGAGCCACACCCGACAACTTACGACCGGCTGCGCTCGGAGAAGACCCATTGAGAAGCCGGAGGACGCGGGTTCGATTCCCGCCACCTCCACGATGCCCTGACCTGTTTTCCCGCAGGTCAGGGCATTGTTCTGTCCGAACGGAGACATCGATTCGGAGCAGAGGGCGGATAACGCCGCTCACCTGGCGATGTGGGCGACCCGTTGGCACCGTGACGCTCGCACATTCCGGCCAGATACCCGACGGAAAGCAGACTTCAGACTGCGCGGCGACGGACGAGCCAGACGGTCACGGCCATCAGCAGGACCGACAGTGCGAGCAGCCAGCCGTTTTCGATCCACTGAAACGCCCAGAACCGGCTGGCCGGCTGGTAGCTGGTCCAAAACGTGAAGCCGTGTTGAACCAGGCACTCGAGCGGGTTCCCCGACCCCGACCCGCCGCCTTTGCCCAGGCCGGCCTGAGCGGGGCAGTACTGCTGGTAGATCGGAAAGGTCGGCGGTCCGGTGAAGACGATCCGACCGCCCCTACTTCCCCATTGGCTCACGATCCGCGAGGCGCCCGGCACATTGAGTCCCTTGGTGACCAGGGGAGTCAAGTAGTGCATGCGTAACCATCCCCCCGTCGCAAAGGCGAGCGCTCCGCAAACAGCCAGTGTGGCCGCGATGGCAGCGACGACTCTGCGAATGAGCACGCCGGCCAGGGCGCCGATTGCGAAGGCGGCGAGGGTCCATGCGGCAAAGGCGAAGCCGCGCTGCTCAAACAATCCGGGGTTGAGGGGATTGAACGTGGAAAGGGACAGGTACTGATTGCCCGGGGCGAAATACGGCTGGTAGTACCACGAGGCCAGCCTGCTGAGAGCAGCGCTGGCCACGGTCACCATTCCTCCGAGCGAAATCAACTTGGCGAGCGTCCAGCGCCACCGTCCGAAGCCCTGGGTCCAGGCGTAGCGGAAGGTACCGGCTTCAAACTCGCGGGCAAGCAGCGGTGCTCCGACGAACGCTCCGACCAGAGGCGGCACGACCAGGAAGAACATGCCATTGGACAGAAAGTTGCCGGTTCCGTTGAAGTTGGCGACCGTGGCTTCGCAGGCTGCCGAATGCGCTGGACGGCAGGCAGTCGCCACGGTGTAGGCATGGTGCAACTGAAGCCCGACGATCAACAAACAGAGGGCCAGCGCGCCGATCAGCGCGGAAACGCCGAGCAATGCCGTGCGGTGTTGCCGCCAGGTGACCCAGGCCATTCGTCGCCAAGGCAGCGGTTCCAGGTCGGCATCCTTCTTCACCAGCGCGTATGGGGACATCGTGTCCAGCGCGGTCATCTCGTCACCTCCGAGGAGTCGACTTTCGAAAGGCTGACCGGGCCACGCAGAGCGTCGGCGCCGGGCTCGCGCAAATAGGCCAAAGCAAGCTCTTCCAGGCCTACTGGATGCGCCTCCCAACCAAGAGGGACCGGGTCGTCCGCGCTGGACCGAACCAGCAGGTGAGCCTGGGTTTCGCCGCGGCGGACATGCACAACCCGCCGTCCGTCGTATCGATTGGCCTCCACGGTTGGGCCGGTCAACACGCGGTGGCCAGCCAGCAGATCGTCGACCTCGCCGGCCACTTGAATGCGACCCAAGGACATCATGATCAGATAGTCGGCCACCCGCTCGAGCTCGGCGAGCACGTGCGAGGACAGGAGCACAGACACTCCGTCCTCGGCCGCCGCCGTCAGCACCGTTGCCATGAAATCGTGGCGGGCAATGGGGTCGAGCATTGCCACCGGCTCGTCCAGTACAAGGAGGCGTGGTCGGCGAGCTAGCGCCAAGGTCAACGCAAGCTGGGCCTGCTGTCCGCCCGACAGCTTGCCCGCCTTGCGCTTCTGGGGGATGCCCAACTCGGCCAATCGGGCCTCCGCGTAGGCCTGGTCGAACTGCCGGTTGAGATTGCGGGTGAGATGCAGCATGTCGGCGGCTGAGAGGTTCTTGTATAGCGGTGTGTCCTGGGCAACATAGGCGATCCCATCAAGTGCAGACAGCGAGCCGGCGCGGCAACCGCCGAGAACACTCAGCTCACCGCTCGTCGGCTCCGCCAGTCCGACTGCGAGATTGAGCAACGTCGACTTTCCGGCACCATTAGGCCCGACCAGCGCAGCTACGTGCCCTTCGGGGATCGCCAGGCTGCAGTCGTGGAGTGCTTTGACCGCACCATAGGACTTGGCGAGGTCGTGAGTCTCGATGACATTCATGCGACACCCTCCGTTTCGCCGCCCTGGGCGGCTGAGCGCGAGCCACTGCGTCGCTCGTACAACTCCCGAAGCTCGCTTGCGACGAGCGCCACGATTCCCCGCTCGTCAAGGCCCGCCGTGTCTGCCTTGGCCAGCCAGGCGTTCAGGGAACGTCGAAGTCCGGTCAACTCGGGGAGCGCGACCTGTTTGAGCGTCGCCGAGATGAAGGTGCCCTGACCTGGTCGCCCAACGATGAGGCCCTTGGTCTCTAGCTCGCGGTATGCCTTTGACACCGTGTTCGGATTGATGGCCAATGATGCGACTACATCCCTGACCTTGGGCAGCTGGTCGCCAGGCTTGAGGTAGCCGAGTCGTCAGCGCGTGCTCGACCTGATGGACGAGCTGAAGATAGGTCGGTACTCCTGAAGCAGGGTCGAGCCGGAACTCAATCGGTGAGATCCGGTCGCCCAAGCGGTCGCTATCCTGCTGTCCTATTGTCATAAGATAACGCTATAGCGGTTACTCTGGCAATGTCAACGCAGTAGAGACCCCAAGAGGTAGTCGCACTCTCCCCAGCGTGGTGAACAGGTCGCCCCCCACCCATCCGGCAGCGACGATTGAGTTGGCGTTGACCTGATCCACCACCTCAGCGGTGGAAAGGCTCAGCGTGAGGGTGGATGCCCAAGCCCGGTCTGACTCCAACTATCCGTGTGACGTCTTTGCGGACTGTCTTGATAACGATCCGTCGGCCGCCTCGGACACCCACGCTCAACACCGCTCGGTCGGACGGAGTTGAATCGCCCCGGGTTCCATGACTGCCCCGGCTATTGGGTAACCGCCTCGAGGGCGGGTGCTGTTTGACGGTAGTAGACGGCCTCGAACTCTGCCGGCGTGACGTAGCTGGTCGTCGGTGATCTCGCCGTGGAGACGGCGGTGGTTGAACCAGTCGATGTAGCCCATGGTGGCGAACTCGACATCGTCGAGCCCCGTCCAGGGGCCCTTGGGGTAGATCAGCTCCCACTTGTAGAGGCTGTTGAAGGCCTCGGCCATGGCATTGTCGTAGGAATCCCCGGTGGAGCCGACGGAAGCCACGATATCGTTCTCGGCCAGGCGCTCGGAGTAGCGAATCGACAAGGACTGCCCAGGTTCAAGGAGTCGTAGCAACACCGCCTCGTCCAGCTGATTGTAGAAGCTGATCGAGCGATTCGGCGGGTGTCCTCCAACCGAGGGTCTTGCGGGGTCTTCCATTGAGTGCAGTGGCGACCGCGACCAAGTCGTCGGGATGATGTTTGGAAAGGTCAGTGCCTTTGGGGAAGTACTGGCGAAGCAGACCGTTGGTGTTCTCGTTGGCCCGCCGGAGCTCCTTGTTCTCCCGCTCGAAATCCTTCATCCGGGCCCGCTCGTCGGTCGTGAGCCCGGGCCGGCGTCCCTCGTCCGTCTCGGCCCGACGGACCCAGAGTCGCAACGTCTCTCGGTTGATCGAGAGCTTCTCGGCCACCGATCCGATCGCCGCCCACTGGGACGAGTACTCGTCCTGGTGGTCGAGGACCATGCGGATGGCCCGCTCCCTCATCTCTGTCGGGTAGGGCGTGCGCCTCCGACTCTTCTCCTCTGACATGTCTCCATCCTCTCAAGAGGTGGAGCAGTCACCAATCCCGGGGCGATTCAGGCTCTCATTGCCCGTTCGATGTTGGAGCAGTTCGAGTCGGCTCTCGGTTCGTCGACCTTGACATCGACCTGTCCGTCGGAAGCTCGCTCCCGTCCATTTTCGCCGTGAGCGATCTCGCTCAATCGTCGGTCGCCTCTGCGGCAGGAGCGATGGGTGCACTCCTCTCGGACCTCAATGCAGGGTGTTCGGGCGAACCAAGATGTCGATCCTCCTCTGTTCCACGATCCGTCCTCAGATGAGCTCCGGAAGGGACTTCATGGGTGCGCCGAGCACCGAGACCACCGTGAGGTGGGGCACCAGCAGTTGGAACCCATGGGTGTGACGAATCAGCGGGCCGTCGACGAGGGTGCGGGGACAGCGCAGGAGCCCGCTGCTTTTATGGTTCAAGCAATCCACCCACCGGCGCTATGGGCCACCTGGGCTGGGGCCGGAGGTCACTCGCATGGATTGACCACGTCCACCCGACGAAACGGCAAGACTCGTCACCGACCCGACCGATTGAGGAGTGAGTGGTGTCTGATTTGGAGCTTCAGAGACTTATGGACAAGCAGTCGATCACTCAGCGCCTCCTTGACTATGCGAGGGGGGTTGACCGGATCGATCTCGACTTGATCCGCTCGGTCTTCCACCTGGGCGCTCGACTTGACTACGGAGCGATGTTCGTAGGCACCAGAGAGGAGTTCGCCGACTTCATCGGTGTGGTGCACCCTGCCATGGAGGCCCACAGTCACCATCTGAGCAACATCTACATCACGGTCGACGGGGACCGGGCTGGGAGTGAAACCTATGTACTTGCCAGGCTCAGGTCCAAAGGCCCTCACGACACCCTGAACGATACGGTGACATCCGGGCGTTACGTCGATCAGTGGCTACGCCAAGAAGGAGAGTGGCGCATCATCCACCGGATGTATCTTCACGGCATGGACAGCACGGAAGCCACGCCAGCGTCTGGATACCCGGCCACCGGAGCCCGCACCCCGTCGGACCCCAGCTATGCCGTGCTCGCTCTGAGATCCACGGAAGGAGCCTGACGGTGCTTGCTGTCAGCTTGAAAGAGCGCACCCTCGCACTGCGCGAGGTCTCAACCCCGGTGCCAGCCTCCGGACAGATGTTGGTGCGGACACTTGCGTGCGCAATCTGTGCGTCCGACCACCACTACATGGATCATCCCGAGGTGGCCCAGGCGGACCGATCGGGAATGCGGATCGATGCACCGGACGCCGACGTGGTGATGGGTCACGAATACTGCGCCGAACTCGTCGCCTACGGACCTGACACCAGACGGAGGTGGCCGATCGGGACTCGGCTCACATCCCCACCAGCGCTCTTCACTGACGCTGGGATGCGCATCATCGGAATGGCCCCCGAAGCACCAGGCGGGTTCGGGGAGTACTTCTTGCTCTCGGAGGGTCTTGCCAGAGCGTTGCCCGAGGATTTACGTCCCGAGCGACTGGCTCTCGTCGACGCCATGGCGGTCGGTTGGTATTACACGCGGGTCGGTTCAACTGGTGAGGCTGCTGCCAACTCCGTTCCCCTCGTCGTCGGCCTCGGTGCCATCGGATTGTCAGTAGTGGCGTCCCTGAGATGCCGTGGATTAGGCCCTATCGTGGCATCGGACTTCTCCGAGTCACGCCGTAAGCTGGCACTACAGATGGGAGCTGATGTTGTCGTTGACCCAAGTAGCGAGTCGCCGTGGGCAGCATGGCGCACGGTCGCTTGGGGAAGTCCTGAGGAAGTGCACGATCGCATCGCACTGATGGGCCAGTCGACTCAGGTGGTCTACGAGTGCGTGGGTGTCTCTGGGGTCATCGCCGACATTTTGGAGAACTGCGGACAGCAGGCTCGCGTGCTGAGCGCTGGTGGGGCGTCAAGCGACACGATTCCTTCTGCGGCTGCCAACTTGAAGGGCGTCAACATTCAGTTTGGTGGGGGTCCGGCTGTCTCGGACTGGTATGAGACGCTTGATCTGGTAGTGGATGGCAGCCTCGATCCGACACCACTGATTGGCGAGACAGTTCCCTTGGCGGGTCTCGCAGATGCCATTGACCGAGCCAGATCGTCGGCTGGTCCGGTACGGATCCTGTATGTCGCCGAGTAAGCAGTTGAGCACTCACCTCGGGACTTCTCCACAGGCCCACAAATGCCGGTCAGTCAGACTTGATCACCCGTATGACCGGTGCTCGGGGTCGGGTGTCGACCCCAAGGAAGTAGTCGCGGATCCCAGCTAGGGTGGCGTCCAGCGCCATCGCTATTCCAAGCCCCGACCCACACGAAGGAGGGGCACATGATTCCCATTTCGGCTCAGACGAACCGTCACTTCATGTCGGTGGGTCGCAGCGTTCCTAGGCTGTTCGCACCGGCGTTGCTGGCGGTCACCGTCCTGATGGTTGTGGTTAGCGCGCCTGCAGGCGCCCATACCCTCAGGATCACAAAACCCGGAGCTCCGACATCGGTTACGGCAACCGCAATCAGTGGGGGTGCGGCAGTGTCTTGGACGGCACCAGTTTCTGACGGCGGTTCCCCCATCACCGGCTACACGGTCACCGCTTCGCACGGTGGCCAGACCTGCACAACCACCGAGGCATCGATGTGCACGGTCCCCGGACTCACCAATGGACTTCATTACGAGATCAAAGTCCGAGCATCCAACGTCATCGGAGAGGGCCACGCCTCGATACCGGTTCAAGTGACGCCACTTCCGACCGTGTCGTTTCTTTCCCCTGCTCAACTTTCAACCTCCGTGCCCGTTACGTTGAGTCAATCCTTTTCGAAGTCAGTAGACGTTGGCTTTACGATTGCCAACGGCCCGAGTGGCGGGACCTATGACACGTATTTCGTCGGCGACGCCGCTGCATTCAGCCCGAGTTCGGGTACGGTCACGTTCGCTCCCGGTCAGACCACCGCGGCGATCGAGTTCTCGGCCGAACTCAATGTCGGCGGCTGTCCGATTGGCATACCCCCGAGCAATTGCTTCCCGGATATCACTGTCACCCTCTCCAGCCCGGTCAACGCGCTGCTCGGTGCGCTGCCGTCCACAACCGTAGGCTACGACGGGAGCTAGCTGACCGAGATCAGGCTCTGCGTCCCGAGGCGGATAACGCGTCCGTGAGCCGGCATCGGCAGGGGGAACAAGGCGCAGTGCCGGGCTGACCGACGGGTTGATCGGGTGCACCGCAGTCCCGCGCCAACCGGCCACCGGAGCTCGCCACTCGAGGGACGTTGCCACTCTTGGGGCTTTCAGGGCAGCAAGATCGAAGGTCCTAGCGTCTGCGGCAACCTGAGCGAACGCGGCGTCGGCTCCTGCCGAGACCATGCTCACGGCCGCGGTGTGGGCCATTGCGGACTCCACGCGTCGTCTGAACCGCAATGTGGCGAAGTCCCCGCTGGCCTTGTTGATTAGTAGCCTCAACTGACGATCCTGGACACTTCCCATGATCGGCGCTAGCCACCGGTCCGAAGTTAACGAAAGCAGCCTTGGCAGCTATCCCCACCCATCCGGTCTTGATGGCAGCCCCTGGGCGATGGGCTGCTCACTGATCAGGGCGACCTTCTGTCCCGGTTGAGATTGCTGGTGCGGCAACGACTTCGTGATTCGGGAACATCACTGCATGGTCCGTGCTCTCCGAGCAAGTCATTTACAGTTCGATGTCCGCATAGAGGCGGTGGCGGTCGAGCAGACTGAAACACCGGTCTTCGCAGGCTTGGGCGATGAGGGGATCGATCTCGTACTTCGCCTTGGCTGTGGATGACGCCGGTGTCGTGGCTCTCAAGGCAGTGACTATGACGTCGGCGACTTCGTCGATCTCGTCTGGCCTAAACCCCAGGGTGGTCAGTGCCGGTGT
The DNA here is from genome assembly GCA_963831535.1 of uncultured Acidimicrobiaceae bacterium. Taxonomy (GTDB): domain Bacteria; phylum Actinomycetota; class Acidimicrobiia; order Acidimicrobiales; family RAAP-2; genus Bog-756. The sequence continues at coordinate 335,354 of CAWHQP010000008.1, read as the reverse complement.
GCCAAGCCGAATTCCCGACGTGTACCAGGCGCCGTTGGTGTCACCTGGCAACGAGTTGCGATTGGTGACCACCCCGGCGTCAAGCAGGGCAGCCTCAGCTTGACGGCCGGTGAGTCCGAAACTGGTAGTTACGTCCAAGAGCACGAGATGGTTGTCCGTCCCCCCCGTGACGAGCCGTGCACCTCGCCGCATCAGACCTTCCGCCAGAGCTCGTGCATTCTCTACGATCTGGCCGGCGTAGGCAGCAAACGAGGGCTGGCGGGCTTCCGACAAGGCAACGGCCTTGGCAGCCATCACGTGAGGCAGTGGGCCACCGAGGACCATCGGGCATCCCTTGTCCACGTAGGGTGCGTATTCCTCGGTGCAGAGGACCAGTCCGCCCCGAGGTCCGCGCAGTGACTTGTGGGTGGTGGAGGTCACAACATCGGCGTGGGGCACCGGATCGAGGTCACCGACCAGCACGTTCCCGGCCACCAGTCCGGCGAAGTGGGCCATGTCAACCATAAACGTAGCCCCGACCTCGTGGGCGATCTCGGCCAAGGTGGCGAAATTGGGATTCCGGGGGTAGGCCGAGTACCCCGCCACCAGCACCAGCGGACGCAACTCTTTCACCTGCGCCGCGATTGCGCCGTAGTCGAGGAGTCCGGAAGCGGAATCGACCCCGTAACTAGCCTGGTCAAAGAGTTTCCCGGAAATGTTGGGTCGGAACCCATGGGTGAGGTGCCCACCGGCGTCGAGAGCCATGCCCATCATGCGCTGGGAGTGCAGTTCGTTGCGGAGTTGATCCCAACTCACGGAGTCAAGGTCGTTCACGTGAGCCGCCCGGGCCTCGTTGAGGAAGGGCTGCTCGACTCGGTGGGCGAGGATGGCCCAGTAAGCAACCAGGTTGGCGTCGATCCCCGAATGAGGCTGGACATAGGCGTGATGAGCGCCGAACAGTGCCTTGGCGTGGTCGGTAGCCAATGTCTCGATCCGGTCAACCATCTCGCATCCGGCATAGAAGCGATGGCCCGGAGTGCCCTCGGCATACTTGTCCGACAGCCAGTTGCCCATGGCCAGTAGCACGGCCGGTGAGGCGTAGTTCTCTGAAGCGATGAGCTTCAGTTGACGCCGTTGGGACTCCAGCTCACCGACGATGGCCGCGGCGACATCCGGTTCGGCGGCAGAGATCACCTCCAACGCCGATCGATAGGCACTCGCTACAACTGGATTGGGCATCACGCGCTCCTTGGACGACGTCGAGTCTTCGCCCAGGCGCACGGCTCCAGTCGGCAGGCTGCCGACGGGCCGGTCCCCGGTGGTACTCCACCCATTCGCCAGTAGCGACCCGCTCCAACGATAGCGCTAACGAGCTGCGGAACAGTATGGACCCGGTCGAAGGGTGACTCGGAGGTGTCCGTGGAAGAATCGGCGTGCCGGCCTCCACTCAGAGCTCTGGAAGTGCCCCCACAGCGCGGCCCATATCCACGAGGGGCGCGCCTTCAATGGGCCGGTTGGGGGCAGGTTGAGTTCGTACTTCTTATCGGGTGACGGACCCACGTTCCCGTGACGAGAATGTCCAGTTCCCGGGGTTCCGTGAACATCCCACGATGCCCTGATCTGTTCTCTCAGGTCAGGGCATCGCACTTTTCGCGATAGGCAGACGACCCGCTGGGCGGCCTAGGTGCCTCCACCGCGAAGTTCTTCCCTACCTCGCGGTCCTTCGCAGTCGCGCCCCGGCCCCGTCAGGCACTCCGGCAGCGTCCAGGGCCAGCAATGCGGCGCCCACCACCGGTGCGGCATCGAGGCGACGGAAGACGGCCCGGGGTACCACGTCGCGGACCCGGTCCTCGACGCGGCCGCCGAAACCCGGGTAGTCAGTGTCGAACAGTCCTCCCCCCAACACCACGTCCACGTCGAGCGCGGTCACCCCGAGTCTTGTAGCCGCAGCGGCGATCATGGCCGCAGCCTCGTCAGCGAGGATCTGCACAGCTCCCGACGCCGCCCGGTCTCCTGAGGCCGCCGCATCCATGCACACCCTCGCCAACTCGAACAGTCTCCCGAAGTCCAGCGACCCCGAGTAGACGTTTGACAGGACCGCCTCCGGATCGGCCAGACCGAAGTGGGCGGGAACGACCTCCGCCAAAAGTGTGGGCCCTCCTCTGCCGTCACGGGAGCGGAGGGCGAGACCGAGTGCGCGGACTCCGAGCCACGACCCACCCGCCGCCTGATCGCCGGACAACTCCCCGAGCGAGGGGAAGCGAACCACAGCACCGCCAGGGCCAAGGCCGACGCAGTTGAGGCCGGACCCGCACACTACGCCCACCCCCCATCCGGCGGGTGCGCCGGCGCGAAGCACAGCGAAAGCATCGTTGTATACCGTGGTGGTCACCGCCCACCGGCGGGAGCCGATGGCCTCGCCCAGACGCTCTTCGTCGATGGGGAGATCCATACCGGCCATACAGAAGACCCCAGTACGGGCAACCGGCCGTGAGCCGCCCATAAAGCCCGCGTCGACAAAGGCCGCTGCAATGGCGGCATCCACCGAGTCCATGGCGGAGTCCATGCCGGATAATTGATGGTTCGAACCTCCGCCCCGGGCCGTACCCACCACGGTGCCGTCCCCCTGGACGATCCACACGTCGGTCTTCGACGCCCCCCCGTCGACAGCCAGAATCAGATCCTCAAACGGTTGACGGCTAGCCATCACCCTCCTTCGCCTCGGCCCACACGGGGATGTTACGTTCACCGCGTGGGAACGAAAGTGGCTGTGATCGGCGGTGGGAGTACGTACACCCCTGAGCTGGTCGACAGTCTGTGTGACCACGAGGACCGCCTGGTCGTCGACGAACTGGTGCTGGTTGACCCGGACCTGGCACGGTTGGAGGTGGTCGGGGGCGTGGCCGGTCGCATGCTCAAACGGCGGGGATGGGCCGGCGATCTCGTCACCACCGACGACAGACGACGGGGGATCGACGGAGCCGACTTCGTGATCGTCCAGCTACGGGTGGGTGGCCAGGCCGCTCGCCACACCGACGAGACACTGCCGATCGGGTTCGGCTGCCTCGGTCAGGAGACCACCGGGCCCGGAGGGTTGGCCAAGGCGCTCCGGACCGTACCGCTGGTCCTCGAGATCGCCGAGGAGACGGCGACCAGGGGTGGCCCCGGAGCCTGGTTGGTCGACTTTACCAATCCAGTGGGGATCGTGACCCAGGCCCTGGCCGATGACGGGCACCGGGCCGTCGGTCTCTGCAATGTGGCCATCCACGTCCAACGTCGTATCGGCCACTATCTCGCCGTCGAAGCCGACCGTGTGGAGATCGAGCACGTGGGCCTCAACCACCTCACGTGGGTGCGATCGGCCCGGGTGGACGGGATCGACCGGCTACCGGAGTTGTTCGATCGGTTCAGCCCCGAACTCGAACTCGAGAGCGGGTCCCCTCCCGGACTACTCCAGCTGCTCGGGGCCCTCCCCTCCTACTATCTCCACTACTACTACTGCCTGGACCAGAATGTGGCAGAACAATCTGGCCCGGGTTGGCGGTCGAGGGCCGAGGTCGTAGCCGAACTCGAAGCCGAGCTGCTTGTCGAGTACCGGGACCCGTTGCTCGACACCAAGCCGGCCAAGCTCTCCTACCGGGGCGGCGCGTTCTACTCCGAGGCGGCCGTGCGTCTCATCGCCTCGCTCCACGCCGGCACGGGAGACACGCAAGTCGTAGACGTCCGCAACAACGGTGCCATTCCGGGACTGCCCGATGACGCCGTCGTGGAGGTTCCCTGCATCGTGGACAACGACGGGGCGCCACCACATCCCCAGAGGGACCTACCCCACGAAATGGCCGCTCTTGTGGCCCACTGCAAGGCCTATGAGCGCCTCGCCGTCGAGGCGGCCCGATCGGGCAGCAGGGCCACAATGATCCGGGCCCTGGTGGCCAACCCCCTCGTCGGGCAGTATCCGCTGGCCGAGCGGTTGGCCGACACACTTCTCGCAGCCAATCGCCACTTCCTGCCCCGATTCTTCCCCGGGAGCGGCTGACCCGAGGGTGACGGACCTCCCCCGGCGGGCGCTTTCCCACGGTTTCGCGCTCTCTGACGCCCTGTTGACACCCGCAGTGACCCCTCTGGCCGAAGGCGACCGGTACGTGACACGATTCAGTGCGGTTCCAGAGGTTTCTCCACAACTCGGCTGTCAGTTCCATCCAGTGTCGGTGCCTGGTCAGCAGGCGGGGGCCAGGGGCCGCGCAGCCAGGGGTGGTGCATTCAGACGGGCTGATGTGCTGTGACGGCGGCTGTCGGGCTACCCCACGGGCGTGTTGATCCGTTGCGGACGGAGTACGTGGGACAGGCAGTGATGGCGTTGGTGACGGTGATGAGGAGAGCACGTGGCTGGTGAATCGGCTGGAGACGAGACGTTCTGGCGGTGGTCGGTCATCGTGGCCGGAGCAGTCATCGTCGCCGGTCTGAGCGCAATCCTCTTCGTCGGCAAATCCTCGACCGAGAACGCGGCAGCGTCTTCGGCATCGACCACGCTCCCCAATGGCCTGCACGTCGTGATCGGCTCCGCCACACCGACACCGACGGTCACCACCCCGACCAAGATCAAGATCCCCACCATCGCCCCGCTGGGCAAGGTGTTGACGGCCCCCACGGCCAAGGGGAAGACGTCGGCACTGCCCTCCTTCGTGAAGCTGCCCTTCACTTTCGGCACGACCAGCTCCACCGCCTCCTCACCGACCAAGACGCCGACCACCACGACCACCACGACCACCACGACCACCACGCTGCTGCCCCCGCCCACCACGACCACCACGCTGCTGCTGCCGCCGCCCACCACGACGACCACGACGACGACCACAACCACCACGACAACCACAACGACGACCACGACGGTGCCGCCGACCACCACGACCACCACGACCACCACGCCGTCGGTGCCCTAGGAGATCTCCTAGAATCTGAGCGGCCGCCCGCTCGGACAATTCTCTCGGGAATCAGCGGACCTCACCGGCCGGAACCGGGAGATAGGCTCATCGGAGGGTGTGCACAAACTTCGATGACATCGGCGGCTGGACGGTTCCGGGCCCTGTCTCAGTCCTCGTCTTACGCCCGTATCACCGGGGATTCCTCACTTCGAAGCCTGGTGGTGAGGACCAGGACCAATCCGGCCACATCCGGCAGCCGAGGGCCGGTGGCCTGCTAAATCTGTCATGATCACCGCGTGGGTATCCGTAATCAGCCCTTGCGCATTGTCGTGGTCGTCGGCCTGTGGGCGATGTGGGTCCTCTGGACCATCAACCGGTTCACCAGCACCGTGCTCACCTCGATACCGACCAGCACCACCTGCCCCAGCTACGGGGCGTGTTCGTCGTCGACGAACTCATCGGTGGCGGTGACCAGGCAATTCAGCTGGAGCTGGTGGCATTTCGTGTTCACCGTGGTCGGTGCAGCCCTCTTGGTGGCGGCCTCGGTGATGATCCTGCGCACCCCCCGCACGGTGGACGAGATCTGAGGGCCTACCCGTAGGGCGGGGCCTCACTGGCCGCAGATTCGCCACCGGCAGCCTCCGCATGGTCGGCAACTTTTTGGGGGAGCCAGCAGGCCACGTTGCGGTGAACATCGTCGGTTGCGACCCCGCTTATCCACGGTCGTCGCTGTCGTGGTCGGGGTTTCCGATGCGACTACCCGGCGCAATGAGGTCAACCCGGTCGGGAACCCCACGGGGAACGCCTAAAGACTTCGGTATCCAACTGGCGCTCACGCTGACTCAGCTTCCACGGATTTGGGCTGCGACAGTGCAACCGGCTGCGGCACCGGCAATCGTGCTCCGGGAACGACAGCCTCGAAGATGGCCAGGGCCCATAACGATCTCGTCGAGCCCTGCGGAGCGGCTTCACAACTACCGGATCGTCGCTACATGGGAGAAAGGGTTGGGCCGGGGAGCTTGGACGGCGGTTCCTCACCCCACTGGCCCAACGCCGTCAACCTACCCGGTCAATCTGAGATTGCCCTGAGAACGCAACCGGTGGGTGTACCGAATGGTTTCATCATCGACAGGCAACCGCTGCGTTGCCATGTCTGCGGCGAGCGGACGATACTGGGTCATGGCCGGCACCGGAGGTGTGAGTGCCGCGCACCCGATGGGGGCACGGTGTCCGTGACCAGGGGCCAGCGGTCCGGTCACGGCCCGTGACTACCGAGCGAGTTGAGCGGCTGATCATTTGGTACGAGGCCTCCACGCCGTCGGTCTTCTCTCTCCGCGACGCGGCGCGCGGACTCTGCGACCTCGTGTGGATGATCGACAAGTCGGATCCGACCATGACCAACCCATCCCGACTGCTGTCGAGGGTGGGCACCGTGGTCGACGTGGCCGGACGGAGCCCGCTCGAGATCGCCGAGGCCCTTGGACCCCTCGGACCCACTGGTATCGTGGCCTTCAACGATCGGACCATTGGTCCCCTGTCCGCCGTGGCTGCCGCGTTGGACCTCGAATTCCACTCACCGGAGGTGACCCTCCGGCTGACCGACAAGCTGCACCAACGTCGGGCCATGGCAGAGGCCGGCGTTCCCGTCCCCGACTTCCGCGAGCTGCCGTTCGCCGTGCCCTACGCGGAGGCGGCACGTCGTGCGCTTTCGGTGCACCTGCCTGCCGTGCTCAAGCCCCGCTCCGGTGACGGGAGCCGCAACGTCCATCGCGTGCGCACCAGAGCAGAACTGGTCGATTTGATCACCGCCCCGGCCCCGGCTGATCAGGAGGGGGACGGCTGGTTGCTCGAGAGCTATCTCGAAGGGCCCGATCGGTTGATTTCGCGATTCGCCGACGTGGTCTCGGTCGAGTCCTTCGTGCGGGACAGCATCTTTTTCCCCCTCGCCGTAAGTGGGCGATTCCCGTTCGCCGAGCCCTTCCGGGAAACAGGCTCCGTACTCCCCAGCGATCTCTCACCGGCGAACAGCGCCGCGGCACTGGCTGTGGCTGCGGCAGCCGTCGCCGCACTCGGTATCCGTTGCGGCTGTCAACACACCGAGGTGAAGTTCACACCCGACGGCCCAGTCGTGATCGAAGTCAACGGTCGGGTCGGCGGAGCCGTACCGGAGTTGATGGCCCTGGCCGGCGGGGACATCGACCTGTACCGGGTGACCATGGAGTTGGCGTTGGGCATCGAGCCGTCGATCACTCTCCCCCTGCACTTCCCGAGAGTGGGGTTCCGCCGAGTGGCGACGCCGCCGGTCTCAGCCTGTCGGGTGGCGACCATGTACGGATACGACCTCCTACCGGACATACCCGGTGTCGACGACATCGACATCCGGAGACTCCCGGGGACGCCGTGGACTGGCGCCTGGGTTTCGCCGAGCTCGTCTTCAGTGCCTACGGTTCGGCAGCCGACTACGACGAGGTCGAGGAGCGTCGGGCCCGGATCGATGAGACCGTCGTCATCACCTACGACTACGACGATCCCGGTGTCCGTGTCGGTGTGGATCCGGAACCGACCGCCGAGGACTGAACGCCGGTCAGTGAACACCCGCCTCCAGCGACCGGGCGATAACGGTAGCCTCCCTCGGAGCACGGTGTCGGCACAAACCGGCACCGTGGACCACTCGAGCAGGAGAGATTGATGCCCACCATCCAAGAAGTCGCCGACGAGGTGGCGGAACTTCGCCGACGGGTCGATGCCGCGGAGTCGATCCTCCAGCTCCATGAGCTCAAAGCCCGTTACGGCGAGCTGGTGGACCGTCGGTTCTCGGCGGGTCAGGTGGTCGATGGGGACACCCTCCGCCGGGTCAGCCGGGAGGCTGCCGACTTGTTCACCGTGGATGGGACCTGGGACGGCGGACCCGGGCTCGGACGTCACACCGGCCGGGTGGCCATCGCCGAGAGACTGGCAGACCCTACGCTCACCTTCTCGAGGCATCTGTTCGTGAAGCCTCGGTTCACCGTGCACGGCGATCGGGCCCGGGGCAGGTGGGACATCCTGTCGCCGTGTCAGCGTGAGGACGGTTCGTCCTGGTGGATGTGCGGCTACGAGGATGATGAGTACATCCGTGTTGACGGGGAGTGGCTGCACTCCAGCATGGTGCTCACCACAGTGTTCCTCTCCCGGGTCGAGCCCGGCTGGGGCAGGATCCTGGCCTGATCGGCATTACACCCCGTATCCGTCGACAGTGTCAGATGGGAGCAGCTCTGTGAACGGCACTACGATGCTCGCTCAAGCCGGACTGCGCACCGGGGGACCAAGATCGAGGGGCGGAATGCCAACCACCAGCCGGGATGATCGACGGCGGTGACCGACAGGACCCCCATCACCGCCTTGGACATCGCCCGCAAGGCGAACCTAGTGCCGATCAAGGACGTCGCCGCGGCGATCGGCATCACTGAGGATCTCCTCCAGCCTTACGGCGAGTACGTGGCCAAGCTGAAACTGGGGGCCATCGCGGCGCTGGCTGATCGGCCCCAGGCCCGCTATGTGGTGGTCACGGCCGTGACCCCGACTCCCCTGGGTGAGGGCAAGACCACCACGACACTGGGTTTGGCCCAGGGCATGCATCACGTCGGTAAGCGGGCCACCGCAGCCATCCGGCAGGCCTCCATGGGACCGACCTTCGGGATCAAAGGAGGCGCCGCCGGTGGCGGCTACAGCCAGGCTGCACCGTTCGAAGCCCTGAACCTCCACCTCACCGGCGACATGCACGCGGTCACCGCCGCCCACAACACATTGGCGGCGATGGTGGACAACCACCTCTACCAGGGTAACGAACTGGGACTTGATCCCGCCTCCATCACCTGGCGGCGGGCGCTCGACGTCAACGACAGGGCCTTGCGCAACATCGTCGTGGGCCTGGGCACCCGTGAGGATGGGGTGCCCCGCCAGGCCGGCTTCGATATCACCGCGGCCAGCGAGGTCATGGCCGTGCTCGCTCTGTCGACCTCGTTGCCGGACATGCGTCGACGGCTGGGCCAGATCGTGGTGGGGTTCACAGCCGACCGTGAACCGGTCACCGCCGAACAGCTGCGGGCCGCCGGCGCCATGGCTGTCATCATGCGCGACGCCATACAGCCCAACCTATTGCAGACGCTGGAGAACACCCCCGTCCTCGTTCATGCCGGACCTTTCGGGAACATCGCCCACGGCAACTCGTCGGTCATCGCCGATTTGATCGGCATCCACACCGGCGACTACCTCATCACCGAGGCGGGGTTCGGGGCCGACATGGGTGCCGAACGATTCTTCAACATCAAGTGCCGGGTGTCCGGCCTGGTTCCCGACGCCGCGGTGATCGTGACCACTGTCCGCGCCCTGAAGGCCCACTCGGGCGCCCACCGGATCGTCGCTGGGCGACCACTGCCCGAGGCCCTGCTCCGAGAGGACCCTAACCAGGTGCGAGCCGGAGGATCCAACCTCCGCAAGCAGATCGAGAACGTGATCCTCCACGGTGTGACACCGGTAGTGGCCGTCAACGCATTTCCCGAGGACTTCGAGTCCGAGTACAACGCCATCGGGGAGATCGCCGAATCCATGGGCGTTCGCTGGGCGGTCAGCACCCACTTCCGCGACGGCGGTGCCGGGGCCACCGACCTGGCCGAGGCGGTGATGGCGGCTGCGGATGAGCCCAGCGAGTTCCGGCACCTGTATCGCTCGGAGGCATCGCTGCGCGAGAAGATCGAGACCATCGCCACCGAGATCTATGGGGCCGATGGGGTCGATTACCTGCCGGCGGCCTCACGAAGCCTCGATCTCTTCGAGGCCAACGGGCTCGGTGCGCTGCCCATCTGCATCGCCAAGACCCACCTGTCGATCTCTTCGGATCCCAACCGGAAGGGTGCCCCCACCGGCTGGCGACTGCCCGTACGCGAGGTCCGGGCCTCGGCCGGAGCGGGGTTCATCTACGCCATCTGTGGCGATATGCGGACCATGCCAGGGCTGAGCCGGCACCCGGCCGCCGAGCACATCGACATCGACGAGAACGGCGACGTGGTCGGACTCTACTAATGCAGGTCCAAGTGGTCCTGGCGGCGCTGCCCGTTGATGCGGCTAGTCGGGATGGACGGTAGGTGCAGGTCGAATGCGCGGATGGGTGGGCGGTGGGGCGACGCCTGGTATCGTCCGCCCGGGTGCGCTGGATACGGAACATTGAGACCGGGTCCGAGCACCCCCGGGATTCCCGTCGCCGGCACCGCACCTCCACCGTGGTCTGCCTGGCCGTGACGCTCCTGTTCCTGGTCGGCTCCAGATCGGCCTTCGCGACGACCTCGTCCGTTGGTTCGTCGGGAGTGCAGCCGTCCGCCGGTGTCGTCCTCCAAGCCGCGGCAAAAACCTTGGGACTCCGGGCCGCCATCACCATGTCCTTCACCCATTCCACTCCGACCGTCGGATCATCCACCCCCCGTGGCGCCCACGGGTTCACCGACTTCAGCCTCCCGTCCGGAGTCCTCACCCTCGACCTCCCCGGGGGTCCGTCGGACCGCGAGCAGATGGTCTTCCTTCCCGGAACTATCTTCATCAAGCCGCCGTCGTCGAGCCAACCCTTGCAGCCTGGGCGGCCCTGGATCTTCGCCAACTTCGCCGACATCGCCACGTACAAGGTCAACTTCCCACCCTACATCGTGCAGACCGAATTCGGTGAATCCGGCCCTCGTGCTGTCGGAATTGGCCTGGGGTGCGACGTCGGCCACCTCCTCCGGTACCTCCGTCTTCGACGGCATCCCGAACCCGGCGCTACCGGGCCACGGTCAACCTCTCTCGGGCGCTGGCCGCTGCCGCCGGGCCGGCGGCGACGGTGTTCGCCCAGACCATCACCTCGGAGATCACCGCGTCGGGTGGCAATTCCTTCAGCGCACCGGTCTTCTTACACATCGACACCTGGATCGACGCTTCGGGCCGGGTGATCGGGGCCAGGGTCACTCCGCCCGGTGCGGGCATCGGAACGGTAACCCTTGCTCTCGACCGATTCGGCTCCAAGGTGGTGGCGACAAAGCCACCCCGGCCGACGGTCGTCGACATCGCCGCCATGATCCCCGGCGGCGAACAAGAGGCACTCAACGGTGGTGACTCTGATGGCGCCTGACCGCCAGGACAGCGGGGTGCCGGCGACCCGTCCCTCCCCTGCTGTGGTCATCGACCACGTGACCAAGCGATTGCGCAACGGCGTGACGGCTCTCGATGACGTCAGCCTGACCGTGGAGCCCGGCCAGGTCCTCGGGCTCCTGGGCCCGAACGGTTCGGGCAAGACCATCGCCTTGAAAATCCTCCTCGGCCTGGTGCGACCGACGTCGGGGGGGACAGCCATCTTCGGCCAACCCGTGCGACCCGGGGCGCCGGTCCTCGGCCGGGTGGGCGCCCTCGTGGACGGGCCCGGGTTCGTGCCTTATCTGTCGGGACGCCGGAACCTGGATCTGGCCTGCCGCCAGATCCGACTGTCCGGCGGCACACCCGATCTCGACGCCGCCGTGGCAGCAACCGGCCTGGCCACAGCCATCGACCGGCCGGTGTCGGGTTACTCCCACGGCATGCGCTACCGGTTGGCTCTGGCCCAGGCTCTGCTGGGCCGGCCCGACCTGATCATCCTCGACGAGCCCATGACGGGAATGGACCCGGCCCAGGCGGCCGGGGTCCGGCGTGTCATCGGCAGGCGCGCTGCTGCGGGCAACACCATCGTGCTCTCCAGCCACCAACTAGCCGATGTCGAGGAGATCTGCACCCATGCCGCGGTACTCCGCGACGGTCGCCTGGTGGCCGTGGGCGCCGTGGTCGATCTGGTCGGGGTCCGACCCTGGATCCAACTGACCGTGGTCCACGCCGAACAGGTCGACCGGGCTGTCGACATCCTCGCAGCCCAGTCCGGAGTGTCCCAGGTGCAGGTGACCGGTCCCGCCACCGTGGTGGTCGAAGGGGCATCGCAGCGACCAGTCGATCTCGTCGACGCCCTCAGCGTGGTCGGGATCGCCGTGGCCGGCTTCCGGGGGGCCACGCTCGAGGACTCCTACCTGGCCCTATTCGAGGACGGACCCGGAGGAGCAGGCGGACCGGCCATCGAGTTCCCATGATCGCCATCGAGTGGGCCAAGCAGTTCAGGCGGACCAAGACGCTGGCCATCTTGGCCATCGTGGCCGGGTTCTCCTTGCTGCTCACGGTGGCGCTGGCCGCCACAGGATCGGGGCAGATCGAGTTCGTCGGTGACGTGCCATTGGTCATGGTGCCGAAGGCTTCGGGTCTCAGCGTGCCGATCATCGCCCTGTCCAGCACCATGAAGTTCTTCCTGCCCCTGGCCGTCTCGCTGTTCGCCGGCGAAGCCGTGGCCGGGGAGGCCGGATGGGGAAGCCTCCGCTACGTTCTGGCCCGACCGGTGTCCCGCTCCCGTGTCCTCTGGTCGAAGGCGTCCGTAGCCGCGTTGTTATCGTTGGCCTCCGTGATCACGCTCACCGTGGTGGCCGTGGTGGCCGGTGGTGTGGCCTTCGGATGGCACCCGCTCCACATCATCAACGGCGGCGCGTCGACGCCCGGACACCCGGTCGGCGCCACCCTCTCCCCCGGCGCCATCCTCGGCGAGCTCGGCCTCTCGACGCTCTACGTCACAGCCGGCATGGCCAGCATCTTCGCCGTCGCCTTCTTCCTCTCCACCACCACCCGCCGCCCGCTGGTGGCCGTGGCCGGTGGCGTCGCCCTGACCATAATCTCCCGGGTCTTCAACGCCGACTACCTCCCCGGAGTGGCTGTGGTCGACAAGTACATGCCCAACAACGACATCGACCTGTGGAACTACCTCTTCGTGCGGCCGGTGGTTTCGGACGGAATCGTCCATTTCCTGGTGCTCCAGGGCGTGTACTTCGTGGTCTTCATGGGGCTGGCCCAGTGGTGGTTCACCCGCAAGGACATCCTCGATTGATCACCATCGAACTGGTCAAACAACTCCGGAGGCCACGAGCCTGGATCGTCCTGGCCGTCCTGGCCGTGGTGGCCATGGTGGTAACCCTGATCATCGGACTGACCAGTGCCGGGCGGCCTGAACGCATCGGGAACTGGGGCTCGGTGGTGCCGAACTCCTCGGGCTTCACCATGGGTCTCATCGGTTTGAACGCCCTGCTGCTCTTTCTTATCCCACTGGCCGTTGCCATCTTCGCCGGGGAATCGGTGGCCGACGAGGCCGGAGCAGGCAGCCTCCGCTACCTCGTGGCCCGACCGGTTACCCGGGAACGAGTGCTCACCAGCAAGGCCGTTGTGGCGGGACTGTTCTCCGTCGGGGCGGTGATCGTGGTGGTGGTGGCCGGGGTACTTTCGGGACTGGCCGCCTTCGGCTGGCATCCCCTTTCCGTACTCGACCTCCAGCACAGCTCCCCCTTCTCCTCCGGACTGTCCATCATGACCCCGGTCGCAGCCCTGGGTCGCTTGGGTCTGGCCGTGGCGATTGTGACCGTCACCATGCTCAGCACCTTCGCGTTCGCCTTCCTGTGCTCCACGTTGACCGATCAGGCCTTCAGCGCGGTGGCCGGGGGGGTGTTGTTCGGGTTGGTGTCCCGGGCTCTCGACAACATTCCCGGACTCCATGCGCTGAGCCCTTGGCTCCCACTCACCGACAAGGGAACTGATGTGTGGAATGGCGTGTTCTTCCAGCCCACGGAATGGAACGGTTTTGCACATCTGGTCCTCGTACAAGGTGGGTATGCCCTGGTCTTGCTGTCTGCGGCATTCGTGGTGTTTCGAAGGCGGGACATCCTGAGCTGAACAGCCGACCGTTCACGGTTCCGTCAAGAATCCCGGGGCGCGACGAAGCTGCCCAAGCAGATGGGGTCGGTGAGCGTGGGCCGAGTCATCGACAGGCAGAACCGGGACTGGTCGGGCCGCGGGCCGTGGTCGGCCGGGCCGTTCCTCGATCAGGTAGCCAACGGCTCTCCGGCGTTCTCGATCTCCACCCGGCGGAGGGACTCGGAGTCCAGCCGGTTCTTCGGCACGTCCTTCAGCAGGAATACCGCCAACACCGCGCCCACACCGACCAGGACTCCGGCGACCAGAAACGAGAGCCGGAAGCCGCCGCTCAATGCGCTGGCCGTAGAGTGTCCCGCCGCCTCCAGGGCCTTGGTGTGCTCGGTGGCCACGGTCCCGAGGATGGCCAACCCCAGGGCCCCGGCCATCTGCATGGAGACGTTGACGATGCCCGAGCCCAGGCCGGCGTCGGCGTTGGGCACGTCGGCCATGGCGATGGACAACAGCGGCATGAACGAGGTGCCGGCCCCGAGACCGATGAGGACGAAGGCTGGAGCCACCACCGTGGTGAATGACGACCCCGGGCCGATCCGGGTCAACAGGAGCAGCCCCGCCGCGGCCGAGGCCATCCCCGGAACCAGGACCCGTTTGGCGCCGAAGTGGGCCACCAGTCGGGCGGTGATTCCGACGGACATCATGCCCATGACCAGGGAGATGGGCAGGAATCCCAACCCGGTCAGGATCGGGCTGTAGTGGAGGACGTTCTCGAGATAGAGGGCACCCAGGAAGAGCGTGGTGCTGATCCCGGCCATCAGGAAGGCCCGGAGCAGGCTCGAGTTGACCAACGTGGAGATCCTCAGGATGCGCGGGGGGAGGATCGGGTTGGCAAGACGTGCCTCGAGCACCGCGAAGGCGCCCAGTAGCGCCACCGAGGCACCGCCAAAGACAAGGGTGTGGACCGACACCCAACCGTACTGGGTGGCCTCGATGATGGCGAAGGTTCCGACCATCAGGGCCAAGGTGATCATCACCGAGCCGGTGATGTCGACGCCGTTGCGGAGACCCAGGCCCACGTTCTCGTGGATGAGTGTCCTCCCCAGCAGAAAGGTGACCACCCCGATGGGTACATTGATGAAGAAGATCCAGTGCCAGGACAGGGCCTGGGTCAGCACGCCCCCGACCAGCAGTCCGATTGAGCCTCCGCCCACGGCGACGAAGATGTAGGCACTCATGGCCTTGGCCCGTTCCGCCGGCTCGGGGAACTCGGTGACGATGATGGCGATGATCACCGACGCCGACAGGGCCCCGCCGATCCCCTGGACGAACCGCCCGACCACCAGCATGGTCGGGCTGACGGCGACGCCGCAGACCATGGAGGCAACCGTGAACGTGACGATACCGGCCAGGAATACCAGTCTCCGTCCGATCAGATCCCCCAGCCGTCCGGCCATCAGCAGGAAGCTGGCGAAGGTGATCAGGAACGCGTCCACCACCCAGATGAGGCTGGACTGACTGAAGTGGAGGTCCCGCTGGATGGCCGGCAGAGCCACATTGACGATGGAGGCGTCCAATGAGTTCATGAACATGCCCAGACACACCACTACGAGGGCCCACCAACGCCGACGGGCGCTCCGTTCCGCGGCAGCGGGGAGGGGCGCGACAGACATCGTTCAGGGTGTAGTGCGACGGGGAGAACCGGATCAAATCCACCTCGGCGGTGGAGCGTCAGGCAGGGAGACCCTCCACGAAGGCCAGGACAGCATCGTTGACGGGTCCGGGGTGGGTCAGATTGGCCGAGTGGGTGCCCCCATCGATGGCCACCACACCGGTGCTGTGGGACAGGCCGGCCGCCAGGGCCCGGGCCTTGTCCATGGAGATGGAGACGTCGGCAGTGCCGTGGACCACCAGGGCCGGGACCGCGATCTCCCCCAGGCGGCCCGTGATGTCGTCCCGGCTGATGAGGGCGCGTCCGGGCATGGCCAGGGATTCGGGGAGCCGGGCCTTCCAGCGGGGCACCCACTGCTCCATGAGAGCTGGCTCGCCGATGATGAGCCCGGCCACCACGTCAGCGATCTCGTCCGAGGGGCCCCTGGTCACCCACTCGTCCAACATGGACTCGTAGAGGGGTACGACATCGGCGTCTTCCGTCCCGGCCTGGGTGTCGAGCAGGATAAGGCCGCGAACTCGATCCGGAGCCCGCAGCGCCACCCTCAGAGACACGAAGCCCCCCTGGGACATCCCGCCGACCACGGCCCGATCGATGCCGAGATGGTCCATGAGGCCGACGCAGTCATCGGCCAGGTCCCAGTACGTGAACGGTCGGCCGTCGTAGACCGTGTCACCGTGGCCACGGCTGTCCCAGGTGATGACCCGGTGCTGGCGACGTAACACCTCCACCTGCGGCGCGAACATGGTCCGGTCCATGAGAAATCCGTGGGCCAGAAGGACCGGCATGGCGTCGCCGCCGGTGTCGTCATAGGCCACCCGTACGCCGTTGATCGAGGCAACCTCCATGGACCCTCCCCTGCTCGTTGCCACCGGCTCTTACCTTGTCTGCCCGGAGCCCGCCAGCGCCACCCTGCTGCGCTGTCGACCGTACTGCGTCGCACCGGCACGGCGCCGTCCGCTCCCCTCGGTGGCGGTCGTGGCTCCCGGGCTACTGGCGGTAGCCCTCGACCGTGCCCTCCGTGCGAAGCGACGCCTCGTCGGGACTCTTGCCCGCACCGCGCAGGGCCCGGCGCTGCCGGAGCAGATCCCACATCCGGTCCAAGGTGACCTCGAGGGACTTCAGACGGGCCGTCTCCTCACCGGAAAGTCCCTCGCCCACGTGACGCTCCTCGAGGCGCTGCTCCTCCTCGGCCAGACTGCCGATCCGGGTGATGATCTCCTGGTCGTCCACTGCTGCCTCCTTGGTCACCGGGCGCTCCGGATCGACCGCCCTCAGATTAGGGGGCGACCGCCCGGGGCGGGTCCGGCTGTGGTCGACTGGCTAGCGAGGAGCTCGGGGCATGCCCAGGCCGATCATGGCAATGATGTCCCGCTGGACCTCATTGGTCCCACCGCCGAAAGTGAAGATCGTCTCGCTCCGGGACCGGTGCTCGAGTCGACCGGCCAACACGGCACCGGGCGATCCCTCGGGGAGATAGCCGGCCTGGCCCACAATCTCGAGGAGCAGACGGTACGCCTCCAAGGCGAACTCGGTTCCGAACACCTTCGTGGCTGAGGCGTCGGCGGGGTTGAGACCTTTGTCGGCCGCCCATGCCACCTTCCAGTTGAGCAACTTGAGCAGTTCGGCCCGGGCCTGGACCCGGGCCAGGTGGATCTGGACCCACTGGCGATCGATGACCCGGGTCCCGTCGGCCAACTTCTCCTCCCGGGCCCAGGTGGCAACATCGGCGATGCTCCGGAGGATCCCCGACACGGGACACAGGGCCACCCGCTCGTGGTTGAGCTGGTTGGTGATCAACTTCCACCCCTGGTTCTCCCCACCCACCAGATTGGCCGCCGGTACCCGGACCTCGTCGTAGAAGGTGGCGCTGGTGAACTCCCCGGCTACGGTGCGCAGCGGCGTCCACTGGAAGCCGGGCGCGTCGGTGGGGACGATGAACACGGAGAGGCCCTTGTGCTTGGCCGCGTCCGGATCGGTCCGGGCCGCCAACCACACGTAGTCGGCGTACTGGATGGCGCTCGTGTACAGCTTCTCGCCGGTGATCACGTACTCGTCCCCGTCCCGAACGGCCCGGGTACGCAGCGACGCCAGATCGGTCCCTGCCGTGGGCTCGGTGTAGCCGATGGAGAAGTGGACCTCGCCTCGAAGGATCCCGGGCAGGATCCGCTCCTTCTGCTCGTCGGTGCCCAGGGTCATCAGTGTGGGGCCGACGCTGTTGAGGGTGAGGAGCGGGAGGGGCACGCCCGCCCAGTGAGACTCCTCGACGAAGATCATCTGGTCGATGGGGCCCCGACCCTGTCCCCCGAACTCCGGAGGCCAGCCCAGGCCCAGCCAGCCGTCGTGGCCCATCCGGCGGATGACGCGGGTATAGGAGGGCTCGGGGTCGTCAGTACGTTGGCCCTCTTCGACCAGGCCGGCGAAGTAGGAGCGCAGGTGGTCCTGCAGAGCCTGCTGCTCGTCGGTCAGTGCCAGATGCATGGTGGTCCTCCCGTGTCCGAGGAAACCCTAACAACCTCCGCCGTCCGGGCCGGCCACGGATCGGGGTCGGCCCGGACGGCCCTGTGCGAGGAGACCCTGAAGGGAGCACTCCATGGATGTCGTCGTGTTCGGCGCGACGGGCAAGATCGGCCGGACCATCGTTGAGGAATTGGTGGCCCGGGATCACCAGGTGACCGGCGTCACCCGCTCGGGCACGGCCACGGGTGCGCTTCCGGAGAGTGTGGAATTGCTCTCCGGCGATATGACCGACCCGGGCCGTGTGTCCGAGGTGGCCCGTGGCCGCCGGGCGTGATCTCGGCCATCGGACCGGCGTTCGGATCCGGGAAGGCACAGCCCATTCTTGCCGCGGCCCACGCCCTGGTGGTGGGCCTGCGTCTGGCCGACGTGTCCCGACTACTGGTCGTGGGCGGGGACGGCAGCCTCGTGGTGGCTCACGGTGTCCAGGCGGTGGACGTACCTGGAGATCCCGAGCTCTGCCGGCCCATCCCCCTCGCTCAGAGGGAGGCCCTCGAGTCTTACCGGACCGTCGACGACCTCGACTGGACGTACGTCTCGCCCGTCGAAGAGATCGGCTCACGACCGCACCGAGGTGACTACCAGCTCGGGCACCGTCTCATGCTGTTCTCCGAGGACGGATCCAGCCACATCGGCTACGCGGAGGGCGCCGACGGAGTGGTCGACTGCCTCGAACACGGCGTCCACCGGCGCGAACGCATCACCCTGGCCGACTGACGGGTCACCCGCCGACGATGCCCGATCGGTCGGTTCCGCCACCGCCACGACCCGGTTGCACTACCGTCACGATGCATGAGTCCCCCTGATCACGCGTCCTCTCGGCCACCCACACCTCCGGACCGGCTCTTCGATGTGGCCGGAAAGACCGTGGTCGTCACCGGCGGCACCCGGGGTATCGGGCGCATGATCGCCGGGGGATTCGTGGCCGCGGGAGCCTCCGTGGTGATCGCTTCGCGCAAGGCTGAAGCAGTGCAGGCGGCGGTATCCGAGCTCTCGGCGTTCGGGACGTGCTCCGGGCTGACCGCCGACCTGTCCACCGAGGACGGCGCCCGACGCTTCGCCGAACAGGTCGCCGAGGACCACCCTGTCGTGGACGTGCTGGTCAACAACGCCGGTGCCACGTGGGGCGCACCCCTGGTCGACCACGACACAGCCTCATGGGACCGCGTGCTGAACCTCAATGTCCAGGGCATCTTCCACACGACCAAGTTCCTCCTCCCCCTGCTCGAGGCGGGTGCCTCCCTCGAGGATCCGGCCCGGGTCATCAACATCGGCTCCATCGACGGCATCCACGTCCCGGTCCTGGAGTCCTACTCCTACTCGGCGTCCAAGGCGGCCGTGCACCAACTGACCCGCCATCTGGCCAAGCGGTTGGCCCCGACAATCACGGTCAACGCGGTAGCTCCGGGACCGTTCGAGTCGAAGATGATGGCGGCCACGCTCGAGGCATTCGGCGAACAGATCGCCGCCGGTGCGCCGCTCAAGCGAATCGGACGGCCCGACGACATGGCCGGCGTCACCATCTTCCTGGCCTCGAGGGCAGGCGCCTACGTGACCGGGACGATCATTCCGGTCGACGGAGGGATTGCCACGACCGCCTGACTGGGTACCCCAACGGCTGAACTCAGGGAAAGTCGGGAACGGCCGGGAGCCGGCTCTCCACCAGGGCCTCGACCCGGTCCCGGAGAAGTTGCGGGTAGGCGTCGTGGGTCAGGATGAGGAATTGGTCGGCCCGCAGGGCCGCGACCACCCGGTCGGCCACGTTGGCTGGGTCCATGCCCCGATCCACCGCCTGGCCCAGGAAGTCGCTGATGACCAACTGGTCATCGGTGGTCTCGGTGACCAGTCGGTCCGGTCGGTGGAGCTCGGAGTCGAGGATGTTGGTACGGACCATCCCCGGGCATAGCACGGACGCCTTGATCTTGGCGCCCACTGCTGCGAGGTCGTGGGCCAGCGATTCGGTGGCGGCGAAGGCGGCGAACTTGGAAATGGCGTACGGGGACTCGAAGGGAGCGCCGAGCAGACCGGCCACGGAGGCGGTGTTGACGACGTGACCATCCGTGTCCTGGGCGATCATCCGGGGCACGAAGGCCCGGATCCCGTGCAGGATGCCCCAAAGGTTGGCGCCCAGCACGAATTCGAAGTCCTGGGTAGGTCGGTCCCAGATGAGGCCGCCCACGAAGACGCCGGCATTGTTGCACACCACGTCGACTTGGCCCCACCGTTCGTACACGGCATCGGCCAACGCCTCGACATCGGCGGACCGGCTCACGTCGCACACCTGAGTCATGGCCACACCGGCGGCGTCGACCTCCCGGACCAGGGCAGCCGTGCCAGCCAGGGAATCCTGGTCGAGGTCGGCCAGGGCCACGTGCATCCCCTCGGCGGCGAATCCCAGGGCCAGGGCCCTTCCGATACCGCTGCCGGCCCCGGTCACCACAGCGGTCTTTCCTCGGAACTCCTGCATGGTTCCCCTCCTCGGGTGCCTGGCGCCACGCGACGGCACCGAGTCTGGCAGGGCGTGGGGTCGGGTGCCGGGAGGCGCGAGCGGCCAAGCCGGTGACGTCGCCGGTGGGTGTCCGACCTGCTGCTGTGGTAGCACTGTCACCCACCCATCGCGACCAGACAGGGGACTGACCGTGCGCCGACGACGGACCGTGATCTCACGCATCGCACTGACGGCCGTTCTCTGCGTCACCGGCATGGGGCTGATCTCCGGGCCGGAGTGGGCCGGGGCTGCACCGACCGCTCATCCGTACTACCTCTCACTGGGTGACTCGTACGCCATCGGATACCAGCCGGGCAAGGGGGCCACGACCGGCTACACCGGCTACGTGGCCGACCGTCTGGCGCTCCACCTCGAGAACTTCGGTTGCGGCGGAGCCACCACCACCTCCCTCCTGCAATCGTCCGGCTGCGTCGACCCTGCGGGGCAGGACGCCGCTCCCTATAGCGGCATCACCCAGGAGCAGGCGGTGCTGGCCTTCATCGCCGCCCATCCCAAGGCGGTCAAACTGGTCACCATCTCCATCGGGGGGAACGACTTCGACAGCTGTTCGACCGCCGCCTGCGTCGAGGCGGCCATGCCCACCATGGGCACCAACCTGAAGTCCCTTCTGGGCTCGCTCAAGACGGCACTGGCCCAGGCCTCGGACGCCCATGCCACCATCATCGGGCTGACCTACCCCGACGTCGATCTCGGCCTGTATGTCTACCCGGCCCACCCGGCCTCGGCAGCCAACCTGGCGCTGGCCAAGACCTCCATCCTGGCCTTCGACTCCCTGATCAACCCGACGCTGAGCGGCGCCTACCACTCGGTGGCCGGATCCAGCTTCGTGGACGTCACGTCGGCGCCCTACGGCGCAGCAACCCACGGCGACGACACGCCGCTCACCCGGACCGAGGAGGTGGCGCCGTACGGACACCTGCCCGTGGCGGTAGCCGAGGTCTGCCAACTCACCTACTTCTGCACCCAAGGAAACATTCACGCCCACACGACGGGCTACGACTTCATCGGATCCCTGGTGGTGGCGCGCTACCGCAGGACCTGACCGAACCTTCCCCCGGCGCCCCTCAACCTGTCCCGCCGGGCCCGATCGTGGTTGCGTTAGGTCACTCTACGTGAGATTATCGTCACTTAGCGCGCTGTCCAGGCAGTGCCGACGGTCGCTGAGGGGCAAACCGAAATGAACTACCGATGGAGTACACGGCTGGCCGTCTGCCTGGTCGGGCTGGTGGGTTTCGGCGTGGCCCCGTCCGTGGCCGCACAAGCGGGCCCAGCCGGAGCGGATGCTCCGTCGGGCCACAGCGCCGGACCGCCGGCCTCCGACAACTTCTGGCTGGCCACCCCGACCGGTTCGATCTATGGGTTCGGTGTCTCCTCCTACGGATCCCCCGGGGCGCCCCTCAACCGGCCTCTGGTGGGTCTGGCGACCACCGGAAACCAGCAGGGTTACTGGATGGTGGCTTCGGACGGGGGCGTGTTCAGCTACGGGGACGCCGCGTTCTACGGATCCACCGGCAACCTTCACCTCAACCGGCCCATCGTCGGCCTCACCCCTACCACTGACGGCAAGGGGTACTGGCTGGTGGCCTCGGACGGGGGCGTGTTCACCTTCGGGGACGCCGCCTTCTACGGCTCGACCGGATCGATCGCCCTCAACCGTCCCATCGTGGGCATGGCTGCCACTCCCGACGGCCAGGGGTACTGGCTGGTGGCGTCGGACGGGGGCGTGTTCACCTTCGGGGATGCCGCCTTCTACGGCTCGACCGGATCGATCGCCCTCAACCGTCCCATCGTGGGCATGGCTGCCACTCCCGACGGCCAGGGGTACTGGCTGGTGGCGTCGGACGGGGGCGTGTTCACCTTCGGGGATGCCGCCTTCTACGGCTCCACGGCCAGTGATCCTGGTGATCCCGTCGAGCGGCTGGTACCCACCCACTCGGGGAACGGCTACTGGGTGGTGCAGCAGAACGGCACGGCCACGGCCTTCGGGGACGCCGCGTCGTCGAATCCACCCACCCAGGCCCTCCTCTTCGCTCCGGTCACGGCCGGGGACCAGGCGGTCCAGTTCGCCTTTCAGCAGTTGGGCAAGCCCTACATCTGGGGTGGGAACGGACCCGTCGGCTACGACTGCTCGGGGCTGGCCCTCGCCTCGTGGGACCATACCTCGGGCATCACGTTCGCCCGGGTGTCCGACGACCAGTACCACTCAGCCGGTACGGCGGTTCCCCTGTCCGACCTCCAATCTGGTGACCTGGTGTTCTGGGGGACCAGTCCGACCGACTGGACCACCGTGTACCACACGGCCCTGTACGTAGGCGGAAACCGTATCGTCGAAGCCACCGGGGACCATGTCCAGCTGAACGATCTCGGCCAGTGGGGAACCGGCGATCTGATGCCCGACGCCCGACGTCCCTGAACCGCCACCGAGTGGGCCACCGGGCCGCAGGCCACGAGTGGCTCGCCTGCGAGCGACTACCTGGCGGTACGGGAACCGGGTCGGCTGTCCGTGCCCTCGGGTGCCGACGGCGCCCGGGTGATCATCCGGGTGGGTATCGGTGTCTCGTGCCGCCGGATCGGGGCCGCGGTCGGGTCCTGGCCGGCTTCCCCCCCGGGATCCACGCCGCCGGTCGAGCGGACGAAGGCGAGCAGGTCGTCCTCAGGCAGCGGCTTGGCGAAGTGGTATCCCTGGAGGAGATCGATGCCCATGCCACCCAGTTGTGCGGCGATGTCCGCCGTTTCCACCCCTTCGGCCACCACCTCCAGACCCAACCGGTGACCGAGTTCCGCCACCGTGCGGACGATGGCCCGGTCGGCCGGCGACGTGGTCGACCGCATGACGAAACACTGGTCCACCTTGAGCTCGTCCAGGGGCAGCGTGGGCAGGGCGGCCAGGGAAGTGAATCCGGTACCGAAGTCATCGATCGAGATCCGGATACCGTGGTCGTAGAGGGGACGGAGCACTACTGCGGCCTGCTCGGGGTCGGCCACGGCCGTTTCGGTGACCTCAACGGTCAGGGATGAGGCGGGGAGGTTCCGGATGCTCAGCTGGTCCATGATCCACACCCCCAGATCCGGTGCTTGGAGGCTCTTGGGCGACACATTCACCGACACCGGCAGCTCGAGTCCCGCCTCCCTCCACCGGACCTGGGCGTCGAGAGCCTCGGCCACCACCCACCAGGTGAGCCGGTCGATGAGCCCGGTCCGCTCGGCCAGGGGAATGAACCGACCCGGGGAGACAACCCCATGAACCGGGCTGGTCCACCGCAGCAGCGCTTCGACCGAGCGCGTCCGGCCGCCGGCCTGGACGACCTGGGGCTGGTAGTTGAGCACGAGCTCGCCGCGTTCGGCGGCCAGGCGGAGGTCACCGAGCAGGGCCAGATCCTCGGGTGTCAGCGCCCCCTGGTTCCCGTCCCATGAGAGAACGGGAATGCCCCGAGACGCGGCGTGGTGGGCGCTGAGTGAGGCCCGTCGAACCAATTCGGCCACGTCCGTACCGTCCCACGGAGCAGTCGACAGTCCCACATGGGCCCTCACGGACACCTCGATGTCGCCGACCAGATAGCGGCCGGCACCGATCGCCCGTACCAGGTCGTCGGCCAGGCCACGGCCTCGCCGCACGACAGCGGTCGGAACCTCGGTGGGGCGGGCACCGACCGATCCCTCCCCGGGTTCCACGGCACCGGCAGCGAGCGCCAAGGTCACCACCAGTTCGTCACCGTCGACCCGGCCGATCACCGAGTCGGAGGGCAGCACCTGACCCAGGTCTTCGACCGCCCGTCGCAGGAGTTCGGTGCCCACCTGGTACCCGAGCGCCTCCCGGGCGTTCCCGATGCCTTCCAGCAGCACGGCAGCGACCACGAACGCGGAGCGGTCCCGGGCGGCCAGCTGCTGGGCCAGTCCGAATCCGTTGGGAAGACCGGTGTCGGGATCGAACGCGTCGTGGCGCCGAGCCGAGCGACCGAGCATGAGTACCGCCGCCGGCGCCGTGGTCAGGGCCAGCACACCGAGCACGGCCGCCAGGGCGGCCCCACCCACGCCGTCGGAGGCCACCAGCGCTACCCCCAAAGCCGCGGCCGTCCCCACCAAGGTCATCATCACGGCACGACTTCCGAGAAAGAGGGCCGCGAACACCGTCATCGGCGCGAGGAACAGGGCGAACGCCACACTCGGACCGTTCCCGTGGCTGCACCAGACGAGCACGGCCACGGCCACCGTCCACCACACCACCAGCAGGCTGCTCATCCGGACGTCCACTTTCCGAACCGACAGGAGGGCCACCCAGATGACAGCCGTGGCTGCGCCGACCACCTCCACCCCGGTGACCCGTACCGCGGTTCCGGTCAACCCGATGAGCGGCCACGCCACGGTGGCCGCAGCGAACAGCACCCGGAGCACCGAGAGCGGACTCAACAACTCGAGGGGGGAGTCAAGGGCGAACCACGACCGGGTCTTGGGGAAGAGGCGGTTCTTGGGCCGGGCCGCCGACGAGAGTCGGGTACTGGTGACCGGATGGCTGGCGCCACCCCCGCGGTCCACCCATCCCCGCCAGGTGGCTTCGCGCCCGGAACCCGAACCCATCCCCCTTCATCGGCACGTTCGGGCCGGGGCTGAACCGGGCGAATCGCACCCCGGGGCCGAGGGTGTGGGACCGTATCGTGATGACCACCGGGCCCGGCCCCACCGAAGGGAGTGACGTCGTCGGGGGTCTCGAGTACCGTTCGTCGGCCGGTCGATGGGTCATCGCTGCCACGGTCCTGGGGTCGGGCATGGCCGCCATCGACGCCACGGTCATCGGCATCGCCCTACCCACGATCGGCCGGGACTTCCACGCCACCCTGGGCACCCTGCAGTGGGTGGTCACCGGGTACACCCTGACCCTCTCGTCGTTGCTCCTGCTGGGTGGGTCGCTGGGCGACCGCTTCGGACGGCGGCGAGTGTTCATGGTCGGCGTGGCGTGGTTCGCCCTGGCTTCAGCGGCCTGTTCTCTCGCCCCGGGGTCCAGCGCCCTCATCGTGCTCCGGGTTCTCCAGGGGGTGGGTGCGGCCCTGCTCACCCCGGGCAGCCTGGCCATCCTGGAGGCATCGTTCGCCGCTGACGACCGCAGTGAGGCCATCGGGGCCTGGTCCGGATTGGGAGGCGTGGCCACCGCGGCCGGTCCTCTCGTGGGCGGGTATCTGATCAGCGCGGCATCCTGGCGGTGGATCTTCCTCATCAACGTTCCTCTCGGCGCGCTCGTGCTGGCGGTCTCGGCCCGACACGTGCCCGAGTCACGCGATTCCACGGTGGTCGGAGGGATCGATGCGGCCGGGGCCACACTGGCCACGGTCTCCCTGGCCGCAGTGGCCTACGCCCTCATCGAGGGTCCCTCGCGGGGTTGGTCGTCGGCTGCCGTGCTGACCTCCCTGTCCGTCGGCGTGATCGGCGCGGCGGCTTTCGCCCGGGTCGAATCCCGTTCGGTGTCCCCCATGCTCCCCCTCGGCATGTTCCGCAATCGGCAGTTCACCGTGACCAACGTCGTGACCTTCGTCGTCTACGCCGGTCTCGGGGGCGTCGCTGTTCCTGCTCCCTGTGGTGCTGCAGGTCGTGAACGGGTACACACCGCTCGAGTCGGGGGTCGCACTCCTCCCTGTTACCGTGGTGATGCTGGCCCTCTCGTCCCGATCCGGACGGCTGGCCACGGTGATCGGTCCACGGCTCCAGATGAGTGTCGGCCCGATCGTGGTGGGAGCCGGCATGGTCCTGCTGACCCGGGCACCGGATGGCTCCTCCTACGCCGCCGACGTGTTGCCGGCGGTGCTCGTGCTGGCGTTGGGCCTAGCCGTCACAGTGGCTCCCCTGACCGCCACCGCCCTCAACGCCGTCTCCCCCACCCATGCCGGCCTGGCCTCGGCGATCAACAACGACGTGGCCCGGCTCGGGAGTCTCATCGCCGTGGCCGTGCTGCCCACCCTCGGGGGGATCACCGGCCTCAGCTACCTGCACCCTGACGAACTGACCCGTGGGTTTCAGCGTGCCGTGGTCATCGCCGGGGCCTGGTGCGTGGCCGGAGGGGTGGCCGCGGCGGTCGGGATCCGGAATCCGGCCCGGGGCACCGGCCCGGCGGCCTCATCGACGGAGGACCACACGACTCACTGCGCGCTCGAAGCCACCCCGCTGCGAGAGGTCGGCTGACAGCTGGCCCCGAATGAGTCGTAGGGACGCCCGGCACGGCTGGCCAGAGCCCGGCCCGCCTCCCACTGGAACGGGCTGATACCTCCGGGCTCCCACGGGCCCACCGACCCCTGCTCGACTGCTCCGGCCGACTTGGGCGCCACTCCGAAGCGGCGGCGTACCTCCTCGACGGGCAGGTGGGCGAGCGAGAACCAGTCGATGCGGAGGAAGTCGACGCTCCCGGTGCACAGGGCCCCTCGACGCATGGCGTCACCCAACCGGGTGGCCACGCCAGCCTGGGACAGATGACCCGCGTCGGCCTCGAACAGGCCGGCCCCGGTAGGCAGGTAGGCGGTCTCGAACAGCGACACCACCATGGCCAGCAGGGAAAAGGCCCGCATGTCGTCGTTGGCCCGGGCGATGAAGGCGAAGACCTCGAGCTCGGACTCGACGGTGGTGCCGTAGTCGGCAGTCACATGGACCCAGTCGTGCTGGGCCAGAAGCGGCGGTGCTGAATCCGGGGTGCCGGGATAGGTGAAGCCCCGGGCCCGGTAGAAGTCCGCCACCCGGCGCCCGAGGGTGCCCGGTGGAAGGTCCTCCAGTCGCCGCCACCTCGCCGCCAGAGCGGGGTCATCGGGCACGGTGTCCCACACCCCGCCCACGTGGGTGGAGACGTGCAGCAGCTCCTCGTCCTCGGCCTTCCACGTGGAGGCGTAGCCGTTGCGCTCGAAGTCCAGGGCGGCCAGGCCCAGGCTGCCGGTGGCGAACTCGTGTGCCACTGACAGCATTCCTTCATCGACACCGGCCTCCCGGGCGAACCGTTCCACTCGGTCCACCACGTCGAGTGGGACGGGCTGGAGTACCAGCACATACAGGATCACCATCTGCACGATGCGGGTCCGGAACCCCAGGGAGCGCAGGGCGAGTGCCCCGGCGAAGGCTTCGGGGGAGGCGGGTTCGGCCGACAGGTCGGGCGGGATCCCGGTCATGGCCGACACCACCGCCTCGATGAGCAGCCGTTGGAGGGTCGTGAGCCCCCCGTCGGGCGCCACCACGCCGAGGACCCCACGGCTCAGGGCCAGGACCTCGGCAGCGTCCGGAGGACGGCGGTTCTCCACGGAGGGGTCAGGAAGAGGCACGGCCACAGGAGCGACGATATCCTCCCGTCCAGTACCACCCCAGCAGGAAGGTCAACCGTGATGCCGGCCAGCGCTGTCCGATTCGGAGTCCTTGGGACCGCCCGGATCACCCCGGCGGCCCTCATCCGGCCGGCCCGCAGCAATCCGGAGGTCAGCGCCGACGTCGTCGCCGCCCGCGATCTGGGCCGGGCCATCGACTATGCCACGAAGTACCGGATCCCCCGGGTGAAGGGCAGCTACGAGGCGGTGGTGGCCGATCCCGAGATCGACGCCGTCTACATCCCACTGCCCAACAGCCTGCACGCCGAGTGGACCCTGCACGCTTTGGCCGCCGGCAAGCACGTTCTGTGTGAGAAGCCCTTCACCGCCAACGCCGCCGAGGCCGAGCAGGTGGCGGCGGCGGCCGACCGGGCCAAGGGTCGGGACGGTCTGGTGGTCATGGAGGCATTCCATTACCGCTACCACCCCCTGGCCAGGCGGATGCGGGCGATCGTGGACAGCGGCGAGCTCGGTGAGCTCCGGCACATCGAGGCGTGGCTGTGCGCGCCCATCCCCCGGAAATCGGACATCCGCTACCAGGCCGACCTGGCCGGGGGGGCCATGATGGACATGGGTTCCTACGTGGTGCACTGGGCCCGGTTCCTCGGACGGGAAGAGCCCACGGTGGTCTCGGCCCGAGCCAAACTGCACACCCCCGACGTCGACCGGGCCATGGACGCCCGACTGGCTTTCCCCGGCGGACACACCGCCACGGTTCACTGCTCCATGTGGTCGTCGGCGGTTCTCCGCCTGGAGGCCCGGGTCACCGGTGACCGGGGCGAGATGCGGGTGATGAATCCCATCGCCCCCCAGAGCGTGAGTTGGCTGACCGTTCGGACCCGGGGTCGCCGGCGGCGCGAGTTCACTTCACGGCGCCCGACCTACGCCTACCAGCTAGATGCGTTCTGCGACGCCGTCCTGCGAGACGGCCCGGTGCTCACCCCTCCGGCCGACGCCACGGCCAACATGGCCGTCATCGACGCCGTGTACCGTGCAGCCAGCATGCACCCCCGAGGTGCATGAACCCGCCAGGCGGGGCGACCCGCCTTCCCGGTGTAACCCGCGTCACCCCGCCCGCCCACACGTGACCCGATCCTCCAAGGAGACCACACCATGAGCACGTTCCCCTACGACGGTCGGTACGCCGTGCACCGCACGCTCCCCGAACAGGGCACACCGCGTGACGAGATCCTCGAAGCCCTCCGCACCATGGCCACAGAGGAGGACGCCTCATGGGAGTCGGGGAAGTGCTCAGGCACCATGTACTGCGGCGACCACGACCACTACCGGTTCCTGACCGAGGCCTTCGGGAACTTCGCCCACGTGAACGTGTTACAGCGGGACATGTGTCCGAGCGCCACCAAATTCGAGGCCGAAATCATCACCATGACCCTCGACATGCTGCACGCCGAGACGGTCAGTGACGGTGATCCGGCCGGACTCATCTCCAGCGGAGGAACGGGCAGCATCTCGCACGCCATGCTGGCCTACCGCGAGTGGTCGGCCCGGGAGCGGGGCATCATCCGCCCCAACGTGATCAAGCCGGAAACGGCCCACCCGGCGTTCAACAAGGCCTGTCACCTGTTCGGCATCGAGTTACGCACCGCACCGGTCGATCCGGTGACCACCGAGGTGGACACCGCATGGGTCGACAGCCACATCGACGCCGACACCGTGGCCATCGTGGGCTCGGCCTGCAACTACGGCTACGGGACGGTCGACCCGATCGGAGCCCTGTCGGAGATCGCGCTGGCCCACGGGGTCGGCCTCCACGTGGATGGCTGCCTGGGTGGGTTCATCCTGCCCTTTGGCCAGGAGCTGGGGTACGACATCCCGATCTTCGACTTCCGGCACCCCGGAGTCACGTCCATCTCCGCCGACACGCACAAGTACGGTTACGCCCTGAAGGGCACCTCGGTGCTGGCTTTCCGGGACAAGGGCCTCCGCAACGCCCAGTACTTCTTTCTCACCGACTGGAGCGGCGGCAAATACTGCTCCCCGGGGATGGACGGCTCCCGCTCGGGTGGCCTGCTCGCCGCCACCTGGGCGTCGATGGTGCACCTCGGCCGGGCGGGTTACCTCCGCTACGCCCGGGCCATCTTCGAGACCGCCACCACCATGAAAGAAGCGGTGCGCTCACACCCCGAGCTCCGGATTCTCGGCAACCCGACATTCCTGTTCAGCTTCACTTCGGACGAGTTCGACATCTACCACGTGAACGATTTCATGCGGGACCGCGGGCTGGCGCTTCAACGGTCAGCAGTATCCCAATGCGCTGCACATGGCGGTGACCCGACCACAGACCCGACCCGGCCTGACCGACTCCTTCGCCGCCGACCTGGCCGACGCGGTGGTCTATGCCGTCGAGCACGGGTCCGAATCACCCCGGTCCGGGGCCATTTACGGCGGCGTGGCCGGGGGGATGACCGACGAGGCGAACGAGTTCATCACCATGGTGATGGCCGACATGATGGACACCCAGCAGTCCATCCCGGCGGACGCCTGAGCTGAAGCCGGTTACGACTCGCTCATGACCCGGTGGACAGCCGGGAGGGTACTCGCCGGACCGGGCCGTCCCAACAGAAACCCCTGGACCTCGTCGCAGCCCATCTCGCCGACGGCGGCCAGTTCGGCCTCGGTCTCCACGCCCTCGGCCACCACCTGGAGCCCCAGCTTGTGGGCCAGGTCCACCACGGTGGCGACGATGGTCGGATCCTGCCCGTCCGAGCCGAGGCCCGATACGAAACTGCGGTCCACCTTCAGGCGGTCGATGGGCAGGCCCTTCAGGTAGAGCAGCGACGAATAGCCGGTTCCGAAGTCGTCCAGGGCGATGTGGACACCGAGGTCCCGTACCTGCCGCATCACCAGTGCGATCCGGGCGATGTCCACGACCAGAGCCGACTCGGTGACCTCGAGGATCAGGCATCGTGGATCCACGTCGGCCAGAGTCAGGGCGTGACGGACGTCATCGGCGAAGTCCGGATCCTGGAGTTGTCGAGCCGAGATGTTGACGGACACGGTGAGGCCCGGATAGCCCTGGTCCTGCCAGGTGCGGCACTGCCGGGTGGCCTCGTGAAGCACCCACCGACCCACGGGCACGATCTCGCGGCTCCGCTCCAGTAACGGGATGAACTCATCGGGTGTCACCGACCCGAGCTCGGGATGGCGCCAGCGGAGCAACGCCTCCATGCCCACCACCTCTCCGTGGATGGTGAACAACGGCTGGTAGTGGATGGCCAACTGGCTCTGTTCGAACGCTCCCCGCAGCTCGTGGGCCAGCTGACTGCTGCGTCGCATGTCCTCGCCGATGACCGGGTTGTAGGCCTCATAGCGGGCCGGTCCTCCCCGCTTGGCCTGGTACATGGCTGCATCGGCCTGGGCCAGGATCACTTCGGGGTCGGAGTCGGGGAGCACCGACGTGATCCCGATGCTGACCGAGGTGTGAAGCTGCCGCTCCCCGACCGGCACGGCCTCGCGCATGGCCAGGTGGATCCGTTCGGCCAGCGAGCTCGCCGCGCCTTCCGGGTCGGTGAGATCAGCGGCCAGGACCACGAATTCGTCACCACCGAGACGGGCCACGGTGTCCCCGGCCCGAGCCAGGGCCTGCAGTCGGTTGGCCACTGCCACCAGCAGGCAGTCGCCGGCCGGGTGGCCGAACCGGTCGTTGATGGCCTTGAAGTTGTCAAGGTCCAAAAACAGCAGGACGGCCCCACTCCCACGTCGCGACAGTGATGCAGCCGTCTGGCGGAGCCGATCGGCCAGCAGCGCTCGATTGGGCAGACCGGTCAGTTGGTCGTGCAGGGCACGGTGGGCCAGCCGGGCCTGCTCCTCGTTGAGACGCTGCTGCAGGGAACGGCGGGTGTCGTCGAACTGCCGGATGATCCGGACCAGGCTCCCGTCGCAGCTGAAGCGCACCACGTTGGTGGCCAGAGTCAGGAGGTGTTCGCTCACGCCCAGCCGGTAGCCCTCCTCCTTCAGAACGGCAATCGTGATGTCTCGCCACGCGAAGTAGGCCTTGGCCACGCTGGCCAGCACGGCGTCCTCCAGGATGGCTTGCTCCCCCTGCTGAGCCAGCACTGTCTCGTCCTCGTCCGAGGCCACCTGGTCGGTGCTGAGCCACCGGCCGATGAGTTCGGTGCCCAGCCGGGCGGTGGCGTAGGCGTTGCCCCGCAGGTCTACGGCGAACTGCTCGTCGACCATCTGACCGACCTCGTCGGCGCGGGCCAGCAGGGCCCGGCCCAGCTCGATCCGTTCCGCACTCACCATCGGGTCCATCGGGCCGTCTACTCCACCGTTGTCGGGAACCGCGTGGTCGGCTCCGAGGAGCGGCGGCGGGCCCTCTGCGCCCACTCTCGGACGCCTCGCTGATCGGGATTCCATTGCTCGGTCCATCGGCACGACGGCCGGGTGACTTGACCGCGCTTATCGCCGACACTGGCACGCCACGGGGCCGCCAGTGTGGTCACCATGTAGTGCCCATCGACGCGGGCGTGGGGGCCACCAGTACACCGGAACAGGCATGGAACCAGCTCGAGAAGCCATGAGGTGACATGGGCCGCGCCAGGAAGTAGCCCTGGGCGCTGTCGCAGCCCAGTTGGCTGAGCTGCTCCCAGGTGGCGAGGTCCTCGACCCCCTCGGCCACGGTGCGCAGGCCAAGGTTGCGGGCCAAGTCCACCACCGCCCGGACGATGACGGCATCGTCGGAGTCGCCCACCATGTCGACGACGAACGTGCGGTCGATCTTGAGCTGGTGGACAGGCAGGTCGCGGAGATAGGCCAAGGACGAATAGCCGGTCCCGAAGTCGTCGATGGACAGGGTGACGCCCATCTCTGCCAGCTCGGTCAGGACCCGTCGGGCCCTGGTCGGGTCGGTCATGATAATGGTTTCGGTGATCTCGAGGTCGAGGAGATGAGGAGGCACCTGCCACCTGGCCAGTGCCACCCGGACCACCTCGGGCAACGAGGCATCCAAGAGACTACGCGTCGACAGGTTTACGGCCACCGACAGCTCGACGGAGCCGGTTGGACCGTTTTCGTCGAGCCATCGCCGGCACTGGTGCAAGGCCTCGTCGAGGAGCCAGTGGGTGATGGGCTCGATCAGTCCGGTCCTCTCGGCCTCGGGGATGAACGAATCCGGGTAGAGGAGGCCGAGCGTGGGGTGCTGCCACCGGACAAGGGCCTCGGCCCCTTCGACATGCCCTGTGTGCAAGGAGGCCTTGGGTTGGTAGTGCAGGACGAGCTCATTCCTGTTCACGGCGTGGCGGAGATCGCCGAGGAGCGCCAACCGGTCTGGCGTGTTGATGTCGAGTTCGTCCCGGTACACGACTACATGAGCCTGGGTCTCCTTGGCCACATACATGGCCACATCGGCCCGTTGCAAAAGCAGGTCGGAGCTGCGACCGTCGGCCGGAGCCAGTGAGATCCCACAGCTGGCCTCGATGCCGAGGACCGTCCCCCCAACCTCGAAGGGGAACTCGAGGACGGCGATGATCCGGTTGGCCACCGCCAGCGCGTCCGACTCCCCACCCACCCGGGGCAGGAGTACACAGAACTCGTCCCCGCCCAGACGGGCCAGGGTGTCCCCGGCCCGGAGCACCGAAGTGACCCGGGGCCCGACTTCGGTGAGCACCCGGTCGCCGTAGTTGTGGCCCATGGTGTCGTTGATCTCCTTGAAGCGATCGAGGTCGAACAGCATCACCGCCGTGGACGAGCCGTCGACGGCCGAGCGCGCCAGGGCCTTGTCGGTGCGGTCGTAGAACAGCGCTCGGTTGGGCAGACCGGTCAGGATGTCGTGGAGGGCCTGATGGGCCAGTTGGGCCTCGGCCCGCTCCTTCTTCTCGCCGGTGGCCCCGACCATCCGGACGACGATGGCCAGCACGAAGGCGCCCAGGGCGCCGATGGTCTCGGCCTGGGACCGGGTCAGCATGGAGGGCAGTAAGCCGAACCACACCAAGACCTGAGCGGTGGCGATGGTGAGCAGGGACCACCCCATCACCGAGCGCCACAGGTACGCGCCCCACATCTGCAATTCCTGCACGGCCACGAAGGCGTAGGCCATCCCCAGTGCGGGTCCCCAACCCGTCATGTAGATCACCACGGTCACCGCAAGCACGTGCACGGCCAACCGGGCATGCCGTCGGAGCGACCCGGGAGGAGCGCTGTGCCACGGTTCGACCAGCATGGCGATGACGATGAATCCCCCGATGGCGCCCACGTAGGCCCAGAGCGGGGCGCGGGCGACCAGCCCATAGTGGCGGAAGACCACCAGTACCCCGAGCGCCGCCAGTCCGACGGCGTTGGACAGGACCAGCGGCGAGACCCCGCGCGGACGCTGCTGCGCCTGGGCCAGTGCCTCCGCCTCCACCTCGGCCAACGAGCCCTCCGCCGGGCGGGAGCGGCGCTCAAGATCGCTTCCGCCATCAGGAGTGCTTCCCACACTTGTTCATCGGCACCACGACCGACGCCCTTGAGGGACGACCGGAGCCTTTGGCCCACGCCCCGGCTGTCGGTTCGCCACCCGGTCCCGGCCGGCCACTCCCTCATGCTCATCTAGACGGTTACCTTGAGAGTTGAGAGTTTAGAGTTGAGGAGACGGACGGCGGTCTCGTCGACCCCCGCCACGGCCACCCGCACTTCTGCCTAGGGTGGTCCCCACCAGGGAGCCGACGGCGGTTGACCGATGGAGGAACGGGCCATGAAGGCAGCGGTGTACTACGAGACCGGCGGTCCTGAGGTCTTCCGCTACGAGGACGTCCCCGATCCCGTGGCGGCAGGTGGCGAGGTGCTGGTGCGAGTCGAGGCGGTGAGCATCGAGGGCGGTGACACCCTGAATCGCCTGGGCGGACCCATGACCTCCGCACCCCACATCGTGGGCTACCAGTGCGCCGGAACCGTGGTGGCCGCCGGGCCCGGCGTGACCAATCTGCACGAGGGGGACCGTGTGGTCACCGTGGGCGTGGATGGTTCCCACGCCGAGCTGCGAGCGGTGGGCGAAGCGTTCTGCTGGGCCGTTCCTGAGGGCGTGCCCATCCGGGAAGCCGCCTGCGTGCCGGTACCCTTCGGCACGGCGGACGACTGCCTGTTCGAGTTCGGCCGGCTCCGGGAGGGGGAGACCGTGCTCATCCACGCCGGGGCCGAGCGGGGTGGGTATCGCCGCCATCCAGCTGGCGGCGCGGGCTGGAGCCCGGGTCCTGGCTACGGCATCGAGTCCCGAACGCCTGGACCGCCTCACCCCCTTTGGCCTGGACATCGGGATCGATTACAGCGCCGTGGACTTCGTCGAGGCCGTGCGCCGGGCCACCGACGGGAGAGGGGCCGATGTCATTGTGGACTCGGTGGGTGGCTCGAACCTGCAAAAGAGCCTTCTCTGTCTGGCCTATCGCGGTCGCTGCGTGACCTTCGGCGACGCCGGTCGCGAGGATCCCAGTCGGCTCGACATCGGCACGATGCGGGGGAACAACCAGACACTGGTCGGGTACTTTCTGGGTGCCGAGCTGTTCCTCGGCCATCGCGCCCACGCCATGATCGCCGGCCACCTGGACGATATCGCCGACGGACGGCTCCAGGTCGTGGTGGACCGGACCTTCGCCCTCGAGGAGGCCGGCGAAGCCCACGCCTACATCGAGAGCCGCCAGGCCTTCGGCCGGGTGCTGCTCATTCCCTGACCGGCGAGGTCCATCGAGGCACCGGGGCCCAACCGATGGGTCACCGGGACACTGGATAACCTGCACCGATGATCCGACCGGTCGTCCCCGACGATGTCGATGTCCTCGTGGCCTTGATCCATGACCTGGCCGAGTTCGAGCGCTCCCCCCAGTCCGTGCAGATCACCGGCGGTCAGTTGCACGACGCCCTGTTCGGACCCTCCCCCGCCGTGTTCGCCCACGTGGCCGAAGAACAGGGCCGGACCATCGGGATGGCTATCTGGTATCTCACCTTCTCCACCTGGACGGGGAGACACGGCATCCATCTGGAGGACCTCTACGTGCGGCCTGAGGCACGCTCGTCGGGGGTGGGCCGGGCGCTGATCGCCGAGTTGGCGGCCATCGCCCACCGCTCGGGATACGCCCGCGTGGAGTGGTCGGTGCTTGACTGGAACGAGCAGGCCCTCCACTTCTACCGCTCCCTCGGTGCGGAACCCCTTGATGAGTGGATCGGCTACCGGCTGAGCGGGCCGCCCCTGGCCGCTGTCGCCGGGGTGCCCAGGGCGCCAGGCCGGCCGTCGGAGGCCAGCGACCCCTGAGCCGGTCGGTGGCACGGCTGGGTGGTGGCGACGAGTTCAGATGGTGAAAGCCAGGTTGTCTACCAGCTGCTGGGCCAGCGTGATGTCGCCGGTCAGATGGACCCCGCTGCCCAGTGCCGATGGGCCATCGTCACGCCCACCGGTCAGGCGGAGGAACAGGGATGCCGCAAGTTGGATGCCGATCGTCGCCGGACCGTCCAGGGCGTCCACCACCGCTGCCCTCCCGTCCACGTTGATCAGGAAGGTCCGTTCCACGTCTCCGGTCAGGTCGATCCTGACGCGCGAGCCGTCGGGCAGGCCGGCCCGACGTCCGACGATGTAGCCCAGGCCGGTGGCCACCTCCTCGAGGCACGAAGACACGGCGTCAGGGTCGCCGCGTCCGGACAGCCCGAGGGCTAGGCGGATGTCGTGCTCGTGCATGTAACAGTCGTAGTGACGGATCCTCATGAACCGCCCGTAGGTCTCGTCGCTTCCCACCGGGGTCCACGACGGAGCGTCGAACTCGGCCTGCGTCATGGCCTCCAGGGTGGCGATCCGTTCATCGGTGACGGCGGTCCAACCCGCCACCATCTCCGATCCGGACCGCGGGCGCATGGATTCCACCCAGACCTCGTTGGCCTCGGCCACCGGGTTCCTCATGTGGCTCGAGGTGGGCGACATCGGCTACCGGGGGAGCCCGGCCTGACAGCATCAGCTCGGTCCCGATCATATGGCCGAGGACGTCGTGAACCGACCAGCCGGGCAGACACGAGTCCGCCGCCCACTCGTCGTCGGTGAGGCCGGTGACCACCGAGGTCACGGCCTCGAACTCCTGGACCAGGAGGCGGACCAGCTGGTCCTTGTCGACGATGGTGGCCACGGGGCCACCGTAGCTCCCGTCCGGGCGGAGCACCGGTCCGCCGACTGCCCGCCCGGCCCGGACTAAATCAGAACGGCATCGGAGCCGATAGAGGGGGATCGAGCCGACAGAAGCGGAAATCGGAGCATGAGGCAGAACGCCTGGAAGTGCTGGGTGATCACGGGAGGGGCGGTGACGGCGGGGTACTTCGCGGTCCCAGGCTCCACCGGCCGCGACGCCGTCTACCTGGCCATCGGACTGGGCACGGTGGCCGCCATTCTCATCGGCACCCTCCTCCACCGGCCTCCGGATCGGCTCAGCTGGTATCTCCTGGCCCTGGGGGCGCTGAGTTTCACCCTGGGAGACGCCGTCCAGTCGTCATACGGCCTGATCCTCCACCGAGCAGTACCGTTGCCTTCGGTGGGTAATGGCCTCTATCTGCTCGGCTATCCCCTGGTCTTCGCCGGACTGCTTCGCCTCACCCGCAGGCCGGGCTCTTCGGCCCAGCGGGAGGACAACGCCGATGCCGCCATCATGGCCATGGCCGGTCTCACGTTCCTGTGGCAGTTCGTCATGCACGCCGTACATCCGCGACACCTCGCTGGCCCTCGACGGAAAGCTGGTGACTCTGGCCTACCCGATCATGGACGTGCTGTTGGTGTTCATCATTTTCCGTGCCCTACTGTTCGGGCGGGCCAACCGTCCGGCCCACAAGCTGGTAGCGGCGTCCCTGGTCACGCTGGCGGTGGCCGACATGGTCTACGACCTGTTGGCGCTGCACGGCCGCTACACAGCCACCAGTGGCGTGAATGCCCTGTTCCTCGTGGCCTTTGTCCTCCTCGGTGCTGCTGCCCTCCATCCCTCGATGGCCGAGACCGAGGCACCCCCGCCCCGGGTGAAGCCCAACATCTACCTCCGGGAGAACGACGGCCGGCACCGCGTCCCGGCCGTGGCCTTTGCCGGCTTCGTACCCCCCAGCACCCTGCTGGTGGCCAGCGCCCTCGGCGGATCCGTCAATGTCCCGGTCATGGCCGGTATCTGCATCGCCGTCTTCGCCCTCATCTACCTCCGGATGATGTGGCTCATCGGCACCATCACCGGCCAGACCAATGAAATCGAGATCCACGCCCGGGCCCTCGAGTCATCGCTGCGCCAGCGGGAAGCTCTGGAATCCGACCTGCGCCACCTGGCCTTCCACGACGAGTTGACCGGCCTGGCCAACCGGGCCCTGCTCCACGACCGGGTGGAGCAGGCCCTGGCCTCCGCCCAGCGCACGGGGCGGACGGTCGCTCTGTGCTTCGGCGACCTCGACGGGTTCAAGACCGTCAACGACACGCTGGGGCACCACGTGGGTGACAGCGTCCTCGTCCGGGCCAGTCGGCTGCTGACCTCCATCGTCCGGCCCGGCGACACCGTGGCCCGCCTGGGGGGAGACGAGTTCGCCGTCCTCATGGTCGACGTGGGCCTGCCCGACGCCGCTGTGGACTTCGCCCATCGCATCGTCTCGGTTCTCCGGGACGCCCCCGACTTCGAGGGCAACCAGATCGGGCTGTCCATCAGCGTGGGCGTGGCCTACGGCGAGCCCGGCAAGACCACCGAGCAGCTCCTCTCCGAGGCCGACTCCGCCATGTACGAAGCCAAGGAAACCGGCAAGAACAGGGTCGAGGTGTTCCGCACCTCGATGCGCTCGCGCATGCTCGAACGACTCGACCTGACCAACGGCTTCCGCTGGGCCCTCGGGCGCTCGGAGTTCTTCCTCGAATACCAGCCCATCGTGTCCCTGGTCGACCGGCAGCTCCAGGGTTTCGAGGCCCTGGTGCGCTGGAACCACCCGCACCTCGGGCAGGTCGAGCCGCTTCGCTTCATCCCCATCGCCGAGGAAACGGGGTTCATCGTGCCCCTCGGGCGGTGGGTCCTCGTGGAGGCGTGCGAGCAGCTGGCCGCCTGGGGTGAGCAGTCCGGGGAGGCGCTGACCCTGTCGGTCAACCTGTCCCGGCGCCAACTGGTGTCACCCCAACTGACCGACGAGGTCCGCACCGCGCTGGCCCTCAGTGGTATCGACCCCCGCCAGCTCATGCTGGAGGTAACCGAGAGCGTCTTGATGGAGGACCCGGCCCGCGCCACCCAGGCGCTTGTTCGAACTCCGTTCCCTGGGCATCCGCATCGCCGTGGACGACTTCGGGACCGGGTACTCCTCCCTCAGCCACCTCCAGCGCTTTCCGGTGGACGTGCTCAAGATCGACAAGTCCTTCATCGACCCTCTGGCCCGGCAGGGACGAGGAGAGTATGGCCCTCGTCACCGCCATCATGGGTCTGGCCCGGACCCTCGGGCTGGACGTCATCGCCGAGGGCATCGAACACCAGAGCCAGCTCCGCCACCTGGTGGAGCTGGGCTGTCTCCGGGGTCAGGGCTTCCTGATGGCCCGACCCCTCAACCAGACGGCCGCCGTGGCGTTCGTCAGCGAATCGGCCGGGGCCGTCTCCATCGGGTAGCCGGCCCCGGGATGCGGGACTCCCCTACACTCGTCGACAGGTGCGGTGCCGAAGGAGGGGGACCCTGATGACCGTGAGCCCACGACGTGAACCGGCGGCGCTCCCGGCCCTGAGCCGATGACGACGGCCCAGACCGAGTTCACCGCCGAGGAGCTTCTGGAAGACCACGCCATGGTCGAACCCCTCCGGGTCGGAGGCGTGCGCTGCCATGGCGGCTTCGACGACCAGGGCCGGTACCTGTCCCCCCGCACCAAGAACCGGTGGCCGGCCATCGAGGCCTGGGAGGAACAGCGCCGGGGCCAGTTCGCCACGCCCATCCTCGACGTGCCCCTCGAGACCTGGCCCGAGAACTTCCCCAACGTGGCCCAGTCCAAGCTGCTGATCCGGTCAGGGGCGCCCCAGCCCATCATCAGTGCCCTGACCCGGATCGGCACGGTGGAGGGATTCGGCGCCATGCTCCGTCACCTGCCCGTACCCGACTTCCCATCCACCTTCGACGAGGACGTGACCGGTACGGCCATCGACCACATCGGAAGGGGGCTCTTCGAGGCCCACGCCCGCGACGAGTCCGGTTTCGGCGATCAGGCCGGTCACGACCGCATGTGGTTCGTGGCCCGGGACATCGCCTTCGAGCAGCCGGTGACCGAGGACCAGACCGCCAGGATGCTGGCCCGGATGGGCATCGATCCCGGGCCGAAGTCCCCGGAACAACTGGACCGGCTCCGACGGGCGGCCCTGGAGCAACGGGTACTGCCCGACGACATCGACTTCACCCTGGAGACCGTGGTGGGGCGCATGATCGGCCTGCTGCTGATCGAGATCTCCGCCTTCCACGGATTCCGTTGGGCCGAGGAGGTG
This sequence comes from uncultured Acidimicrobiaceae bacterium, assembly GCA_963831535.1. Taxonomy (GTDB): domain Bacteria; phylum Actinomycetota; class Acidimicrobiia; order Acidimicrobiales; family RAAP-2; genus Bog-756. The sequence goes on along the minus strand of CAWHQP010000008.1, from coordinate 295,236 downwards.
CTCGGGGACGCGACGCTGGTGGCCGGGGACGGATCCGCGGCCACGCTGGTCTCCCACATCCGCGCCGACGAGACTCCTCACGTCGCCTACCTCCGTACCGCCCTCTCGGAGATGCGGGACAGGACCTGGGTGGGGAGCGGCGGCCGGCACCATGCCGGTACCGACATGATCGGTCGGTTGTGGGATCGGGCACTGCGGGATTCCCTGCTGCTGCGCCGACAGGACAATCTCCGCTACGTCATGGCCGAGATCGACGAAGCGCTGGCCGGACGGCCGGACGGCGATGACCTGGTCGAAGAGATGCTCTCCCTCGGATCGGTGGTTCGGGCGGACGACGGGACCCTCTCCGAACCACCCGGACCTGTGGACCTGGGCTAGCGGTCTCTCGTGTCATCCTGCCCCTGTGCCCGGCCAACGGGACGATCATGAAATTCGGCATCTTCTACGAGCATCAACTGCCCCGTCCCTGGGATGAGGGCAGCGAGCACCGGCTCATCGCCGACGCCCTCGACCAGATCGAGCTCGCCGACCGTCTCGGGGTGCAGTACCTCTGGGAGGTGGAGCACCACTTCCTCGAGGAGTACTCCCACTCCAGTGCCCCCGAGGTCTTCCTGGCCGCGGCCAGCCAGCGCACTCAGCGGATGCGCATCGGTCACGGGGTGGTCCAGACCGCGCCCGGCTACAACCACCCGGCCCGCATCGCCGAGCGCATCGCCATGCTCGACCTCGTATCCGGTGGCCGGGTCGAGTTCGGAACGGGCGAATCTTCCTCGGAGGCCGAGTTGGGTGGGTTCGGTGTCGACCGCGGCACGAAGCGGGAGGCATGGCTGGAGGGCCTGGAGGTGGCCATCAGGTGCATGACCGAGACGCCCTTCGGAGGAGTCGATGGCCGGTTCGTGACCATGCCGCCCCGCAATGTGGTGCCCAAGCCGGTGCAGAAGCCGCACCCACCGCTGTGGGTGGCCTGCAGCCGGCGCGACACCATCCTGTTAGCCGCGGAAAAGGGCATCGGCGCCCTTAGCTTCGCCTTCATCGAACCCGAAGACGCCCGGCAGTGGGTGGACGACTACGAGGCGGTGCTGCGGGAGCGGTGCGTTCCGGTCGGCCTGGCCGTCAACCCCCAGGTGGCATGCGTCACCCCGATGATGTGCGCCCGGAAGGAGGAGGACGCCCTGGCCCGCGGGATCGAGGGGGCCAACTTCTTCGGCTACTCGCTGGCCCACTACTACGTCTTCGGCGACCACGTCCCTGCCGGCACCGACGTCTGGTCCGAGTTCCTGGCCCGGCGGGGTTCGATGGGGTACTCGCCCGAGGCGGCTCTGGCCGCCCGACACGAAACGCTGGGGGCCAAGGCCGCCGCCGGGGACCAGACCGGCTTGCGCGGTGCGGTGGGCACACCGGACCAACTGCGTCAGTTCCTCCGGCGCTACGAGGCGGCCGGTGTCGACCAGCTGATCTTCGTCATGCAGGCGGGCCGCAACCGGAACGAGGACATCATGGAGTCGATCGAACTGTTCGGGACCGAAGTGCTGCCTGAGTTCGTGGAGCGGGATGACGTGACCGGCCCGGCGAGAGCGGCGAAGTGGGCCCCCGTCATCGAAGCGGCGCTGGACCGTCGGGACCGTCGGGAACCGGTCATGCCCCCGGACTACGTGGTGCGGGCCATTCCCCGGCAAATGGTCGAGGCCCTCGACAGCGAACCGGCCCGTCAGTGGCTGGAGGACCTGGCCGACAACCAGGCAGCCGGCGTGCAGGACGAGGAGTTCCAACGCCTGGTCGACGGATGAGCCGCACGGTCAACGCCCACCCGCGGCCGATGCTCGCTCGTGCGGGCGGGCGAATTACGCTGTGGCGGTGACTTCCGCGTTCGTATCCGCTGCTCCCGAGCCCGTTGAGCCTCCGACCTCCCCCGGGCCGATCCCTGCTCCGCTGGGGCCCTCCGCCCGAGCGGCCACCGCCCAGTTGGCCGTCGAGGGTATGCACTGCGGATCGTGCGTGGCGCTGATCGAGGAGACGCTGACCGAACAGGCCGGCGTGAGTGCGGCCTCCGTTGATCTCGGATCTGCCCGTGCCGTGGTCCACTTCGACCCTTCCCTGATGGATGCCGATGCCCTGCGCGCCACCGTCGCCGAGGCCGGCTATTCGGCCACCGTGGTCGACAGGGAGCACTGATCGCCCCGTGACGTCGGCACCCGTAGTGGAGACGCCCACGGCGGAGCCCGATGACCTGCTCATGGCCACGGCCGAGCTCGAGCTCGGCGGCATGCACTGCAGCGCCTGCGCCGCTCGGATCCAGAGGACGCTCGGGCGGCTCCCGGCCGTGGCCAGTGCCTCCGTCAACCTGGCCACAACCAGAGCATTCGTTTCCTACGATCCGACCAGGCTCGACACGGACCAGCTGTGCCGGGCCGTCTCCGACGTGGGCTACACCGCCGCTCCGGTCGTCGGCGACCGGCCCGAGGCCGCCCGTACCGACCCCGACCACTGGTTGGTACGGGCGCTCGTCTCCTGGCCTCTGGCCCTGGCCGCCCTGGCCGTGGCCGTGGCCGCACCGGAGACGTCCACGGCTGGTTGGACCGTCCTGATTCTGGCCGTGGTGGTCGAGTTCGCCGGAGGCTGGCCCTTCCTCCGGGACAGCGCCCGACTGCTGCGACACGGTGCGACCAGCATGGACACACTGATCGCCCTCGGGACGCTGGCGGCCCTGTCCGTGAGTGCCGTGGAAGCCATCGCCCTCGGAGGTCGTCATGTCCACCTGGGCGGCAGTGGGGCCTTCGCAGCCCGGCTGCACGGCGTCATGGCCCCGCTCATCGTGGCCATTCTGGTCACCGGACGGGCGATCGAGGCCCGGGCGCGTGAACGGGCGGCCCGGGCCATGCACTCGCTCCTCTCGCTACGACCGCCCTCGGCCCGCGTCGTCAAGGGGACCGAGGACGAGGTCGGCGAACTGGTGGCCCCCGAGAGCGTCCCAGTCGGAGCACTGGTACGGGTCCGCCCGGGTGAGGCCGTCCCCCTGGACGGCACCGTCGTGGCCGGATGGTCACCCGTGGACGAGTCCATGCTCACCGGCGAGCCGCTCCCGGTGGACCGTGGGCCCGGTGATCCGGTCACCGGAGGAACGCGGAACGGCGAAGGGGCGTTGGTACTGCGGGTCGACGCGGTGGCCGCCGAGTCGGTACTGGCCCACCTGCAGCGGCTGGTCGACGACGCCCAGCGGGACAAGGCCCCCCTCCAGCGCCTGGCCGACCGGATAAGTAGTGTGTTCGTTCCCGCCGTTCTGGCCGCTGCCGCCCTGACCTTCCTGGCCTGGTGGCTGGTAGTGGGAAACGCCGGCCAGGCCGTCCTGAGCGGTCTGGCTGTGCTGCTTGTGGCCTGCCCCTGCGCCATGGGCCTGGCCGCGCCGGTGGCCATGATGGTGGGTTGCGGCCGGGCGGCGGCCCTGGGCATCTTCATCCGCAACGGTGACGTGCTGGAGCGATTGGCCAAAGTGGACGCGGTGGTATTCGACAAGACCGGGACCCTTACCGAACGCCACGCCGTGGTCACCGCGGTCACCGCCGTGCCCGGTACCACCGCCGACGATGTCCTGGTCATGGCGGCCGCTGTCGAGGCGGAGAGCGAGCATCCCATCGCCTCGGCCGTCACCCGAGCGGCAATGACGTCGGCTCAGCCGGTGGCGCCGGCGTCGGCGGTGCGCTCATTGCCCGGTGTGGGCGTGACTGGCATGGTGGGCGTCCACACCGTGCGGGTCGGCCGGATGCTTCCCGCCGAACTCCCCGCCTCGATGACCACCGCGGTGATGGAGCGCTACGACGCCGGAGAGACGGTGGTCGTGGTGGACAGGGACGGCGTGACCATCGGGGCCATCGCGGTGGCCACGCCGCTGCGGCCCGAGGCGGGTGATGCCGTCCACCACCTGGCCGCCATGGGACTGTCGTCGTCCATCCTGAGCGGGGACAGCCGGCCGGCGGTCCAGACCGTGGCGACCACGTTGGGCATCACCGACGCCCGCAGCGGGCTCAGTCCGGCCGGGAAAATGGACGCGGTAGCTGAGCTGCGCCGGGGATCCAGGCATCTCATGATGGTGGGCGACGGGGTCAACGACGCCCCGGCCCTGGCCGCCGCCGACGTCGGCTGTGCCATCGGGAGCGGCTCCGAAGCGGCGCTGGCCAACAGCGACGTGGCCCTGCTGGGCAACGACCTCCACGGCGTTCCGGCAGCCGTGGGGGTGGCCGGATCGACCTATGCCGTGATCGTGCAGAACTTCGGTTGGGCCATGGGCTACAACGTGTCGGCCCTCCCGCTGGCCGCCTTCGGCCTCTTGGATCCGCTGGTCGCCGCCCTGGCCATGGGACTGTCCAGCATCATCGTGGTCCTGAACAGCCTGCGGCTCACCCGGGTGGGTCGGTCGGGTCCCGCGGGGGTCGAGCCTCCCCGCGTCCTGAGAGGGCGACGGGGAGTGGTGGCCTCAGTGGCGCTGCCCATCGTGTTGTTCGCCGGGCTCACGGTGGTCAGTCAGATCGTGTCTCCCGCCCGGGGTCAGTCCCTCCTGCCCGAACTTCCGTCCATCACCACCCACGCCCTGCCCCGGGGCGGCTCGGTGGAGAGCTACCTCCTACCCGGTCGGGTCGGCGTGAATCAGTTCCATCTCATCTTTTCGGGGAACCCGTCCGATCTGGCCACCGTGGACCCGGTGGTGACGGCCGCGCCCACCGGCGGTGCCCCCCACCTGCTCCGTCAACTGACCGTGGCCCCGGGACACTTCAGCGAGGTCGTGGTGCTCGCTCCGGGTACCTGGCGGTTCACCGTGACGACACCGTTCGGAGCCCACGACGTCTCGTTCACCACCTCGGTGACGATCGCCTCGTAGTCCGATGGCCAACGGGCCGAACCGGCCCGGTAGCGACGTCCCGGCGGCGTGCCGGCACCACCGGGATCGCTACCGATAGGATGCGGGGATGTCATCGGGGGGGATGCGTCTGGTTCTGGTCGGAGTACTGGCGGCAACGGCGATGGCCATCGGTTCGGTGGGGTCGACCGCCGGCGCCTCGGCACCCCCGGTGACCAGCATCACCATGCGGGCCAGTTCCTACACCCCCCATGCCCCGTCCGGCGGGACTGACGACTACCACTGCACGCTGGTCGACCCGCACGTCACCCGCAACTCGTTCATCGTCTCCAGCCAGTTCTATCCGAACAGCGTGGAGGTCCATCACGCCATCTTGTTCCTGGTCCCTCCAGACGAGGTGGCCGCAGCCAGAGCCGCCGACGTCGACGGCAAAGGTTGGACCTGTTTCGGCGAGACGGCTCTTCCCGGTACGGGCCTGGCCCAGATCTCCCAGACACCCTGGCTCACCGCATGGGCCCCCGGCCATGGCGAAGACGTCCTCCCCGACCGGTACCGGGGTGAAGCTCCCGGCCGGCAGCATGGTCATCATGCAGATCCACTACAACCTGCTCCGGGGAGACAAGCCGGTCAGCGCCTCACTCACCTTGCACACCGTGCCCTCCACCACGGCCCTCAAGCCACTCTCCCTCGAGTTGATGCCCGCACCGCCCTGACATCCCCTGTCCCGCCGGAGTCACCGGTCCGCTCTGCAGTCGGAGCGGCGTCACTGGTCGATCTCGGCCAGCGGTTCGGCCAGGCCCAGGTGGGTTTTGTCGACTTCCTGGAGCAATTCTGCGGCCGCAGCATGACCGATCCTCCAGCTGGTGACACCACGTCGTGCGATTGGCCTGTCCAGGGCGGCCGTGAGATCGTGCGGCTGGGTGTCCACATGCACCTCCTGGGTCGGGGTATGAAGATCGTGCTCAATCCGGGCACTCCTGGGGCCCAGACCCTCCTCGACGTGACGAACTACAACTTCGACTACCAGAGGTCCTACACGCTGAAGACGCCCGTGCTCACCCGACCGGGCGACACCGTCGGGGTCACCTGCACCTACGACCCGACGCTGCGCCAGGAGCTCCCCCAGCTGCGCAAGCTCCCGCCTCGCTACGTGACCTGGGGCGACGGATCCTCGGACGAGATGTGCCTGGGTTCGATCCAGACCATCTCTGCCACCGGAAAGGCGGCCTACTGACCGGTTGGCCGACTTCGGAGTCAGTCCCCCGCCCAGCAGCCGAGGATGACGTCGCCCACCGTCACGGCCACGTCCCCTGAACTGGTCGGCGGAACGCCGAACTGGGCAGGCAGCCCGGTGGAGTCCACCAGCAAGACCTTCCAGTCCTTGCGTACCACCACGGAGCCGGAAGTGGTCTGGAATGCCCCTTGGCCCAGGCCCTGGAGCTCACGGGACTTCCCGAGCGTGGTGGCCAGGTTGTCGAAGTACTGGGTGGTCTCGGCCCAGCTCGAGAGCTCTTTGACCGACAGGAGCATGGATCCCGTGGGGTAGGTGTATCGGCACTCGTAGAGGTGGTCGATCCAGGTCGGGTGCGAGACTGCGGCCCGCTCCCCCAGTGCCGAGTTGATCTCGGTCAGGGCATCGTGGGAGCACACCTCGACGGCTATCGGTGATGGGACTGAGCCGGCCGGTTGGGGCGGCCGGGTCGTCGACGTGCTGGCGGTGCCGCCCGAACACCCGGCGGCGACCGACGCCAGCACCGCCACGGCCACGAACACCCCGGTCCGACCTCGCACAGGGTGAGGGTAGCAGCGCCGACACGAATGACCAGGTCAGGCTAGCTGGGGTCCCGGTGGGGGACGCAGAATGGCCACCAGTTCGACATGCTCGGTCATCGGGAACAGGTCGAAGCACCGGAGTGCGTCCATGGTCCATCCGGCATCCAGTGCCACCCGGAGGTCGCGGGCGAACGAGGCCGGGTCACACGAGACATAGGCGATGGCCCGGGGGGCCGGCACGAGCGACACCAGGGCTCCCATGACCGCCCGACCCGCCCCTTCCCGGGCGGGGTCCAGTACCACCAGGTCGGGCGAGCCGAGACCGTCGGCAACGAGATCCGAATCGACCTCGGAGCGGATGATCTCCACGTGGTGGAGGCCCTCGGCGTTGCTCACCGCATCGGCGCAGGCCCGGCCACTCCGTTCGACGGCCACCACGGAGCCGAGGGGTCCCACCGAGTGGGCCAGAGGAACCGTGAACAGTCCGGCTCCCGCGAAGAGATCGGCCACCCGGTCCCCGGCCGCCGGGGTCGAGACCGGCCAACACGGTCTCGGTCAGGATGGCGGCGGCCCCGGGGTGGACCTGCCAGAAGACGCCGGCGCTGATCCCGAACCGATGCTGTCCCACCTGGATGTGGACACGGTCGGGACGGCGCCGTGTCCGACCGTTGACCACCAGACCCGCATCGACGACCGGCGTGTCGACCAGGACCCGCCGACCGGTCTCCACCGAGACCAGAGCCGGCCCCCCACCGGCGGGGGCGGTCACCTCGACGTGGTGGGCCCCTCGCCACAAGGACCGACCGACCCCGACCTCGTTGAGCTGGTCGGTGGCCAGAGGACAACTCGCCACCGGCTCGATGTCGTGGGACCGGTGCCGGTGGAGTCCCACCTGGCCGGAGCGATCGACGGCGAAGCGCACCCGGGTCCGCCATCCCAGTCCGTCGGGAGCGCCGGCCACCTCCTCGACCACCACTGTCCAGTCGATCCCGGCCAGCCGCCGGAGCTGTTCGACCACCAGATCCTGCTTCAGCTCCCGCTGGGCCGGGAGGGCAACGTGCTGCCAGTCGCACCCCCCGCACCGACCGGGACCGGCCAGTGGACAGGGCGGCTCGACCCGGTGGACCGAAGGCTCGAGCACCTGGACGGTATCGGCACGCAGGAACGAGGTGGTCTCCGAGGTGACCTCGGCCACGACCCGCTCTCCGGGCAGGGCGTGACGGACGAACACCACTCGTCCGTCTCCGGCCCGGGCCACGCAACCGCCGCCGGCCGCGATGGCACCGGTCACGAGTTCGACGCGTACGGACAGAGGGCGGGCTTCCGACCCGGTCCGCGTCCCCGCGCGTCGGAAGGTCCCCTGGCCCGGGGACGCCCGGGTTGGCGGTCGGACCGAGCAGCCATCATGGACCCCGGTCATAGCACCGCGCGGCACCGGTGACGCGCCGCGATCGGGATCACCCGTTCCGGGACATCCGGCGGCGCTACGGTGAGCGAACCACCCGGGTGGCCCGGGCCATCGCCAGGGGAGGATGCCATGGACATCGCCGAAGCGCTCTACACCACCCGGGCCATGCGCCGGGTCAGGCCCGACCCCATCCCCACCGAGGTCCAGGCTCGGATCCTCGACGCCGCCATCCGGGCTCCTTCGGGAGGGAATACCCAGAACTGGTGCTTCCTGCTCGTCGACGACAAGTCGGTCATCGGACGGATCGGTCCGCTCTACCGTCACGCCATCGAGCAGCTCTGGGCCACGATCTACGCCGACCGGCTGGCCGCGGCGAGAGCCGACCCCGACGCAGCCGAGAGCATCGCCATGGTAAAGGTCCAGCGCTCAGCCCAGTGGTTGGCTGACCACTTTGAGGACGTGCCCCTGCTGTTGTTCGGGTTCGTCCAGGCCGACCCGACCGGTGGGTCCATCTTCCCGGCCATCTGGAGTGCCCAGCTGGCCGCCAGGGCGGAGGGGGTGGGCAGTTCGCTGACCGCGGTGCTCGGCCTGTGGCATCCCGACGAAGTCTTCGAGATCTTGAGTGTCCCCACCGACGAACAGTGGGTGATGGCCTGCTGCGTCAGCTTCGGCTATCCCACGGGACGGTGGGGGGTGGCGCCACGGAGGCCGGTCCACGAGGTTTCCTACCGCAACCGGTGGGGTACACCGGTCGGCTTCACCGTTGACGAACCACTCTGGGGTCCGGGCTAACCTGTGTCCTCTCACCGGTGAGGGTCAACCCGTCACCAGCACCACCCGCGGCTGTAGCTCAATGGTAGAGCCTCAGTTTTCCAAACTGATGACGAGGGTTCGATCCCCTTCAGCCGCTCCAAAGCTCCTCCCCTGGTCAGACCCCATTACGCCACGTCCCCGACCTGGTCCCCGCAGTCCTGTTTTGCCGATTGGCGCGATATTTACCGTTATTGATTAGGCGCCGTCGCGCCTGACAGCTGCCCCACCTATCCGGCTTACTGACGCACCTCAGACCGATTCCTGGCAGCATGGCTTTGATGCAGGGTCCACGTCACGATTTCGATGCGATCTATGCGTCTGAGACCCCGGCCGCTTGGGACATCGGGCGGCCCCAGCCAGCGTTCGACCGCCTGGCCAACGACGGGAACCTGGTGGGAAGAGTCCTCGATCCGGGATGTGGGACCGGTGAGCACGCCCTTCTGGCCGCTTCGCTCGGCCACGAAGTGTTGGGAATCGACCTTTCGGCAAAAGCAATCGACCTGGCCACCGTGAAAGCAACCGAGCGGGGCATTGAGGCGCGATTCCTGGTGGCTGATGCCCTTGGACTCGTAGAACTGGGTGAGCAGTTCGACACGGTGCTCGACTGCGGACTCTTCCATGTACTCGATGATGGCGAACGCTCACGCTACGTCAAGAGCGTCGCCGGGGTAGTGCCTCCTGGTGGTCACTTTCACATGCTCTGTTTCAGCGAGCACCAGCCGGGTGACTGGGGACCGCGCCGGGTGACTCAAGACGAGATTCGGACTGCATTCTCAGAGGGATGGGAACTCGAGTTGATCGAACCCACCGTCATCGACCTCACCTGGAATCCCGCCGGAGCCCTCGCCTGGCAGGTGGCGGCGACACGAACGTAAGAGCTGATCACACCTATCGATCCGACATCGCCACTCAGCGGTCAGCACCAGAACCAGGTGAGGGAGACCGTTCTTGCTAGTGCGAGCCTGGCCTGCCCTTCAGCAGCTTCACGATGAACATGCCTAATCGGTTCGGCTTCTTCGCCATCTCGGCGGCTTTGGCCTCGGCCTCGTGCCCACTGGTCACCGTGACCTGGAAGTTGTAGCCCTTCGGATTCGCTTCGCTCATTGGCTTCCGACCTTCAACTGACCTCAATGCAAGCCTATCTCCGAAGTCCCTGTCGGCGTCGATCGATAATCGGCTCGTTCCCGGCAATTAGGGCGACCAGGTATGCCCAGTGCTGTCCGGTAACGCAATGACGGCGACTCCCTCCTCCTGGCACATGTCGAGCAGGTGCAGGTCAGCTGAAGCAAGTCGGGCGCTCGTCACTTGTGCCGACACGGCCGCAACGCAGTCAGCAAGGCTCACGGCTCGGTTCTTGCGGTGGTAGTGACGGGCGCGGAGCAGTCCGGCCTGCGTAGCCACCTCAAGGTCGACCGAGATCGGAAGCGTCAGACTGAGCTGAGCCACATCCAGCACCGCCTCGTCCTCGTCGGCCCCCAATGCTCGAACCAGATGATCGAGCACCTCGGAGACGCCGAGCGCGGTGAGCGTCACGTCCTTCTCGGACTCAACCAGATGCTGGACCAGCGGAGCAGCGGGTTCATCTCTGAACAGTGCCAGGACAGCGAAGGAATCGAGAACAATCATCGCCGGCGTTCTCCGGCCGACTCGTCAATCCTCGACTGCTGTCGGATCCGATCGCTGCTCACACCGCGTCGGTACTTCCCCCGGAGCTCGCTGACGGGCTCTCTGGGAAGGGGACGAAGCACCACGCGGTCACCGAGATCGACCACCACAACCCGATCAGCGTTCCATCGGGCCCGGGCCTCTGCTGGGATCGACACCTGTCCGTTGGACGAGATTTTCATCACGTAGTTGGCCGTCACTGATGCTCCTCGTCATTGTATGCCAAGACAAGTTCATATTATAGCCGGTGGCCGTCAGGGGTGCCCCCGAGTGCGTGGTTCAGACGCGTTGTGACATGCTCGGTCGGTTCGTAGCGTTCATAGAGTCGAGACGGAGTAGCTCTCAAGTACCAACCGTCGGCTCGGGTCGACTGGCTTTTGACCGAGTTGCCACCTGTCTGGACCTCGCCGCGAGTGACTCGAAGGATGACCAAAGCACGGATTCTGCCCTCCTCTAGGACCACTCCTCCACCACGTTGCTGCCTGCCCGCGGCGTGGCGACGGCTCACCTCGTCGACGATGGCGACCAACCCACCATCGCCCGGAACCAGACCCAGGGGGTGTCCTGTCCGCGGCCGACCACCTCGGTGGAGATCGAGCAGGCCGAACGCGTCTGGGGCAGAATCGGTACAGCCTGATGGCGGAGGAGGACGATGGAACTGCGAACGACGGACGAGATGCTGGCCCAGGTCTCACTGTTTGGCGGGCTCTCCAAGAGCCAGCTCCAGGAGATCTCGATGCTGGCCACGCGCCTGGATCTACCGGCCGGGCGTCAGCTCACCACGCAGGGAGCCGTGGGCCAGGAGTTCATCATCGTGCTGCAGGGCGATGTCGAGGTCGTGGTGGACGGCGCCATCGTGGCCACTCCCACCGCCGGGGAGTGTTACGGCGAGATCGCCCTGCTCGACAGCCGCCCCCGCACCGCCTCCGTGGTGGCCACGACCGACGTCATCGTCGACGTCATCGGGCGTCGCGAGTTCCGGGAGCTGCTGACGAGGCAACCTCAGATCGCCGAACACCTGCGTCGCACCATGGCTGAGCGCCTGGCCAGCAACGAAGACCACCGACGCGGGACCGCCTGACGCCTCGACGACGGAGCTCATCCTGGAAGGTCGGGTGGATCGGTGGCCCAGCGGCGCGGTGGCGTGGGTGGCGATCTGGGCGTGACCCCGCCAACCACGGAAACGGATTCGGACGGCACCGACCTCCGGGTCGGTAGGTTCTCGGTCATCCCGCCCATTCGGCATGCTGTGGTGGCACACGCTACGATCCGAACCCTCACGTTCGGCAGCAGCGGAGGCGCGGCGGTGCAACCAACTGAGCTTCTGACGAGGGTCGGACGGCTGGAGGACGACCCGCCGATCGCGCTCGCCTCCGTCGACCTGACCGTCAACAACCCTGTTCCCCTGCGTAGGAGATTCGAAGAGGTCTTCGCCTACATCGCCGCCGTGGAGTCCGCCGTCACCCAGAACGTGGCCGAGGTCAACGCGCTGCTTCCCGACCTCGACACGGTGGAGCGCCGATTCCTGACCGTCTGGTCGACCCATGAGCTCGCCCACGCCGCCATCTTCGAAGCGCTGCGGGGCCGGCTTGGCCTCGACAGTCCGGGCCCGGACGGGGGCACCTCGGTGGCCCCGATGGGCATCCCGTCCACCCCCCGACGCTCATTCCGGCTCTTCGGCCTCCTGGCCAACAACCGGTGGCTCCATGAGGTGTTCAGGCTGATCTACCTTTCACGCGGTGCCATGCACGAGCACATGACCTACGACTGTTACCGCCATCTCGGAGCACAGCTCGAGAATCTGGGTGAACACGCGCTGGCCAGCACCGTGGCCCACCCGATCCGGCGTCAGGAGGCCGCCCATCTCGGGTACTACCGGCTGGCTGCGGCGAACCAGCGCAACCGGATGTCCCCGGCCCAGATCCGGCTGGCCCGGCAGATCACCCTGCACACCTACCTCCCGGTGGGGGCCGGCCAGTGCGGAAAGCGCCCCGCCGGCCGCGTCTTCGCCACGCTGGCCGGGGAGCACATGGATGCCGTCCTCGACGGCGTGGAGGGGGTGGCGGGCGAACTGCTCGGCGATGGCGTCCGGCCCCTTCCCCACTTCGTCCACGCCTCCATGGACCACTGTCTCGGCCGATCCGGGCAGGTGTCAGTGCCCGCTTCCGGACGTGGCCGATGGCGCTGATCCGGTACTGCGCCGGCTGCGCCGAGGAACTCCCCGAGAACGCCCGCTTCTGCCCGGCCTGCGGTCGGGCCACGATCGGCGAGGACTCGTCGACCATTCTCGACGAGTCCATCGGGATCGAATTCAACAAGGAGCTCCGCCACATCACGGTGGTCTTCTGTGATCTCGTCGGATCGACTGAACTCTCCTCGATCATGGACACCGAGGAGTACGGCGAGCTCATCCAGACCTACCAGCACCAGGCTGTGGCCATCGTCAGGAGCTTCGGTGGTGATGTCGAGGGCTACAGCGGTGACGGCATTCTCTTCCGCTTCGGGTGGCCGCAAGCCCACGATGACGACGCCATGCACGCACTATCGGCGGCGCTCGGCATCGTCGAGGAGGTCGCCGCACTCGAGGAGCGGGAACACCTGGTGGTCCGGGTCGGCGTGCACAGTGGCCAGGCCGTCGTCGGCGTGCTCGGCGGAGCTGACCGGCGCGCCACGATGGCCGTGGGTGAGACCCTCAACGTGTCGGCCCGGTTACAGGGCGTCGCCGACCCGGGAACCGTGGTGGCCAGCGCCGCCACCATCGCCCTGGTAGAAGGCAGATTCGATCTGTTCCCCCTCGGTCCCCAGTGGCTCCGCGGCGTCCCCGAGCCGGTCAATGCCTTCCGCGTGCTCGGCCGAACCGGAGCCCGGTCCCGGATCGAAGTGACGGCAAGCCGACGCAGCCCGCTGATCGGCCGGGTGGACGAACTCGAAGTACTCCAGAGCCTGTGGGACAGGGTCAAGGACGGCCATGGTGCGGCTGTCCTCATCACCGGGGAACCAGGCGTCGGAAAATCTCGACTGGCCCGCGAGGTCCGGGAGCTGGTGGCCTCCGACCGTCACCGATGGGTCGAGTCCTCGTGTGCCTCGTACACCAGGATGAGCGTGCTCCGACCCGTCGTGGACATGGTCGAGGACACGCTGTCACTCCGCTCGGAGCCCGATCCGGCCGTGCGGCTCGAACGGATCCGCGGCGGTCTCGCCCTGGCCGATGTCCACAATCCCGATGCCGAGGAACTGGTCGCCGCGCTCCTCGGAGTGGGTACTCCTTCGGTCATGTCCATCAGCAGTGAGCTCCGACTCGAGCGGACCGTAGAGGTCGGTGTCGACTGGCTGATCGGACTCAGCCGGCAGCGCCCACTCGTCTTGCTGATCGAGGACCTCCACTGGTGCGACCCGACCACCCTGGATGCCTTCGGTCGATTGCTCGACCGCCTCGCGGGGGCATCCATGCTCGTGCTGATGACCGCCCGCACCGAGTTCGAGGGGCCCTGGGACCGTCCCGACGTTGTGACCACACTCCCCCTCAGGCGATTGGACGACTCTGAAGTGCGGGAGCTGGTGGCCAGCCTCGGAGCAGGGCGCACGCTCCCCGTCCAGGTGGTGGAGCGCATCGTGACGTCGGCCGAGGGTATTCCGCTCTACGTGGAAGAGGTGGGCCGGACGGTCCTCGAATCAGGTCTGCTGGTGGTCGGCGAGGGAACGTGGGATCTGTCCTCCCCACTCAACGAACTGGAGATACCGTCCACGCTCCAAGGATCCCTGCTGGCCCGTCTTGACCGACTCGGCCCGGCCAAGTCGGTGGTCCAGGTGGCCGCCGTGCTCGGGCGGTCGTTCACCTTCGACCTGCTGGCGACAGTCTCGGGCATGGACGTCGACCTGCTGGCCCGGCTCCTCGACCGGGCCGTGGACAGCGGACTGCTCCTGCCCGCGGAAGGATCGGACGAACGGGAGTTCCTCTTCAAGCACGTGCTGGTCCAGGAAGTGGCCTACGAGTCACTCCTCCGTCGCAATCGGCGCACCCTCCATGAACGGGTGGCCCGTGTCCTGGATGCCCAGCAGTCCTTCGGCACCACCTCGACCTCCGAAGTCGTGGCCCGTCACTTCGAGGCAGCCGGATTGATCAAGGAAGCCGCCATGCGCTACCAGCTGGCCGCCACGCTGGCCGCCGAGGGCTCCGGACACCGGGAAGCCATCGCCTTCCTCCATCGGGGTATTTCTCTGGCCCGCCAACTCGACGATGTCGACGAGGGCCGGGACCTCGAAGTCGAGATGCAGTTGGCTCTGGGGTCGTCCCTGGCCACCCGGAGCTACTCCGATCCCGCGCTCGCCGCCGCGTACGACCGGGCCCGGGAGCTGTGCGAGCTCCTCGGCAATGAGGTCCGGGTGGGGCAGACCCTCGGTGGGCTCTCGGTTTTCTACATCAACCACGGGGACATCGCCCTCGGCGCCGAGCTCGCCGAACGGGCCCTCGCCATCGCCCATGAACACGGCGACGACGCGCTCGAGCTGCTTGGCGCCGTCCAACTGAGCCTGGCTCGCTGCTTCCAGGGCCGAGCGCTGGACTCCCTCGTCATGGCCGGTCGGGCCCTCGCCGTGTACCAGCCTGACCGTCATCGGTTCCTCGGGAGTCGGATCGGGACCGATCAAGGCGTAGCGGCCCACGTCTTTGCCGGTTGGAGCCATCTCGTCCTCGGACACCTCGATCAGGGCCTCGACCAGCTGGTCAGGGCCGTCGGGCTGGCCGAAGAACTCGACCAGCCCTTCAACCGTGCCTTCGCCCTGGCCTTTCTCGCCACCGGCCACGCGGAGCGGGGGGAATCGGCCGAGACGCTTCACTTCGCCCACGAAGCCCGTCTGCTGGCCGAAGAGCAGGGGTTCGCCTTCTGGGCCGGCATCAGCGGTGTGTGGGAGCACTCGGAACGGGTCATCGGCCTGGGCGACGATGACGCCCTGGGGGCCGTCATTCAGGCCGGACTGGTGGCCGGTGAAACAGGCAATCGCGGCGGGAGCACGTCGGTGCTGGGACGGGTGGCCGAGGCAGCACACGCCGCCGGGGACCGGGCCACCACCGAGGCGGTGTTGGACATGGCGCTCTCACTGTCCGCGGAAACCGGGCAACCGTGGTGGGACTCGGCCCTCAGGCGCCAACAGGCTCAGTTGCACGCCGACGAAGCCGAGGCGGGAACGGCCGCCGACCTCACCGATCCGGCGCACCCGTGGTCGAAGGCCACCGCAGCCTGGTCGACCGCACTCGAGCTGGCTGACCGGTTCGGGTTCCCGGTCCACGGGGTCCGTGCCGCCTCGGACTACGCGCGCCTGCTCCAACGGGTCGGTCGTGCCGATGACGGGTGTCGGCTGCTCCAGCGGTGGTATGACCGGTGCACCGAGGGTCGTGACACACCGATCCTGGTGGCGGTCAAGGGCCAGCTGCATGAGCTCGGCCGGTCCGACTAGCGGCCTTCGGGAACCGACTCGGACCTAGGAGAAACCGAAGGCGGCGTACCGCTCGGCAATGATCGCCGTCGTGGCCTCGACCTCGGCGGACAAGAGCTCCCGGTCCTCGCCGGCATGGGCGGTGCCCCCGAAGATGAGCGTGTGGAAGCCCTCGTCGTCCTCGTGGTAGCTCATATGGAGTACCGCGTCCAGCTTCTTCGGGATGAAGCTGACGGGAACGTCAGGCTGTGGATCAGGAAAGCCGAACCCCTGCCGCAGTGTGCCGGCGACCAGCGTGTTGCGTACCAGGCGTTGGGCGTCGGGAGCATCGGAAAGATAGCAACTCGCCACTTCGACGCCGAGGAGATCGATCCGATGCCACATCCCACCGGCGATCTCGATGAGGCCCCGGTCGACGAAGTCAAGAGATGCGACATCCACGGCGCAATAGGGTTCGAGCGCCTCTTCGGGAACCCCGTAGTCCCAGTTGGAGAAGAAGTTCCAATCGGACTTGCCCAGACGGGCCAGATCCTCGATGTGCGGTGAAGCCTTCGCACCGTCGGCGGCCACGAACCCGAACGGCCGCTCCCAGGTCGGCGTGGCGCAGTCCAACTGGTAGTAGCCGAGGAAGACGTTGAACCACGGGGAGTGCGGATTGGCGTAACGCTGGGGGCCACCCCTCTCGAATGCTCCTACGCACGCCACGGCGTTGAATATGAAGGGCGGGTAGGGAGACGGGAACATGCGTGCCTTGACCTTGTGCCCGACCTCGCAGAGCCTCCGGGGATCCTCGTCGATATGGATGCGGAGGATCGTCCCGGTGCAGTTCTGGCTGTCGCCGTACACGGGATCGTGCACCGTCGGAGGGTAGACCGCCGTCTGACCGCCGATCACCCCCACCGACGGATCGAACCTCACCTCCGAACGAGCCCCCCAGGTCCGCCAGTGGACCCACGGCCGGCCGAGCCTCGTCCGCTGATCGAGTCGCAGTCCCCAGGTGATCGTCCCGGCGAAAAGATCGACCACAATGTGCAATTGGCAGCGGATCCATCCCAGCCACAGCACCTGTCTGGTCGGCGTGGTCCTCGGTGCGACCACGTGGTGCCACAGGCGATGGCCCCCGAAGCGGACCGTCACCTCGACCGAGTCGTGCCTGGGGTAGGTGTAGTCGACGGTCACTCCCCACCGCACCGGCAGCGTCACCACATAAGCTCCCATCGCCGAGCTGTCCAGCGTCACCGAGACGTGGTGGTGGGCCTCGGGGTCTGCACCCCGGGCGGAACGTCCGAGGTCGTCCGGTCCTTTTGGACGAGACGGGTGAAGAAGTGCCCTCCGAACTCCCGCGCCGCGTCCATGAAGGCCTGCTGAGGGATCTCGATACCTGCTTCGGGGTCGAACTGGTCGGCATCGACGTCGTGGTCGGCCGCACGGTACAGGTGGGCCATCCCGTGGACCAGGTGACGACCGAGAGACCCGAGCGATGAGCGGAAGGTGAACGTGTCCTCCACCTCGTCTGGCTCGGCCTGTGTCGGCACCTTCGGCCAGTCCCTGGGATCACGGGGCTCGTGGAGTGAGAACACATGCTCGAAGGTCCTAGCCGATCGATCGCGCCGGGTGAGCGGTTTGTCCCCGAGGTGCCAGACCTTCCGCAGTGTGGCGATCATCGAGGTGTGCCGGTACTCATCGTGCTCCACCGTCTCGGCCGGCACCCAGGGCGACACGACGACGGCTGGGACCCGGTAGCCCGAGCGGTCGAAGGCGAAGCCGAACTGACCTTGGTGGTTGTCGCCTGGCGGCTCGGCCGGCGGTGGCGGGACGTGGTCGTAGGTGCCGCCGGGCTCGTCCCAACCGATGAACAAGGTCGTATTCCACACGTTCGACGACTCCGCGTTCGGCGCGTCGGTGGGGGCGCTCCGCACGGCGTTGTACAGGCGGGCCAGGAATCGCTCACCCGAGGTGATGGCCGAGCCCCAGTCGACCGGGAGGTCCATTCCTTCGATCATGGCGTCACCGAACGGGGGGTGGTAGTCGGCATGGCCGGCCAAGAGGTTGGGCTCGATCAGGGCGAAGTGCGGGAGCGTGCCCTGTTCGACATCGACCAGGAATTCGGAGAAGGGCACGAACTTGTCGCGGAAGTATCCCTTCAGACGGGACGCGTGGATGGCCCCGGTCACCGAGATCGGGCAGGGCTCCAGTACGTAGACTTTCCAGGTCCGGCCGGCATGCTCCAGACGGTCGAAGATCGTCTCGGCATTGTTGTCGAAGTAGTACCGCCTGGCCGGACCGTTCACGACCAGACCCGATGATGTGGCCGCGGTCCAAAACGATCGGTTGGGGAACGTCTGGGACGGCACCTCACTGAACCAGTGGTCGAACACCCCGAAACCACGGGCCAGGGCGCTGAGCACCGGCACCTGGTCAGGGGTGTGGCCCTGCATGATCTGGCGGTACTGCTCGAACTCCGGCGGCTCGTGCCTCAGGGCCTCGTAGTTGCTGATGTAGTCGGTGACGAACCCGTCCATCGTCGGGACCTGGTCCGGTCGTGGCGCATTGTAGGAGGTCATCTTGTGGGCCGGTAGACCCCGGTTCGTCACCGGGTCGAGGTTGTTGAAGAGCTGCGTGTTCGTATGCTGGTACTCCTCGCCGGGGTCCGGGGTGGGAGTTGCGAGGTTCGCCGCCTTCCCGTAGTACACGAAACCCGGCTCCTGCCCCTCCTCGAGCGTCGTCGCCGGCACCTGCTGCGCCCACGTGGGGACGGGATTCTTCAGCTCCTTACCGATCACCCCTTCGAAGTCGTGCTTCTCGTCCGGGGTGTAGAGGTGCCCGAGGAGGCTGTCGAACGATCGGTTCTCGAAGATGACCAGGACGACGTGGTCCATGGCGTGTTCCGGTGTCGGTTCCAAGACAATTCCGTCCTTGTCCATCGAAAAGTCACCCTCGGTCCATCGAAAAGCCACCCTCGGCCTGACCTGTCCTGTCCGCACCGTAGGTCGTGGGTCTTACCCTGGCAACCGAACCAGCCACCCGCGCCACGGGGCGTGACCTCGGTAGAATGTGCGCGTGCATGTCCGGCGGGGTGCAGATGAATCGGTTCCCTCCGACCCGGTGCTGCCGCGTTCGTTCGGGGCACGGTACGGCCAAGGGCTCCGACGCGGTGTGAGCCTGGGGGGTGGTGGGACCTACTTCGTGGCCTGGCAGGTGGGCTACCTCAAGACCCTTGTCGACCACGCGATCGCGGTGGACGAGGCCGACCGGCTGGTCGGCACCTCGGCCGGCTCGGTCGTGGCCGCCTCCCTCGCCCACGACCACCTGGACAAGTTGTACGACGAATCGATATTCATGTCCCGGGTCCCCGGCGTGATGGGCAAGCTCTTTCCCTCTCAGGTGGACACACCCTCACAGCAGCGGGCGTTGGACATCTACCTGAACGCGACAGATTCGGCGCCGGACACGGTCAGAACCATCGGACACGCGGCGCTGGCCGCGGTGACACCGAGCACCGACACCATGCCCCGTGACCTGATTGTGGCCCTCGGCGTGCAGTGGGAATCGGCTGCGCTGTGGATGACCAGCGTGGACGCGTTCACCGGCGATCGCTGTGTCATGACCCGCTCCACCGGCTTGTCCGTGAACCTCGGTGCTGCCGCCAGCAGCGCCGTGCCCGGTATTTTCGCACCCCAGGTGATCGCCGGTAGGAAGTGTATGGACGGAGGGGTCGGGGGGACGGCCGTCCATCTCGACACCCTGGCCGGCGCGGACAAGGCGCTCGTCCTGTCCCTGTACCGGGACTCGGAACTCTCCCATCCCATGCTGACCCTCGCCCCCGGAGACCTCGACCAGGAACTGACCGAGCTGAAGGCGTCCGGTACCGAAGTCTTCTTCCGGGCTCCAGATCACCACCCCATGGACCTCGGCGGGTTGATGAACCCCGCGGCGGTCCCTGACGCCATGGCCATGGGTGTCCGGCAGGCGAAGGAAGATGTCGAGGCCGGTGAGCTGGCCAAGTTCTGGGCGTGACCTGAACCCGCATTCTTGGGCTACGAGTGGCCCGCTCCCGCGTCCCCGGTCCGTCGCTGACCCTCGATGATCCGAGCCGCCGGCGCCCGATCCGAGTGCCGGGACCCGACACCCGCGGGTGATGGGCCTCCCCGCCTTCGCCGGCCCACTGGGTCCCTGACCCGGGTCATCGGATCCGAGGGCCCTGGGGATCTGATCAGCGGGGAAGGGGTCGACGCGCCGCCTCCGGTCGGTCACTCGTAATCGTCTCCGGGCAACCAGTGGCCGGGCGCCTTCACGAAGCAGAACCGATCCGGGGACTCGCCGATCATCTCGACCATGAGCAACGGATTCCCGGTGTCGGCGTCCCACCACCAGGCGTTCAGGATTCCGTTCACGGCCTCGGCGTCGGTCGTGCCCGTGTCTGTGACGATGTCACTCAGGGTGAACTCCTCGCCGATCTCGTAGTGGGCGAAGATGTAGTCCTTCACCACCCGATCCGTGGGCAGCTGTCCATCGAGGTCGGCCAGCATGGGAACATCGGGAAAGACCGGGCCGTGCGCGGCTTCAGCGGTCATGACGTCGGCCCGTGCCGTCGACTCCCACTGAATCCCGTCACGGTTCCTGCCATCACCTCCATGATGCCGATTCGGCCGCGCCGAAGGTTGGATGGCCCTCCCCGTCACGAGCGATGCGTCCCCGAGCCCTCCCGCGGTCAGGTCGGAATGCCCTGACGGCCGACAGTGCACCCACCGGGTCACTGTCCGCTCCTGGTGCCGTGGTCAGCGGGGGTTCCCGTCGGGTCCCTCGGACGAATCGGGCTCAGGCGCAAAGCGACGAAGCTGCGATGCCACGAGGACGACCGCGCCGGCCGCGGCGACGACCCAACCGACATCCACCAGCCTCCCGTAGGACTCGTTTGACGAGGAGCCCGAGATGCTCCCCGGGGTGACATGTCCCGGCTGAGCCAGCGACACGACGGCGAGGACGATACCGATGAGGATCAGTGCCCAACCGCTCCAGAGCATGACCCGCTTCACCACGTTCCAACGCTACATGAGGGTGGCGTGAGGGCAGGACGGGACGGGCCGTCGTGCCTCCGACCCGCCAACGGTGGCCAGAACCGGCGCACGCCATGCGGGACCTAGGGCAACTGGGCCGCCGCATCGGCCAGGAGAACCTGCAGCCGCACCCCGTGATGGACATCAAGTTGATGCGGCATCCCGGAGCGTGCTGACGCTGCGAACTCCGACGCCAGGCGGAGCACGGCTCCGGCCGAGACACCGACCGTGTCCACCTCGAGAACCCCCTCGGGTCCGTAGACCTCGACTCCGGCTCGCCCCGGCTCGATATCGGAGTAGGCGGTGATGGAGGCCTGACTGACAGCTCCCGAATCATGGACCAGTTGGAGACCGATCCACCGGTGCGCATCTCCCCGGGCAACAATCTCGACCACGCGACCGAGGGCCGCATCGAGTAGGTCGATGACGTGCGGGCCGAGGTCGAGCAACGGCCCCTGCTCGAGGCGCCAGGGTGTGGCGAAGATGCCGCCGAGGAATCCCCCGGTGAGAAAGCGCCCGCTCCCACCCAGAGGTTGGATCAGACGGCACGCCATGAGGAACCTGCGCACCGAACCGGTGTACCGCCAGGTCAGCACCATCTGTGTCGGCACGCCGGCGTCGCTGACCGCCGCAGCGAGGTCCCTGGCCGGCCCGACCTCGAGGGCGACCGGCTTCTCCAAGAGGAGGGCCTTCCCCGCCTGAGCGCCGGCGATGGCCATCACGGCCTGGACATCCGGGGGAACAGCGAAGGCTAGAGCATCGACCTGGTCGAGCATCTCGTCGAAATGGCGGAAGCTCCGGGTGTGGTGTGAGTTGGCTATGGCGTCTGCCGGCTCGGGCCGCCTGGCCCAGACACCGGCAAGTTCCGTGTCCGGGCAGCCCGCCAACATCGGGGCGTGGAACATAGCGGCCCACGGCCCAGCACCGACCAGGCCGACCCGAACCGGCGGGAGCCCAGTGGCCCGATCCGCCGTCGATGTGTCCTCCACCCTCAGGCCGCCCGGACGCTCGGTCGCGGCCGGATCCTCACCGAGCGGTCGCCCTCGCCCGTGCCGCGTTGACCAGTGCCCAGTTGGCCCGTACCACCCAGGCGGTCGCAGCGGGCCCAACTGGGGGCCATCTGTCGGATCATCGTGTCACTCCTCACATCGTCCCTTCCGGCACGGTCGATTCAGCTGCCGACCCGTCGACCTTACGCCGTACCTCCCGTCCCGTCCCCCGCCGAGGGACCCACGGACCCAGTCCCCTGTCGGATACTCCCGGCCCGCTCCCCGACGGCCGTCCGTCCCTTCCGGTTGCGACCCGATCCCTCTGGCGATCCCGACCCGAGGAAGCCGCGGCACAGGCCCGGAGCGGTGGGACGATGGTCCCATGAATGACTATGCGGCGGTGAATCTGGCCCACTGGAACAGTCGGGTTCCCCACCACGTGCGGAACTACGGGCTCGACCGGTTCCGGTCCGACCCGAGCACCTCTCCAACGTCGTCCGCTTCGATCGACCGCGACTCGGGAACGTGGTGGGTCTCGAGGTACTCCACCTCAAGTGCCACATCGGAACCGACACCCTGTCCCTAGCCCGGCTCGGCTGCCGCCGCGTGGTGGGACTGGATTTCTCGGCGCCGGCGCGGGAAGCGGCCGGACACCTGGCCCGGCAGTGCGGCGCGACCATCGACTACGTCGAGAGCGAACTCTACGACGCGGTCGAGGCGGTGGGTGGTGAACGGTTCGACTTGGTCTACACGGGCATCGGCGCGCTGTGCTGGCTCCCCGACATCAGGCGCTGGGCCCGGACCGTGTCGGCCCTCCTCCGTCCGGGTGGACGGCTCTTCATGCGCGAAGGCCATCCGATGCTGTGGGCCCTGTCCGATCCGCGCCCCGACGGGATGCTCATGGTGGAGTACCCCTACTTCGAAACCGTGGGCGTTCCCCTGGCCATCCGACACAGCTACGTCGTCCACGACGAACCCCTGGCATCTCCGGACCTGGTGCACTTCAACCACGGCCTCGCTCAGGTGATCAGCGCGCTGATGGAGGCCGGCATTTTGCTCACCGCCATCGAGGAGCACGACACCGTGCCCTGGAACCCCCTCGGTGATGCCATGGAGGACGTGGGCCAGGGAGAGTTCCGGCTCCGCAACGACGCAGCACGGCTTCCCGCGACCTACACCATCCAGGCCACGAAGACCTGACGAGGGCCACCGCGACCGGGGTACCCGGCGATCACGATGGCGACGGTGTCCCCGGGGAAACAGCCGGCCGACGGTGTCGCCACCCAACCGATGGGTGAGACCGGTCAGGACTTCTCCGGTGGCGGAGATTTAGACTTCCGGCGGCAGGGGCGGATCTGCATTCAGGGAGGGTCATGACCGGTTCACTCGTGTTCTACGGGATTCTCGGCGTCGCATCCACGGTGTTCGCCTTCGTCGTCAACCGGCGGCTCTTCACCGGTGGCGGGGCCGGTCGGCCGACCGTGCTCGAAGTGCTCTACTTCGTCTTCGGCGTGGTATCACTCGGTCTCGGGTGGTATTTCAACGTCCGCTACACCCACCAGTACGGCCATCGAGCGACCTACCTCGGCTATACGAAGGCCCTCTTCAGCAACTGGGCCGCGGATTCGGCCGCACAGGACTACATCATGGTCAATCTGGTACTCCTTCCCCTCTGGACGATCGTCGACGGACGGAGGAATGGCCTGCGGTCCCCGTGGATATTCTTCGTGATGAGCCTCTTCACCAGCCTGGCCTTCGCCATGGCCTTCTATCTGGCCTTCGTCGAACGACAGATCCGCTTCAGCCGGACCGAGGGCGGCCTGGACAAGTCGCCGGCGTCGGTGAAGGAGCACCTGAGCAGCTGAAACCGGTTCCGCGGTGCAGCCGGTGTCCGGGAGCGCGGCGAAATAGGCGACGCGTTCTGAACGGCCGACACACGACGGCGGCGCTATGCCAGTATGGCGCCGATGTTGGCGGTCACCCTGGCGGACCTCACCTTCCGGTTCAAGCAGTTCATCATCGCCGTGGTCGGCGCAGGCGCCGTGCTGGCCCTGGCCCTTCTGATGGCCGGACTCGTGAACGGCTTCTCCACCGAGACGAGTCAGACCGTCGGAGGTGTGGGAGCGGAACGGTGGGTCCTCACGACGGGGGCGGACGGACGGATCGCCGCCGTCGGCGTGTTCCCCCAGTCCGACGTGGCACGGATCGCACAGCTACCGGGCGTGATGCGGTCCGATCCACTGGCCATCCTTCCGACCGAGGTCCTCCGCACGGACCAGGACGACCTGACCGTCAATGTGGTGGGCGTCCGACTCGGCGGGCTGGGTGACCCTCAGACCATAGCCGGGCGGGATCTGGCCGGGAACGACCAGGTAGTGGTGGACGTGCGAACCGGCATTCCGATCGGGAGCACCGTCCACCTGGGAGACACCGGCTACCGGGTGGTCGGCCAGGTCGACAACCGCACCCTGTTGGCCGGGACACCGATGGTCTACATCCCCCTCCGCGACGCCCAGCTTCTGGCCCTGGGGGGTCGCCCACTCGTCACCGCGGCTGTGACCACGGGAGTACCGGCAACGGTTCCCGCCGGGCTCCAGGTCCTCACCAACCAGGCCGTCGAGCAGAGCACGTTGGCCGCCCTGGGCCCCGCGGTCTCCTCCATCAACAACACCAAGCAGTTGATGTGGGTGATCTCCGGGATCATCATCGCCGCACTGGTCTATGTCTCTGCCCTTCAGAGGGTACGGGACTTCGCCGTGCTGAAAGCGCTCGGATCCTCATCACTGGCCCTGTTCGGCAGCCTGGCCCTCCAGGCCGTGATGGTGGCGTTGGCGGCCGCCGCAGTCGCCATCGTCGCCTCGCAGTTCATGGACGGACTGTTCCAACAGCCGGTCTCCATCCCCACCGATGCTTACCTGGTCCTTCCGGTGGTGGCCGTGGCGGTCGGGCTCGTGGCCAGCCTGGTGGCTCTGCGGCAGGCCACGGGGGCCGATCCCGCCGCCGCCTTCGGAGGCTGATCGATGGTCAGCCTCGCCGCCGACGACGTCACCATGGAGTTCGCCTCAGGGGGCTACCTGGTCCGCCCGCTGAGCAGGTTCTCGTTCCGGGCCGGCGACGGTGAGCTGGTCGTGCTGTTGGGCCCGTCGGGATGCGGCAAGACCACGTTGCTCTCGTGTCTGGCCGGGCTTCTCACCCCCACGTCTGGAACCATCACCTTCGACGGTACGGCGGTGACCGGCCTTACCGGAGGGGCGCTGGCCGAGTACCGGCGCCACACCGTGGGCGTGGTCTTCCAGGCTTTCAATCTCATCCCCAGCCTTTCGGCCCGGTCCAACGTGATGGTGCCCCTCCGATTGGCCGGGGTACCCCGTACTGCGGCCCGGGAGCGCGCCGAGGCCCTCCTCGAGCGCGTGGATCTGGCCGAACGCGGCAACCACCGCCCCGACCAGATGTCCGGGGGTCAGCAGCAACGGGTGGCCATCGCCCGAGCCCTGGTCCAGGATCCCCCGCTGGTACTGGCCGACGAGCCCACCGCCCACCTCGACTACATCCAGGTCGAGGGGGTCCTGCGTCTGCTCCGTGAGATAGCCGGACCCGGGCGCATGGTCGTGGTCGCCACCCACGACGAGCGCATCACCGAGCTGGCTGACACCATCGTGGAACTGGCCCCGCACCAGCCCGACACCGAGCGGCAATCCGAAGAGGTCGTCCTCGCAGCCGGGGAGGTCCTGTTCCGCCAGGGTGACGCCAGTGACCTCGTC
Source organism: uncultured Acidimicrobiaceae bacterium (assembly GCA_963831535.1). Classification (GTDB taxonomy): domain Bacteria; phylum Actinomycetota; class Acidimicrobiia; order Acidimicrobiales; family RAAP-2; genus Bog-756. The sequence continues at coordinate 269,488 of CAWHQP010000008.1, read as the reverse complement.
TACGTCGTGCAGGCCGGCGAGGTGGAGATCTTCCGGGAGAAGGACGACCGGAGCGAGGAGCACGTCACTGTCATCGGGCCGGGGGGCTACTTCGGGGAGCTCGGTCCCCTGCTGCACCTACCCCGAGCGGCATCGGCCCGGGCGCGCACCGACACCACCGTTGTCGGCCACAGCTCCCGCCTCTTCCGGCAACTGCACCCGAGCGAGCCCCCTCCGGCTGAGTGACTGAGCGGCTCGTCGGGGGGTCCAAGGGGACCACCGGCGTGCCGTCCCAACCCCTGTCCTAGTCTCGGCTTGCCCGATCCCAGCGAGAAGGTTGAACCCACGTGCACATACCACTCCCGTTCCACGAGAACGTCGCCACCGAAGCCGTGTCCACCGGCCAACTTCCGTCCCCCGAGGTCGTCGAAGCCCTCCTCCACGAGGTCTACGAGCTCTACCGCCCCGTCGACGACGGGGCGGTAGCCGACTACATCCCGGCCCTGCACGCCACCGACCCCACCCTCTTCGGTGCCTGCATCGTGGGGGTCCGGGGGCGATCGTTCGCCGTCGGGGACGCCCACCGCCGATTTTCCCTCCAGAGCATCTCCAAAGCCTTCGTGTTCGCTCTGGTCTGCGACGAACTCGGCCACGACGAGGCCCGGCTCAAGCTGGGCGTGAACGCCACCGGCCTGGCCTTCAACTCGGTCATGGCCATCGAGCTCAACGAGGAGCGAACCATGAACCCGATGGTCAACGCCGGTGCCATGGCCACGACCAGTCTGGTGCCCGGAGGTGCGCCTGACGAGCGGTGGGCGTTCATCCAACGGGGGTTGTCGAAATTCGCCGGCCGCGAACTGGCCGTCGACGACGAGGTGTACGCCTCCGAGTCGGCCACCAATCTGCGCAACCAGGGCATCGCCCACCTACTCCAGAGCTACGGCCGTCTCTATGCCGATCCCGACGAGACCACCGACCTGTACACCCGGCAGTGCTCCCTGCTGGTCAGCGCCGCCGACCTTGCCGTGATGGGCGCCACGCTGGCCGACGGCGGGGTGAATCCCATCACCGGCGAACAGGTCATCGAGGCCCACAACTGCAAGCACGTCCTGGCCGCCATGGCCACCGCCGGCCTCTACGAGCACTCCGGGGACTGGCTCTACGAGGTGGGGCTGCCGGGCAAGAGCGGTGTCAGCGGGGGCATCGTGACCATCGCCCCGGGCAAGGGGGGTATGGGCACCTTCTCACCGCCACTGGACGCGGCCGGCAACAGCGTGCGGGGCCAACGGGCCACTCGTCATCTCGCCGAGAAGCTGGGTCTCAACGTCTTCGCCTCTAAACCCCTGGAGTCAGTAGGCCCCTGACGCACCACGACCGTCACGACCCTCCCAACGGCCCGGTGCCGCTGGTGAGGGCGTTGGGCATCTCGACGGCGAAATCTTCGTGGGAGATGGTCTGAAGCTCGGCCACCCCTTGGAGAAGATGGCGCTCCCAGGTGTCCCGGAGGCGCCCGAGCACCGGCGCGTCGATGGCGATACGGAATTCCTCCACCGCAAAGGAGTCGTTGAGGTAGATGCCCACGTCGTAGGGCGGTCCCACCGACAGATTGGCCGCCGCCGTGCTCATCATCGAGCCGATGGCGATCATGGTCGCCGTCTCGAGGTCCACCCGAGTCTCGACGGCCAGTTCGAGCATGAACTTCCCGTACTTGCTCTCACCGATCTGGAGGAAGGGCCGCTCGTCCGAAGCCCGGATGTAGTTCCCCTCGGGATAGACGAGCAGGATGTCGGCGGGCTCGCTCCCCACCTGGCCGCCCAGGATGAAGGTGGCCGTGCCGTCGGCGCCCGCGTCAACCAGGGCCTCCCGGTGGCCCGTGGCCACCTGCCGGCTCAGCCGACCCAAGTACAGCGCGGCCTCGAAGAGGTGCGACACGGTGGCCAGGCTCTCGACCCCGTCGGACTGGAGATCCCGTCCGATGCGGTCGAGGACTTCCTGGGTGGTGGCCAGATTGCCGGCCGACTCGATCACGAAGACCCGGTCCGGAGCCGGGCACAGGATGTGCTGTTTCCGGTAGGAGCTGACGTTGTCCACGCCGGCGTTGGTCCGGGTGTCGGCCAGGAACACGAGCCCTTCGTCGAGGCGCAGGGCCAGGCAGTACGTCATCGTCACCTCCGTACACCCCGCCGCCGGGTCTGCGGCTGGCCGGGCAGGGTCAAGTTAGCGCGGTCGCTTCCGCTCCTGATCCGGACCTCCCTTCGACTGCCGGGACCGGGGATCGGAGGTAGCTTCTTCCCCCGTGCCACCTCCCCGAACCCAGCCCCCGACGGCGGGCACCGGGGGTGCGGCGGTGAAGACCGGATCCGCCGTCTTGTTGATCCTGTCCTCGGGTCAGTTCCTCATGACCCTGGACTCGTCGGTCATGAACGTCTCCATCAAGTCCGTGGCCAACGACCTCGGCACCACGGTGAGCGGTATCCAGACCGCCATCACCCTCTACACCCTCGTGATGGCGGCGTTCATGATCACCGGGGGAAAGATCGGAGCGCTCATCGGGCGACGGAAGGCCTTCGCGATCGGACTGGTCATCTACGGCTGCGGCTCCCTGACCACCGCCATCGCCCCCAACCTGACCGTGCTCATCATCGGATGGTCCGTGCTGGAGGGTCTGGGTGCGGCGCTGATCATGCCGGCCATCGTGGCCCTGGTGGCCGGCAACTTCCCCCAGGAACGCCGTTCCGCGGCATACGGCATGATCGCCGCGGCCGGGGCCATCGCCGTGGCGGCCGGACCGCTGATCGGCGGTGCGGTCACCACCTTCGCCTCGTGGCGGTGGGTGTTCGTGGGCGAAGTGGTCATCGTGGCCGTCATCCTGGTGGGGCTGCGCTCGATCCAGGACACCGGTCCCGAGGAACGGGTGGCCTTCGACTTCTTCGGGGCGGCCCTGTCCATCGTCGGGCTATCCCTGACGGTCTTCGGGGTCCTGCGCTCCGGCACGTGGGGGTTCGTCCGGCCCAAACCGGGTGGCCCCGTCGCACTCGGTGTCTCGCCGGTGGTCTGGCTGGTGCTGGCCGGTCTGCTGGTCATCGCCGGGCTCCTGGCCTGGGAGAGCCATCTCGAGCATGGCGGGGGTGAGCCGCTCTTCCGACCGTCCATGTTCCACAACGTCCAGATGACCGGCGGCCTCGTCGCCTTCTTCTTCCAGTTCATGGTGCAGTCGGGCATCTTCTTCACCATTCCGTTGTTCCTCTCGGTGGTGCTAGAGCTGAGCGCCCTCCAGACCGGGCTGCGGCTGCTCCCGCTCTCGTTGACCCTGCTCCTCGCCGCTCTCCTGGTGCCGCGCCTGGCCCCGAAGGCCTCACCCCGCTTGGTGGTCCGGGTGGGCATGCTGTTGATGTTGGCCGGCACCGTGGTGCTCGTGGCCGGCCTCGATCCCGGGGCCAACGCCGGGATCGTCCTCATTCCCATGGCCCTGGTCGGACTGGGCATCGGGGCCCTCGCCTCCCAGCTCGGAGCGGTGACGGTCTCGGCCATGCCCGATTCCCGGAGCGCCGAGGTCGGTGGTCTGCAGAACACCTTCACCAATTTCGGTGCCTCGCTCGGGACCGCCCTCGTGGGCGCGGTTCTCATCGGCAGCCTCACCAGCAGTTTCATCACCGGGGTGACCAACAATCCGGCTGTGCCCCCCCAGGTGATGTCGAAGGCCACGGTGCAGATGGAGAGTGGCATCCCCTTCATCTCCGACTCCCAGCTGCGGACAGCCCTGGAGACCACCGAGTTGGCGAAGGGAACCCAGGACGCCATCGTGGCGGAGAACGCCTCCGCCCGCCTCATCGGGCTGCGGAGCGCCCTGTGGCTGGTGGCCCTGCTCATCGTCGTGGGCCTGTTCTTCACCGGCATGCTTCCGAACCGGGCTCTGGCCGGCTCGCCGGGGACGGCGTCCCCCCGTGACGGACCGGAGGCGACTCTGGCCGTCTGACCCACGTGCGGCCGGGCCCGGGGCCACCGTGCCCAGCAATATTGCACCCGACTGCAGCATGGCCCCTCTCAAGGAACGCACAGCCGGAGCCGATACCGGGTGAGTGAAGTTCGATCTCCACCGACCGACGGAGCACCAGTTCCGCGAAGGGCTGGTATCGGGACTGATCGCCGTGTCCATCGTCATCCCCCTCCTGGTCACGGTGAACCTTGTCGGGCACCGTCCCATCCGATGGATGTACATCGACGCCGCCGTGGTCTGCATCCTCGTCTCGGTGGTCTACGCCGCCTTCTTCATGGTCCTGACGACCAAGAAGTTCGACATCGCCACCCATGCCGGTCTGGTGTTCGTCATGGTCTGCCTGGCCCTGGCCGCCCTCGGTCTCATCGAGCTCGGATCATCGACCACCTTCGGCACCTACACCCCTGCGGTGATGGTCGGCGTGATCTTCATCAGCGTCATCGGCGACCGGTGGATGCGCATCGGCATCGACGCCTACACGGTCGCCCTGATCGCCGTGGTCAGTTGGGTCGGCGGCATCCGCGGCTCCGACCTTTCGGCCGTGGTGCTGGTCTACGCCTCGACCATCGTGATCATCACGTGGATCACGGCCAGAACCGTGGGCACCCTCAACCAGTCCGTCAACTACCGCCACGCCATAGCCAGCCTCAACGAGGCCATAGACGGACAGGACCCCGAGGGTGCCACCTCGGCCGACGGGATCCAGAACATCCTCAGCCGTGGTCTCCCCCTGGTGCCGGAGATCCTTCCCGCCGAACGGGTGGCCGTTCTGGCCCGGGACGGGCGGGTTGGCCGATTCGTCAACTTGGGCGCCTGGCCCGACTCTCGGGACGACGCCGCCGACCTGGCCTCCTTGGCCGAACTCCCCCACGCGCTCCGCACCGACGCCGTCGTCGTCACGCCCACCCACTGCGTGATCCCCATCGGCTACTGCACCGCCGGGGAGCTGGTACTGGTCGTCGAGCGCAAGGAGATCGGCGGCTCCTCCCAACTCCGCACCGAAGAGGCGGCCGACCTCATCGCCGCGGCCTTCCTCCGGGTGACCAGCCGGGCCAATTTCGTCAGCGGACTGCAGGCGGAGAGCCGTACCGACCCACTGACCGGACTGGCCAACAGGCGCACCCTCTACGAGCGCATCGAGATCGAGATGGAGCATGCCTTGCGCTCCGACTCTCCGCTCACCGTGGCCATGATCGACCTCGACCACTTCAAGCAGTACAACGACCGGTACGGCCACGTGGCCGGCGACACCCTGCTGCGGTCAGTCGCCGCACTCATGGTCTCCAACATCCGGGGCCAGGACCTGGTTGTCCGCTACGGCGGGGAGGAGTTCTGTCTGGTCCTGCCTGACACCGACATTCTGGGAGGCCACCATCTCCTCGACAAGCTCCGCGAGGGTGGTCGCGATGCCACCACCGACGTCGGGATCACCTTGTCGGCCGGCCTCACCAGTTGGGACGGGATCGAGGACACCACGGCGCTCATCGAGCGGGCCGACCAGGCGCTCTATCGGGCCAAGGAGTCCGGGCGCAACCGGGTGGTGTCCATCCAATCGGTGACCGAGTACTGATCGGGCACCGGGCCATGGAGTCCGGTCCCCAGAACTCCCCGATCTCACATCCTGTCGCCGGGCCTCGCTCCGGACGGCGCTACGGCCCCGGATCGGACCGACGGAGGACCAGGTAGACGTTGTCGTCGACGGTGAACGAGTTGACCAGTTCGAAGCCCTCGGCGGCGACGGCATCTAGCCCGGTCTCCAACTCGAGGCGGCGTTCGTCCACCACCAGCCGCCCCCCGTGCACCCGCAACACCCGGTGGTGCGTGGTCATGACGGCATGGTGATGTCCAAGAGGAGTGCCGGCTCCCAGTGGTCGGGCCCGGAACCCTGGGGCTCCGGCCGTATCCGGATGTACCATTCCCGCCCCCAGACCATCGAGAAGACGTCGTCCGGCATGGACAGGAAGAAACTGTCCTCGGCGATCTGGCTGGCATGGGCCTGCATGGCCTTCCGTTTGCGCTCGATCCACGGGGACACGTCCACCGCCGTAGTGATCCGGCTGGCCGGTTCCCCCATCGTGTCCGCTCCGTCGGGGCCCCCATCAGGGGGCTCCCACCCGGTGTCGGCCACCTGGTTGCTCAGGTCCTGGACCAGGTCTCGGTTCATCGTCGAGAAATACAGGACCGGCGTCGAGGCCAGCTCGGCCGCGGCCACCCCCACCCGGTGGACCTGGACGTGATCCGGATGTCCGTAGCCGCCGTGCTCGTCGTAGGTAACCAGCACGGCAGCGGTCTCGCCGTCGAGAATGGCGGCCAGAGCCGCGGCGGCCTCGTCGACGTCTGCTCCGGCGAAGCTGCCGGGACGTAGGTTGGAATCCTCACCGGCCATGCCCGAGTCGAGGTAGTCCAAGTAGGCGTGACGGGCCACGCCGAGGACGCGGCAGGCCTCATCAAGTTCGAGTCGGCGCCGCTCGGCCAGGGTCTCCCCGGGGGCGAGCAGGCCGTCGGGGACCTCCCCCAACTCGCCGCGGGTGGCGGTGACCAGCACAACCCGGTGTCCCTGGTCGGCGAGGGAGGCCATGGTTCCTGCCGTGGCGATGGCCTCGTCGTCGGGATGGGCGTGGAAAAACACGATCGTGGCCATCACGGGCACCCTACAGCGACCGGCACCCCGCCGGTCCGGGATTCCAGATCGACGGCCGGTCGTCGTCGGCAGGTCGGGACGCCGGCCTTCGGGCGGGCCGCGTCGCCCTCACCGATAGGAGCCGGCTCACCCCAACGGGAGTTGTGGGGCCTCGGCGAGGGACAACTCCCCCGCCGCCGGGCCACGAACACCGCTCCGGCCACCCCTGTTCTTCCCGGTGACAGCGAAAATGCGGTCGGGGCCGAAGGACCGGATCCTGTTCTCTCCCGGCCGCCCACCGGCCACCTCGATGGACTCGGTCCCGTTGTGGCTGTTCAAGACGTGGGCCAGGAACCTCCACTCAGCACCCCGGAGGGGGAGGTCGGAAACCCGCACACGGTCACCCGCCCGCAGCCCGTTCCAGGTGTCGGAGCGCACGAGGTGCTCCGAGGCTCGGAGGGCGGCCCGACGGGCCGAGGCCGGGCGGGCCCGGTTCAGTGTCGCTCCTGGCGCACGATCCGGATCCGGTGGATGAACAGGATCACCACGCCCACCACGGCGAGGGCGGCAAGCACATAACCGATGTCGCTGAACGCCTTCAGAACCTTGGCGTAGCTGCTCCCCAGGGAGTACCCCAGGCTGACCAGCGCCGTGCACCAGATGGTGCACCCGATCACGGTGAAGACGACGAACTTGGCGATGGCCATCTCGCCGAGGCCGGCGGCGAACGACACGAACGACCGCAGCAGGGGGATGAACCGGCCGAACAGCACGAACGGATCGCCACGCCGGTCCAGCCAGGCCTCGGCCCGATCGAGGTCCTTGTGCGTCAACAGGACGTACTTGCCCACCCTGTCCACCAGGGGCCTCCCGCCGAAGTAGCCGATGAGATAGCCGGCCAGCGAGCCCAGCACCTCGGCCACCACCGCCACCACGATCACCGCCACCAGGCTGAGCTGGTGGTGTCCGGTCGTCAACTGCCCGCTGGCCAGGGCCCCGCCGTAGATGAGCGCCACCTCGGCCCCGACCGGTAGCCCCATCGATGAGATGAAGCTCAGGACGAAGACGGCCAGATAGCCGTGGTCGGCGAGAAAGTTCTCCATAAGTCCCCAATGTCTAGTCGCTAGGGTCGGCGAGAACGTACACCGTCGAGGCGCTGGGACCTGTCCCACCCCCGGCCCGGCCCCGGCGCGGATCGCCCCCGACTACCGTCGCCCTGGTGCATATCGAGACGGCGTCATGAGCGACACCCGGCTGCCCGATGAACCGGTCCGGGACCGCTGCACCACTCCTGACGGGGTGGGCGTCGCCGTCTACGACTTCGGAGGCCACGGCCCCGACCTCCTACTCGTTCATGCCACCGGCATGTGCGCCGAGCCCTTCGGCCCTCTGGCCCGGGCCCTCGGGCGACGGTTCCGGTGCTGGGGTCTTGACCTGCGCGGTCACGGCCGGTCCGACCGGCCGACCGACGGTGACTTCGCCTGGTCCGGGTTCACCACCGATGTCCTCACGGTCGTGGACCACCTCGGGCTGCGGGAGCCGTACGGTTTCGGCCACTCCTGCGGCGGGGCCACGGTGCTCCTGGCCGAGCAAGCGCGGCCCGGCCTGTTCGGGTCCCTGTTCTGCTTCGAGCCGGTGGTGATGCCCGACGCGGCGCGGGCGGTCGTGGCCGCCAGCAATCCGCTGGCCGAGGCCGCCCGCCGCCGCCGTTCGTCGTTTCCCTCGGCCGAAGCGGCCCTGGCCAACTACGCATCCAAACCGCCGTACGCCGCGCTCGACCACGAAGCTCTCCGGCTCTACGTCCAGGGCGGATTCGAACTCGTGCCGGTCTCGGAGGGGGGCGACGGACGGGCCGTCCAGCTGCGTTGCCGCCGGGAAGACGAGGCCGACACCTTCGCCGCCGCCGGTTTGCACAACGCCTTCGCCCACCTTGCCGAGGTCACCTGCCCGGTCACGTTCTGCTGCGGGGAGCAGACCGACGCCTTCGGGGAGAATCTCATGGTCGCAGACGCCGAACCGGTTCCCCACGCACGGGTCGAGGTCCTGGCGGACATGGGCCACTTCGGGCCCCTACAGGCTCCCGGCGCCGTGGCCGGCGCGGTCATCGACGCCTTCTCGCCCGACCAGGACCCCGGCGGCGCTACACCCTCGTCGTAGTCTGTACCGGTGCCCTTCGAACTACCCCGTACCCTGTCCCCCTCCAAGGTGACGTCCTTTCGGGACTGCGCCCTGGCCTTCCGGTTCAACACCATCGACCACCTCCCTGAACTGCCCACGGTATGGACCGTGAAGGGCACGTTCGTGCACCGCGTGCTCGAGCGGTTGTTCTGGTGCCACGAGCGCGGCCACCGGACCCCCGCTGCGGCACGCGCCGAGCTGGACCGGACCTGGGTCGACCTCCACGAGGACCCCGAGTACCTGGCGCTGGCCCTCTCGAAGGACCAGGCCGATCAGTTCCGCTCCGAGTGCGAGGTCCTGGTGGACAACGAGTTCGCCCTCGAGGATCCGAACGAGGTCACCTCGGTGGGCATCGAGCTCATGCTCGAGGCCCGGGTGGGTGGCGTCCGGCTCCGGGGCATCATCGACCGCCTCGACCGCACCTCCGACGGCGAGCTGGTGGTCATCGACTACAAGACGGGGGCAGCACCGTCACCCGCCTTCGAACACGCCAAGCTCATCGGAGTCCACATCTACGCCCTGCTCTGCCAGGAGGTCCTCGGACGCCGCCCGGTCGAGGTCAGACTGCTCCACCTGAAAGAGCCCACCACCATCGTCGCCGAGCCGTCGGAACAGGCCGTACGAGGCCAGCGGGTCAAGACCCTGGCCGTCTGGTCGGCCATCGAGCGGGCCTGCCGGGACGAAGACTTCCGTCCCCGGACCTCGCCACTGTGCCGCTTCTGCCGATTCCAGGCCTTTTGCCCGGCCTTCGGTGGCAATCCGGCGCAAGCAGCCGTCACCCTCGGGGCCACCGTCGGGGGTGCGGCATGACCGACTTCGACCCGGGTGAGTCGCCCGACGACCGGACGGTGCCGACCGCCAGTGACACCGGTCCGGGGCCAACCGGCCTGGCCGCGCTGGTGCACCTCGTCGATGATCGGGTCGACGCCTGGTTCGAACCCCTGCGGGGCAAACCGGCGCTCGACGGCATGGCCAAAGTGGTGACCGGCCTCGGTGACCACGGAATCATGTGGGCGGCGACCACGGTGTGGCGTGCCCGGCACACCGGTCCCGAACGCGCCCGTGCCGTGCGGGCCCTCGGCATCGCCGGTGTCGAGTCCACGATCGTCAACCGCACCCTGAAGGCCGTGGTGGGCCGAAGTCGGCCGGACCCGGATGGACTCGAGCTCAGTGCAGCCGGGGTCCCGGTCCGCGTTCCCACCTCGAGCAGCTTCCCCAGCGGCCACACCCTGGCTGCCTTCTGCGCCGTCACCGTCATGAGCCAGCGGGGGGACCGGGGTGGCAACGCCCTCCTGTTCACCGCGGCCACACTTGTGGGTGTCAGCCGGTTGCACCTGCGGGCCCACCATGCTTCCGATGTCATCGGGGGCGCCGCCATCGGCACGGCCATCGGACTCATCGGACGTCGCTTTCTCTGAGCCAGGGCTCCCGACAGCTGCCTCGGCTGCCACGGCAGCCGTTCCCCTGACCACGCTCCGTGACGGGCGGGCGGCCCCATGGACGGCCGGCCCCTGTCCCCAGCCCAGGAATGGATCCCTCGCGACCGGGGTTGCCTAGCCATGAGCGCTCGCCAGACCTTCGCCGTCACCTGGGACTATCGTTGCCCGTTCGCCCGGATCGGGCACGAACACATCCTCGACGGCCTTGAGGCCGGGGCGCCGTGGGACGTGACCTTCGTGCCCTTCTTCCTCAACCAGTCGCACGTTCCCGACGGCGGCGTTCCGGCGTGGGAGGACCCGGCCCAGCAGGCCGATCTGGTGGCCCTCGCCGCCGGCGTGGTCCTGAGGGACCGGTTCCCCGAGGAGTTCCTCACCGGCCACCGGGCCCTGTTCGCGGCCCGTCACGTCGAGGGCGGTGATCTGCGGGACCGCACGGTGGTGCACGAGGCCCTGACCCGTTCGGGCGTGGACGCCGACGCCGTACTTGCCGAGGTCGACGACGGATGGCCGGCCAAGCAGATCCGGAACGAGCACGAGGACGCGGTGTCGAGACTGGACGTATTCGGGGTGCCGACCTTCATCGTCGGTGACGCCGCCGTCTTCGTGAGGCTGATGGCCCGGCCGGAGGGAGACGCCGACAGGGCCGTGGCCACCGTCGACCGGGTCCTGGACCTGATCACCGGTCATCCCGACCTGAACGAGTTCAAGCACACCCGGCTCGCCGGCTGAGGCCGGAACCACACCGACGCTGGCCCCAGCGTGCGGTAACGGTCAGGTCCCGACCAGGCCAGCGAGCACCCCGACGGTGGCCTTGACCTCCTCGGCGGAGCCGAACGGGGCGCCGATGAGATCGGTGGTGCCGATGTCGGCCAGGCGGCGGATCTGGGCCTCGACCTCGGCCGCGGTACCCACGATGGCCACATCGGCCGGGCCCTCTGCTCCCTCACGGTCCAGCATGGCCCGGTAGGAGGGCAGGCCGCCGTACATGACGAACTGCTCGGCCGCCCGGGTCCGGGCAGCGTCGACATCCGCGGTGACGCAGACCGGCAGGCCCACCCCGATGCGGGGCTCGGGCCGTCCCGCCTCGGCAGCGGCGGCGCGGATGGTGGGGACGATATGGGATTCGATGGTGACCGGGCCGGTCATCCACGTCACGGTGCCCGAGGCCATCCGGCCCGGCGATTCCCAACATGGTGGTGCCGAGGGCAGCCACCAGCACCGGCGGAGGGGGGGCGTCGATCTGGAGCGGGCCGAACGTGGAGGCGCGGATGGTCTCGCCGGACGAAACTGGCCTGCTCGCCCGCCAACAGGGGCATCAGGATCGAGAGATATTCACGCATGTGCCGGGCCGGCTTCTCGAACGACTGTCCGAACACGTTCTCGATGACCACCTGGTGGGAGAGTCCCACACCGAGAGTCAGCCGGCCACCAGTGGCCGCCTGCACGGTCAGGGTCTGGGCGGCCAGCATGACCGGATGGCGGGGGTAGGTCGGTACCACCGCCGTCCCGAACTCGATGCCGGGTACCTCACGACCGACGGCGGCGATGACCGTCAGGGCGTCGAAGGCGAAGATCTGAGAGGCCCACGCCGTCTCGATGCCGGCATCATGGAGACCGGCCACCTGGGCCACGACCTCGTCGAAATGGGTCTCGGTATCGAACATCACGCCGATGCGCACGGTGGTCCTCCTGGGGACTCGGGTCCGGGATGGGGGGTGGGGCAGGACTGGGGACGGGGACGGAAACAGCTGAGCGGCGGAACCCCGCCGCCGCCGGTGGCCCCACCGTACCGGCGCCCGTGTTCGAACGCGCTCCACTGTCGAAGGGGAATTGTGACCACGTCGCCAACTTCGGGCAGAATGCGGTCATGTCCGTTGCCATCATCATGGGAAGTTCCTCCGACGCATCGATCATGGACGATGCAGTCCAGACCCTCCGGTCATTCGGTGTCCCGGTCCAGGTCCGGGTGCTCTCCGCCCACCGGACACCCGATGCCACCATGGAGTTCGCCCGGTCGGCGGCCGGTGCCGGCATCAAGGTGATCATCGCCGCCGCCGGCGGCGCCGCCCACCTCGCCGGCGTCGTGGCTGCCGCCACCCCGTTGCCGGTGGTCGGCGTGCCCATCGCCCTGGCCAATCTGGGTGGCCTCGACTCGCTCCTGGCCATGGTCCAGATGCCCAAGGGAATCCCGGTGGCCACCGTCGCCGTCAATGGGGCCCGCAACGCCGCGCTTCTCGCGGTGAGGATCATGGCTCTGTCCGACGAGCGCCTGGCCGCTGAGCTGGATCGCTTCGTGCTGGACCTGGCCGATCAGGTTCGGGACATGGACGCCGAGATCGTGGCCCGCTACCCGACGGACTGAAGCTCACCCCGGCCCACCACCCGCGACCCGGGCGGTGGCCCCGGCCGCAGCGGACGGTCCGATTCGTTCAGCCCGCAGTCCACGGCGGGGCCAGTCCCGCCACCGCCTCCTCCAGGGAGACACCGATGGGGATGACGGCCATCACCGGCATGGTCACGCCATTGGCCACGTAGCGGCCGATGTGCTCACGACACTCGTCGTAGGAGCCGTGAACCACGAGCGCGTCGACCACGTCGTCGGGGATGGCGGACAGCGCCCCTTTGCGATCTCCGGCCTGCCATGCGTCCCACATGGGCTCGAGCTCGGGTCCACGCCCCAGCCAACGATGGAAGGCGGCGTAGACGCCGACATTGAGATAGGCGGCGATCATCCGTCGTCCAACTGCCGCGGACGGTGTCGATATCCTCGGAGGGGCAGACGAAGATGCGCGCCGCCACCGGAATATCCGCCTGTGTCTCGGGCACGACGGTGGCCACATCCTCGGCCGACAGCCAGTTGACGATGACCCCGTCCGCCTCTCGTCCCGCCAATCGGAGCATCCCGGGGCGCAGGGCGGCCAGGAAGATCGGTGGTGGATGCACGACGGGACGGGCCAGCCGGAATCCCCTGACCCGGAAGGTGTCGTACTGGTGGTCGACCTTCTCTCCGGTCAGGGCGGCCCGAAGGAAGCGGATGGTGTCCCGCACCCGCTTGTAGGGCTCGTCGAACTCCACGTCGTTCCACCTCGTCACGATGACATCCGACGACGTCCCGATGCCCACGGTGAACCGCCCCGGGGCTGCCTCGGCCATCGCCGCCACACTCTGGGCCAACAGGCCCGGGCCGCGGGTGTAGGCGGGGAGGATGGCCACGCCCAACTGGAGGCTGGGCGTCCAGGCCGCCGCCAACGCCAACGGGGTCAGCCCGTCGGCGCCGTCTGTCTCCGCCGACCACACATCGGTGTACCCGAGCCGGACCAATTCCTCGTACCACCTGCGATGATCGGCCAACGTGACGCCGTCGAAGGGCACCGTGATCCCGTACCTGGGCCCGGTGATCGGTGCAGTCACGTCGTCAGCCATGGCCACAGTGATACACCCTCACGGCATGCTGCACCCATGAACGCATCACGACGACGCCACCCCCAGAGTCACCAGCCCCAACTCCCCCTCCGCCCCTCGGACGCCAGACGGGAGACCGACTTCGACGAGGAGTGGCGACTCGATGACCGGACGCGCCAGATCGGGAGAAGGGGCGTGGCCCTGGCCCGAGCCCGGCTCGGCCCGGGAGGCGGTGACGCGACATCAGGGGCCGACGGTGACCTCCGTGGTGGGCCCGCGTGCGGCCGGGCGGACCGGTGGGGAGAAGGCGGTGCGGACCGTCGGAACGGTGGTGAAGGACCCGCCGGACGGGCTGCCTGACGACTGACGCACTACGGTCGTGGCCATGCCGACCGTTGTCGAGCACCTCGGCTATGCCCCCGAGGCGAAGCTCCTGATCATCAACTGCGCCGACCTGGGCTTCTGCCACGCCGCCAACGTGGGTGTCTACGATGCCTTGCGTGAGGGCATCGGGACCAGCGGTGCGCTGATCGTCCCGGCCCCCTGGGCCCGCGAGTCGGCCTTCCGGTTCCGAGGCGACGACATCGGTGTCCAGTTGACCCTCAACGCCGAACACGATCGGTATCGATGGGCCCCCATCACCCAGGCGCCATCCCTGCTCGATGGGGACGGAGGTTTCCCCCGGACCGTCAGCGACGTGTGGGACCATGCCGACCTGGACGAGGTGCGTCGGGAATGCCGGGCCCAGGTGGAACGGGCGGTCCTCTGGGGCTTCGACATCAGCCACCTCGACGCCCACCTCGATGCCCTCCTCCTCCGTCCCGAGTTCTTCGACATCTATCTTGAGCTGGCCGTGGATTTCGCCCTCCCGCTGCGCCTGCTCGGAGCCGAGTCGGAGCCCAATGTGGGGTTCCCCGTCCGGAAACTCGCCGCCGACGAGGGCGTGCTCTTCGCCGATCACTTCGTAACGTTGCCGCCGGTGGGCAACCGGAAGGCTTTTCTCGATCTGATCGGCTCACTCGACGCAGGTGTCACCGAGTTGAGCCTTCGACCGGCCATCGACACGCCCGAGCTCCGGGCCATCACCACCGACTGGAGGGCCCGAGTCGCCGACGAGGTGCTGCTCGTGGCCGACCGCGGTCTGGATCAGGCCGTCTCCGAGGCAGGCGTCACCCTGATCGGCTACCGGCCGCTGCGTGATGCCATGCGCCAGGGGTGATCCGGACCCCGTAACCGAGGGCACGGACGGCGTCGGGCGTAGCGGCACCGTACGCCGAACGTCCAGGGGAGAGCGCCGGCGGGTGCCGACCGAATCGCTGAGCCAGAATCCCCTCCGGGCGGAAAGGCACCGATAACCTGTTGGACCTTCGATGGGAGTTGTCGTGGCCGAGGGTGACCAACTGGAACCGCAGGGTGCCGCCGTCGCCGGCCCTCCCCATCCCGACGCCAGCGCACCTCCGACGGTCCGGCTCGAGGGCCTCGTGATGTTGGACATGTCGGCTCCGGAACCCGTGGCCATCGACGCCCTGTTCTTCGCCGACAACGGTGTCGGAGTCATCCACAATCGGGGTGATCGTCCCCGCATCCTCCCCTGGTCGGCGCTGACCGCCCATGCAGTGGAGAAGTGGATCGGGGGGGAGATCCCCACGCGCTGGCTGCTGGAGAGCCCCGGGAACCAAGGCCAGGAGCCGTGGCTGGTAGCGGCACCCCCGACGTTACCGACACCGATGCCCCGGGTGGGAGCCGGCGCGCTGATCGGCATCCAGACCCCCTACGGCACATACCGCTTCTTGTACCCCGGAGGCGAACCGTCCGAGCTCTCCCGTCGCATCACGGCGTTCGCCGTGCGCCACCAGGGCCCGACGGCCGCCTCCACGGTCACCCGGGTGGTCTCCTGGGGCCAGGACGTCGAGCGACGCCAGACCGAGCGACGAGCGCCCAAGCCGGTCGGCTGGCCCCGGGTCCAGCCCTATCTGCTCGTGGCGCTGGTCGTCGTCCTCGCGGCCGTGGTGACGCTCATCCTGCTGCAGAGTGCCGGGGTCATCCACCTGCCGCTCCTCGGGGGTCCGGGCGGATCGGGCAGCGGGACGGTCACCGCTCTCGGGTCGGTCGATGACCACCGAGGCGGTGCGGGCATGGGTGCCCCCGGGTGGGCGGGGTCGGTTAGAACTCGGTGAGGGCGTCCATCTGCCGCCGCAGCTCGAGTGCTTCGGGGTCCCGGGCCGCGGGCAGGAGGGCCAGGGTCACATCCATCGAGCCCACCACCTTCATCCGACCACGCATGAACGCCACGCTCGGGTCGAGGGCGCCGGCATGGATGGCGGCGGCATCGCTCCATGACAAGGTCAGGGTGACGTCAGGATCCTGGATCGTTCCGGGTGCAGCCCCGGTCGGCCGGCCGTTCTCGAGCTCCCAGTAGCAGGACACATCACCGTCGGGACCCCCGGTGATCTGCTCCTGGATCCGGGCGGAGAGCCCGGGGCGTTCCGGTCGGGCAGCCACCAGGGCCAGGACCTGGTCGAACCACTCGGCGGTCAGCCACGAACTCATCCGGCCACCCCGTCGACCGACTCCGCTGACCGCAAGCCGGCGAACAGGTCGTGCTCCACCGGCAGGTCGCCATCCTCGGCATCAGCAGGGGTGGTGATGCTCCCGTTCGCGTCGGCCACGAGGGCCAGCCGGTAGTCGTCGTAGGGGTGGATGGTGCGCATCACCTCGGGGGGCAACCCGAACCAGAACGGGGACTTGGGATCGACTTGGGTGGCGTGGGCCAACAGGGCCCGGCTCCTGATGTCAGCGAAGTCGGCGACATCCACCGAGGTCGTAACCACGGGCGCCTTGATCGTCTCCCAGCGCTTCCGCCACTCGGCGTCGAACGGGGACTCCAGGCCGAGCTCCTCGAACTTCTCGTGGATCTCCCGGAAGCGGGCCACGGAGAACTCGGTGTAGTAGAGCTTGTTCGGCTGCCACGGGACACCGGCGCCCGGGAACCGATCGGGATCGCCGGCGGCCCGGAAGGCCAGGACGCCGATCTCATGGACCCGCAGGTGGTCGGGATGGGGATAGCCCGACTGCTCGTCGCCGTAGACCACCATCACCTGGGGCCGGGTCCGCCGCACGACGGTCACCACCCGTTCGACCGCCTCCTCCCGGGGGGCCTGGGCGAAGCTGTCGGGATTGGCATTGGCCTCCGACCCGGCCATCCCCGAGTCGCGGTAGCCCAGCATCACCACCTCGTCGTACCCGATCACCCGGGCCGCCTCGGCCAGCTCATCGCGCCGGAGATCGGCCAGGCGGGCATGGACCTCGGGGGTGTCGAGAGCCGGATTGAGGACCTCGCCCTCTTCCCCCCCGGTGCAGCAGACCAGAACCGTGTGGATCCCCTGGGCGTGGTATAGGGCCACCGTGCCGGCCCCTTTGGAGGACTCGTCGTCAGGATGGGCGTGGACGGTCAACAGGCAGAGCGGATCAGGCACGCCGATCACGCTACCGGGCAGCGAAGCCCTAAGCTTCATCCGAGAAGCGAGGAAGGATTCACCACTATGGGTGTGATGAAGCGCATGTCTGGGATTCTCCAGGCCAAGACCAACAAACTGCTCGACAAGGCGGAGGACCCGAGGGAGTCACTGGACCTCTCGTACCAAAAGCAGCTGGAGAGCCTCCAGAAGGTCCGCCGGAGCGTGGCTGACGTGACCACGGCGAAGAAGCGGATCGAGCTCCAGGCCACCCAGCTCCAGGGCCAGGCCGACAAGCTGCAGACCCAGGCCAAGGCGGCCCTCAGCCAGGGCAACGAGGACCTGGCCCGCGAGGCGCTGTCCCGCCGCGCCGCCCTCGCCGACCAGCTCACCGACCTAAAGACCCAGCATGACCAGGTCTCCGCCCAGGAACAGAAGCTCATCGACACCGCCCAGAAGCTCCAGACCCAGGTGGACTCCTTCCGGACGAAGAAGGAGACCATGAAGGCCTCCTACACCGCCGCCGAGGCCCAGACCAAGATCGGCGAAGCCGTCTCGGGGATCTCGGAGTCGATGAGTGACGCTGGCATGTCCATGCAGCGGGCCCAGGACAAGATCGACGGCATGCAGGCCCGGGCCGGAGCCATGGACGAGCTCCTGGCTTCGGGGGCCCTCACCGACCTGACCAATCCGGTGGATGACATCCAGGCGCAGCTGAACAAGGCGGGCACCACCTCACAGGTGGACGCTGAACTGGCCGCGCTCAAAGCCGAGGTGGGCTCGGGAGCTCCACCGGCTCCTGAGCTCGGGGCGGCCGAGCCGGCGACGCACGAGGAGTCACCATCGTGATCGTCCGCATCCTGGGTGAGGGTCAGTACACGGTCCCCGAGGACCATCGGGCCGCCTTGGCCAAGCTTGACGACGCCATCGCCGACGCCGTCGACCAGGGCGACGAGGACCGGTTCGGCGAGGCGTTGGCCGCGCTGGCCGCCGAGGTCCGATCGTCGGGGGAGGCGCTGGCCGACGACGCCTTCGCCCCGTCCGACCTGGTGGTGCCCTTCGCGGACGCTACCTTGGACGAGACCAAGGCACTGTTGGCGGACCACGGCGAGAGCACAGGATCCAACGACCACTGAGGTCCAGCTGATGAGTACCGCACGCAACATCCCCAACGACCACGGACTTTCCCTCCGGATGTTCTTCACCGGCCTGATGCTCGTCCTGTTGTACGGGGCGGTGATCGGGCTGCTCATCGCCTTCGGCATCTCGTATGCCGTGGTCCTGGTGTTCGCGGCCATCCTCCTGTTCGTCCAGTACTGGTTCTCGGACAAGATCGCCCTGTTCGGGATGCACGGCCACATCGTCACCCCCGAGCAGGCCCCACAGCTGCACGGCGTCATCGACCGCCTGTGCGCCCTGGCCGACATGAAGAAGCCCAGGGTGGCGTTGGCCGACACCGACGTGCCCAACGCCTTCGCCACCGGTCGCAGCCCGAACAGTGCGGTCGTGTGCGCCACTACCGGACTGATGCGGCGCCTCGACGAGTCCGAGCTGGAGGCGGTGCTGGCCCACGAGCTCAGCCATGTCGCCCACCGGGACGTGGCCGTGATGACCATTGCCAGTTTTCTGGGCATGGTGGCCGGGATGATCACCCGCATCATGCTGTGGACCGGCCTGATGGGCGGATTCGGCGGCGGGAACCGCAACAACAGCCAGGGGGGTGACAATGCCGCCCTGGTGGAACTAGCTGTTCTGGTGGTGTCCGTGGTGGTCTACGCCATCAGCTTCCTGTTGACCATGGCACTGTCCCGGTACCGTGAGTTGGCCGCCGACCGCTCCGGAGCCCTCCTCACCGGACGCCCATCGGCCCTGGCCTCGGCGTTGGTCAAGGTGACCGGTGAGATGTCCCGTATCCCGACCCGTGACCTGCGCTCCGCCGAGAGTTTCAACGCCTTCTACTTCACACCGGCCATCGCCAAGAACGGCGTCAGCCTCTCCACCTTGTTCTCGACCCATCCCAGCCTCGACCAGCGTCTGGCCCAGCTGTCCAAGATCGAAGCCGAGCTGGGTCGGCCCTCGTGATCCTGCCCCTCCCCGGTCGCCCCGGAGGGCCCGTCCGACCGGGCCGCCACGGGCGTCACGACGACCGGTGAGCCGGGAGCGCTGATGGGACTGTTCAGCTCCCTGATGGGCAGGACCAAGCCCGTCCAGTCCAACCTCGACGCCCTCTTCGCCCTACCGTCTGCCTCCATCACCCTGCAGAGCGCAGCGGGCATGTCCTGCTCAGGACACGCCGGGAGTCTGCTACAAACCGCCGACGGGCCAGGGATTCGAACAGATGCAGGCCGAGGTGGTAGAGCTGCTGTCGATGGACGGGACCGGCGGGCTCCACCAGCAGCAGGACAGCTACGGCTACCACTGGCTGGTGGTGGAGGACACCGACATCGAGCAGCTGGTGACCCGGATCCATCTGGTGAACTCCTCACTGTCGGACTCCGGCTGGGGCCCCCAGCTCCTGTGCTCGGTGTTCGGACTGGCCGATCTGCCCGCCACCGTCCCGGGAGCGGACACCGATCCGGCTGGATCCGGTCCCGACGGCATGCCCCAGCTGGTGGCCGGTCCGGGACAGCTGCTCCCCTCGACGGCATTCCTCGTCTACCTGTTCAAGCGGGGCACCTTCTACCCGTTCGTGCCCCAGGGGCACGAACGCCGGGACACCGAGGAGGAGTTGAAGCTGAAGAGCCTGGTGGGCGACGATCTGACCGTCGAGGCCGACCTCGACCGCTGGTTCCCGCTGTGGGACCTCCCAGTGGGCTGAGGGACGACCGCGGTGGGTACTTCGGTGATGTCAGGGACGACCCGGCCAACCGGGCCGTCCCTGACACCGACCACCACCGCACCGACTGATCCGTGGAACTGAGGGTCCGGCCCGAGACGCTGGCCGTCTGGAGGCTGGTCGACGGTGCACCGTGGCCGCTGCCCCCCGGGGACGGGTCGCTCTTCTCCGCCGTATCCGTCGGTACCACCACGGGTCATTCCTCAGCATCCGGCCCGGGCGGCGAACGGTCGGTGGTCTGCCGGGAGGACCTGGCCCCCGACGACAGCCGGGCCGAGCGCGGATGGCGTGCCTTCAGCGTGGCCGGCCCGATGGACTTCGCCCTGGTCGGGGTGGTGGCCGCCCTGACGGTGCCGCTGGCCCGTGCCGGGATCAGTGTCTTCGTGCTGTCGAGCTACGACACCGACCACGTGCTGGTGCGAGCCGGGGCCCTTGACGACGCGGTGGCCGCCCTCGCCGCGGCGGGGCACACTGTTTTCCGCTCCTGAGCACCAGTGGGCTCCCACGCCGGACCGGTGCGGTCAGAGTCCGTCGATGGCCCGGGCCAGGTCCAGGTCGGCCTGGGTGATCCCGTCCGAGTCATGGGTCATGAGGGCCAACGAGACCCGGTCGTAGCGGATGTCGATGTCGGGATGGTGATTGGCCTCCTCGGCCAACCTTCCCACCTCGCCCACGAACGCCAGTGCCGCCACGAAGTCGTCGCACACCACCGTCTTGATCAACTTGCCGGCGATCAGGTGCCACGCCGGACCGTCGTCGGAGGACAGGGCGGCGATCACGTCGGCGTCGGCCAGAACGGGACGGGCCATCTACACCGATGCTCCGACCGGGGCTGTCGGCGTGAACACCACGGGCATGGTCTCGTAGCCGGAGACGAAGTTGGCCGCCCGCGTGGGCAGGGGCCGGTCGTCGGCCAGGGCCAGGTCGGGCAGTCGGTCGAGCAGGCGGTCGAACATGACCGTCAGCTCCATTCGGGCCAACCGGTTGCCCAGACAGAAGTGCGAGCCGAAACCGAAGGCGATGTGGTCGTTGGGCGTCCGCGTGATGTCGAATACCTCGGGTGCATCGAAGACCCGCTCGTCACGGTTGGCCGAGGGGTAGAGCAACAGGAGCTTCTCCCCCTGGTGCAGGGTCTCCCCGTGGAGTTCCACGTCCCTGGTCATGGTGCGGGCCATGTTCTTGATGGGCGAGACCCACCGGAGCATCTCCTCCACGGCGGCGGGCAACAACGACCGGTCGCTAGCCAGCGCCTTCATCTGCTCGGGATGGCGGAGCAGTTCGTACATTCCCCCGCTGATCACATGGCGGGTGGTCTCGTCCCCCCCGATGAGGATGAGCAGCGACTCGTAGATGATCGAATCGTGGTCGAGTCGGTTGCCGTCGATCTCGGCGTGGACCAGGGTCCCGATCAGGTCAGCGGACTGGTCGTCCCGCCTCCGCTGCTCGGCCACGGCGGTGATGTACTCGGCGTACTCCACGGCGGCCACCATGGCCTTGTCCAGCGGCACCGGGATCAGGTGCACCCAGTGACTTCAACATGTCGTCGGACCAACGGAGGAGGTCGTCACGGTCCTCGGGAGCCACGCCCAGCATGTCGCCGATGACGATCATGGGGAGGGGGGCGGCGATGTCCCGAACGAAATCGGCCGAGCCGGTCTCGCACACCCGGTCGATGATTGCGTCACAGACGGCCCGGATCCCCTCCTCGCTCTCCCGGATCCGCCGAGGGGTGAAGCCCTCGCTGACCAGCCGGCGGCGGCGGAAGTGCTCGGGGGCATCGGTCTCGATCATCATGGGCAGGGGAAACCCGTCAGGTCGGATCCCACCGGCGTTGGAGAAGGTCTCAGGATCCTTCGAGATCTCCTTGACGTCGGCGTAGCGGGAGATCCCCCACACCCCGGCGGACTCGTCGAAGTAGGCCGGGGCATGCTCCCGCATCCACGCAAACGCCGGAAAGGGATCGCCGGCATAGAAGGTGCCGTCGGTCAACCCGATGCTCATGCCGGCGGGCGGTGTGGCCATGGAACCCTCTCTCCCTGATCGCGAGCCGGACAACACGCTACGACTCGAGTGCACCGTGCCGGGCCCCCTCGTCGACGGCCCGGATCCACGGCGAAGTATAGGCCCACCATCTGACGAGGCGTCAGCTGGACGCCCGGCTGGATCGATGCCTACAGCGCCCCGCCGGCGGTGCGCGGCCGGCGGTCGCGGCCGGCGGTCACTCCCCGGCTGGGGACGGTCTCCCCCACCCCGCGGAACGCGCCGGTCCCCTTGGGTGGGCCCACCGAGGTCCCGGTACCTCAGGGGTGGGTCATCGACTCCGGACGCACCGCCTCGTCGAACTGCTCACCGGTCAGGTAGCCGAGGGCCAGCGCCGAATCCCGGAGCGTGCTGCCCTCCTTGTGGGCCTTCTTGGCCACCTCGGCGGCCTTGTCGTAGCCGATGAGGGGATTGAGGGCGGTCACCAGCATCAGCGAGTTCTCCAGGTGTTGGCGGATGCGGGCCTCGTTGGGTTCGAGGCCGTCCACGCAGAACCGGGTGAAGGCCAGGGAGGCCTCGGTCAGCAGCTGCACCGAGTGGAGCACGTTGTGGATGATGACCGGCTTGCACACGTTGAGCTCCAGGTTGCCCCGGGCCCCAGCCATGGCCACGGCGGCATCGTTCCCGTAGACCTGGATGCACACCATGATCATCGCTTCGCTCTGGGTGGGATTGACCTTGCCGGGCATGATGGAGGAGCCCGGCTCGTTCTCGGGCAGGTTGAGCTCCCCGAGCCCACTGCGGGGCCCCGAACCCAGCCAGCGAAGATCGTCGGCGATCTTGATCAACGAGGCCGCCGTGGTGCGCAGCGCCCCACTGGTCTGGATCAGGGCGTCGTGGGCGGCCAGGGCGGCGAACTTGTTGGGGGCGGTGACGAAGGGCAGTCCGGTCAGCTCGGCGATGGCCGAGGCCACCCGGGTTCCGAATTCGGGGTGGGTGTTGAGGCCCGTACCCACCGCCGTCCCCCCGGCGGCCAGTTCGTAGAGGTCGTCGAGCGTCGAGCTCGATGCGCCGGAGGTCGGCATCGAGCTGGGCGACGTAACCGCGAGAACTCCTGGCCGAGGGTGAGCGGCACGGCGTCCATCAGGTGGGTACGACCGATCTTGGTGATGCCGGCGTAGGCCTCGACCTTGGCCTGGAGCGCGTTCCGCAGGGTGCGGATGGCCGGGATCAGCCGATGGGTGATCTCCTCCACCGCGGCGATGTGCATGGCCGTCGGGAAGGTGTCGTTGGACGACTGGGACATGTTGACGTCGTCGTTGGGGTGGACCGGCTCCTTCGAGCCGAGGACCCCGCCGGCCATTTCGATGGCCCGGTTGGAGATGACCTCGTTGGCATTCATATTGGACTGGGTGCCGCTCCCGGTCTGCCACACGCGAAAGCGGGAACTGGTCGTCGAGCTTGCCGTCGGACACCTCCCGGGCGGCGGCGATGATCAGTGCCGACTTCTCCGGGGACATCTTGCCCAAGTCGGCGTTGACCTGGGCCGATGCCTCCTTCAGGACCCCGATGGCCCGGATGAGGGGCTTCGGCATCCTGTCGTCCCCGATGGGGAAGTGATGGAGCGAGCGGGCCGTCTGGGCCCCCCAGTACCGGTCGGCCGGAACCTCGATGGCCCCCATGCTGTCGGTCTCGGTGCGAGTCTCGTTGGTGGCGCCGGTAATTCCGGTGGTCCCGCTGGTCATGGTGGCTTCCTCTCGGTCTGGTCGCTCAGGATCCCCCACTGGTGCGGGCTGACCCTACCGTGCGCGTCGCCCCCGGGGTAGTTCGGTACCGGGCATCTCGGTCGATCCCATACCCGCGGGCCCCGGGGCCGTCCCCGTCCCCAGGAGAGCCGTCGAGGGACAGGTCAGGTGCCCGTCCGACGACAGGCGGGACAGAGCCCGACCAGGTCGAACTGGTGGTCGGTGACCTCATACCCGTGCTCCTCGGACACCACCCGCGCCGCCTCGGCCATGGCCCGTTCCAGCCGAGCCGACGGGGCCACGTCCTCGACCTTGCCGCACCGTCCGCAGGCCAGGTGGTGGTGGTGACCGGCCAGTTCCTCGGCCAGTTCGAAACGGCCGTGGTCGTCGACGCCGGTGACCCGGCGCACCACACCGGCCTCGATGAGGGCGGTGATGTTGCGGTAGGCGCTGGACTGAGGCAGCTCCCGGTTCGAAGCCAGGATCTCGGGGATGGACAGCGGCCGGCCGGCCTCGGCCAGGGTAGCCACCAGCGACCGCCGCACCGGCGTGTAGCGCTGCTCGTGGCCAGCCAGGCGCAGGGCGACCTGTTCGTGGACCGATCGGGGCGGTGGTCATGCCCTCAACACTACGACCTCCGCCGGCCGTCCCCGGGACGTCGAGTGACCGGCCCGGAGCCCGTTCACGCACCACGGAGGTCCGTTCGGAGTCCCGTGGTTCTGGGGGTGGACCCGGGCAGAGGGCTGCGCCGTCTCGGGCTCCAGCCACGATCCGACGTCACCGCGATGCTCACCAGGTAGGCGGCCGTGGCCACGGCCACGATCCCGAAACTGGGCGGTACCCGGGGCGCCAGGTAGGCCAGGGTGAGACCGATCCACACCGACGCCACGGCGATCCCGGCGGACAGCCAGACGGCGACGAACGGGCGCGACGTCATCCGCTGGCTCGCCCCGGCCGGTGCGGCCACCAGTCCCAACAGCAGCAGTGCCCCGACGGCCTGGGTGGCCACGCCCGGCGGTGATGCCCAGGAGAACGAAGAAGACGTAGCCGAGGACCCGCACCGGCACGCCCCGGGCTGACGGCCACGCCCTCGTCGAGGCTGGCGAAGATCAGGGGCCGGCCGATGACCACGAAGACCACCACGACCCCGAGGGCGACCATGAGCGTCGCTCAGGGCCTGGGAGGACGACAGCCCGAGGATCGAGCCGAACAGGACGTTCACCCCGGCGTCGGAGCCGACGGCACCGGTCCCGCTCTGCGACGGTGGTGAAGATCGACAGGAACAGGGCGCCGAGACCGAGGACCCAGGCGAACACACTGCCGATCACGGTGTCGTCGGCCGCGGCCCGACGGCCGAGGGCGGCCATGAGCACGGCGAACACGATGCACGCCCCGTAGAGCCCGGCCCGCAGGTCGATCCCGAAGGCCAGGGCGGCCAGCGCTCCGGTGAAGGCCACGTGGGACAGGGCGTCGCCGGTGAATACCTGCCCCCGTAGGACCACCACGTAGCCGACCAGCCCCGCGGCCAGGGCGATGGCAGTCCCGGCCAGGAAGGCCGAGCGGAGGAAGGGATGGTCGAGCATGTGGGCCAGGCCCACGAAGGGATCGAGGGTGGCGATCATGGCCCCGCCGTCACTCCGGCCAGGTCCGCCGCGTCCGGACCGGTGGCCCTGCCCGAACCCCGGGCATCCCGGTGGGTGTGGGGTGCCCGGGTGCCGAGCCAGGAAGCCAGGGCCCGCCCTCCTGCAGCCGAGACGTAGATGGCGAACCCGATGGTCGCCACGTAGAAGCCCACCGGATAGACCGAATAGAAGGCCACCGCCAGCGACGACCCAGGTGGTGAGCAGCGCAGAGCACCACCGTGAGCACGATGCTCAGGGCCGGTCGGACGGTGATCTGCTGGGCCGCGGCGGCCGGCATGACCAGCAGGGCGAAGACCAGTAGGGCACCGGTGATCTGGCTGACCTCGGCGGCCGCGCATCCCAACAGCACGAGGAAGGCCACCGACAGCCCCCGCACCGGCACCCCCCGGGCCGCGGCCACGTCACTGTCCACGGTGGCGAAGAACAGCGGTCGGGCCATGCACGGCCAGCGCGACCAGGACCGCCTGCGGCCACCACGGCCAGGGTCACGACCTGGCTGTCGGAGATCCCGAGGAAGGTGCCGAACAGCAGTCCGGTGAGGCTGTCGAGAAACCCCCCGTACAGGCTCACGAACAGGACTCCGCAGGCCAGGGCGAAGGCCTGCACCGTGCCGATGACCGCCGACTCCTCGCTCCGCTCACGGCCCGACGGCGACCGCGGCACCATGGCGATCACCAGCGCCGCCACGATGCTCCCGGCGAAGTAGCCGGCGGTGGCGCTGACGCCCAGCCAGATGGCCCCGGCCGCCCCGGGAAACGACACCACGGCCAGGGTGTGGCCGGCGAAGCTCTGGCGCCGGAGCACCATGAACCAACCTACGGCCGCGGCGACGAGGGCCACGATGGTTCCGGCCCGGAAGGCGTTGACCATGAAGTGGAGCGCCAGCATCTGATGGATGTCGGTCGACGACGTTCCCAGCTCGGGCCCGCCGGACAAGGCGGTGGCCGACACCATGAGGGTGGCCGGAGTCATCCGTGGACGGTGGCCCGTGTGTCGGTCGGCGTGGTGGGACGGTGCCTCGGGCTGCCCGACCACCACCATCTGACCGTCGGACGTCCGCAGGACCTCGATGGGCGTCTCGTACAGCGCGGTCAGCGTCTCTGAGGTGATGACCTCGTCGGGCGGGCCGCAGACGGCACCGCCGCGGGCCACGTAGACCACCCCGTCGAGATACGAGACGATCGGATTCACGTCGTGGGCCACGATCAGCACGGTGATGCCGAACTCATCGCTGATGTCCGAGATCAGCGCGGCCACCGACGCCTGATTGGGAAGATCCAGGCTGTCGAGGGGCTCGTCCAGCAGCAGCATGCGGGGCCGGCGCACCAGGGCCTGGGCGATGAGCAGCCGTTGCTGCTCCCCGCCGGACACCTGGCCGATCGGTCGGTGGGCATAGGCGGTGGCCCCGACCAGTTCGATCACCTCGTCCACCCGTTGACGGCGCTGCCTGCCCCCGGCGAAGAGTGACGATCCACCCGGTAGGGGCAGCCCCCACCGGTCGCCGTCGCTGCCCAGACGCACGACGTCGATGCCCCGGATCCGAAGGCTGGGGTCGAAGCTGCGTCGCTGGGGAAGGTAACCGATCTCCGCACCCGCCTCGCCCGGTTCGCGGCCCAGTACCGACAGTCGCCCCTCGGCCAGGGGCAGCGATGCCCAGCACCGCCTTGATGAGGGTCGATTTGCCCACCCCGTTCGGGCCGAGCACGGCGATGAACTGTCCGGACCCAACCTCGAGACTCACGTGTGACCACACCATCCGGCCCCCGAGGCGCACCGCAGCGTCGGTGAGTACCACCGCGGGCACCGAGGCCAGGTCACCCTCAGGCCCGGGATGGCCGGCGGGTTCAGGCACCGGATCGGGCCAATGCCGCTTCGATACTGAGAAGCTGCCTGGTCTGCCAGGCCTGGTAGGTGGTACTCGCCGGTTGGAGGGTCTCGGTGATGGTCGCATAGGGGATGTGCTCGGCCCTGACCTCTTGGAGTTGGGCCTGCACGTCCGGTGTCACGTTCTGGCTGTTGTAGACGTAAATCTTGATTCGGTGGTCCCGGATCTGGGCGTCGATGGTCTCCTTGTCGGCGACGGAGACATCGGTGCCCTCGCTGATGGCCTTCAGGAAGGAAGGCGGCGTGATGAGGTCGAGACCGAGCGACGGGGCCAACATGGAAAAGATCGACTCCGATGCCCCGACCGGCGTGCCCCGGTACTTCGTCCGGATGGCGGCGATGGTGGCGTCGTAGTTGGCCAGGCCCACCGTCTCGAACCGTCGCTCGAGGTCACTGAAGTAGGACCTGTTCGCCGGATCGAGCTTCTGATAGTCCGAGGTCATCTGGCGGATCACCGACCTCACGTTGGCGGGGTTGTACCAGCGGTGGGGGTTCGATCCGTCTGGTACTCCGAGCAGGGTGCCGACGTCGAGGGCCACGATCGACGACGGATCAGCCGACAGCAGTTGCCCGGCCCAGGGGTCGTAGCCGATCCCGTTCTCGATGACCATCTGGGCTCCGGCCACGGCACGCGCATCGGCCGCGGTGGGCTCGTAGGAGTGGGGATCGGTGTTCGGATTGGTAATGATACTCACGACGTGGACGTGGTCACCTCCCAGTTGGCTGGCGATGCTCCCCCAAAAGTTCTCGGCCGCCACCACCTGGATGACCCCATGTCCCGATGTGCTCGACGCTGGCCCCGACGTCGGGCCGTCCGTCGAGCAAGCGGCCATCACCAGTGCGATGGCCAGGCACATGGCCGTGATCGCCACCCGCGGGATACCGTGCAGCATGCCGCCACGCTCGGCTCGGAGGGGTTCGGTCACTGGCGGGTCGGTTGATCGTAATTCGGACATCGGGACCACTCCTTGGGCCCCACCGCCCTGGCGGGACCCGTCCCCTGCACCTTAAGCGAGAATGGTTCTCATTACAACAGGCAAGGCCCAACCGGAGGCCCGGGTCCTCACGGTCCTCAACGCCTCAGCTTGACGCCTTCGGCCCACACCTGGCGGGCTGCGGTGACATCCTCGGTCCGGGGACCATCCCCCTCCCCGGGAACCTCGAGGACGGCAGGAAGACCCTGCAGGCCGGGATGGCCGAGGAGGGCGGCCAGCGCCTCGGAACCGATGGTCCCGTCCCCGATGTTCTCGTGCCGGTCCCGGTTGGCGCCGAAGGGGACCTTGGAATCGTTCAGGTGAAGGCACTGCAGACGCTCCAGGCCCACCGTCTCGTCGACCAGGCTGATCAGCTCGTCGGCCTCCGCCACCGTGCCGAACGGCACCCCCGATGCCCACAGATGCTGCGTGTCCAGGCAGACACCGAGCCGCTCGTCACCTCCCGCCGTGTCGATGACCCTCGCCAGTTCCTCGAAGGAGCGTCCGACCGTGTCCCCGGCACCGGCGGCGTTCTCGAGGAGGATCGGACACGGGTCCGTCGAAGCCTCCACGGAATCGAGTGCCTCGATCAGCGCCTCGACGATGCCGGGAAGCGCTGCGTCGAACCCGCTGCCCCGGTGGCTGCCGATATGGAGGACCAGGCCGTCCGAGCCCATCCCCTCGGCTGTGGCCAGATTGGCGTTGAGGCAGGTCCGGGATTTGGCCTTCAGCTCGGGGTCCGGGGTGGCCAAGTTGATCAGGTAGGTGGCGTGGCAGAAGGTCGATGTGATGTTGGGGTGCTCCCTCTGGGCCTTTCGGTATCCGGCCAACACGTCGGGCCCATACTGCGAGGGCTTCCACATACGCGGACTCTGGGTGAAGATCTGGACGACGTCGGCGCCGATCTCGTCGCCGTGCTGGAGGGCGGGGACCAGACCTTTTCCTGCCCGCACGTGGGCTCCGATGCGCATAGCCGCACCGTAGTCGCGGCAGCATTCACCCATTACGAGGTCCCAGTGGGACATTCTCAAGAATCGGCCAGGTCCATCACAGGCGATCCAAAGCGGTGGGCCGGAAACTGGATGTTGCGCCCCCAGGGTCGGGAGGGACTGCGATGTCCCCCCACATCCACTCCACCCGCCCTCCCGACCGCGGGGGCGCACAACGCGCCCATGCCCCGAGATGCGATCGGTGCGCCGAGCGTCCTTGGTACCCTCGGCATTGACCGACAGAAGGTTCCTCAGCGCAGGGTCGCTGTGGGTCGACAACCCGACTCCGAGGAGAGCATCCATGACAACCACCTTGAGCAAGACCGCACACGCCCTGGTCCAGCGACCGGTGATCGCCAACGTAGCGACGGTCGATCACGAAGGTCGTCCTCAGGTCACACCGGTCTGGATAGACCTGGACGGCGACGACCTGGTGTTCAACACCGCCAAAGGGCGCGTCAAGACCGCCAATCTCGAGCACAACCCTCACGTGGCGGTTTCGATCGTCGACCCAGACAATTCGTACAACGTCGTCGTGGTACGGGGGACTGTCGAAGGGACCGAGGTGGGGGCCGACGCTCACATCGACTCGCTGGCCAAGAAATATCTCGACGTCGACACCTACCCCATGCGCCAGCCCGGTGAGGTGCGGGTCATCTATCGGGTCCATGCCGACAAGGTGGTCATGCAATCGGACGACTGACCGCTGCCCCCGCAGACGGACCCACCCTGACGTCGGTCCCGACCTAGTGCACCGAGAGGTCTCCCAGCCCGTTACTCAGGTCGGCCAAGACCTCGACCGGGGTGGCCAGATCCATCGGCACGAGGCAGCCATCGACGCCCGCAGCAAACAGATCGCCGACCTCGGCGTCGACAGGCGGAGGCGTCGACCCCTCCGTAGGCAGTGTGCCCGGGTGGGGGATAGGCCTCATGCCCGGCAGGAGGCCTATCCCGATGACCTGGATCGAGCCGACCCCGTCCCCGGGTCCCGCTCTCCGGCCGCGGGACACTGCCCGCACCTCGTCGACCACCCTCCGGACATCGCCGGGACCACCTCCCACGATCACGGCATCGGCCAAACCGATGAACTCCGTGACGGCCACCTCGGACCGATCGGGGAAACCTTCCACGAAGACCACCACCGGGACCCCCCCGGCCTGGACCGGACTCGGCTGATTGATGGCGCCCTCCACGGTGTAGAACTCGCCTTCGAATGCGGGTACCTCATCTTCCAGCATGGACCGTCCGACCCGGAGGGCCTCGGTGGCTCGTGCTCCACCGACCGCGTCGGCCGGGGCGAGACCGAAGGTCAACACGGCTCGTCCGTGCGAGATGACGTCGATTCCGGTCACGATCTTGGCCACGATCGACGGCGGACGACCGTCCACACCCATCGGAACGGCCCCGAGCCGAACGACCTCGGTCCGTGTCGCCAGTGCGCCGAGCAGCGAGTAGGCCTCCGGATCAGCAGGGCTGGAACGCCGATCCTCGGTTCCCAACACCCGGTCGGTGACCCACAGCGAGTCGAAACCCGACACCTCGGCGAGACCGGCGAGGGCAGCCACCTGGTCGAGGACAGTCGGTCGGTCCCGATCAGCTCGGACCGGGCGGCCAGCGGACCGCACCCTCTCGGTGGCCCCGGACGGCGCCGAGTCAGGCCACGATCCGGTCAGCCACAACCCAAGCCGGGTGACCGGGCGATCGTCCTTGATGGGCTCCATGTCAGCCAGGGTACCGGCGACCAGAGAGGGGGCCCGCGAACCGGAAGACCCGGTCAACGGGGAGCGTGTACCGATGCCCCGATGGCTCTTGATCCGGACCCCTCAAGTCTCGAATCCGACTGGACGATGCAAGATCTGTGGACACAGGATCAACCGACGCCTGCCGAAGAGGACCGAGACCGGTCCGACCATCCACCCGGTCACTGCCGGCAGCCGTACTGCCGCCCGTGGCTCCCCGAGCCGGGGCCACCAGGCGTCGGGCGGAGCCGGTCGGGAACGACGAACAAGACGCCGGGTTCTCCATGATCGCGACCATGTTCAGCCTGGTGGCGGTAGCCCTCTTGACCCTGCTCTTGATGAGCACCACCCTCAATTCGAGCTCCCCGTCAGCCACCAACATCTCCAACGCCCCCGGTGTCGGTCTGGCCGACAACCTGCTGGCGCAACAGTCCCTGTCGACCGCCCTGACCGCTGTCACCACGGCCGCCTCGTCAGCCGGTGGCTACGGAGCACTTGACGTCGGGACCCTCTCGGCCTCGGATCCATCGGTTTCGTATGTCGCCGGAGCCACCACCAGTCCATCCACCGTGAGTGTCACCGTGACCAGTGGGAGCGGCGTCGGCACCGGAACCGCGGGTGCGTCACCCTCGGGTGGTGGTAGCGGATCCATCGGATCGGCCATCAGCAGTGCCGAGGCGGCCGGGGGGGCAGGTGCTGGGGCCGGCGGTGGAGCGGGGGCGAACAGTGGGACGGTCACCCTGGCTGCCCGGTCGTCCAACGGAACGTGCTGGCTGGTATGGCGGGGCGTTGGATCGGCCATCTGGTACGGAGCCCAGACCGACCAGCCCAGCTGTACGGCACCAGGGCTGGTATCTACTCCGAGTGCGGGACCGGTGACCTCTTCCAGTATCGGATGGCAACCGGGGAGTTTTCCCTCGCCCTGAACGTTTTCGGCCCGTCCGAAACCTCGGACCACGACCCGGCTTACCGCATCAGGACCTGGAGATGTCGAGATCGTCAAGCTGAAGAACTCCGGTTCGTCAGAACCATCCCGGGCTACGGAAGGTCGACCGTCTGAAAAGGCAATGCTCTCCACGGGGAGCACCGCCTCCAGCTGACCGCGGGCGGTTGGAGGGCTCAGGACAACCTTGTCCCCGTAACAATGCGGCGGCCGCCGCTTGGGTGCTCACCATGTTCAGACCCCGATGACGGTGCTGCAGGTCAACCATCACGGGGGCGATGAGTCTCGGATCAGGCAGACCAACATCCTCGGGCAGAGCCAGCATGTGCTGGAGAACAGCGGCCGTGTTTTCCGATCCAATGTCTTCAAACGGCCCGGACAAGCGCCCACCGACGCCCGCCACCACGGCCCGGCACGCTCGGAACCAGAAACCGGTCGCGGTGGAGCACTCGTCACCGCTGATAATCGGGGTCCTGAGCGTACCGTCGCCAGGTTGGCGTCATCATCGGTTCCAGCATCCGACCTTGGCCGCGGTTCGAGCTGACCCAGCACTTCACCCTGGTCACCATCCGGCGTTGCCTAAGCTGGAGCGGTGGCCGTACCCGTCTCCGTCGAGCAGTCGCGTGCGATCCCGATAGATGTCCAACCCGCCTTCGACGGGACGCTTCTCATCTCGCTGCCCGCAATCTTCTGTCGACGCTACGCCTTATTGCCCCCCGTCAAGGAAGTCCGGGGCCAGGAAGGAACCTGGGGTCAGGTCGGACAGGTGAGAACGGTTGTCACCTCGGACGGCGGCACGATGCCGCGAGGTTCTGACCGGTGTCGATGCGCCGCACTCGTTCAGCTATCAGCTGAGCGCTATCACCGGTCCCATGCGACCGCTGGTCAACAGCATCGACGGAAGCTGGGAGTTCGCACCGAAGGGCACGGGAACGCTGATCACCTGGCGTTGGACGCTGCATCCGCGGGGCGTCGGCGCACCCCTCATGCCGCTCGTCACCATGATGTGGCTCAGGTATGCCAACCAATCGCTGGAGCAGCTGTCGGACTTGCTGCTTGCCCATGAGGCCCCCGTGCACCCCCCGATCTAACGAGTGGCCTCTCGGCGAGCCGACCGCTCGGACGCAACGCAACACAAACAGCCGACCAGCCAGCACCATCGATGAGCCACTCGAGGATCAGTCCCGTCGGTTCCGCCGGGACCCGGACGTCGGGCCGTCAGCGCCCCTCGAACAGGGGCTCGCGCTTCTCCACGAAGGCTGCCATGGCCTCCGCCGTGTCGGCAGAGGCGAAGTTCACCGCCTGGGACCGGGCCTCTTCCTCGAGCGACTGGTCCATGGCCAGGTTGAAGGAATTGTTCAACATGGCCTTGGTCATGGACAACGCCAGCGCAGGCCCGGTGGCCAGGCGAGCGGCCCATTCGTCGACAAAGGCATCGAGCTCCTCGGCCGGCACAACCCGGTTGACGAGGCCGAACTCGGCGGCCTGTTGGGCACTGATGATGTCGGCGAAGAACGCGAGCTCTTTGGCCTTGTGGAGCCCGATGAAGCGGGGAAGTAGCCAGGAAGCCCCGAAGTCCACCGAGAGTCCCCGCTTCGAGAAGATCTGCGAGAACCGGGCGGTGTCCGAGGCCACGACCAGATCACAACCGAGAGCCATGCTCATTCCTGCTCCCGCCGCCACCCCACCGACCTTGGCGATGGTCGGCTTGGGCAGTCGGTGCAGTCGGAGGGCGACATCGCCGAGAGCACGCATCTGCAGCAGGTAGGGATCCCCGTCCCGCCCGGCCACGCCGGCGGCGCCGCTCAGGTCGGCCCCGGAGCAGAATGCGTCCCCGGCTCCGGTGAGCACCACGACGCGAACAGCGCGGTCGGCGGCTATCTCCTCGAAGGTCTCCAACAGCTCCCGCCACATCGTGTTGTTGGCGGCATTCTTGCGGGAAGGGCGGTTCATGGTGACCGTCGCCACCCCGTCCTTGTGTTCCACGATGAGCGTTTCGAGATCGGTAGGCATCCTCGCAGCCTACGAGATCACCGATCCGACGTGGTCAGAGCTTGGACGGATTCTGGTGGTAGGGCACGCCACGAGGTTGAGGGGGTCGGGGATCAGAACGCATGCTCGGTGACATCCACGGTTCCGGCCGTGATCAACACCACATCAAAGCGGATCTCGATCCGGGCCCTCCCCGCGGCCGGAGTCACCTCCGACAGCCAGCGGGCAGCCAGCCGACGGATGCGTCGCTGTTTGGCCGGGAGTACCGACTCGCCGACTCCCAATCGGTCGGTGGAAGAGCGGCTCTCCACCTCGCTGAACACCACGGTGGCGCCTCGCCGCACGATCAGGTCGACCTCCCCCTCCCTCCGGCGCCAGTTCCGCTCGAGGACTTCGTAACCCTGATCCTCATACCAGCGGGCGGCCCGGTCCCCGCCATCGTCGCCGAGCGCCCTCCGGTGGTCGGACCCGCCGTCCTGGTTGGGGCGCCCCGACGCGCCCACGCTCACAGGTCCTTCTCGGGAAGCCGCTCGATGTTGACGTCACGAAAGGTGAGGATTCTCACCGAGGGAACGAACCGCGCCGGACGGTACATGTCCCACACCCACGCATCGGTCAGATTGACCTCCACGCAGGCCGGGGTGGAGTCCGAACGCACCGCCACCTCGACCGTGTTGGCCAGATAGAAGCGCCGCTCGGTCTCGACCACATAGGAGAAGAGAGGGAGAACCGCCCGGTACTCCTGGACGAGGGCCAGTTCGATCTCCGACTCGTAGCGCTCGAGGTCCTCTTCACTCATGCGGGTTCATCCACCAACGTCTGCCGCGGCGTACGGGGGCACGGCGCACGGTCCCGATGGCCGACGACCCAGCCGTCGGATCAAGGGCGGGCAGTCCGCCGCTCCTTGATCTTCGCAGCCTTCCCGTGTCGATCACGCAGGTAGTAGAGCTTGGCGCGACGGACGTCACCAAGCGAGACCACCTCGGTGTGGTCGATCACCGGAGAGTGCACCGGGAATGTCCGCTCCACACCGACCCCGAAACTCACCTTGCGCACGGTGAAGGTCTCCCGTACGCCGGTGCCCTGTCGGCGCACCACGGCTCCCTGAAACACCTGGACACGCTCGCGGGTTCCCTCGACCACGCGGACGTGGACCTTGACGGTGTCACCGGGTCGGAAGTCGGGGACGTCCTCACGGAGGCTGTCTCGGTCGATGATGTCGGTCGGGTTCATGGGGCGCGTCTTTCCACAGATCGTTCGAACACTCCCCCGCCGGGTGCCGGTTCGCGGAGTTCCCACCGGTTGGTCATTCTGACCAGGGAGTATCTCCGCGAATCTGGCCAACGATTTCGATCACCCAAGCAACGGGCGCCGACGAGGCTCACCAATCGTAGCCGTGATCGCGCAGGACCTGCACTTCACCGTGATCGACCAGCAGACGGACCTCGTCCTCGGTGAGCCCGCCCCGGCTCGTCGATGAGGTCGGGGCGACGCCTCAGCGTACGCACCAGCGCTTCTGCCCGGCGCCACCGCTCCACCCTGCCGTGATCACCGGAACGGAGCACCTCGGGCACCTCCCAGCCCCGGAACGTGGCCGGACGGGTATAGTGGGGGTACTCGAGCAGTCCGGCGGCGAAGCTCTCGTCCCCGGCGGATTCGTCGTTACCGAGAACTCCCGGCAGCAGTCTCACCACCGCTTCCACGACCACCAGAGCCGCCAGCTCGCCGCCGGCCAGGACGAAATCGCCCACCGACAGCTCCTGGTCGACCAGGTGATCGGCCACCCGTTGATCCACCCCCTCGTAGCGGCCACAGAGCAGCGAGAACCCCGGATACGACTCCCCCATCGAACCGGCCAGCCGAACCGCCGTCGCCTGGTCGAACCTCGGCCCGGACGGGGACAGCAAGATGAGCGGTCGAGGCAGACCGCCGGTTTCCGACCCCACCCGCTCCACCGCATGTGAATACCGGCTCGGGACCGATGCACCATGCCGGCACCGCCCCCGAAGGTGGCATCGTCCACCGACCGGTGCGGATCGGTCGCCGCATGCCGGACATCGTGGGTGCGTAGGTCCAACCGTCCCTGGGCACGGGCCCGTCCGAGGATGGACGCGTCGGCGTAGTGGTCGATCACCTCCGGAAAGAGGGTGAAGACGTCGATCCGGAACGAACGGACCGGTGGCGTCCGGTCCCCGAACCGGTCACGGCTCCGCCCGGAACCGGTCACGCCAGGTCGAGCAATCCGTCGGGCATGTCGACCGTGATGCTCGCACCGGGAACCGACGTCACCACGAACCGGAGGGGGATGAGTCCACCGTCGGCCAGCACCAGCAGGTCACTGGCCGGATTGGCCTCGACGCTCACCACAGTTCCGAGCTCCGTACCCTCGGTGTCCAGCACGACGGCGCCGATCAGGTCGTGGATCCACAGCGCATCCGGATCCATCCAGCGGCGGGGCGACGAGCTCGCTGTCGCGGAGCGCATCGGCGGCGTCGATGCCGTTACCCCGTCGAAGCGTGACGATGAAACGTCCCTGGTGGGCCGAGGACCGGACCACAGTGAACTCCCTGCCGTCCGCTGGTGGTCAGCACCGATCCGGGGCCACCCGCTCGTCCCTGTTGGTGGACAGGGACACGATGACGTCACCTTTGAGTCCGTGGGGCTTGACGATCCGTCCCACCTCAACAGGGACGAGCCCACCACACCGGGATCGGTGGTCGGATCGGGCTCCGAACTGGGCGGGCGGCCCGTGTCGGATGGAACCGGGTGGATGCCGCCACCCCGTTGCGTGAGCGGCTCCGCTCACCACGCCGGGGACTCAGTCGTCGACGATGTCGACGCTGGTCTGGACCCCGTCTCGTGCGCCCTGCCGCCGCCACCACGGTGCGGATGGCCTGGGCCACACGACCCCGACGACCGATGACCCGCCCCATGTCGTCGGGCGCTACATGGATCCGGAAGCGCACCGAGTCGCCCCGCTCCTCGGTGTTGATGACCACGGCGTCGGGATCGGAGGTGATGGAGCTGACCAGATAGGTCACGACGGCCAGGGGGGTCCCGCCCGACACCCGGTTTCCGGCATCGTCGTCCTCGTGGTCCTCGTCGCTCGATGGTGTTGACGTCGTCGGCCGAGTCCACGGCCATTTCGTCGGTCACTTCGCCGCCTTGGCCGCAGCGAACTCGTCCAGGGCGCCGGACTTCTTCAGGAGCTTCTCAACCCGCTCGGTGGGAGTAGCCCCCTCGGAGAGCCACTTCACGGCCTTGGCATTGTCGATCTCGATAACGGCATCGGGCTCGGCCAAGGACTTCCCCCGGGGGGCGTAGGTGCCCACGATCTCGATGAAACGGCCATTGCGCGGCGAACGGCTGTCCGCCGCCACCAGCCGGTAAGTCGGCTGCTTCTTCTTCCCGATCCGCACGAGGCGGAGCTTTACTGCCACGGTGTACTCCTCTGCACTCTGTCGATAGCGCCCGACAGTCTCCCACCATTAGAGGGCGACGCGTGCACGGGGGCCGATCGATCGTTGTTTGGACGGTCTGGGTGGACCGCCCTCTTGCCTGTCGGAACTCCTCGGCTCAGCGGGCCTTGGGCGTGACTCGGCCTCCGCCCTTGCCCTTTTTCTTGCCCTTGCCCTTGCCCTTGGGTCGGCCCGAACCCTGGGGAACACCACCGGGACCGGCCCCAAGCGCCCCACCGTCGGCCTCCAGTCCGGGGAATCCGGCAAAGTCCCCCGACGCCTCCAGCTCGGCCATCCCGGCCATGTCGGCCATGGCCTTCGGCGACAGCTTGGGTCCCCCCCGCCCCAACAGACCTCCGAGGCCGCCCAGGGCGCCGGCCATGCCGCCCTTGCCCATCCCCTTCATCATCTTCTGCATCTCTTTGAACTGCTTGAGGAGGGCGTTGACGTCGGAAGTGGCCGTACCGCTTCCGTTGGCGATCCTCACACGGCGGGCCCCGTCGATGATGGCCGGATCGCTCCGCTCGGTCGGGGTCATGGAACGGATGATGGCCTCGATCTGGCCGATCTGCCGATCGTCGATCTGCGAGGAGGCCTGCTTCAGATCCTTCGGTATCCCGGGTATCAGCGACATCATGCTCGACATGGAGCCCATCTTCTTGACCTGCTGGAGCTGCTCGAGGAAGTCCTCCAGGGAGAACCGGCCCTCCAACATGGCGGCGGCGCCCTTGGTAGCGACGTCCTTGTCCATCGTCCGCTCGGCCTGCTCGATCAGGCTGAGCACATCCCCCATACCGAGGATCCTGTCGGCCATCCGGTCGGGGTGGAACTGGTCGAAGTCGTCGAGCTTCTCGCCGGTGGAGGCGAAGGCGATGGGCCGGCCCACCACCTCCTTGACGGAGAGGGCGGCCCCGCCGCGGGCATCCCCGTCCAGCTTGGTGAGGATGACACCGTCGAGCGTCAGGGAGTCGTGGAAGGCGGAAGCAGTGGCGACGGCGTCCTGGCCGGTCATGGCGTCGATGACCAGGAACGTGTAGTGGGGGTCGACGGCGCCGGCGATCTGACGGATCTCCTCCATCAGGTCCTCGTCGATGGCCAGGCGACCGGCGGTGTCCACGATGAGGACGTCTCGGCCCAGCCGTCGAGCCTCCTCCAGTCCGGCCTCCGACACCGCTACCGGGTCGGTCGGCTCGCTGAACACGGTGATCCCGGCCTGACCACCCAACACCCGCAGCTGCTCCACGGCGGCCGGCCGCTGGAGGTCGGCCCCCACCAGCATGGGATTGCGACCCTGCTGTTTGAACCACCGGGCCAGCTTGGCCGAGGTGGTGGTCTTGCCCGAGCCCTGCAGGCCGGCCAGGAGGATGACGGTGGGCGGACGACTGGCGTAGGTGATGCGGAGCGTCTCGCCACCGAGGATGGCGACCAGCTCCTCGTTGACGATCTTGATGACCTGCTGACCCGGGCTGAGCGACTGGGAGAGCTCAAGGCCCACGCAGCGGGACCTCACGGCGTCGGTGAAGCCGCGTACGACGCCGATCTCGACGTCCGCCTCCAGCAGTGCGGTGCGGATCTCCCGCAGGACCTCGTCGACGTCGGCGTCGGTCAGACGTCCCCGACTGCGGAGACGGCTGAGGATCCCCTCGAATCGGTCAGACAGGCTCTCGAACATGGGTGCCTCAGGCTACAGGACCGGAGGCGGAACCGTGTTGCGTCAGGGGCGGAATCGGGTCCCCCGAAGGACCGGGCCCGGGCAGGGCCGTGAACGGGCTCAGAAGAGTGCGTCCACGAAGGCGGCGGCGTCGAAGTCGACGAGGTCGTTGACACCCTCACCCAGACCGACCAGCTTCACGGGCAGCCCGAGTTCCCGTTGGATGGCCACCACGATGCCGCCCTTGGCCGTGCCGTCCAGCTTGGTCAGGACGACACCGGTCACCTCCACGGCCTCCAGGAACACCTTGGCCTGGGTCAGCCCGTTCTGCCCGGTGGTGGCATCGAGGACCAGCAGTACCTCGACCACCCGGCCCGGGGGTCTCCCGGCCACCCGACGGATCTTCTTCAGCTCCTCGATGAGGTTGACCTTGTTGTGCAACCGACCCGCGGTGTCGGCCAGCACGACGGCGTAGCCCTTCGCCTCGGCCCGCTGCACGGCGTCGAACACCACCGAGCTCGGGTCTCCTCCCTCGGCACCCCGCACGATGTCGGCATCGGCCCGCGAGGCCCACATGGCCAGCTGCTCCCCGGCTGCGGCGCGGAACGTATCCCCCGCCGCCAGCAGGACTTTGCTTCCCGCAGTCGAGAGTCGGTTGGCCACCTTGCCCACGGTGGTGGTCTTACCCACCCCGTTCACGCCGACGAACAGCCAGACATCGACCGGGGAGGCGGTCTCGGCACCAGCGGAGCCGTTGTCCGAGGCGTCGGAATGAGCATCGTCCGGGCCGCCGTCGGGCGTGGTGGCGCCCGGGACCGCCAGCGAGGCGTCGGCGGTGGACAGCATGACCACGAGATCAGCCTTCAGCGCATCGACGAGGGCGTCGGCTCCCCCGATGTCCCCGCTCTTGACCCGGGCCCGCAGATCGGCGAGCAGGCTGTCCGTGGCTCCGACCCCGACGTCGGCACGGATCAGCGCCTCCTCGAGCTCGTCCCAGGTGGCGGCGTCGATCTTCCCCCGGGACCGGACAGCACCGACGTACCCGGACAGCAGCCCACGGGCCTTGCCCAGACGGCTCCTGTAGGTGGCGGGCTCCGGTTCGGGCTCCCGGACCGGCTCCGGGTGTGCCCCAAGTTCGGTGTCAGTCTCGGCGTCGCCCGTTTCGGGGCCGGGGGTGGTCCTCCGGGCGGCCCGGGCGCTGCGCGACAGCTCCACGTCAGTGGGTGCGTCGCTCGCCACCTCGCCGGGAGGGACCACGCTCTTGCCGGCCCGGCCCCGCAGGCGGAGTCCGATGGCGACGCCTCCACCGACGATCAGGACCGGAACGGCGATGACCAGGCCGATCAACACGTCGGAACCTGATGCCAGCAGCGATGCCTCGATCACGGCTCGCTTCCCCCGACCCGTTCGGGCCGGATCACGCGCGGCTGCCAACCCGTGGCGCTGATGCCGGGCTCCCGTCGTGGAGGATCGGGTTCGGTCACGGCGTCCCCGTCCGTCAGGGCATCGTCGACGTCCAGGCCATGGTCGGAACCGAACTCATCGGCGGTCTCCCCCGCCGGTCCCGTCGGGGGTGCCGGTTCCTTGACCGTCGAGGGGTCGGCCGTCAGCTCCTCACGAGGCTCCGACACGTCGCCGAGCGGCGCATCGCTGGTCACGTGGGCCGGGAAATCCGGGGAGAACCTGGCATCGGGAACCGGGATGGGTTCCAGGTGGGTGAGCGCATCGGGTCCGGGCTCAGGTTGAGGATCGACGTCGGGTTCGGCTTCGGACCGGACTTCACCCACGGATTCGTCCTCGACCTCGCCCTGATCATCCAGCGGCACCGATTCGCGGACCGCAGCGATCGAGAGCCGGGATCGGCCGGATGCGCCGTCGTCCCCGTCGGCCCCCACGCCGGGGCCGGCGTCGTCGTCGTCCTCGGCGTTCCCATCACCTTGTCCGCCGATGGCGTGTCCACCCACGACGTCGCCGCGGTCACGGGGGACCTTCTGGCTGACCACCTTGGAGGAGCCGCCCGGGGCCATGGTCACCCCGTACAGGGCGTCCGCGGCCTCCATGGTCCGCTTCTGGTGGCTCACGATGATCAGCTGGGCCTCGCCGCGGAACTCATGGACCAGACCGAGGAAGCGCTGGAGGTTCACGTCGTCGAGGGCCGCCTCCACCTCGTCCATCAGGTAGAAGGGCGATGGCCGACTGCGGAAGACGGCGAACAGGAAGGCCAGTGCCACGAGCGACCGCTCGCCGCCGGAGAGCAGGGACAGGCGCCGCACGTTGCGACCCGCCGGACGCACCTCCACGTCGACCCCGGTGTCCAGCAGGTTCTCGGGATCCGTCAGGGAGAGTCGGCCGGTCCCCCCGGGGAAGAGCGAGTCGACTAGGGACGAAAAGTGCTCGTTGACATCGGCGAAGGCCGAGTCGAACACGTGCATGATTTCCTCGTCAAGGGTCCTGATGACGTGATGGAGCTCCCGGCGTGCGTTGCGCACGTCCTCGACCTGGGCCTCGAGAAATTGGTGCCGCTCGCCCAACTCCGAGAGCTCCTCGAGAGCCAGGGGATTGACCGGCCCGAGGGCCGCCAGCTCCGCCTCCAACTCCACGATGCGGCTGGGTGGATCGGTGCCCTCGGCCAGCTCGGGGGTGGGAGCGGCTAGGGCGTCCTGAGGGGTGCAGGCCAGATCGTGACGCAACGTCTCGACGACAGTCTCTCGCCGGATCGTGGCCTCCACCAGGTCCAGTTCGATCTTCTGCAGCCGACCGCGCGCCGCCGCCAGTTCGTGCTCGTTGGCCGACCGCTGCCGACGCAACTCCTCGAGGCGGGCACCACCCGCCTTGACCGCCTCCAGCTGCATCCGGTAGCGCTCCCGCAACTCAGCCAGGGCGGCATCCAGCCGGTGCTGAGCCGCGGCGATCACCTCCAAGAGCCGGGCCACCGCGGTGGCGTCGGCCTCCAGCCTGACCCGCCGCTCGGCAGCCTCCCGGCGCTCATCGGCATGTCCCGTGAGTCGGCGTTCCACCTCCCGCAACCGCTCGGTCAGCACCCGGCGCCGCTCGACCAGGCCCGCCGACCGGACTTCCCACTCGCTGCGGAGCTGGGCCGCTTCGGCGATCCGCTCGTCGATGGCCTGGCGTTCCTGACGACCGGCGGCCATGCGCTCGGCGGCACGTTCCCGGGCCTGCTCCAACAACGGCAGCTCGTTCCGCAGGCCAGCAGCCCGTGCCGTGTCCCGCGCCGTCCGCTCGTCCAGCTCGGCGTGGTCCCGCCGGACCTCCTCCAGCTCGGCGGCCACTGCGACCAGGTCGCTGGCCACGCGCTGGTGGGACGCCCGGGCCGTCTGATGGGCCACCTCGTTGCGATCGTCGGCCCGCACCGCCTCGGTGGCCGCGGTCCTCGCCGCCTCCACCGACACGCGGGCCAGGGTGCGCTCCTCAGCCGCTTCGGAAGCGGCCACGGCGGCTACCTCGGCCCGTGCCCGGGCCTCCTCAACGAGGGCGGCGGTGACGACGCCACCCGAGGCCCGCACCCGCCATCCGGTGGGTGAGAACCGGTCCCCCTCGCGCGTGACCACCACCAGATCGGGTCGGGCCAGGGCCAGATCGATGGCCTCGGACCACCCGCCGTGGGTGCAGCACGACCCGTTCAGCAGGGTGTCGAGCACGGCGTCCAAACCCGAGATGTCCCGTCCCCCGGCATGAGGTCGGACATGGGGGCGAATGGACTCGGTACCCGTCGGCACCGGGGTGGCTGCTCCTGAGGCGGTCGCCTCCGATCCAGCTCCGGTGAGGGCCAGCACGGCACCGGTGGCCCCGCCCTGGCGGAGACGGGACAGGGCGGCCTTGGCCGGCTGGCTCCCGGACACCACCACCGCGGCCACCGACGCCCCCACGGCCGCCTCGAAGGCATCCTCCCACCCCTCGTCGACCTCGACCACGTCGAGCAGCGTGCCCACCACGCCGTCGATCCCGGCCAGCAGCTCGGCTCCGGCCGCGCCCCGGGCCTCGTCAAGGGCCCGCTCGAGGGCGTCGGCCCGGGCGTTGGACCGGGCCAGCTCTTGTTCAGCCTGCCGGAGGGCCTGCTCGGCCGCTTCCAAACGTCGGATGGCCCGCCCGTGCGTAGCCTCGGTCTCGGCCACCACGGCCTGGAGGTGGTGGCGGGCCTGTTCGGTCTCGGCCTCCCGCTCGCGCACTTCGTGGTCCTCGCCCTCGAGGAGCCCGAACCGTCGCTCGGTCGCAGCCATCCGGGCCGTGAGCTGGGCCAGCGCGCGCCGGTCGCGTTCAAGGGCGTGTTCCAGAGATGCCACCTGTCCCTCGGCCACCGTCACCGCTTCCTCGGCCTGGCGGAGTTCGGCGCCGTCCCCCCATGACGCCAGGTGGGCCTCGAGCTCGGCCGCCGCGGCGGCCTCCACGGCGGTCAGGGCGTCGCGTTCCGGCTCCAGGGTGGTTTCCTCGTCCCCGGTGGCCTCGAGCTCGGAGGTCAGGCGGGCACCCTCGGCCTCCAGGGTCGACACCACATCGGCGTCGGCGGCGGCGTCGAGAGCCTGAGCCAGGGACCGTTGGCGCTCCCGGAGCACGCCGGAGAGGCCGCGGGACCGCTCCACCATGCCCTCGGTCCGCCCGAGCGCCGAGGCCAGGTCGGACTCC
Organism: uncultured Acidimicrobiaceae bacterium; assembly: GCA_963831535.1. GTDB lineage: Bacteria > Actinomycetota > Acidimicrobiia > Acidimicrobiales > RAAP-2 > Bog-756. The sequence goes on along the minus strand of CAWHQP010000008.1, from coordinate 225,943 downwards.
CGTTGCGCCGACATCTCGTCGGCGGTGCGCTCGGTGTCGGCGTCGAGCTGGGTCAGGGCCCCCCGGAGCCGGGTCTCGGTTGCGGTCAGCTCGGCCTGGGCGCGGGCTCCCTCGGCGTGCCGCCGGTCGAGGGCCGACAGCTCCGACCCGGCCACGTAGAGACGGACGGCACGCAGCTCGTCGGACAGCCCGGTGTAGGAGCGGGCGGCGGCGGCCTGGCGTTCGAGCGGCCGGATCTGACGTTTGACCTCACGCACCAGGTCGAAGAGGCGCTCGAGGTTCTCCTCGGTGGAGGCCAGGCGCCGCTCGGACCGCTCCCGGCGACGGCGGAACTTGAGGACACCGGCCGCCTCCTCGATGACGGCCCGACGGTCCTCGGGCCGCGCCTCCAAGATGGCGTCGAGATGTCCCTGGCTGATGATCACATGCTGTTGACGCCCGACCCCGGTGTCGGAGAGCAGCTCTTGGATGTCGAGGAGCCGACAGGGGGCCCCGTTGATGGAGTACTCGCTGTCACCCGACCGGAACAGCGTCCGGGTGATGGTGATCTCCGCGAGGTCGGTGGCCAGTTTCCCGGCGCTATTGTCGATGGTGAGCGTGACTTCGGCCCGCCCGAGGGCCGGGCGGTTGGCCGTGCCCATGAAGATGACGTCCTCCATCTTGGCCGAGCGCAACGTGCGGGGTCCCTGGGCACCGAGGACCCACGCCACGGCGTCGACCACGTTGGACTTGCCGCTCCCGTTGGGACCGACCACCACGGTGATGCCGGGCTCGAATTCGAGCACCGCCGGGTCGGCGAAGGACTTGAATCCTTTGAGGGAGAGCGACTTCAGGAACACTGCGCGCTCACCCTATCGGTCGTCACCACCCCCCGGGGAGACCCTGATCAAGCGGGCGGCGCGAACCGGTCGTAGCCGGGTTGGTCAGACCTGGCAGTGCTCGCAGAAGAACGTGGACCGCCCACCGGACTTGACCCTGACGATGGTGGCCCGGCACCGCCGGCAGGCCTGGCCCTCACGGTCGTAGGCCTGGTGCTGGTCCTGGTAGTCCCCCACCTCGCCGAACAGGTCCCGGTACTGCTCGTCGGCCAGGGACGAGCCCCGGCGCTTGACCGCCTCGGCCAGTGTCTCGACCATCGAACGGTAGAGGCGGCGTACCTCCTGGGACGAGAGCGAGTTGGACAGACGGTCGTAGCGGAGGCCGGCGGCAAAGAGGATCTCGTCGGCGTACATGTTGCCGATGCCGGCGACGAACTCCTGGTCCATGAGCAGTGCCTTCAGCCCGCTCTTGTGCTGGGACAACAGGACCCAGAATTTCTCCCAGCTCATGATGTCTTCGAGCGGGTCGAACCCCAGGTGGGCGAGTTCGGGCAGTGCACGCTCCCCCTCGGCCGGAGCCGCCGATACGAACATCTCGCCGAAGGTGCGGGGGTCCACGAAGCGGAGCTGTCCCCCCTGGGAGAAGGTGAGCACGGCGTGGGTGTGGGGCGCCTTGGCCTCTTTGGCGCTTTTGGCTCGCTGCAACTGGCCGCTCATGCCCAAGTGGACCACGAGCGTCGAGCCGTCGTCCAGCCCTAAGAGCAGGTACTTCCCCGAACGGTCGATGGCCTTGATGGTGTGGCCCTCCAGCCGGGCGCGGAACTGCTTGGCGCTCGGGTGTCGCCGTACCGTCCGGCCGTTTCTGACCTCGACCGACTTGATCTTCCGTCCGACGACCTCACCTTGGAGGTCGCGCCGGATGGTCTCGACTTCGGGAAGCTCAGGCATTCCCCCCGCCTCTCTCGACTTCCAACGTACCGCAGGCGACCTGGGCGGCCATCTGCTCGGCGTCCTTCTTCGAACGCCCCTCCCCCGTGCCGAGGCGCTGGCCAGCAACGTACACCGTGGCCAGGTACCGCCGGGCATGATCGGGCCCCGAACCCTCCACCTCGTAGAGGGGGACACCCCGTCCGAGGCGCACGCTCAGCTCCTGGAGACGGCTCTTGTGGTCCGACTCACCGGGCTCTCCGACGGCCAGGGCGATCCTGCCCCTGAGCAGGGACAGGATGACCCGCTCGGCCTCGGCCAGTCCCCCATCGAGGTAGACGGCGCCGAAGACGGCCTCGGTGGAGTCGGCCAGGATCGACTCTTTTGACCGTCCCCCCGAGAGATCTTCACCTCGCCCCAATCGCAGGTGCTCGTCGATCCCGAGTTCGAGAGCCACCTCGGCCAGTACCCGGGTGTTGACCACCGAGGCCCGGACCTTGGACATCACCCCGTCCGACAGGTCGGCGTGGTTCCGATACGTGTACTCGGCCACCACCAGGCCCAGGACGGCATCACCGAGGAACTCGAGGCGCTCGTTGGACGACCGGCCGGCCTCTTCGGCGCACCACGAACGGTGGGCCATGGCCTGGTCCAAGAGATCCGGCTCCTTGAACCGGTACCCGATATGGTCGTCGGACCACTGCGACCGGTACTGCTCCCCGGGCGTTCCCGAGTCGGCGAGGGGCGCCATGGGGCGCCTTAGGCCCCTCCGAGCTTGGCGTAGACGTAGTCGACGGCGTCCCGAACGGTACGCAGCTCCTCCAGATCCTCATCGTCGATGCGGAAACCGACCGAGCGCTCACCCAGCTCCTCCTCCAACCCCTCCACCAGCTCGATCAGGGCCAAGGAGTCAGCATCTAGATCCTCGGCGAACGAGGAGGACTCGGTGATCACCGACGGTTCGATCTCCAAAATGTCGGCGAGCAGGTCGCGGATGAGCTCCAGCACCTTGCTTCGGTCGAGCGGACCCTCTTCTACATGGGTCTCTGCGGGCACGGCATCTCCTGTGGGTAGTGGTCTCGTCGCCCGCCCCCGGTCTGGACGGCAGGGCGCCGGCTGCAATATGGGGCCCGGTGGTGACGGGCCCGCCGGTGAGGAGCGCCCTCCGGGACGACACGGTGGCCCGCCACCGGACCGGGCCGCCGGTTGGCTCCACGCGCCATCCGGGGCTCAGCACAGTGCCGAGACACCCTGCTCCCACCCGGGCCGGTACCTCTCACCTGGGCGTGAGCATACCGGACGGGGACATTCACGGAGTAGAAACACTCCGGCAACCCCACTGACCCATGACCGACGTATCACTTGGGTGTGGACGAACACGAGGCTCGCTCCGCGCCCGCAGGGGAACCCACAGAACGTGAGCGGCCGGGCCCGGACAGTGGGATGCTGGCGGTGGGCAGCGGGGAGCAGGCCGTGGAGAGGGGGGCGAAAGCCCTGGACAGCGACATCGACAGCGACCACAGCGACCCGAGGCCCGGTACGACCCCGTGGCCTTCCTACGACCCGGGTCAATTCTACGACGAGATGATTTCGCCCAACGGGGAGCCGCGGGCAGCTACGGAGGCCCTCTGGGCCCATTTCTCCGACCTGGGCCCCGAGGCGCTGTCCGAGCGCCAGGACGCCGCCGACCGGGAGATGCGGGCCATCGGGGTGACCTTCACCGTCTACGACGGCTCGACCGGGGTCGACCGGCCCTGGCCCTTCGACATCATCCCCCGGGTCATGACTTCGGACGAATGGTCGATGGTGGAGTCCGGCCTGGTCCAGAGGCTCAACGCCCTCAACCTGTTCATCGACGACGTGTACCACGACCAGCGTTCGGTCAGTTCCGGGGTGGTCCCGTCCGAGCTCGTGTCCGGATCACCCAACTTCCGCAGGGAGTGCGTGGGTGTGGATCCTCCCGGCGGGATCTGGGCCCACATCTGCGGGAGCGACCTGATCCGCGACGGCGACGGCACCGTCTACGTGCTGGAGGACAATCTGCGGGTCCCGTCAGGGGTCTCGTACCTTCTGGAGAACAGGCTGGTGGCCAAGCACGTCTTTCCCGAGATGTTCCGCCACTACAGCATCGAGCCCGTCGACCCCTACGTGGGGAGGCTCGCCTCTATGCTGGCTTCGGTATCCCCGTCCACGGGCGATCCGACCATCGTGGTGCTCACCCCCGGCATCTACAACTCCGCTTACTTCGAGCACGCCTTCCTGGCCCAGCAGCTGGGGGTGGAGCTGGTGGAAGGTGGGGACCTCGTCGTTCTGGACGACGACTGCGTCTACGCCCGCACCATCGACGGGCTCCAGCGAGTCGATGTCATCTACCGGCGGATCGACGACCTCTACCTGGATCCCGAGGTCTTCGTCCCCGATTCACTGCTGGGCGTCCCCGGGCTCATCCGGGCCTGGCGCTCCGGCCGCGTGGCCCTGGTCAACGCCCCCGGGGCCGGCATCGCCGATGACAAGAAGGTCTACTCCTACGTGCCCGACATCATCCGCTTCTTCCTCGACGAGGAGCCGATCCTGGCCACGGTGCCCACCCTGCGGTGTGGTGACGCGGACTCGCGCCACTACGTGCTCAGCAATCTCGAACGCCTGGTGGTCAAGCCGGCCAATGAATCCGGCGGCTACGGCGTCCTTGTCGGCACCCAGGCCACCGAGGACGAGTTGGCCTTCGCGGCCAAGCAGATCGAGGACGACCCGAAGAAGTGGGTGGCCCAGCCGGTGATCCCCCTTTCCACCGCTCCCACCCTGTGCGATGGGGAGATCGCCCCAAGACACGTCGATCTGCGCCCCTTCACCCTTCTCGGCCCCGAGGGGGCCTACGTGACCAGGGGCGGCTTGACCCGGGTGGCCCGCACCGCGGGCTCCCTGGTGGTCAACTCCTCCCAAGGGGGCGGGAGCAAGGACACCTGGGTGGTGGACACCCGACTGGCGCCTGGACCAGGTCCCGGGGTGTGGGCCCAGCCGGCGGGCGAGGCGACAGCGGAGCCCGCCCCGTGAGCCCATCCGTCCCGGAAACGGGCGCCATGACCGATCCCCCCGACCCCTCGGCCCTGGCCGACGACGATCATCTCCCCAGCGAATCCAAGGAGCCCACCATGTTGCTCGCACGAATGGCCGAAGCCGTCTACTGGGCCGGGCGCTACCTCGAGCGGGCCGAGGGCACCGCCAGGATCGTGCAGGTCCACACCGACGCCCACGTGGACATGCCCGTGGGCGAAGACGTCGGATGGGCACCACTCCTGACCATCGTGGGTGTCGACAGCGAGTTCGCCGAGCGCTACTCACGGGCATCTCAGTCCGGGGAGGACAAGGAAGAGGTTGCCGCAGCCGAACAGGACGTCATCGAGTTCCTGCTCCACGGCCAGGACAATCCCTCCTCCATCCTCGCCGCCATCACCTCGGCGCGCGAGAACCTGCGCACCGCCCGTCCGGTGGTGCCGCGTGAAGCGTGGGAGGCCTGCAACAACCTGTGGTTGGCCTGCTCCGACAATCTGGCCGAGGCGGACACGCGGGCCGGCCGGGTGCTGTGGCTGCGGCGGGTGATCGCCGGCTGCCAGCGTATCAACGGTATCTTGCTCGGAACCATGAGCCGCGATGAAGCCATGTCGTTCCTGACCATCGGTCAGAACCTCGAGCGGGCCGACCTCACCACCCGGGTGCTCGACGTTCGATCCGAGAGCCTGCGACCCAACCGGGGGGACTCCTACGATGTGGTGCAGTGGATGGCGGTCCTCCGGTCCTTGGCCGCCTATCAGCCCTACCGTCGGGCCATGCCGGCCCGGCCCCAGGGGGGCTCCACCCTGCGTTTTCTGCTCCAGGACGACCGGTTCCCCCGGGCGGTGAGTGCCTGTCTGACCGAGGCCCGGGCCCAACTGAAGGGTCTGGCCCGATCCGAGGATGCCCTGGAGGCCTGCGCCACCGCCTCGTTGATCGTGGCCTCGGCTGCGGTGCCTCATCTGACGCTCGGCGGTCTCAGCGAGTTCCTCGACGAGGTGCAGGTGGCGCTGGACGACATCCACCACCAGGTCGACGAGACCTACTTCCGTCCGACCTTCGTGGGGTGGCAGACCCGGTCGGTAGCCTCGTGACCGACGGATCCTGAGTGTCGTCCCGTGCCACCGCCGCGCCCGTCCCGTGCCATCACCGTGCCTGCCCGATGACATCGTGACCCCGTTATGACCACGGCGACCACCGCCGGCCCACTGGAGGGCGACGACCTGCCCCGTTCCGGGACGGTCACCGTCCCCGACTACCAGGTCGTCCCCGGCCGGGCCGACGAGTATCTCGAGCCGGACGGCACCGTGCGGCACCGGTGGAAGCAGGTGGCGGCCGAGATGGCCGGCCTGGGCCCGAGCGGGCTGATCGCACGACGTTCCGAAGTGGCCCGGCTCCTGCGTAACGAGGGTGCCACCTACAACGTGACACGGGACAACCAGAGTCGGCGCCAGCCCTGGTCGCTCGACCCCTGGCCCCTGGTGCTGGAGGAGGCCGAGTGGTCGACGCTGGAGTCGGCGGTGGCCCAGCGGGTCCGGGTCCTCGACCTCGTGTTCGCGGACATCTACGGCCAGCGCCGACTGGTGGCCGAGGGGCACATCCCGGCCGAGCTGGTCCTCGGCCACCCGGCCTTCCTGCGGGGTTGCGTGGGTATGGGGACTCCCGAGCCCCCGAAGATGTTCCTCACCGCCGTCGACGTGGTGCGGGCCGGATCGGGCGAGTTCCGAGCCATCGGGGACCGGGCGCAGGCGCCCTCCGGCCTGGGGTACGCCCTGGTCAATCGCACCATCTTGTCCCGCGTCCTCCCCAACTTGCACCGAGAGTCGGGTGTCGAGCGGTTGGCCGGGTTCTTCCGGTCCATCCGGGCCGGGGTCGCCGCGGCGGCACCCGAGGGCGTCGATGAGCCCCGAGTGGTGATCCTCACGCCCGGACCTCTCAGCGAGACCTACTTCGAGCACGCCTACCTGGCCTCCTACCTCGGGTACGCCCTGGTGGAGGGGCGGGACCTGGTGGTCAACAACAACCGGGTCTGGCTCCGCACCCTGGCCGGGTTCGATCCGGTCGACGTGGTCATCCGACGGGTGGACGATCAGTGGTGCGACCCGGTCGAGCTGCGGGCTGACTCCCTGCTGGGCGTACCCGGGCTGCTCGAGGTGGCCCGGCGTGGCCGGGTCACCGTGCTCAATCCCCTGGGGACGGGGATCATCGAGGATCCGGCCCTGACCGGCCTCCTCGGCACATTGGCGCCCGTCGTGCTGGGTGAAGAGCTGGCGCTGCGGGGACCGGAGACATGGTGGTGCGGCAACGACCTGGGGCTGAGCCACGTCCTGGCCCACCTCGAGCACCTCATCCTCCTGCCCGTCCGGCCATCACCGTCCCAGCCCCCGGTGGTGGCATCCACCCTCACCGCCGAAGGGCTCGACGCGCTGAGCGACCGGATCCGCTCCCGACCCGGAGCCTGGGTGGGCCAGGAGTTCATCGAACCGTCCACGGCCCCGACCGTCACCGACAGCGGTGCACTCGAACCCCGTCCCGCCATCATCCGTTCCTTCGCTGTGGCCGACGAGAGCTCGACCAACGGCCACCACCACGGTTACCGGGTCCTGCCCGGCGGGCTGACCCGGGTGGGTGCCGGTCCCGACTCGGTGATCATCTCCAGCCGGAGTGACGGCACGAGCAAGGACACCTGGGTGGCCTCCACCCAACCGGCGCTCCAGCAGAGCACCTGGCTCCGCTCGGCGCGGACTACGGTCCGACCTCCGGTGGTGGCCGACACCTCCACCCTCCTTCCGGGCCGGGTGGCCGCCCAACTGTTCGTCCTCGGACGCACGGCCGAGCACTCCGAACTGGTCATTCGGTTGATCCGTACCGTGCTGGCCCGCCTCGATCAACCGCTCGGGGTCGGCGTCGACGGTGGGGCCGAGTCCCTCCAGGTCCTGCTCATGGCCCTGGGCACGGTCTCGGGGTTCGACGCCGTGTCCGAGCCCGACCGAGAGGAGCTCGATCGGTCCCCGGCCGGAACGGTGCCCACCCAGGACGTTTCCGGTTTCGGGTTGGGTCCCCACCCGGTTCCCGAGTCGGGGCCGGACCTCGGACCCGGTCCCGGGCCCGAGGACGGACCGGCCACCGAACCGGGGCGCGACCCGGACGTACCGACCGACCGGCGGGCCCTGGCCCTCCTGCTCGATGCCGGCGTCGACGGCAGTCTGGTGTCGTCGCTGGGGCTGCTGGTGGACGCGGCCTACTCGGTCCGGGAGCAGCTCTCGAGTGACTCGTGGCAGTTGGTCGGTGATGTCGAAGAGGAGCTGGCCCGCCTGCGCAACCGGCCACCCACCCAGCTGGTTGGCGTGCAGTCCAGCCTCCAGCGGCTGCTCCAGGCCCTGTTGGCCCTGGCCGGTCTGTCGGCGGAGAACATGGAACGGGACTCGGCCTGGCTGTTCCTCGACGCCGGACGCCGCCTCGAGAGGGCCCAGTCCCTGGTGCGCCTGCTGCGTTCCGTGCTGGTGCGCCAGCGGGCCGGTGTGGTCGAGGACCTGTTGCTCGAATCCCTGCTCAAAACCTCCGAGAGTCTGATCATCTTCCGCCGACGGTCCGGTTCGACCATGCACGTGGCCGGGGCGGTGGACCTGCTGGTCTACGACGCCGCCAATCCCCGCAGCGTGATCTATCAGCTCGACCGGCTGGTCAACCACTTGGCCGACCTGCCCAAACAGTCACCGGGCCAGAGGATGGGCAACAGCGAACAGCTGGTGCTGCGGAGCACCACCATGCTGCGCCTCACCGATGCGGCACACCTGGCCGCGGTGGACCCGGAGACCAAACGGCGGACCGAACTCGATGCCGTGCTAGGACAGATGGACCGCCTCCTGGCCGAGTTGCTGGACAGCCTGCGGTCCACCTTCTTCTCCCATGAACGCCTGTCGGTACTGGCCGGCCTGCAACAGAACCTCGGACGGAGCCCATGACGTACCGGATCGTCCATCGCACCAACTACCGCTACAACGCCCCCGTGTCGCGTTGTCGCAACGAAGCCCACCTCCGCCCCCGGGACACCGACCGCCAGCAGTGCCTGGCCAGCGAGCTGGTGGTGGAGCCCACGCCCACCAGCTGGACCGAACGCACGGACTTTTTCGGGAACCCGGTCGTGGCCTTCGCCGTGGACGGCCCGTTCGACGAACTCACCGTGGTCTCGACCAGCTCGGTCTCGGTCTCCGGACGGGAGCCCCTCCCCGCCACCGGGCCGGCGTGGGAGCAGGCCCGCGACCGCCTGGCCGACGACCTGAGCCCGGAGATGCTGGGTGCCCGCGAATTCTGCTTCGAGTCACCGTTGGTGCCCACCTCCCTCGGCGTCCGCACCTACGCCGAGCCGTCCTTCGGCACGGGACGGCCCCTCGTCGAAGGGGTCGCCGACCTCACGGAGCGCATCTTCCACGACTTCGCCTACGACCCGGGGTTCACGACGGTGACCACCCCGCTCGAGGAGGTCCTCCAGTTCCGTAGAGGGGTATGCCAGGACTTCGCCCATCTGGCCATCGGGTGCCTCCGGTCCCTCGGGCTGGCCGCCCGCTACGTCAGCGGCTACCTCGAGACCGCGCCACCGCCCGGAGAGGAGCGGCTCATCGGGGCCGACGCCTCGCACGCCTGGCCGTCGGTGTTCATTCCCGGGTGGGGATGGCTGGACGTCGACCCGACCAACGACCAGGTCGTCGGCTCGTCCTATGTCACAACGGCCTGGGGCCGCGACTACTCGGACGTGTCGCCGCTCAAGGGGATCGTGTTCGGTGGGGGCGACTCCCACACCCTCAAGGTGTCGGTCGACGTCACCCGCTCGGTGGCCGTTGCCCGATAGCGCAGTCTCCGCGGGTTCTCTGCGGGCTCCCGGCGGCGGGCTGCAAAGCACCCGGTCCGCGGCCCGCACGGCCGCCCGAGGCACCCCCGCCCGGCCGGTTCACTGCCCTACGCTCGACGCATGCGGATCCTGATCACCGGCGCGGCTCGAGCCATCGGAGCGGCCTCGGCCCGGGAGCTCACGAGGGCGGGACACGATGTGGTGGCCACGGCACGGGACCCCTCCCTGTTGGCAGAGCTCGACGTCGCGCTGCGGCTCCCCCTCGATGTGACCGACGACGACTCGACCCGGCGGGCCCTGGCCCAGGCCGGGGAGATCGACGCCGTGGTGAACAACGCCGCCATCTCCGGCAAGGGTCCCCTCGAGAACTTTCCTCTCGATCGTCTCCGGCTCATGTTGGAGACCAATACCCTCGGGTCCCTCCGCCTGCTGCAGCATCTGCTCCCGGCCTGGAGGGCCCGCGGCAGCGGTGTCGTGGTCAATATCAGTTCGGTCCAGGGACGGGTGGGGACACCCCTGGAGGGCCCGTACGCAGCCTCGAAGTTCGCCCTGGAGGCAGTTTCGGAGACGCTCCACCACGAGTTGGGCCACTTCGGCATCCGGGTGGTCGTGATCGAGCCCGGCTACATCGCCCCGGGGATGAAGCCGACCGACCGGGTCCGGGGCGACCCGGCCTACGGACCCTTGTGGGCGGAGTGGTCTGGGACCGACGAGAAGGTCACCGGTCCGAACGGTCGGCCGGGGCCCGAGCTGGTGGCCGTGGCCGTGCGGTCGGCCATCGAGGATCCGGCCACGCCGTTCCGCGTTCCGGTCGGCGATGACGCCGTGCTCGTCCTCGGTGCCCGGTCCAGCATGGACGACGCCACCTTCGAGACGGCGATGCGCACCATGCTCGGCCTCACCTGGTGAGCGAGGGCCTCCACCGCCGGTCCCGTCGGGATCGGCCCGCACCCCCGGTGCCGCCGGCGTCGGGCTGACCGGTCACGTCGGTTGGTTGATGAGGCTCCGGGCCGCCATGGTCAGGTACTCGAGCAGCTCCTGTTGGTCGTCCGGCTCCATATGGGCGGCGGTCACGGCATCGGTCATGTGCCGGAGCCAGGCGTCGGATTCGGCTTTCCCGATGGCGAACGGCGCGTGGCGCATGCGCAGCCGGGGATGGCCCCGCTGCCCGCTGTAGTCGGGCGGTCCACCCCAGTACTGCATGAGGAACAGGGCCAGATGGGAGCGGGACTCGGTCAGGTCGTCGGGGTACATGGGCCGGAGCAGGGGATCGGCCGCCACCCCCAGGTAGAACCGCTCGATGAGAGCGGTGAAGAACGGCTCGCCCCCCCATCGATCAAAGGCTGACTCCTCGGGCTGGCGCTTCAGTCTCACGCTCCGACTGTAGGCGGACCTCGGTTAGCCTCGGGTGCGCCAGGACAGGCATGTCGAGTGACACCGGAGGTCGATCGTGTTCGAGTGGTCGGAGGAGCAGGTGATGGTGCGGGAGGCCGTGCGTCGGTTCGTCGAGGCCGAGGTGGTTCCGAACATCGAGGCCCTGGAGCACGGGGACATGCCGCCCTACGACATCATCCGCAAGCTGTACGCCACCTTCGGCATGGACCAGATGGCCCGGGACCGGTTCAAGAAGCAACTCGAGCGCAAGGTGGCCGGGGCCGGGGCCGAGTCGGAAGCGGAGCGGGCCCAGCGCAACGGGGACGGTGGGGCGGCGGCCATGACGCTCATCCCGATCATCGAACTCTGCCACTACTGCCCCGGCATCGTCACCGCCATGGGGGTCAGTCTGGGACTGGCGGGGGGGACGATCATGAAGCAGGGCACCCCCACCCAGATGGAGCGGTGGGGCCTCGACCTGCTCACGGGGGACAAAGTCGGCGCCTGGGCCATCACCGAACCCAACTCGGGGTCCGATGCCCTGGGGGGTATGACGTCGACGGCCCGGCGGGACGGCGACGAGTACATCCTCAACGGGAACAAGACCTTCATCACCAACGGTCCCTACGCCGACACCATCGTCTTCTACGCCAAACTCGATGACGGGTCGGACACCCCGATACGTGACCGCCAGGTCCTCACCTTCGTCCTCGAGAAGGGGATGCCGGGTCTCGAACAGTCCAAGCCCTTCCGCAAGATGGGCCTGCACTCGTCCCCGACCGGCGAACTCTTCCTCACCGATGTACGGGTGGGACGTGACCACCTCCTCGGCGAGACCGAGGACGAGAGCGGTGGGAGTGGCCGCGACTCGGCCAAGGGCAACTTCGTCACCGAGCGGGCCGGCCTGGCCGCCATGTCACTGGGCCTGATCGAGGAGTGTCTCAAGCTGTCGGTGGAGTACGCCAAGAACCGGATGCTGTGGGGACAGCCCATCGGTGACCGGCAGCTGATCCAGCTCAAGTTGGCCAAGATGGAGGTGGCCCGGCTCAATGTGCAGAACCTCGTGTTCCGCCACATCGAGCTGTCCGCCGCCGGGAAGAGCCTCTCCCTGGCCGAGGCCTCGGCCATGAAGTTGTACTCGGCCCAGGCCGCCTCGGAGGTGGCCATGGAGGCGGTTCAGCTCTTCGGGGGCAATGGCTACATGGCCGAATTCCGGGTGGAGCAGCTGGCCCGGGACGCCAAGGTCTTCCAGATCTACGCCGGCACCGACGAGATCCAGGTCACCCACATCGCCAAGGACCTCCTCAGCCGCTAGACGATTCGGTATCCGGCGACGACCGCCACCCGGTGGCGGGCATCCGGATCAGGACGGTCCCGGCCGCCCCCGCCGGCTGGTCGCCACGCGGTGGGCCCGCTGCCGGCGTGAACCGATGGCCCTGCGGATGGCCTCCCGGTCCCCCCACAGGATCTCCACCTCCTCGAGGGACTTGCCTTTCGTCTCCGGGACGAACCGCAGCACGAACACGTAGGTCACGGCACAGAACCCCGCGAACAGCCAGAACGTGCCGGCCTCGGTGATGAGATCGACGAGGGACAAGAAGAACTGGGCCACCAGCCAGGCGGCGAACCAGTTGGCCGCGGTGGCCACGGCCACCGCCCGGCCGCGGATGTGGGACGGATAGATCTCGTTGATGATGGTCCAGACCACCGGGCCCAGCGAGAAGGCGAACGAGGCGATGAAGGTGACCAGGGCGATGAGGGTCACCGTGCCCGTGACCGAGCCGCTGCCACCCGAGGCGGTGCCGTGGCCCAGCACCTCGAACATGGCTCCGACCACGATGAGGCTCACGCCCATGCCCACCGATCCGATCAGGAGCAGGGGACGGCGTCCGAAGCGGTCGACCCAGGCGACGGCCACGAAGGTAGCCACCACATTGACCGCTCCCACCGCCCACAGGGTGGCCAGACTCTGGCTGGCCGGGGTGTGGAACCCGGCGGCGGCGAAGATCTTGTCGGCGTAGTAGATGATGGCGTTGATACCGGTCAGCTGCTGGAGGAAGGCCAGCAGGACGCCGATGAGCAGCGGCCGTCGCCACCGGGCGGCGAACACCTCCACCCAGGACCCCGTGGCCTCGTTGGCGTTCAGAGCCTCGATGGCCGAGAGGTCGGCCTCGATGTCGGCACCCGGCTCAACCTTCTGGAGGGCGTCGCGGGCTTCGTCGTGGCGACCCTTCTTCACGTACCACCGCGGTGAGTCGGGCAGGGGGAGGACGGCCAGCACCAACAGGACCGCGGGGATGGCCGAGATTCCCAGCATCACCCGCCATCGGTTGCCGTTGATGAGCAGGTAGTCGGCAAAGTAGGCCACGAAGATGCCCATGGTGATGGCCAACTGGTAGAGGGAAACCATCCGGCCCCGCAGGCGGCTGGGGGCCAGTTCGGCGGCGTACAGGGGAGCAGCCACCGAGGCCACTCCCACCCCGAACCCCACCAGGAGGCGTCCCACCACGAGCACGATCGACCCCGGAGCCAAGGCCTCGACGAGGGCTCCCGCTGTGAACAGGACGGCGGCGGACACGATGGTCCACCGGCGGCCCTTCCTGTCGGCCAGGCCTCCGGCCACCAGGGCCCCGACCATGGCGCCGAGGGTGACCCAACTGGTGATGACCTCCAAGAGGAACGTGCCCACCGAGAACTGCTTCTGGATCCCGTCCAGGGCCCCGGATATGACGCCCTGGTCGTAACCGAACAGCACGCCGGCGAGCATGATGACCAGCCCCACCGCCACGAGGTACGGACCCGTCCGGCGGCGGGCGGGCCCGGCGGCCCCTGCGGACGTGGCCGACTCCTCCCGATCACCGGGTTCACCGCTCGGATGGTCATCGGTGGTCGTGGCCATCAGTCCCCCGGTTCTGCCTCGTCGTGGTGTCGTGCCCAGTCGCCGAATCGGATCGGCTGCACCCGGGCCGGACGGTGCCGTCCGGGACCCGATCCGGGTCGTTTGTCCAGTTCAGGCTAGTGCGCCCGACCAAGATGTGCGGGCATGGCGAACGCCCGGCACCGGTCGGGGGTTGGAACCCGACCAGCCCCGGGACGATGGGGCCGGGCGGCATCGATGGCACGCCCGGGTGGGCACCACTCGGCCCGGTCCCCAGTACAGTTGGTGGGTGCCCAACCGCAAACGTGCTGCCACCGCTGCGTCCGCCGCCTCGTTGAGTCTGGCCCTCCCCCGCGACTTCAGTGCCACCTACGGCCGCCACGTGGACCGGGGCCTCTGTCTCGGCGGTGGCGGACTGTACTTCGTGGCCTGGCAGGTTTCGTACCTCCAGACCCTGGCCACCCTCGGTGTCAGCTTCGACAACGCCGACCGCGTGGTGGGGACCTCGGCCGGCTCCATCGTGGCCTCCACCCTGGTCGGCGGGAAGCTGAAGCGCCTGCACTCCGAGGTCTCGCTGCTGTCGAAGTTCCCGGCGCTGGTCTCGGCACTGGCACCGGCCTCAACGCTCAGTCCGAGCCAGCAGCGGGCGCTCGACCTCTTCATCAAGGCCACCGACGGGGACCCCTCCACCCTGGAGGAGATTGGCCGGGCCGCCCTGGCGGCGGCGACACCCAAGCCCGAGTTCATGCGTCGCAATATCGCCCTGATCGTGGGCACGGGACCCTGGACGTCCCCGGCCCTCCAGATCACCTGCGTCGACGCCTACACCGCCGAGCGCTGCGTCGTGACCAGGGACTCCCTTACCTCCATCCCTCGGGCCGTGGCCGCCAGCAGCGCCGTGCCGGGGGTGTTCTCCCCCCAACCGGTCGGCGACCGGCGGTGCATGGACGGCGGCGTGAGCGGCACGGGGACCCACCTCGACCTCTTCGGCGGGGCCAAGCGGGTCCTCATCCTGGCCCTCACCGACGGCAGCGACGTCACCGAGGGGATGATGACGTCCCATCCGGGTTCCGGCCTCCAGGAGTTCGAGGACCTCAAGGCTTCGGGGACCGAGGTGATCGTGCGGGTGCCCGCCGAGGTCGACCTGATGCAGCTGATGGAACCCAGGTCCGTGCCCAAGGCACTGGCCCTCGGGGTCCGCCAGGCCCAGGAGGACGCCGCCGAGCTGGCCGCCTTCTGGCGATGATCCGCCGACGCTGACACCCGGTCGGCGCGGTGGCACGGTCCGGCCCGGGTCGGAGGCTCCGGACCCGGGCACCGCCCCGTCAGGATTCGGTGACGCCGGCTCCCGGGGTGACGGAGTGGGCCACCGCTTCGACCAGGCCGGCCACGGCGAGGTCGTGGGCCACGGTGATGGCGCTGACGATGGCGGCCGCCGAGGACGAACCGTGGCTGATCACACAGACACCGTCCACACCGAGGAGCATGGCTCCCCCGGTGCTGTCGGGATCGAGGTTGGCGGCCAGTGGGAGCAGATGGGGAAAGAGCGCCTCTGCGGCCCCGGCCACCTCCGGACGGCCCAGGATCTCGGTGAGGGCGCCGATCAGGAACCGCAGCGTGCCCTCCATAGTCTTCAGGGCGACGTTGCCGGTGAATCCGTCCGTGACGATCACATCGGCGATGTCATCGAAGAAGTCACGGCCCTCGACGTTCCCGACGAAGTCGAACTCCCCGCCCCCGGCTCCGGCGGCCAGGTGGGCGTGGGTCTCCTTCTCCAGTGGGGTTCCCTTGGACTTCTCCTCACCGATCGAGAGCAGGGCCACCCGGGGCCGCTCCACTCCGTAGCGCTTGGCTGCGAAGGCCGCTCCCATCTGGGCGAACTGCACCAACATGGCCGACGTGCACTCGGCGTTGGCCCCCGAGTCGAGCAGCACCGTCGGCCAGGCCCTCTGCAAGTTGGGGATGGGGGTGACGATGGCCGGGCGGATCACACTGGGCAGACGGCCCATGCGGAGCAGCGCCGCAGCCATGGTGGCTCCGGTGTTCCCGGCCGAGACCATGGCCATGGCCCTGCCGTCGCGGACCGCCTCGGCCGCCCGGACTAGCGAGGAGTCCTTCTTCCGGCGCACGCCCTGACCGGGATCGTCGTCCATGCCGATGACCTCGCTGGCCGGGATGCAGGGGAGGTCCCCGGTGTCACCCATCTCCCCCGGTCGCCCCACGAGGGACACCTTGATCTCGGTCTGGTCGGCCACCTGACGGGCCCCGGCCACGATCTCGTCGGGGGCCTTGTCTCCGCCCATGGCGTCAATCACCACGGGAAGTGCGGCCAAGGCATCACCCGTCGGCCGTGCGACGCCTCGCGCCACTAGTCGACTTCGATCGCCTGTCGACCTTTGTACCAACCGCAGTTCGGGCACACGACATGGGGGAGCTTGGCGTTGGTGCACTGCGGGCACACGGAGCGGGCCGGCGCCTTCAGCACCCAGTTGGATGCCCGGCGGCTGCGGCTCTTCGCCTTCGAGGTCTTCTTCTTGGGGACGGCCATAGGGACGGCATCCTAGGCGATCCGTCGCCGATCGGGATCACGCCCCCGGTCCACGTTGAGTCCGGGCCGGATCCCGCCCTCCCTTCGGGCTGCCCGTGACACCGGACCCTGGGGTCACGACCGGACCCGGCGAGCGGGTCCGCAGCCGGGTCCGAGGAGCAGCCGGCCTCCCGGCCCGGTCCGACTCAGGCGTCCCGGAGGGAGTCGAGGGCCGACCAGCGGGGGTCCGAGACCGGGGGGCACGAACAGGGTCCGTCGTTCCAGTTGGCCCCGCACTGCGGACACAGCCCGAGACACTCCTCCGAGCACAAGGGGGCCAGCGGCAGGTCGAGGAGCACGGCGTCCCGGGCCAGCGGCTCGAGGTCCAGTTCGTCGCCCGCCAACGGATAGGCATCCTCGTCGGCGTCGGATCCACCGGCCGGCGCGTACCGCTCCCGGACCCGGGCGGCCACCTCCCCGGTCACCGGGCCCCCGCACCGACGGCACTCCCCCCGCCACGGGGCCCTCACCATGCCGGTGACGGTGATCCCCCCCGGGTAGGAGCACAGCTCCACGTCGAGGTCGATCCGGGCACCGTCGGGCACGACCACACCCACGGCGGCCAGGCCCTCGATGACGCCGGACCGGGTCTCCTGCCGGGTGGTACCGGCCACCTTCCTCACCCCGGCCACCTGCAGCAGGAACGGCCTCGATTCGCGGCGCGACGGCGCAGGCTCGGTGCCGGGGTCCTCGGTGGGTTCGGCGGGGCTGGGGTCGGCTCTCACCGGATCGGTCGACTCAGACGAGGTCCTGGTCGAAGAAGCCCTCGGGCTCGTCCGTACGGCCACCGGCACCGTTGGGGCTGGACGGGGGAGCCAGCGACGTGAGACCACCCTCACCGATGTCGATGTTGGGGATGGGGGTGACCTGGAGCTTCTCCCGGCCGGCCTGGACGGTACGGAGCGTGCGGTCGAGCACGATCTCGAAGCTGGCCAGCTTCTGGTCGGCATAATCCTCGGCCTCGTGACGCATGCGCCGGGCCTCCTCGTTGGCATCGTCGAGGATGCGCTGGGCCACGTGGTTGGCCTGGCGGACGATCTCGGTGCGCTGGACCATCCGCTCCGCCTGGACCCGCACCTCCTCCAAGAGGGCGTCGGCCTCCCGTCCCTTCTCGGCCAGGAACTCCTCGCGCTCCTTCAGCAGCCATCGCGCCTGACGCAGTTCGTCGGGCATGCGGTCGAGGGCCGCCTGGAGCAGCTCGGCCAGCTCATCCCGTGAGACCAGCACCGAGGCCGACAGGGGCATGGCCTTGGCCGTCTGGACGAGGTCCAGCGCCCCCCGGATCAACGTCTCGGCGTCGTGGTCCGCACCGGCCACACGTTGCTGGTCCAGGTCGGCGAAGAGATCACTCATCGGAATACTTCTCCTGGAGCCGTTGGGCCACCACTTTGGGAACGAAGGACGTCACATCCCCGCCGAATCTGGCCACCTCCCGCAGCAGCCGTGAGGCGATGAACGAGTGCGCCGAGCTGGTCGGGATGAATAGGGTCTCCACCCCGGAGAGCTGCTTGTTCATCTGGGCCATCTGCAACTCGTTCTCGAAGTCGGACACCGCCCGCAGGCCTTTCACGATGGCGCTCGCACCCACGTCGTGAGCCACGTTCACGACCAGGGTCTTCACCGACACGATGCGCACGTTGACCAGGTGGGCGAGGGACTCCTCCAGCATCTCCTGGCGCTCGTCCAACTCGAACAGGGCCTCGCTCTTCTGCGGGTTCCTCAGGGTCGCCACCACCACTTCGTCGAACAGTCGGGCGGCCCGCTCGATGACCTCGAGGTGTCCGTTGTGGACGGGGTCGAAGGACCCAGGGATGAGCGCAATCCTCACGAGGCACCTTTCTCCGTGGCCATTTCCGGACGGTTCTCCGTGACCTGTTCCGGACGGGCCACGGTGACGATCGTACCCCCATACCGCCTGGATTTGATGACCACCCACCCCTCGGGTGCAGGGATCTCGGCGCCGGATTCGAGAATGGCGACATCGGCGGGCAGCCGGGACACCAGGGCGTCCCAGCCCTCGTAGTCGTACGGCGGGTCGACGAGGGCCACGTCGTAGCGCGATGCCGTGGTGGCCACCCATCGGTCCACATCGGCCCGCACCACGGTGGCGTCGCCCTCCCGTTCGGCCTCCCCCAGGCCGACCGAGACCAGGTTGGCCCGGATGGCGTCTAGGGCCACGGGATCCCGATCCACGAAGGTGACCGACGCCGCGCCCCGGGACAGAGCCTCGATGCCGAGAGCCCCGGATCCGGCGAAGAGGTCGACCACCTGGGCCCCCCCGACGCCCCCTTGGCTGTAGAGGATGTCGAAGATGGCCTCCCGTACGCGGTCGGCCGTGGGTCGGACGGTGCCCGACGACGGGGCCGTCAGACGCCGGCCGCGAAGCTCACCTCCGATTACACGCACCGTTCCAGCCTACCGGGCACCGGTGTGCCCTCAGCTGGCCGCACCCGGGTGAAGCGGTCGCTCCGGCCGACCCGTCCGGGGGCCGATCCGGGGGAGCCGATCGGCCCGGTCGTCGGATCCGGTCCCCTGTCGAGCGAGACGGGGGAATCCGGCCGCCGGCGTCCGAGGGACCCCCTCCGAGGTCACCCGGTCCCTCGTCAGGCGGATCGAGGGCGGTGGCGCACCGTCCGGATCCGACTCCCAGCCGGGATTCAGCCGACGATCTCGCTGGTCTGGAGCACCGGGGCGATCGAGGTGTAGTTGGCGACGTCGGCCAACACGTCGCCGGTGCCTGGCTCGCCCATCGCCGCGGCCAGGGCCTCCGGCGAGTCGAATTTGAAGTGCACCGCGGCCACGTAGGGTCCGTCGACTCCCTTGTCGATTTCCGCGCCGTCAAGGCCCCACGTCTTCACGGCCAGCGGCACGTGGTTGTTCCGGTAGTAGTCGTGGTCGAAGGTTGCCCCCTCGGTCGAGGGATACAAGACGCTGAGACGAATCATGTCGACACCATCCTCGTTTGTGGGGATCGTCACGCCGCGCCGGGCCGTCGTCGGCGGCACCGGTCGGGCATGGCTCCAGGACATTAGCTCTTGAACAGGAATTCGGCCTCGTCGTCGTCGATGAAGATCCGGAGCTCCTCTTCCAGCAGCGGGTGGTCAGCCAGCAGGGGATCGTCGCCGACCACGGCCACGGCCATCTCCCGGGCCCGGACGACCAGATCCTGGTCGCCGAGGAGCCTGGCCAGGCGCAGGTCGCTGCGCCCCTTCTGGCGCGCCCCGAGGATGGTCCCCTCACCCCGGAGTTCGAGGTCGACCTCGGCCAGGAAGAACCCGTCAGTGGACCGCTCCATGGCCGACAGGCGGGCCTCGGGCTCGGGTGCTTCGTTCTCCGACAGCAGGTAGCACCAGGCCGGCTCCTGGCCCCGGCCCACCCGTCCCCGCAGCTGGTGGAGCTGGGCGATGCCGAACCGGTCGGCGTCCTCGATGATCATGACCGAGGCCTCGGGGATGTCCACGCCCACCTCGATGACCGTCGTGGCCACCAGTACCTGCAGGCGACCGGACCGGAATTCGGCCATGACCCGCTCCTTCTCGGCCGAAGGCAGCTGTCCGTGGAGCAGGCCGACCTCGAGGCCGGCGAGTTCTGCGCCGGCGAGGCGCTCCGCTTCGGCCACCACCGAGGTGGCCTGGACCCGGTCGGAGCCCTCCACCAGGGCACACACGACGAAGGCTCGGTGTCCGGCCGCCACCTCGGACCGGACCCTGGTCCACGCCTCCTCGGCCTCGAGGGGGGTCCGGAGCCATCGGGTGACGACGGGCTGCCGGCCCGGGGGCAGCTCGTCGATGATAGTCATGTCCAGATCGCCGAAGACCACCATGGCCGCAGTGCGCGGGATGGGGGTGGCCGTCATGACGAGGAGGTCGGGGTCGCGGCCCGTACCGTCCGCGCCGCGGCCCTTGGCCCTCAGGGCGGCCCGCTGCTCCACGCCGAAGCGGTGCTGCTCGTCGATGACCACGACCCCGAGGGACGAGAAGGTCACCCGGTCGGTCAGGAGGGCGTGGGTGCCGATGAGGATGTCCACGGTGCCGTCGGCCAGTCCGGCGTGGATGAGCTTGCGCTCCGACGCGGTGCTCCGGTTGGTCAGGAGGGCCACACCGAGCGGGCGGCGGCCCTCGAGCGTCCCGGGGTCGGGGACGGTGAGGTCGGCGAGCAGTGAGCGCACCTCGTCGGCATGCTGTTCGGCCAGGACCTCGGTCGGGGCCATGAGGGCGGCCTGGTGTCCCCCCTGGGTGGCGGTGAGCATGGCGGCCAGTGCCACCACCGTCTTGCCCGACCCCACGTCCCCCTGGAGCAGCCGGTGCATGGGCAGCGGGCCGGCCAGATCGGACTGGATGGCCTCCATGGCCAGCCGCTGGGCCGAGGTCAGCTCGAAGGGGAGATGGCCGAGGAACTGGGCCACCAGGGTCGGCCCACCGTCCGGGCCGGTGCGGTCATCGAACCCGTCGACCACATGGCGGATGCCGCGGGCGTCCCGTTGGAGCCGGGCCTGGCGCAGCACCAGGGCCAGCTGGAGCCGGAAGAGTTCGTCGAAGGCCAGCCGCCGCCGGGCCGGCTCGGTCTGGTCCGAGGAGGCCGGGCGGTGGATGTGGTTGAAGGCGGTGGTGCGGTCGACCAGCCCGAACCGGTCGCGCCACGGAGGTCCCACCGGGTCGGCGAAGTCCCGCGCCCGGTCGAGGGCCTCGGCCACGATCCGGCTGATGCGCAGCGAGGTCAACTTGGCCTTGTCGGTCAGCGGATAGATGGGATACACCCGGCCACGCCGTGTCTCCCCGTCCCCCCCGCCACCGTCCCCGTCCCCGTCGTCCTCGCCGGGCAGCTCGAGGACCTCGGCCATGGGGCTGTTCAGCTGCAGGGCCTCCCGGTAGGTGCCGATGGACCCGTAGAAAAGGGCCAGGGTCCCCACCGGAAGCTGCTTGGCCCTCCAGGCCTGGTTGAAGAAGACGACCCGCAGCCGACCGCTGTCGTCGGCGATGTCCAGCTCGACCCTCGACGGACCGCGTCGGCGCCCACGGCCGTAGCCCGAGGAGGCCTGGCCCACCCGGACCACCCGGGCCAGCACGGAGACCTTCTCCCCGGCCACCAGCCCGGCGATGGGCTGCAGGTGGGTGCCATCAAGGTAGCGGCGCGGGTAGTGGGTCAGCAGGTCGAGAACCGACCCGATGCCCAGCTCGGCCAGCTCCCGCTCGGTTCCCGGCCCCACCTGGCGGAGCTGCGCCACGGGGAGCTCGGCCAGTTGCCGGAGCTTGCGCTGGATCCCGGCGGCGCCCTCGGTGGGGTCCGCCGGGCTCACTCGATGGAGAACAGGTACGGGTAGAGGGGCTGGCCCCCGTGGTGCACCTCGGTCTCCACTTCGGGACGCTGGTCCCGGAGCCATTCGGTGATCCGGCGGGTGTCGGCCGCGCCCGAACCCTCCCCCTCGATGATGGTCACTAGGGCGTGGCTCTCCTCCACCAGGATGTCGAGCAGGGAGCAGGCGGCACCGGCCAGCGAGTCGCCCACCACCTCGATGCCGTTCCGGGACAGGCCCAACCAGTCGCCGGCGGCGATCGGGCCCACCCGACTGTCGGAGTCCCGCACCGCCCGGGTGACCTCACCGGCCACCACACTGCGAGCGGAGGCCTCCATGGTCTCGGCGTTGACCGATGCCTCGGCCTCGGGGTCGTACGCCAACAGGGCGGCGAACCCTTCGGCGATGGTGTCGGTGGGGACCACCCATACCGACTTCTCGGTCAGGTCGTTGACCCGTTCGGCCACGGCCCGGATGTTTCCGTTGTTGGGCAGGATGATGACCGAGCTGGACCGGACCGACTCCACGGCCTCGACCAGTTCGGCGGTCGACGGATTCATGGACTGACCCCCGGCGATGAGCCCCTGGACCCCGAGGGAGCGGAAGATCCGGCCGATTCCGTCCCCGGTGGCCACGGCAACGACACCCGTGGCCGGAGGTGGCCCGGGGGGGGCGGCCGACGGGCCACTGCCCAGCGCATCGGCCTCCCGCACCCAACGTTCCTCTTCCACCTGTTCGAGGAGGTCGGTGACCCGCAGATTGCGCGGGCGCCCGGCATCGAGGGACGCCTCGATGGCCGCCCCGATGTCGTCGGTGTGGATGTGGCAGTTCCACAGACCGTCACCGCCCACCACCACGATGGAGTCGCCGATGCCGGCCCACACCTCTTTGAACGACGGAATGGTCTCGTCCGGGGCCTCGAGCAGGTACATGACCTCGTAGCGCAGACCGGCCAGGGCCCGCTGGGCGGCATCGGCCGCATTGTCGGATCCGAACGGGGACGGTGTGGCCATACCCGGGGCCTCGGGGTTGAGGGGACCGAACACGGTGGAGGGAGGGTCGGGGGGAACGGGCATGGCCCGCCCGTCCACCACCGTCAGCAGGGCGTCCAGCAGGAGGAGGAAGCCGGTGCCTCCGGCGTCCACCACGCCGGCCTGCTCCAGTACGGGAAGCAGTGACGGCGTCCGGGCCAGGGCGTCGGCCGCCTCGGCCCGGGAGGCCTCCACCACCTCCAGGAGGGGTCGACCCGCCTCGGCGGCGGTGCGGGCCCCGTCGGCCGCCCCGCGGGCCACGGTGAGGATGGTGCCCTCCACCGGACGCATGACCGCCTCGCGCGCCAACTTGTCGGCGATGGTCAGGGCCTCGGAGAGCTCGAGTGGCCCGGGGCGGCTCGTCGGGCAGTTCAGGCCCTCAGACAGTCCCCGGAGCAGCTGGGAGAGGATCACCCCGGAATTGCCTCTGGCCCCCATCAGTGAGCCGTGGGCGATGGCCCGGCAGGTGGCGTCGAGATCGGGCGCGTCCA
The DNA here is from genome assembly GCA_963831535.1 of uncultured Acidimicrobiaceae bacterium. GTDB lineage: Bacteria > Actinomycetota > Acidimicrobiia > Acidimicrobiales > RAAP-2 > Bog-756. The sequence continues at coordinate 202,647 of CAWHQP010000008.1, read as the reverse complement.
GACCGTCGAGCTCGTCGGTCACCGACTCCAGCGTGAGCGCCATGTTGGTGCCGGTGTCGCCGTCGGGGACCGGGTAGACGTTGAGGCGGTTGATCAGCTCACGGTGGGTCCGGAGTCCGTCACGGAACTCGGTGATGACGTCACAGAGCTCCGCTGCACCCAGCGCGTCGAGGACCACCATGGCCAGGATGCTAACCTTTGTGCCTTACCCAGAGGATCCTACGAGGAAGTCGGAGTGTCATGGCAGCGGTGTGCGAGGTCTGCGGCAAGAAGCCGTCGTTCGGTATGAACATCAGCCACTCCCACCGTCGGACCAAGCGTCGCTGGGATCCCAACATCCAGCGGGTCCGGGCCGTCGTGGACGGTTCACCCAAGCGTCTCCACGTCTGCACCTCGTGCATCCGGTCCGGCAAGGTCGTCAAGCGACCCGTCCGGAACATCCCGGCCTGAGGGTCCTCCCGGTCGGCGACCGGGCCGACCTCTGCGTTCCCGGACGGTCCCCGCACCCGTTCCTGCCCACGTTCCACTCCCGCGGGCCGAGCCGCCAACCGGGCCGGTCGGCGCATGAGCAGGGCGGATTCGCCGGCCTCACCGTCTCCTCTTGGGTACCGGTGACCGGCCGGGCCGGGTGCGGCCCGCGGACCGCACCTCCTGGCCCCCGGCGGTCTGCAACAATGCCGGAACGGGCTGTACCGAACGGTCCACCGACCCAGGGACAACGATGGCGGCAAACCAGCGGCAGGCCGATGACGACGACCCGTTCGCCCACTCGAAGGTGCTGGGCATCCTGCCTCCCACCGACCGGCACCGGCTGACCGAGCGGTGCGTCGAACGTCGGTTCGACAAGGGTCAGATCGTCTATTTCGAGGGCCAGACGGCCGATTCGATGCTGGCGCTCGTGGAGGGCCATCTCAAGGTGTCCACGTTCTCCTCCGACGGGAACGAGTTGGTGATCAGCACCGTCAACCCGGGCGAGATCATCGGCGAGCTCGGGGTCCTGTCCACCGATCCCCGATCGGCGACAGTGACCGCCACAACCACCAGCCGCGCCCTGGTGCTCACCCGGGCCGTGGTCATGGAGCTCATCGAGGAACGCCCGGCCATGGCCGTGGCCATGCTCTGTCGCCTCGCCGACATGGTGAGGAAGACCACCGAGGTCGCCAGTGACCTGGTCTTCCTCGATCTCAATCAACGGGTGGCGAAATTCCTGATCGAGAAGGCACCCAACCCGTCGGCGGAGCTCCGCATTATTCAGTCCGACCTGGCCGCCGCCATCGGAGCCAGTCGTCAGCGGGTGAACGCGTCCCTGCAGGAATTCCAACGACGTGGATGGATCTCCCTCGGGTCGAGGACCGTGCGGATCGTAGACCCCGAGGCGCTGCACCGGGTCCTGCACGCCTGAACCACCGCTGCAAGTCGCGACCGCTCGCATCCGACACCGGTGGCGGCCGTCCCCGGGCGCCCGGACCCCGACGACTGTTTCGGTTTTGTCCCCCCCGTGACAGACAACGCCCGTCGCCGGGCGCACCATGGGGAGATCGGTAGCCGCTACCGATCTCCGGGACGAAGGAGTGCACGCATGGCGAACAGGTACACACGGTTGACGACACGGCTTTCGGGGCGGGGACGTGGACCGGTCTGCGCCCGGTCTCCGCTCCCTACACGGGGTGCCACCGGGGCCCGACCGCCACGGTCGACGATCGTCTCATCAGGCTGCCGCCGACAGTGGTACAGCCCCCCATCACCGTCGGGGTTCTCCGGCCGTGGCGACGAAGGAGGACGGCGATGAAGACACTGCGGCGAGGAAGGTCGGCGATCTGCATCGAACAGCTCCACCAGGCCAGCCTGTTCTCCAACTGCACGAAGGATGAACTCCGCATCATCGCCTCGCTGACCACGATGCAGGACGTCACGTCGGGGATGGTCCTGGCCGAGCAGGGAAAGGCGGGCCGCGAGTTCTTCGTCGTGACGCACGGATCGGCTACGGCATCACGGAACGGAGGGTGGTTGGCCCAGCTCGGCCCCGGGTCATTCTTCGGGGAGCTCGCCCTCCTCGACGGCGGGCCCCGCACCGCCACGGTGGTGGCCGACACAGACATGACGCTCCTCGTCCTCAGCCGCTCGGAGTTCAAGACCCTGCAGTTCTCGGCTCCGTCGGTCGCCTACAAGATGCTCGTCGAGCTGGGGGCGCGACTGCGTCGGACCTACCAGATGCACGAGGAGAGCGAATCGCCCACCTTGACCGAGGTCGCCTCCTTGTAGGCGGTCTCCCACGCGTCGGTGGCAGGCGCAATCGACCCGGCCGCCCCCGCGTTGATCATCGGCACCCTGGAGTGGTCCATGACGGACGCGGTGTGCCGGGGGGCACACGACGAGCAAGACGAGGACAAGAACGTCGGGCGCTCCGGTGGCCGGCACGACAAGCAAAGGCGGCAGTCATGGCATACAAGGTGATAGTGGTCGGTACCGACGGCTCGGCTCGGGCCTCGCGGGCGGTCGAGGAGGCGATGAGCTTCGCCGAACAGGTGGGAGGTGAGCTCCATGTCGTCCGGGTGGTACATCCCGCCGTCGAGGCGGGCTACGTCGAGTCCAAGTCGGGACAGCTGGTGATCGACCGGGTCCGTGAGGACATGGCCGTGGCCGATGAGCGGCTGGTCGGCGAAGCCGACCGGCGCGGGGTGTCCGTCGTGATCCACAACCCCGGCGGAGGCGACCCGGCCGATACCCTGATCGACATGGCCCAGTCGGTCAACGCCGACCTCATCGTGGTCGGGAATCGTGGCATCAAGAGCCTCACTCGGTTCCTGCAGCCCAACGTGCCCAACAAGGTGGCGCACCGCAGCGTCTGCAGCGTCCTCATCGTCAACACCGGGGAGGGTTGAGTCGGTTCCGAGCCAGGAGCCGGCGCCCGATCCAGGTGCCGAGCCCTCACACCCGCTCGGAACCGGCCGGGGCATCCGGGGTGGCACCGGTCGTCGGACGGTGACCGAGGTCGGCCTGATCCCCGGTTTCCCCCGATGCTGACGGAATCGGCCCACTGCCCCTCACCTTTGGCAGTCGGACCTGGAAGGTCGCCCCCCGTCCCGGCACCAGGGCCACCGTGCCCCCGTGGGCCCCGACGATGGCGGCCACGATGGCCAGTCCCAGTCCGGCGCCTCCCGACGAGCGGGACCGTGATGGATCCGACCGGTAGAACGGTTGGAAGATGCGGTCGGCGTCACGGGGATCGATGCCCGGCCCGTCGTCGTGGACGGTCACGACGGCCCAACGGCCCTCCTCGGCGACGGTGATCTCCACGCCGGACCCCTCTGGGGTGTGACGGACGGCGTTGACGGCCAGGTTGTCCACCACCTGGCGCAACCGGTCCGCGTCCCCCTCGACCACGACGGGACCAGGGCCGGACACGGTGACCTGTCGGTCGGGCGTTGACACCGAGAGGGCCTCGGCGCACCGACCGGCCAGGACGACCAGGTCCACCGGTTCGAAGCGGAGAGGCCGCTCATGATCCAGCTGGGCCAGCAGGAACAGGTCGTCGACCAGCGTGGCCATCCGCGTCGCCTCGTCACGGATGTGACGCAGGGACACGGCCACATCGGCCGGCCGGTCCTGCATCCCGAGCTCGAAGAGCTCCGAGTAGCCGAGGATGGAGGTGAGGGGGGTGCGCAGTTCGTGGGAGGCGTCAGCCAGGAAGCGACGCAGCCGGTCCTCGGACGCCGCCCGCTGGGCGAAGGCGACCTCGATCTCGTCGAGCATGGTGTTGAAGGCCAGTCCCAGCTGGCCGACCTCGGTGCGCTCGGCCACCGGCTGGACCCGCTGGGAGAGGTCGCCGTGGGCGATGGCACCGGCGGTCTTGGTCATCGACTCGAGCGGGCGCAGGTCACGGCGCACCATCACCCACGAGAGCACCCCCAGTCCCACGAGGACCGCAGCCGAGACGATGAGCTCGATGCCGAGGAGGCGGCGCAGGGTCGACTCCAGATCGGTGAGGGGCAGCGCCACCACGATCACACCGCTCCCGTCAGCCAGAGGCTTGGCCAGGGCCCGGTAGGACACCGAGCCCGACCCCGCGCTCGAGGTGGTGAAATAGAAGTCCCTGCCTGCGGGCAGGCCGCTCCCGGGCAGCTTGGCCGGGATCGACGGGGCGCGGGGGGCCTTGCCGCCGTAGGCGAAGAAGAGGTGCGCCTCGATCGTGCCCTTCGTGCTGCGCAGTTGACCGTAGGTACCAGGCGGGATGAGCACACCTCTCGGCACCCCCCGCCCGGGTGACGACAGACCACCTCCGTTGCGGAAGGCGCCGGGCTCCTTGAACGGGTCGGTCCCATGGGGGACGGTGAAGGTGCGCGGGGCGGCAGGAACCTGGGGTCCGAGCCCCGAGGACGAGAGGAGCGCCCGGCCCACGGGAAAGGCCGCAGCCTCCAACTGCTGGTCGACCCTCGCAGTCAGGAACGACCTGAGGGCGTTGTAGGTCACGACACCGGAGATGACGAGGCCGGCGGCCACGATCCCCACCAGGAGCAGCAACAGGCGCAGGCGCAGGGTCACGCTCCGCCTCCGACGGGCCGTTCCAACGGCCCGGTCGTCGCCGTCCCGGTCCCAGTCGGCGTCGTCGGGGCCTCGGGCACCAGCCGGGTCCGCATGCTGTAGCCGATCCCCCGCACGGTTCGGATGAGCGGAGGGCCGTGGGCGTCCAGCTTCTTGCGCAGATAGCTCACGTACACCTCGACCATGTTGACCTTGCCGTCGAAGCTGTAGTCCCAGACCCGGTCCCGGATCTGGGCCTTGGACACGACCTGGCCGGCGTTCATCATCAGGTAGTGCAGCAACCGGAACTCGGTGGGGGTCAGCTCGACGCCCACCCCCCCGCGGTGCACCTCATGGCTCTCCTCGTCCAGTTCGACGTCGGCCACCACCAGATGGGGTCCGACCTCCTCGTAGCCCTCGGCCCGCCGCAGGATGGCATTGATCCGCAGCAACAGCTCCTCGACGCTGAACGGCTTGGTCATGTAGTCGTCACCCCCGAGGGCAAGACCCCGCAGGCGGTCGTCGAGGTCGCCGCGCGCGGTGAGGAACAAAACCGGGGTGTCGGCGGACCGACGCTCTCGCCCCATGCGCTCGAGGACTGTGAAACCGTCCAGGTCGGGCAGCATGACGTCGAGGACGACCAGATGGGGTCGGAACTCCTGGACAGCCCGGAGCGCCTCGGCGCCCGAATGGGCCACCTCCACCGTGGCCCCGTGGATGTGCAGGGCCATGGTGATCAGATCGGTGATGCTGGGCTCGTCATCCACCACCAGGATGCGATGGTCCACCGTGGTCACCGGCCACCACCCGGTCCGTGCAGACCATGCCCGTCGTGAAACCCGGCCCGGTGATCCTGGCGGCCCGACCTGCAGTCCCTGTCCATCAGACCATGGTGACGGATCGTCCTGTGAGTTTCCTTAGAACCGGTGCCGCCAGCCGGTCAGCGGCAGGGCCACTCCGTTAAGGGTGAGCTGTCCGGGTCGGTCGTTGCACCTGCCGATGGGTAGGGGCGCCGCCAGGTCGGCGGCGAGGAACGCCGCCACCAGGTCGTCCGGTGTGCCCGTGGCCACCACCAGCTCGTAGTCCTCGCCCCCGCCCAGAGCCTCGTCCCGGGTGGCTCCCTCGGCCACCGGAACCGTGTCGAGCTCCACCCCGACCCCCGAGGACGCAGCCAGGTGGCCGAGATCGCCCACCAGCCCGTCGGAGAGGTCGATGGCCGCAGTAGCTCCCGAGCGACGAGCCGCCTCACCCTCGGCCAGCCGGGCCACGGGACGACGGTGGGCATGGATCAGATCGGGGCCCGGCGGCCTGAACCCCGACTCGGTGGCGGTGCTGGACCCGGGCGTGGCGGCGGCCGTGCTCCCCACCGTCGACCGGAGCAGCCTCAGCCCGGCCGCCGACCGCCCCAGCGGCCCGGTCACGAAGAGCTCGTCGCCGGGCTGGGCCCCCGACCGCAGCAGTGGGGGCAACCCGCCGGGCTCGGCCACACCGAACGCCGCGGTGGACAGGACCAGAACCGGCGACTGGGCCAGGTCACCGCCCACGATGACACAGGAGACCTCGCCCGCGGCCTCCGCCAGTCCGGCGCCGAGCAGGTCGACGTCGGTGCCGGCCGGGGCGGCAATCGAGACGAGCGCGTGGGCCGGCCGGACACCCATGGCGGCGAAGTCCGACACCGTGACCATGAGCGCCTTGTACCCCACGTCCTCGGCGGACGAGAGGGCCAGGTCGAAGTGGACGCCCCCGACCACCAGGTCGGTGGCGAGGACGATCCGGCCGCCCGACGCCGGGGCGACCACGGCGGCATCGTCGCCGATCCAGATGTCACCCCCCGGGGGCACCTTGCCACCAGGAGCGCGCAGTCGGGCCACGGCCTCGAACCGGGCCTGCAGGGCGGCGATGGCGGCGAACTCGTCGGTTGCCTGGGTGCGGTGGCCCGGCGGGCCCGCCCCTCCCGCGGAATTGGGACTCTCCACCTCCCTTGCCTAGCATTCACTCGACCCAGCGCCGCTAGAATCGATGGACAACCCGTGGACAGGCGCCAGGGAGGCCCGGTTCCCGGGCCGTGCCCCACCGGAATACCGAGGAGGACCACCTAACCCATGCCCCCGACCACCAACAAGAAGCTGATCGCATGGGTGGATGAGGTCGCCGCGCTGACCGAGCCGGACACCGTGGAATGGTGCGACGGCTCAGCCGAGGAGTACGACCGCCTGTGCCAGCTCCTGGTGGACAACGGGACCTTCACCAAGCTGTCCGACGCCAAGCGGCCCAACAGCTACTGGGCGCACTCCGATCCGGGTGACGTGGCCCGGGTCGAGGACCGCACCTACATCTGTTCGACCCTCGAGGCCGATGCCGGTCCCACCAACAACTGGCGCGAACCCGCTGAGATGCGCGCCCTCTTGACCGGCCTGTTCCAGGGGTCCATGCGGGGCCGGACCATGTATGTCGTCCCCTTCTCGATGGGCCCTCTGGGCTCGACTATCGCCCACATCGGCGTCGAGATCACCGATTCGGCCTACGTGGCCGTGTCCATGCGGATCATGACCCGCATGGGACGCGGCGCACTCGAGGTCCTCGGGGCCGACGGGGAGTTCGTTCCCTGTCTCCACTCCGTGGGGGCCCCACTACCCGACGGCCAGGCCGACGTGGCCTGGCCGTGCGACTCGGAGAACAAGTACATCGTCCACTTCCCCGAAACCCGGGAGATCTGGTCCTACGGCTCCGGCTACGGCGGCAATGCCCTGTTGGGCAAGAAGTGCTTCGCCCTGCGCATCGCCTCGGTCATGGCCCGGGACGACAACTGGCTGGCCGAGCACATGCTCATCTTGAAGCTGACCTCGCCGGCCGGGGAGACCCGGTACGTCACGGGGGCGTTCCCCTCGGCCTGTGGCAAGACCAACCTGGCCATGCTCATCCCCACGCTCCCCGACTGGAAGGTGGAGACCGTGGGCGACGACATCTGTTGGATGAAGTTCGGGCCGGACGGCCGGCTCTACGCCATCAACCCCGAGGCGGGATTCTTCGGGGTTGCCCCCGGGACCAACGTCCACACCAACCCCAACGCCATGCTGACCCTCGACGGGAACGCCATCTTCACCAACACGGCCCTGACCGACGACGGCGACATCTGGTGGGAGGGCATGAGCGACGATCCCCCGTCCCACCTGACCTCGTGGAAAGGTGAGGACTGGACCCCGGAGTCCGGTACCCCGGCCGCCCATCCGAACGCCCGCTTCACCGTCCCGGCCGCCCAGGACCCCGCCATCGCCTCGGAGTGGGAGGACCCGGCGGGCGTGCCCATCGACGCCATCATGTTCGGGGGACGCCGGGCCTCGGTGGTGCCGCTGGTCTTCCAGTCCCGGGACTGGGAGCACGGGGTGTTCCTCGGTTCCATCATGGCCTCGGAAACGACGGCAGCGGCGGCCGGTGCGGTCGGAAACCTCCGCCGGGACCCCTTCGCCATGCTCCCGTTCTGCGGCTACAACATGGCCGACTACTTCGCCCACTGGCTCGAGCTCGGCGCCGGCGCCGATCCGGACAAGCTCCCGAAGATCTTCTACGTCAACTGGTTCAGGAAGGACGACAACGGGCGGTGGCTGTGGCCGGGCTACGGGGAGAACTCCCGGGTGCTGGAGTGGGTCTTCGAGCGGGTCAGCGGCACGGGTGAGGCCACCGAGACACCCATTGGCTTCGTCCCCGCACCGGGCGCCATCGACACCGACGGCCTGGACGTCTCGCCGGCCGACATGGACAAGCTGCTCACCGTCAACGTCGAAGAATGGCGGGCCGAGGTGCCCAGCATCCGTGAGCACTACGCCACCTTCGGCGACAAGCTTCCGGTCCAGCTGGCCGCCGAGGTGGACCGGCTGGAACAACAGCTGGGCTGAGGCCCGTGTTCGGCTCACCGATCAGGTAGCGGGCCGGATGCTCCGGTTCGCCCCCTGGGCGCCCTGGAGGGCCCGACGGGAACTCATGTAGGAGAGCGCCCCCACCCCGGCGACGACAGCCATGACCAGGCTGCCGGCCGCCACGGGCAGGGACAGCACCACGGGCACGAACGAGCCCACTACCCACATGAGCTGGAACCGGGTCTCGAACCGGGCGAACGCCCGGCCCTGGTTGGATTCGCGGACATGGCGCTGGACCAGGGCGTCGAAGGATGGCTTGGCCACCGCGCTGGCCAGCCCCACCACCAGGGCGATGACCGCCCAGAACCATCGCACCGAGTAGAAGGCGCCGGCGAGGGTCACCGCCACCACCAACACCAGCGATCCCGTCAGCATCTGCTGCTCGCTGAGGAACCGTCGGATCCTCGCCACCAGCAGGACCCCGATGAGAGCCCCGGCGGTGAGTCCACCCAGGACGAAGCCGAACCACCAGGTCGCCGCCCCCGAGCGACGCAGTCCGAAGGCGAACAGGAAGGTGGTGAAGCCGACGAGGGCCTTCAACACCGACATGGGCATCAGGGCGAGGATGACCTCGGTGTCGGCGATGGGCCGGAACGCGGCCAGGTCCTCCTCGTCGCCGGCCCACTCCGGGTCGAAATCCGGGGCCATCTGGATGTCGGTGACCGAGGCGGGGGTGAGGGCGGCGTCGAGGCCGTCGTCGTAGGGGGCACGTCCCCGCACCCGCCGTGCCGCCAGCTTCTGCGCCAGGCGGCGGGGGACCGGGAGACGGGCCCCGGCCACGGCGGCACCGGCGAACACGGCGATGCTCACCCAGATCACGCTGGAGGCGCCACCGAGCTTCAGGATGAGCACGGCGGGCACGGCGAAGACGAAGCCGGCCAGGGAGGCCAGCAGGCCCAAGCGGGCGTTCAGGGTGGCCAGATCAGGTTCGACGGTCTGGCGACCGGTGCCGGGATCCTCGACGCGGATCAACGGCGTTCCGTAAGGAGGGGTGCGATCGGGCCCCCGGGCCGCCGGGACCGTCGTGGACAGGTCCGACCAGTCCCCCCACTCGCAGCAGGGTCGGTGACCGCGGAGCCGGCATCGGCTGGGATCACGCCGCCGTCGCCCGAACTCACGGTGGCTTCGTCCAACATGCCGAGGGCGGCCATCTCGGGGACGAGGGCCCCCTTGGTCACCAGGTACACCTTGGACAGCACGAGCATGGCGAATGCCTCGGGGAACAGCAGCAGCGAGTGGATGTCACGGGCCAGGAACGGGCACAGCGCCGCCCTCCCGACGGCCGAGGCCACCACCATGGCCCGTCGTGCCCCCCGGCTGCGGTCGATCAAGGGTCCGAGGGCCGGTGCCACCACGGCGAAGGGGCCCATGGTCAAGAGCAGGTACAGCAGCACCTTGTCCTTGGCTGCGGTGGGCGAGATGGAAAAGAACAGCGAACCGGCGAGCGAGACGGCGAACATGGTGTCCCCCGCCGTCATCAGCACATGGGTCAGGGCCAGGCGGCCGAAGGGCCGCCGCTGGTCGAACAGATCGGTGATGGCCGACCGAGCCAAGCGCTTGAACCGGTCGCTGCGCTCGCGAACACCCACAACGGCATGGTAGGCGGCACGGGCCGCGGGTACGGCACACCGTCCCGTCGCCGGGGCCCGGTCGGCCGGGATGGGGCCGACTCAGGCGGCGGTACGATCTCCAGGTCCGCCACCTGCCCACAGTCCGGGAGGAACCGCATGCCGGTGAACGCCTACGTGTTGATCCAGACCGAGGTCGGAAAGGCCGCCACCGTGGCCCGCACCGTGTCGGCCCTCGATGGCGTCCTGGCCGCCGAGGGTGTCACCGGCCCCTATGACGTGATCGTGCGGACCGAGGCCGAGACCGTCGACGAACTCGGTCGGATGGTGGTCGAGGCCATCCAGCTGATCGAGGGCATTACCAGGACGGTGACCTGCCCGGTCGTCAATCTGTAGCGACGTCCCGGGGTCGGTGTCGCGGGCTACCGGATGGCCTTGGCCGACCGCAGTTCGGCCACCTCCTCGGAGGAGAGGCCCCAGTCACCGAGCGCCTCGTCCCCGTGCTGGCCGGGGTTGGGCGGTGGATGCCGGATGGAGCCCGGGGTGCCACCGAAGCGGGGGGCGGGGGATGGCTGCACGACGCCGGCCACCTCGGTGAAGGTCCCCCGGGCCCGGAGGTGGGGATGCGACGGCGCCTCCCATGGGGACAGCACCGGAGCCACACAGGCATCGGTTCCTTCGAAGACGGCTTGCCATTCGTCCCGGGTCCTGGTGGCGAACAGGGCGACGAACCGCTCTTTCATCTGCGGCCACGCCTCCCGGTCCATCTGGTCGGGAAGGTCCTCACCGTCGAGCTCCAGGCCATCCAACAGCTCAGCGTAGAACTGGGGCTCGATGGCCCCGACGGCCATGAATCCGCCGTCGGAGGTCTCGTACACCTCGTAGAAGTGGGCGCCGGTGTCCAAGAGGTTGGTGCCCCGCTCCTCCTTCCAGATGCCGGAGGATCTGAGGGTGTAGGTCATGGTCATCAGCGCGGCGGCGCCGTCCACCATGGCCGCGTCCACCACCTGTCCGCTTCCGGTCTGACGGGCGCTGATGATGGCCGCACACATCCCGAATGCCAGCATCATGCCGCCCCCACCGAAATCCCCCACCAGGTTCAGCGGCGGGAAGGGCCGCTCGCCGGCACGGGCCATGGGCTCGAGGGCCCCGGCCAGGGCGATGTAGTCGATGTCGTGCCCGGCAGCCGCGGCCATGGGACCCTCTTGGCCCCATCCGGTCATGCGGCCGTAGACCAACCTGGGATTGCGGGCCAGACAGACGTCGGGTCCGATACCCAGCCGTTCGGCCACACCGGGCCGGAACCCCTCCATCAGGCCGTCAGCCTGCTCGACCAGGCGGAGGACGAGGCCCACGCCGTCGGGGTGTTTGAGGTCGACGGCCACTGATCGCCGGCCCCGGTTCATCAGGTCGACGTGGGGCTCGGAGTTGGGCGGGTAGGTTGCACGCTCCGACCGGTCGATGCGGATGATGTCGGCCCCGGCATCGGCCAACATCATGCCGGCGAAGGGGGCGGGGCCAAGACCGGCCAGCTCGATGATGCGGACACCGTCGAGGGGGCCGCTCACCGCCTGGTGTCCCGTCCGGAAGTTGCGGAGATTGTCATGGGCGGATGCTGGCCCAGGAGCCTGCGGGGGTCAAATGCGCCGGCTGTCCGGAGGTAGCCTGACCTGCGGGACCGGCTCCACGGGCCGGAATCCAGGAGCGAGCGGCCAGCCCTCACACGGCCGGTGCTGGGCGGCCGGCACTGGGCGGCTGGCACTGGGCGGCTGGCACTGGGTGGCCGGGTGGCAGTCGACACAGAGGAGAGCCCGTTGTCCAGAGCCCGACATGCAGTGGGACCAGGGCGCGTCAACCTGATCGGGGATCACACCGACTACAACGGAGGGGTGGCCCTGCCCATGGCCATCGGACTCGGCGTCACCGTGACGTTCACCCCCACCGACGATTCGACCCTGGTGGCCACCTCGTCGTCCTTTCCGGATCGGGCCGTCATCCCCCTCGATGCCGATCCGGCAGGGGTGGAGCCGGCCTGGGCGCGGCTGGTGGCGGCCGTGGCCACCGTGGCCCGGAACCGGTCGGGCGGCACCCTGACCATCACCTCGACCCTTCCCGTGGGCTCCGGTCTGTCCTCGAGTGCCGCCCTCGCCGTCGCTCTCGCCTCGGTCTTCGGCCTCGGGAGCGTCGCGGGGACCACCGCGGAGAGCCTTGCCGTCCTGTGCCAGGAGGCTGAGCACCGCATCGGCGTCCCGGTCGGCCTGATGGACCCACTGGTGTGCGCCGGGGGTCGTGCCGGTCACGCCATGCTCATCGACTTCGACACCCTCACGACCAGGCACATCCCCCTTCCCGAGGACGCCGAGTTCGTGGTGGTCGACAGCGGGCAACGGCGCACCCTGTCGAGCTCCGCCTACGCCGACCGGGTGGCCGAGTGCCGGTCCGCTGCGGACGTGGTCGGACCCCTGGGTCGTTGCGACCAGCACGACCTGGCCACCCTCCGCGATCCGGTGCTCCGCCGTCGGGCCCGCCACGTGGTCACCGAGTGCGCCAGGGTGCGGGACACGGCGGTGGCCCTGGCCGCCGACGACCTGGTCGGGGCGGGTGCCCTGCTCACCGCCGGCCACCGCAGTCTGGCCGACGACTTCGCCGTCTCCACTCCGGTGGTGGACCACCTGGTAGCGGACCTCGGGTCGCGTCCAGGAGTGCTGGGGGCCCGGATGACAGGAGCCGGGTTCGGGGGGTGTGTAGTGGCACTGACCCGGCCCGGCGCTCTCGACACCCGGACCTGGCCCACACCGGCCTGGCGGGTGGCCGCGTCGGACGGGACGCTGGCGACCTGAGGACCCCGGCGGGTGGCCGATCCGGTCCCCAGCGGGAACCCCGCCGCGGCAGACCGGGGATCAGCGATAACCGATGTCGTCGCGATCCTCGGAGTACGGCCGCAACCGGCGGGTGATCACTCGCTGGAGGATCACCGGTTTGCGCACGTCGTCGATGCTCCTCACCCGCCGCTCACCCCGGATCTCGAGTTCGAGACGCCCGGTGCCGAGGATCCGCCGTCCGAGGGACTGCACCGCCGTGACCGACACGATGGCATCCAGTGGCGTCTCGGCGTGGCGAGTGGAGGCCACCCCCCACAGCTCGACCAGACGGACGGAGGTCAGGATGAGGCTGCTCGTCCACCACCGGGCCGTGCGCGCCGCCAGCCACAGGCACGGGACGGCCACGACCAGACCTTCGACCCAGTGGAGCGCCACCGATGTGTGGGGGTAGCCGACATCGAGTGCCACACCGACGCCGATGGTCACGGCCGCCACCACCAGCGGGCCCGACAGGTACGACCAGTGCGGCCTGATGTCGACCAGGACCTCCTCGTCCGCCAGGAGCTGGAGCCGGTGGACGGCCAAACGCCTCAGCCCAACTTGCCGGCGATCGATCCGGCGGACCGCAGCACCGTCCCGTCGGCGCCGGCGGCCGAGTAAGCGTGGGTGGGGCTGCGTCGGGCCTCCTCCAGCAGGTCACCGAGCAGCGTGGTGAACGGCAGCTGCGGGTCCACCCACAGGTAGCGGGCCAGCGAGCCGGGGACGGTATTGATCTCATTGACGACGAACTGTGTTCCGTCGGACAGGAAGTCGATCCTGGCCACGCCTCGGAGGTCGGCCAGCGCGGCGATCGTCCCGGCGGCGACCCGCAGCGACGTCTCGAGCTCCGGCTTGATGGCGGCGGGCAACTCCCGCAGTGCGCCGGCCATCCCCTCTCCGGCCACGTATTTGTCCCGGTAGTCGAGGATGTCGGCCGTGCCGGTGGCCCGGATGGGCCGCTCGATGGCCGAGAGCTGGAGACCGGGCCAGCTCCGCACGGCCACCTGCAGGTCGGTGAGATCGGGCCGGAACGGTTCGAGCACCGCCCCGAAGCGCAGATGGGGATTGGCCTGGAGGCGGGCCCGGGCCGTGGCGAAGTCCTCGACCACGTCGATACCGATGGAGGAGCCCCCGAACCGGGGCTTGACGATGTAGGGCCCGGCGAATGACGGGGGCTCGCTGTCGGGAGCCAGCAGCAGCCGGGGCAGGGTGGGTAGTCCGGCCGCGGCGACCACCGCCCCGAAGGCCAGTTTGTCCATGCCGAGCGCGGCCCCCGCAACCGTGGGGCCCGAGTACCGGATTCCGGCCAGGTCCAAGGCGGCCTGGAGCGTCCCGTCCTCGCCCGGTCCCCCGTGGCAGCACACCAGGGCGGCATCGATGTCGAGCCCCCGTGCCTTGCCCAGCCGGCCGGCCGGCTCGGCGAATCCGCCGTCGGGATGGGCCAGCAGCTGGAGGCGGGTGGCCCCGCGGGGCACGCCTTCGAGAAAGGCCTCGGCCTCGAGCGTGGGGTCGACCTCATACCAGTCCCCGGTCTTCGACCAGAAGATGGCCCGCACCGAGGTTCCTGCGGAGCCGACAGCGCCGGGGGGGGCGGAGGCCAGGCCACGTGCGGCCTGCAGTCCGGTGAGCACGCTCACATCGTGTTCGGGAGAGGGTCCTCCGAAGATGACGGCGACGTCGGGCACGGTGGGGGGACTCCTCCGATCGGCGGGGTATTCGGCTGGGCAGGTGGAGCCGCCGTCCGCACGGCCCTAGGACCCGGCCGGCAGCTCAATCCGTCAAGGGTAGTGGTCCGGCAGATCGTTCTCGTACAGGACGGCATCACCGGGGCCGAGATGCCGGCGTACCCATTCGACCGCCCGGTCGCGGCGGTCCACGAGCAGCACCTGGGCCGGTGACTCGGTCACCGACGCCACACCGGCCAGCAGGGCCCGCCGATTGGTCCGGCCCACGATGAGAAGATGATCGGCCACCTCGGCCGACGGCGGCGCCGAACCGCCGGTTCTCGTCGAACTGCCGGGACCCGAGCTCGACCATCCCCGGGGTGACCACCACCAGGCGACCCCGCCCGTCGGCCGTCATCGGCGCCTCGGGCCCCGGGCCTCCCAGGGCCACGAGGGCCTCGGCGGCGCCGGCCGGATTCGAGTTGTACGTATCGTCCAAGATGGTGACCCCCGACGCCGAGCGCACCGCCTGGAGCCGGTGGTCAACAGAAGCCAGGTCGGCCATCCGACCCCCGAGCACCCCGGGGTCCACCCCGAGTACGAGGGCCACAGCGACCGCGCAGGCCAGGTTGGTGGGCTGCACCCCGGTCGGCAGCGTCAGGTGCTCGACCAGCACGTCGCCGCCGGCCACGACGGACACCTCGGGATGGAACTCGTCGTGCCGCACCACGGACACGTCGGCGGTCGGGTCGGAGGCCGAGCACCGCAGGACCCGTTTGCCCTCGGCCTCCATCCGGTCGGCCACCGCAGCCAGGCGGGGATCGTCGACGGGGAGCACCACGTCGGTGGCGGTGACCAGGATCTCCGACTTGGCCTCCACGATCCGCTCCTCGGTTCCGAAGCGCTCGAGATGGACCGGCCCGATGGCGGTGATCACGGCCACATCGGGCGGGCACCACCGGCACAGGTCGGCGATCTCACCGGGGCCGTAGGTGCCCATCTCGGCCACGAACACCTCGGTGCCGTCGGCCAGGTGCTCGTTGACGGCGCGGGCCAGGCCGGCCCGGTTGTTGAAACTGGCCGGGGTGGCCACCACCGTCCGGGTGGAGCCCACGAGATGGGCGATGTGGCCCTTGGTCGAGGTCTTGCCGTACGAACCGGTGACGGCCACCACGATGGGGTCGACCCGGGACAGGCGCGCACGGGCCTCCTCCACGAAGTGGGCACCGAGGCGTCGCTCGACCGGGCCGGTTACCAGGCAGGCCACGTCGACCAGGAGCGGAACAGCCAGGGCGGCGAGGACGGCGAGCGGGGCGGCCGGGCCCGATCCGATCCCGATGGCCACCACCACGATCTCGAGCACGACCCAGACCAGGGCCAGGGTCCGAAGACGCCGGGTCCAGGCCAGTGCGGCGGTCCGGCCCCGGAGCGAGAGTCCGACGGGTCCGACGGCCACGCCTGCGGCGGCCACCAGACCGACCAGGGGCCACCACACCGAGATCACCGCGGCGGCCACCACGACCACCGCGAGGGGTGCGTTCAACGGCTTCACCCGCCACCACCGGGCGGCGAAGCGGATCACCGAACCGGACAGGTAGTGCTCCCGCTGGGCCACCCGGAGCCACCGGAGCCCGGCGGGCACGCAGGCCAGCGCACAGGCGGCCACGGTGATCCACGCCGCGCCGTCATGCAGCCGGGCCGGGCCCACCAGCGCCATCATCGGAGATCGCCTGCTTCCGGGTCCCCGTATGATCCGGACGGCGAGCCATCCCCGGGCGACCCGGATCCGTCGTCGGCCGCCGACCGCCCGAGTATGACGTCGGCGAGCGCCCCCGGCGCCTCGGTGGGGGTCAGATGGCCGACGCCGGGGAGGGTCACGAGCCGCGCCGACGTAAACAGGGGCAGGGCCCGTTCGGCCACCTCGAGAGGCACGTCGGTGTCGGTGTCGCCCCAGACCAGGTCCACCGGGCAGTCGATGGCGGCCATCTGATCGGCATACCGTTCCGACAACAGCTTCACGAAGACGGCCCTCATGACGCCCTGGGCCGTCCGGTAGTCCAGGGAACCGTACCGTTGACGCAGCGCCTCCATGCGCTCCTCGCCCACCAATCCCACCCGGTGGAGGGTCCGCGCCACCCGGTAGCCCAGGGCCGGCCGCGACCGTCGCCCCTGGCGGTCGAGGAGGGGCACGGCGGTGAGCACCACCCGCTCGATCCGGCCCGCTACCAACGGCGCCAAATGGAGGGCGACCCGCCCACCGAAGGAGTGGCCCACGAGCACGATGCGGTCGGCCAGGACGCCGGGCTCCTCGAACAGCGGCAGCAAGTGGTGGGCGTACTCTTCGGAACCCCAGGGCTCGGGCGGAGGGGGCGTGGCCCCGAATCCGGGCAGGTCGATCCCGACGGCGGCCAGAGGCCCACCGGCACGGGTCGAGGCGGCCTCGATGACGGGGACGAAGTCGAGGTGGGTGCGCTGCCACCCGTGCAGGGCCAGCACCGTGGGATCCCCGTCCCCCCAGCCCTCGCCGAACAGGGCACCGCCGGCGAACGACTTCAGCACCGGCACACACTACCGACCGTCCCGGTCCTGGTGGCGCCACCGTCCCGGTCCTGGTGCCGCCACATGGTTCGGGCGGGGGCCCGGGATGAGCCAGGGGAATGACACATCCGGCCGGTAGCCTCGTCGTTCGTGGAACCACTCGAGGTCGGCACGATGAGTCCTCCTCCCCGTTCCCGCCCGGCGTCGACGGCGGCACCCGGGCCGGACGATGCCTTCGGCCGGTCCATGGCCGCCCTCACCGACATCCAGCGCCAGGCCGTCGACTCGCCCGCCCGGGCCCTGTGCATCATCGCCGGAGCCGGCTCGGGGAAGACCAGGGTGCTCACCCTCCGGGTGGCCCGCCGCATCCGGGACGGCTCCGCCGACGCCGACCACACCGCCGTGTGCACCTTTACCCGAAAGGCCGCCCACGAGCTGCGCCAACGCCTCCGGCTCTACGGCGTACCCGTGTCGACACCGGCCACCACCGGTGGGGTGCCCGGCCCCGGGGTCCGCGCCGGGACCCTCCATCAGATGGGGCTGACGCTGCTCCGCCGACACGCCCTCGACACCGGCCAGCCTCCTCCCCTCGTGGCCGAGCACCGCTGGAAGACCCTCGCCGGCCTCGTGTCCGACCCGGCCACGGCCTCCGCCATCGACACCGAGATCGGCTGGGCCAAGGCCCGGTGCCTCCGGCCGGGGACCTACACCCAAGCCGCCCTCCGCCATGAGCGTTCGGTCCCGGTCGAGCTGGCCCGGGTCGAGGATGCCTTCACCGAGTACGAGGCCCTGCTGGCCCGCAGGCACTCCCTCGACCTCGACGACGTACTGGTCCGAGCAGCCGACCTCTTCCACGACGACGTGGGCTTCGCCGAGCGGATGCACTGGCGCTACCGCCACCTGTCGGTCGACGAGTTCCAGGACGTGAATCCGGCCCAGTTCCGCCTCATCGGGGCTCTGCTCGCCAATCGGGACGATCTGTGCGCGGTGGGCGATCCCAACCAGGCCATCTACGGATGGAACGGCGCCGATCCCTCGCTGCTCGGACCGGCTCCCCCAGTCCGTCGAGGGAATGGTGGTGGTCCGCCTGGACGAAAACCACCGGTGCTCACCCCAGGTGGTGGCGGCAGCCACCGCGGCCCTCGGCCGCACCCTCACCGCGCCGCCCCGCTCGGTGGCCGCCCCGGGCCCCATGCCCGTGGTCACCGCCTACGACGACGAGGCCGCTGAGGCCGACGCGGTGGTGGCATCGCTGCTCGAGCGCTCCGAGGACGGTGCGTCGTGGTCGGACCAGGCCGTGCTGGCCCGTACCCACGACCAGCTGGCCACCATGGCCCGGGCTCTGGCCCGGGCGGGCATCCCCCACCGGATGGCGCCGGGCCCCGAGTCACCGACCGCGGACACGGTGCCGGGGAGCGGTGGCGCCCTCGCTGGCGGCGGCCGGCGGGACAGGGAGTGGCGCCAGCGGCGGGCATGACGAGGCGGTCGAGCTGGCCACCTTCCACCGGGCCAAGGGCCTCGAGTGGGAGTCCGTCCACGTCGTCGGGCTCGAGGAGGGGTTCGTCCCCATCGTCTACGCCGCGTCCTCCGAGGCCCGCGACGAGGAGCGGCGCCTGCTGTACGTGGCGCTCACCCGGGCCTCGCGGAACCTCCACTGCTCCTGGGCCCGCTCGCGTCGCATGGCCAACGGGAGACAGATGGACCGCCAGCCCTCGCCGTGGCTGGCCGCCGTGGCCCGGGTCTCGAGGGCAGGGACCGGACGCGTGGCCCGACGGGACACCGACCGGATGATCGCCGAGATGCGGGCCGGACTGGGACGCTGAAGGCACCCGGCGGGTATCCGGGCGGAACGGGGCGACGTCGCCGGGCCGGTATCAGGCAGGCCGGGCGGCCGTCTTGGTATCGGTGAGCGCCGTGTCCGTCAACGCCGTGTCGATGAAGACCGGGGTGTGGTCCGAGGGCTTCTCACCCTTGCGGGCGTTGCGGTCGATGAGTGCGTAGGTGGTTCGGGCGGCCAGCACCTCGGTGACCAGGATCAGGTCGATGCGCATGCCCCGGTGGCGGTGGAAGGCACCGCCCCGGTAGTCCCACCAGCTGAACAGCCCGCCCTCGTCGTAGATCCGTCGGAAGGCGTCGACCAGACCCCATGACTCGCAGATCGGCCAGGGCCTCCCGCTCGGGCGGGCTCACGTGGGTCATGCCCTCGAACTGCGTCGGGTCCCAGACGTCCCGGTCCTCGGGGGCCACGTTGAAGTCGCCGCACACGGCCACGGGGCGATCGGGGGAGGTGGTCTCGTCAAGCACGGAGCGGAGGCGGCCAGCCAGGCCAACTTGGCCGGGTAGTGCTCGCTGTCGAGGCTGCGCCCGTTGGGCACGTAGACCGACATCACCCGCACCCCACCGCAGTCGGCGGCGATGGCCCGCGGCCCATGGACGTCGAAGTCGGTCCCGAGCCCCCTTGTCACACCGTCGAGTCCCACCCGGCTGAGGATGGCCACGCCGTTCCACCGTCCGTCCCCGTGGTGGGCCGACTCGTAGCCGAGGGCGGCGAAGGCGGCGTGGGGAAAGGCCGCCTCGGCCTGCTTGGTCTCCTGGAGGCAGAGCACATCGGGCCGGGCGTAGCCGATCCACTCCTCCACCCGGGGCAGGCGGGCGGTGAGCGAGTTGACGTTCCAGGTGGCGATGCGCACGGTGACGTCGGCCTCAGCCCGCGTCGACGACGGGGTCAGCCCCCGGTCCGGTCCCGGGTCGGGAGGTGCTCGCATCCACCAGGACGAAGAGCAGGTCGGCCTGACAGGCCAACTCACCGTCCACCGTGGCCCGACCGGTGCCCTTGCCGGCCCGGGCCGACATCCGGCCCAACGTGACCTCGAGGTCCAGCCGGTCTCCGGGCACCACCTGACGACGGAACCGGGCCTTCTCGATGCCCCCGAAGAGCGGGAGCTTGCCGGCGTAGGCCGGATCGGCCAGGACGGCCACGCCGCCCAGCTGGGCCAGGGCCTCGACCATCAGCACGCCCGGGAGGGTGGGCCGACCGGGAAAGTGCCCGGCGAAGAAGGCCTCGTCCCCGGTCAGCTGCCAGCTCCCCGTGGCCGACTGACCGGGCTCGACGACGTCGAGCTGGGTGACGAACAGGAAGGGGTCACGATGGGGCAGGTAGTCCTCGGCTCGCACGACCGCCGAGGCTACCGGGCGCGGTGACGCCGCCGCGGGAGGTGTCGCGGTCGGGAGCCTCCCACACCGCATCCGCCACGATTCGGCCGCCGGCCACTCACCCGACCATATCGGGCAGCGCCAGCTCCGCCCGTCGTCGGGCGGCGTCGAGAGACACCAACGTGAACGAGCGTGTCTCGCCCTTCGTCAGGACCTGTCGGGCCTTATTGGGCGGAGGGTCGGCCAGCAGCCGCAGCGGCACGTGGCAGAGCATGCCGCCGACGTCGATGTGGGCTCCGTGGGATGTGAACGAGACCACCGTGCCGTCGAACGTGCTGCCCACCGGGTGGTCGGCCACGAAGGTCAGGAAGGTCAACGGATCGTTGAGCGCCTCGCCCTGCGGGGCGGCTGCCTCCGGTCGCACAGTGGCTGAGGAGCCGTCGGCAGCTCCGGTGACCTTGGCCGCCTTGGTGGCTTTGGTCGCCTTGGTGGCCGTGCCCGCCTTGACCGCCTTGGCCGTCTTGGTGGCCTTGGCCGCCTTTATGGCCGGCTCGGCCAGGTCGGCCTTGGTGGCCTTGGCCGCCTTGGTGGCTTTGGTCGCCTTCGTAGCCTTCATGGTGTCGGTCGATGCCGCGGCCTTGGCCGCCTTGGTGGCTTTGGCAGCCTTGGCCGCCTTGGTGGCCTTGGCTGCCTTGGTGGCCGGTTCGGCCAGGTCGGCCTTGGTGGCCTTGGCCGCCTTGGTGGATCCGGCGGCTTTGGCCGCCCGGGCTCCCCGCCGGTTCACCGATTCGCCGGGGTCCACGTCGGAACCGGGTCCGACCGGCTCGGGGTCGGCCGTCCGGGCGTCCCGTCGAGACTTCGACGTCACCGACCGGCTCTTCGCCCCCCGCACCGGGGTCCGCGGCGTGAATATCCACCCCACACCGGGCACCGGCTTCCCACCAATGAGGCGGCCCGGCTCGAACAGCCAGGGGCGTTCGGCGTGGAACTCCTGGAAGGAGTCGTTGGACAGGACCAACGCTCCGGACTTCTCGGCGATTCTCAGGATGAAACCGTCCCCGCGGCCCACGGCCCCGGCAGGCGGTGCCACCATCTCGCCGTGCTCGACCGCCTGCTCGAAGGCCGGCACCTCCGAGGGGTCGATCCGGTGGCCGAACGAGGCGTCGACCACCACGGTGACATCCGAACTGGTGAAGCCGCGGTACTCCTCGAGGAAGGCCCGGATGGCCTCGTCGAGTTGGGCCAGGCTGGGGAGGCTGCGCCCTTCGGTGGCGATATTGGAACCGTCGACGACGATGCGCCGGCGGTCGGGGAGGTCTTGTTCCATAACGGGCACCAGTCAACCATCTGACCTGGACCCTCCTGACCATACCCGTCGAGTCCTGCCGGCGGTCCATCAATCGACGGGTCCACGAGGGCAGGGGCCGCCTGGTGGGGCCGGGCTCGCAACACCGCGGGGACCGGGCTGGTCGACGGACCGGGATGGGGAGCGGCCCGGTGCCGGCCGGGGCCCAGCCCTAGGATGCCGATGTGGCCACCGAAGCCGACCGAACCGACGAGGCCACCGATCTCCTCCAGCACCTGATTCGCAACCGGTGCGTCAACGAGGGCACGACCGGGTCCGGTCACGAGCAGCGCAGCGCCGACCTGCTGCGGAGCTACCTCGAAGGCACCGGGGCCGACATCGAGACCTACGAGCCCCTGCCCGGCCGCACCTCGCTCGTGGCCAAACTGGAGGGCGGTGACCCTTCGGCCCCCTCGCTCACCCTCCTCGGCCACACCGATGTCGTTCCGGCCAACCCCGACGACTGGAGCCGCGACCCCTTCGGAGGCGAGCTGGTCGACGGCGAGGTGTGGGGACGGGGCGCTATCGACATGCTCAACCTCACCGCCACCATGGCCACCGGGTTCCGGCACCTGGCCCTGAGCGGATTCCGGCCCGCCGGTGACCTGACCTACGTCGCCGTGGCCGACGAGGAGGCCCTCGGGACCCACGGTGCCCAGTGGTTGTGCCAGCACGAGGCCGATGCCGTCCACTCGGACTACGTGATCACCGAGTCGGGTGGCTTCCCCATGGGAGGAGCGGACGGGACCCCCCGGCTCCCGGTGATCGTGGGCGAAAAGGGGGTGTACTGGTGCCGTCTGGTGGTCCGGGGCACACCGGGACATGGCAGCCAGCCCCTCCGGACCGACAACGCGCTGGTGAAGGCGGCCGAAGTGGTCCGCCGCATCGACGAGTACCGGCCCCGGGCCCAGCTCCACGAGGCGTGGATCCGCTTCGTTGAGGGCATCGGCTTCCCACCCGAGCTGTCCGAGCCGCTGCTCGACCCCGATCGCATCGACGACTTCTGCGACGAACTGCCCCTCGTCGGACTGGCCCGCCAGGCCCACGCCTGCACCCACACCACCATGGCCCCGACGGTCATGCGGGCGGGGACCAAGCTGAACGTCATCCCTGACCGCGTCGAGCTCGACGTGGACATCCGCACCCTTCCCGGGTGGGAGACGGGCGATGTGGTAACCATGCTCGAGGAGGTCATCGGCGATCTGGCCGACGACGTCACCGTCGAGATCGGTTCCGAACAGGTGTCGACGACCTCCCCCATCGACACGCCCCTGTGGGGGGCCCTGGAGCGGGTCAGCCGGATCTTCTACCCCGGGGCCCGGACGGTGCCCTTCCTCACCGTCGGGGCCACCGACGCCCGCTTCCACCGGGCCCTCGGTGGCGTGGCCTACGGCTTCGGCCTCCACAGCACCGCCATCAGCTTCGAGCAGTACGGGGCCATGTTCCACGGGATCGACGAACGGGTGGACGTGGAGTCGCTCCGACTGTCCACCGAGATGTGGATCGCCCTGGCCCACGACTTCCTCGTCTGACCGGCGCACCACAGAGGAACCGAGTGGCCCTGGTCACCGGGTGAGGTCGAGTGGGCCGGACCGGACCGACGACCGGAGCCGCGTCCACGTAGCGGGTGGGCGCGGGCTACCGGGCGAGGGATGCCGCAGTTCCGGCTCAGCCGACCGAGCGGGCCAGCAGATCGTCCTGTTCCAACTTGTGCAACGCCGCGCTCCCCGTGGCCGGGCTGGCCGACTCGGCCCGGCTCACGTGGCGCAGGATGTGTGAGTTCCGCAACATCTTGTGGAGTCGTTGGTGCACGAAGTTCCATGCCCCCATGTTCTCGGGCTCCTCTTGGAGCCACACCACCTCCTCGGAGTGCGGATAGCCCCTGAGGATCTCGGAGATCGTGGACTTGGGCCACGGATAGAGCTGCTCGACCCGCACCACGGCGACCGACCGCCCTGTCTCGCCCAGTTCGTCACGGCGGGCCAACGCGTCATAGCCCACCTTGCCGGTGCAGAGCACCACCCGCTCCACGGCGGTGCGATCGAAGCCCTCGTCCACGGCGGCCGGATCGTCGAGCACCTCGAGGAAGGATCCCGACGTGAACGCCTCGATGGGCGAGCGGGCCTGGCGGGCCCGCAGGAGCGATTTGGGGGTGAACACGACGAGCGGCTTGCGGACCGTCCCTTTGACCTGGGACCGCAGGAGATGGAAGTACTGGGCCGCCGTGGTGGGTTCGGTCAGCCGGAGGTTGCCCCGGGCACACATGGTCAAGAACCGCTCGATGCGGGCCGAGGAGTGCTCGGGCCCCTGGCCCTCGTAGCCGTGGGGCAGGAGGAGCACCAGGCCGGACTTCTGTCCCCACTTGTTCTCGGCCGCCACCAGAAAGTTGTCCACGATGATCTCGGCGCCGTTCCAGAAGTCACCGAACTGGGCCTCCCAGGCCACCAGATCGTCAGGCGCCACCACCGAGTAGCCGTATTCGAAGCCCACGCAGGCGTACTCGGAGAGCAGTGAATCACGGATGGTGAACCGGCCCCCCTCCAGTCCGGCCAGGGGCACGTGCTCGGCGCCGGTGGCGTGGTCCACCAGAACGGCGTGTCGTTGCGAGAAGGTTCCTCGCCGTGTGTCCTGGCCGGTGAGGCGGACATTGATCCCCTCCAACAACAGCGAACCGATGGCCAGGGCCTCGCCGAGGGCCCAATCGATCTCCCCGTCGGCCACCACCTTGTCCCGCTGTTCGAACTGGCGGGCCAGCTTGGGGTGGATGACGAATCCCTCGGGGACCGTTCGCACCTCGGTGGCCAGACGGGCCAGCACCGAGGCGTCCACCCCGGTCTCGATGGGCGGGATCCACAGATCCGGGACCACGTAGGTCGGCAGGACCGGGACCCGGCCCACGGTCTGGGCCTCTTCGGCCTCCGCCTCGGCCTCGGCCCTGGTCTCGTCCAACGCCGCCTGGAGACGGGCGGAGAAATCGTCGAGCGCCCCCTCGGCCTCCGCCAGCGAGATGTCACCCCGGCGCACCAGCGACTCGGTGTAGAGCTTGCGCACCGACCGCTTGGCCTCGATGAGGGCGTACATGAGGGGCTGGGTGTAGCTGGGGTCGTCGCCCTCGTTGTGCCCGTGCCGGCGGTAGCACACCATGTCGATGACCACGTCTTTGTGGAAGTCCTGGCGGAATCCGAAGGCCAGCCGGGCGGCCCGGGCGCAGGCCTCGGGGTCGTCGCCGTTCACATGGAAGATCGGGGCCTGGACCATCTTGGCCACGTCGGTGGGGTACACCGACGTACGGGCGGCCTCGGGTGCGGTGGTGAAGCCCAACTGGTTGTTGATGACGATGTGCACCGTCCCGCCGGTCCGGTAGCCGGCAAGTCCGGAGAGGTTGAGGGTCTCGGCCACCACACCCTGACCGGCGAAGGCGGCGTCCCCGTGCAGCAGGATGGAGAGCACCGGGAAGGGATCCCCTACCCCCTCCTCGAAGTCAGGTCCGCTCCCCCGTTCGCCGCCCAGAGCATCCTGTTTGGCCCGGGCCATGCCCACCACCACCGGATCGACGGCCTCGAGATGGGACGGGTTGGAGGCCATGGAGACGGGGATGGTGCCGCCGCTGCGGGCCACGAAGGTGCCCCTGGCCCCCTTGTGGTACTTCACATCACCCGAGCCCTGGACGGAGTCGGGGTCGAGGTTGCCCTCGAACTCCTCGAAGATCTCGCCGTAGGACTTACCCACGATGTTCGCCAGCACGTTGAGGCGGCCCCGGTGGGCCATGCCCATGACCGCCTCGTGCAGACCCTCTTGGACCGCTTCGTCCAGGATGGTGTCGAGCAGGACGATGGCCGACTCCGCCCCTTCGAGGCCGAACCGCTTCTGGCCCACGTAGCGGGAGTGGAGGAACCGCTCGAACACCTCGGCGGCGTTCAGCCGCCCGAGGATGTGGCGCTGCTCGTCGGGGGCCAGGGCCGAGGACACCCCTTCGAGGTGCTGCTGGATCCACTGCTTCTGGGCCGGGCTCTGGATGTGCATGTATTCGACACCGAGGGTCCGGCAGTAGGCGTCGCGCAGCGTGTGGAGGATCTCGTCCAACGTGGCCAGGTCCTTGCCGGCCAACCCGTCGGTGACGAATTGGCGGGGCAGATCCCAGATGGTCAGCCCGTAGTGCAGCGGGTCGAGTTCGGGATGGAGCTCGGGAGGCTCGGCGTCCAGCGGGTCGAGATGGGCGATGAGGTGGCCGCGTACCCGGTACATGTTGATGAGCGTCTGGACGTGCACCTGCTTGATCAACCGGAGATGGTCGCCCTCGTCCTCGTTGTCGGTGGCGTTCACGTCCTGTTCCCAGCGCGCCGGCTCGTAGGGGATGTCGAGGGAGTCGAAGACCTCGTCGTAGAAGCCGTGCTGACCCATGAGGCACTCGGACACGTGGGCCAGGAACAGTCCCGACTCGGCTCCCTGGATGATCCGGTGGTCGTAGGTCGACGTGAGGGTGACCGTCTTGCCGATGCCCAGCTCAGCCAAGGTGCGGGGGTCGGCGGCCTCGAAGCCGGCCGGGAACCCAAGGGACCCGACACCGACGATGAGGCCCTGTCCGGCCATCAGGCGGGGCACCGACTGCACGGTGCCCAGCGTCCCGGGGTTGGTCAGGGTGACGGTGGTGCCGGCGAAGTCGTCGGCACCGATCCGGTTGGTGTGGATCTTGCGCACCAACTCCTCGTAGGCGCCGACGAAGGTCCGGAAGTCGAGGAGGTCGGCATCGGTGATGCACGGGACGAGCAGGGTCCGGTTGCCGGGTGATTTCTCCACGTCGACGGCGAGGCCCAGGCCCACGTGCCGGTGCCGAATGACCCCCGGCGTGCCCTTGCCGTCGGCGTCCTCCACGAACGAGGCGTTCATGGTAGGGACGGCCATCAGGCCCTTGACCACGGCGTACCCGATCAGGTGGGTGAAACTGACCTTGCCGCCGGTGGTACGGAAGAGCTGGTTGTTGACGATCACCCGGTTCACTTCGAGCAGCTTGGCCGGCGCCACCCGCACACTGGTGGCCGTGGGCACGCCGAGGGAAGCCTCCATGTTGGCCACGATGCGTCCGGCCGCGCCACGGAGAGGCGTGGCGATCTCCGGATCGGGGGTGGCCCCGGCCCCGACGACCGGGGCCGGAACTGTCGTGCCGGCAGTTGCTCCGGCCGACGGGACGGCGATCGGGCCGACCCCGGACGAGGGGGCCAGCGGGGCGGCGGACGTGGCCGTTCCACCGGGACCGGTCGGGGCGGTTGTGGCGGTCTGGGTGGCGACAGGGGCCAGAGGAGTTGGTGCACCGGCCGGTCGGTAGTCGGCGAAGAACTCGCGCCAGGAGTCGGAGACCGACGTGGGATCGGCCAGGAATCGGTCGTACATGTCCTCGACCAACCAGGCGTTCGGCCCGAACGCCCCCGCACCTGAGGCGGCGCGCTGTCGGTCCGCTCGGTCGGGACCGTGTGCTTCGTCGTTGGCGCCCATAGGCAACCCAGCCTACTGGGACGGGTCCGGGGCAACGGTCTCCCGGAAACCCGGACCGCCGGCAGGTGGCGGGCACTGGTGCTCGACGGCGGTGTCACCGCCGTGGGGTGACGCGACCGTGTGGCTGCGCGACAGTGGGCCGTGATCCGGGTCACACCCGGTTCACGGCCCACCGACACACGACGCCTTAGCGCCGCGGTTGACCTACTTGGCCTTGGCGATCTTGGGCGCCGGGGCCTTCCCGTTCACGACATTCTTGAACGATGCTCCAGCCGAGACCTTGGGACTCTTCGAGGCCTTGATCTTGATGGACTCGCCGGTCTGCGGGTTGCGACCCGTGCGAGCGGCACGCTGGGCCCGATCGAAGGTCAGAAAGCCGGTGATGACGACTTTCTCGCCTTTGGCCACATTGGCCACCACGACGTCTTCAATGCCGCTCAGCACAGCCGCCACATCTTTGGATGTGTAATCGGTGTGAGCGGCCACGGCCGCGATGAGATCGGTTTTGGTAAGGGGCACAGTCTCTCCTTCGTCTTTGGAAGCCACAACAATGCACGATCTGAGCGGGCCATGTGTGCATCCGACCCCAATTCCCCCCGAATTCCGGGCGATTCCTCGGCGGTGGCCGCGGTGAACCGATCCTCGGGGACGACAGGAACAACCCGGCCGGATCAGGAGCCGGATCGGCATCGGTCCTCGTCAGGTGCCCACTATGGCGTCAGTCCGGGGTACCTGACAGTCTGGAACCACGATGCCCGCAGTCCACAGCCTGGCCGTCACTGAACACGGTCCCGATTTTGGGGCCGACGGTTCCCCGCTGGTGGTCCTGGTGCACGGGTCGCTCGACCGGGCGGCCAGCTTCACCCGGGTCATGCGGCGCCTCGACGACCTCCACACCCTGGCCTACGACCGTCGCGGCTACCAGGGTTCACGCCACGCTCTGCCCCTCAACACCACCCTCGACGGTCACATCGACGACCTCTTGGCCATCGTGGACGGACGCCCGTCGGTGGTCGTCGGTCACAGTTACGGCGGGGATGTCGCGCTCGGGGCGGCGGTGCGTGGTGGCGCGGAGGCCGGCATCGTCTCGGTGGTGGCCTACGAGCCACCCATGCCGTGGTTGGGTTCGTGGGCCCGCAGCCCGAACAGCGCGGCGGCCATGCACCGCTCATCGCCGGCGGTCATGGCCGCCGATGGGGGCGGTGACCGTGCCGAACGGGACACCGCGCCACCCGACCAGGTCAGCGCGGCGGAGGCGGCCGAGCGCTTCTTCCGGAGGATGGTCGGCGACGCATCCTGGGAGCGTCTGTCCGAATCGGCCAAGGCCGAACGGTGGGCCGACGGACCGGCCCTCGAGGCCGAACTGGCCGCCATCCGTACCCACCAGGCGCCCTTCGACGTCAGCGACCTGGACCTACCCGCCACGTTCGGCCGCGGCGAACGGTCAGCGGCCCGGCACCGGGACACGGTGGCGTGGTTGAGCGAGCAGGTTCCCGGCGCCGAGATGGTCGAGATCGCCGGGGCCTCCCACGGCGCCCATCTGACCCATCCCGATGCCTTCGCCGTCATGGTGCGTTCGGCCGTGGTCCGGGCCGGCTACCGGGTTGGTACACCCCCATGAACACGCTGGTGTCCGGAGCCTCCGGGCTCATCGGGACCGCTCTCGTGGCGCGACTGCTCGGGGACGGCCACACGGTCACCCGGCTGGTCCGCGGCGAATCCTCCCTGGGGGACTCGGCATCGGGCCCGGGTCCGCCGACCGGGCGCGTGAGCTGGGCCCCCGATCGGGGCCAGATCGACGTGGCCGCACTCGATCGGACTGGACCGTTCGACAACGTGGTCCACCTGGCCGGGGCCGGTATCGGCGACCGGCGCTGGTCGCCCAGTCGCAAGCAGGTGATCCTCGAGAGCCGGACCGACTCGACCCGACTCCTGGTCGACACCCTCGTGCGCCTCGACGCACGACCGGCGGTGCTGGTCAGTGCCTCGGCCGTCGGCTTCTACGGCGACCGGGGTGACGAGCTCCTCACCGAGGAGTCGCCCTCGGGAACCGGCTTCCTGGCCGAGGTATGCCGGGCCTGGGAGGCGGCGGCCCGGCCGGCGGCGGACAACGGGATCAGGACCGTGCACCTCCGGACCGGGATCGTCCTCAGCCGGCACGGCGGTGCCTGGGGCAAGCAGCTCCCCTTGTTCCGGGCGGGACTGGGCGGGCGAATGGGAAGGGGCGACCAGTACCGGAGTTGGATCACCCTCGACGACGAGATCGGCGCCGTACTGCACTGCCTGGCCGACGACGGCCTCGTCGGTCCGGTCAATGCCACGGCCCCGGCCCCGGCCACCGACGCCGAGCTGGCCAAGGTCATCGGAGCCGTGCTCCACCGGCCCACGGTGATGGTGGTCCCGGCCCCGGCGCTACGCCTGGCTCTGGGCGCCGAGATGGCCGACGAGCTCATCCTCGGCGGGCAGCGGGTCCTGCCCGGCGTACTCACCGAGCGCGGGTACCACTTCGCTCATCCGGAGCTCTCCGACGCGGTCCGGTCGGTGCTGGTCGGCCCGGCCTGACGCTCCGATGAGCGGGCCCGACCCGGTCACGAGCTGTCCGGTCAATCCCCGACGTCAGGGTGACCCGGGTACGCTGGGCCGGAGAAGGGACAGGTCGGAGTCGGAACGCTGGCGCCCCGGCGAGCCGGCCCGAGGGACCTACGGGGCCTTGCCGGAGACCCGCCGGGGAACACCCGGGGTCGGGTCACGACACGACGAAGGGGACACGAGCCATGACCACCGCCATCCAACCCGGCCATGACGATGCGGCCACAGCCGGGGACGCCGAGGCGATCGGACGGGAGCAGTTCGAGGTCGACGCCAGGGAGTTCCTGAAGGCGCACGCCCCCGAGCGCATGGAGGAGGACTTCGTCTGGGGCGAGGGCCCCGAGAACGTGAGCCTGCTGCCCGAGCGCACGCCCGACGAGGACCTCGCCGACCTGGCCGTGGCCCGGGAGTGGGCCCGGACGGTCTTCGACGCCGGATTCGGCTGGATCAGCGGACCCCCCGCCTACGGTGGCCGCGGGCTTCCCCGCGAGTACCAGCGCATTTACAACGCCGTGGCCCATGACTACGACACACCCTCGATGTCCGCCTACGGGATCGGGCTCGGCATGGTGGCACCAACGATCGTGGCGCACGCCACCGAAGAGGTGAAGCAGGCCTACCTGGCCAAGATGCACCGCGGTGACATCGTGGCCTGCCAGCTCTTCAGCGAGCCGGGCAGCGGATCGGACCTGGCCTCACTGCAGACCCGTGCGGTCAGGGACGGAGACGAGTGGATCGTGAACGGCCAGAAGGTCTGGACCTCGGGCGCCCAATTCTCCGACATCGGCGAGGTGATCTGCCGCACCGACCCGGACCTGCCCAAGCATCGGGGACTGACCGGATTCGTAGTGGATATGCACGCACCGGGCGTAGAGGTACGGCCCTTGCGCCAGATGACCGGTGGAGCCTCGTTCAATGAGGTGTTCTTCACCGATGTGCGCATTCCCGACTCCCACCGTCTCGGCGATGTCAACGGCGGCTGGACGGTGGCCCTGACCACCCTCATGAACGAACGTGCCGCCATCGGTGGCGGCGGAGGCGGTGTAGGACTGCCTACCACCACACGGATCATCGAGATGATCCGGGCCCTCGGACGCGCCGCTGACCCCCTCATCCGCCAACAGCTGGCCTCGGTGATCATCAACGAACGGGTGGCGAGCTACACCAACCTTCGGGCCATGGCCAAGATCGCGGTGGGCCAGCTTCCCGGTCCGGAGTTGTCGCTGGCCAAGCTCTCCTTGACGGCCAACATGCTCCGCACCTCCGAGTTGGTCTCGTCGGTGCTCGGGGCCAGCCTCACCGCCAATACCGGAACCTGGGGCACCTACGCCTGGTCCGACTACGTGCTCAGCGCCCCGGGCATGAGGATCGCCGGAGGGACCGACGAGGTGCTCCGCAACGTTCTCGGTGAGCGTGTGCTCGGACTGCCCAAGGAGCCGCCGGTCGGCTGAAGCCGGTCCCGGCACTCGGTGCCGTCGAAGGCAGCGGAGCCGGTGGGCGTGGCTTCGGTTACCGCGTGGGACACGTCCTGGCCCTCAGGGCAACTGGCGGGATCCAACTCCACCCACCTCTCTGGGTGTGCCGGTAGCCCTCATGGGTCCCGGAGGAGCCGATCCACCGGAGGCACCGACTACCGGAACACCAGGTCGTCGACGAAGGACCACGAGCGCCGGTGCATCGAGGTCAGACCGAAGCCGGACAGGGCCGTCCGGTGCGAGGGGGACGGATAGCCCTTGTTCCGGTCGAAGTCGAATGGAGGGAAGCTCTCGGACCACGAGCGCATCATGCGATCACGGGTGACCTTGGCCAGGATGGACGCCGCAGCGATGGACAGGCAGGACCGGTCGCCCCGCACGACCGTGCGAACCGGGGGTGTGGCGGACTGGGTCGGGTCGGGGTCCGGCTCGGTGACGTAGTCGTGCCCACCGTCCACCAGTACCACGTTCGGCACCACGGCCAGCTGGGCCAGGGCACGGTGGGCGGCCCGACGAAGGGCGCGGGTCATGCCGAGATCGTCACACTCCTGAGGGCTGGCGTGACCCACCGCCCACTCGGTGCACCACGCCGCCACCAACGGATACAGCTCCTCACGCCGGAGCTCGGAGAGGAGCTTCGAGTCACGGATCCCCTTCGGAGGCCTCCGATCGAAGGCGTGGACCACCACGCCCACCGAGACGGGGCCGGCCCAGGCCCCCCGACCCACCTCGTCGAGCCCGGCCACCAGGGGGAAGCCCTCGGCGACCATCGAACGTTCCAGCCGGTCGTTAGGCGATTTCGCCCGTGATGGCCTCCTCGAACTCGTCACCGTAGATCCCATCCGCTGCTCCCATGGGCCGCCCGTCCGGACGGCGGCCGTGTCGACGGCACGGATCGACGGCAAACCGGAACATCAAATCCGTGCCTTCCCAGAATGAAGTCTGCTACACCGGAGGGTCCGGATCAGGGTTGCTGGGTCAAAGGCCCGACAGGCAGGGGTTGCTCGTTCGGCCAACCGGTCGGGCCACACGAAGGAAGGGTGCTATGGGACTGATGGACAAGGTCAAGGCGGGTGCGGAGATCGGTGTGGCCAAGGCCGCCGAGGCAGGCAAGGCCGGCCAGGCCAAGCTCGACGTGGCCCAGGCCAAACACAAGGCCGACGGACTCCTCCGCGATCTCGGTGCCGCCGCCTACGCCGACCACATGGGCCGGGGTGGGGACGACAGCAATCAGCAGGCCGAGCGCATCGTCGCCGAACTGGAGGCGTACGAGGCCGAGTACGGACCCATCGTCTGATGTCGACCGTGGAGACGCCCCGGGTGGCCCCCCGTCGGGTAGCGGTGGTCCCCCACACCCATTGGGACCGCGAGTGGTACGAACCGTTCCAGACCTTCCGGCTGAATCTCGTCCGCCTGGTCGACGGACTGCTCGACCAGATGGAGCAGGACAGCTCGTACCGCCACTTCCTCCTCGACGGTCAACTGGCGGCCATCGACGACTACCTCGAGATCCGTCCCGAGAACGAAGGACGCCTGGCCGCCCTGACCGGGACCGGGAGGATCACGGTCGGTCCCTGGTACATCCTCATGGACGAGTTCCTGACCTCGGGCGAGACCATCGTCCGCAACCTCCAGGCCGGACTCCGCCGGGCCACCTCCTTCGGCGGAGCCATGGAGGTCGGGTACCTCCCCGACATGTTCGGCCACGTGGCCCAGATGCCCCAGATCTTGGCCGAAGCGGGCTTCGAGCATGCTGTGGTGTGGCGGGGCGTTCCTTCGACCATCGACCGCAACGCCTTCCGCTGGGAGGCCCCTGACGGATCCAGTGTCCGGGCCGAGTACCTGGTGGCCGGCTACGGCAACGGCGCCGCCCTCCCCGACGACGCCAAGGCCCTGGTGCGCCGGCTGCAGGCCCACATCGACGAGTTCGGCGCGTTCATTGGCCCCGAGGACCCGCTCTTGTTGATGAACGGCTCCGACCACCTCCGTCCCCAGCCGTGGCTGGGCCGTGTGGTGGCCGAGGCCAACGAGGCCCAGGTGGAGTTCGACCTGACCGTCTCCTCCCTCCCGGCATATCTGCGTTCGGCCCCCACCGAGGGACTGCCCGAATGGCGGGGCGAGTTGCGCTCGGGGTTCCGGTCCAACCTGCTGATGGGTGTGGGGTCCAACCGCGTCGACGTGAAGCAGGCCGCGGCCCGGGCCGAGCGGGCGCTGGAGCGCCTGGCCGAACCCCTGTCGGCCCTCTTCCTCCCGTCCGGTGCGTGGCCGGAGACCTTTGTGGAACTGGCCTGGACCCTCATGCTCCGCAACGCCGCCCACGACTCCATCTGTGCCTGCTCGGTCGACGACGTGGTGGACGCCGTGCTCCACCGGTACGCCGAGGCCCGTCACATCGGCCAGGGCCTGGCCGATGAGGCCGTGGCCTCAGTGGGCCGCTCCATGGCCGAGCCCGGCCCCGTCGTGGTCAACCCCTCCGCCCAGGAGCGAGGCGGCCTGGTCGAGGTGGTGGTCCCGGCGGTCGGCGAGGTGGACGCCGACGTCCAGGTCCTCGCCGAGCGCTTGGGCATGCCGGGGTCGATCACCCTGGACGGCAAGACCGTCCTGACCATGCTGGGACTCATCCAGGGGGCACGGATCGGCGACGACATGTACATCACGGACGTCTCGCTGGCCGAGGACGAGACCGGCTTGGACATCACGCTGGTCATCGGCACAGAAGCCCGCGACGGGATCCCCGTCGAGGAGGTCAAACGGGAGCTCTACACCAAGCTGACGGCACGACCCGAGACCGAGGTCCGCCTCACCTTGGATCAACCCCCGGTGCGCCGGATCCTCGCCCGTCAGGCCGACGTTCCCGGGTTCGGCTGGTCCCGGTTCAGCGCCGGACGCCTGGCCCACCCGGTCGGGGTGGCGGGGGGTGACGGCTCAGGACCCGTGACACTGGCCAACGGGTTGGTGACGGTGGTGGTCGACGCGGACGACGGCACCTTCTGCCTCAACGGCATTCCCGGGTACGGGAGGCTGGTCGACGGAGGTGACTACGGCGACACCTACAACTACTCCCCTCCCACGGTGGACTCGGTGGTGGACACACCCGACTCGGTATCGGTCACCATCGACGAACGCGGGCCGGTCCGGGCCGTCGCCACCATCACGGCCACCTACACCTGGCCCGACCGGGTGGACGAGGCGTCCAAATCGCGGGTCGGCAGCCACCGGGTTCCCGTCGTCACGACACTCGAGCTGCGGGCCGACGAGGGCATCGTGCGGGTGGAAACCCGTTTCGTCAATCCGTCCCGGGACCACCGCCTGCGGGTGCATCTCCCCTTACCCGAACCGGCCGCCATATCGCGGGCCGAGTGTGCTTTCACCGTGGTCGAGCGGGGTCTCGAGGCCGAAGGCCGCGCTCGACGAGACCGGCATCCCCACCTTCCCCTCGCACCGGTTCGTCTCCAGCGGCGGGCTCACCGTCGTCCACGAGGGGCTGCTGGAGTACGAGCTGGTCGACATCGACGAAGGATCCGGAGGCAACCGGGCCTCCACCCTGGCCCTGACCCTGCTACGGGCCACCGGCATGCTGTCGCGCCTCGGCATGTCCCTCCGCCCGCTGCCAGCCGGGCCCATGATGGCCATCGAGGGACCCCAGCTTCTCGGACCGATCGAGGTGCACTATGCCTTGTCCGTGGGGAAGGTCGACCCCTACCGGATGGCCACCGATGTCCTCGATCCCCTACTCACCGCGGGGTCGTTCGGCGGAGGCCATCGGGCCGACCGCGGCTCGACCCTCAGCGTCCGTGGTGCCCAGGTCTCCTCCGTCCGACGGTCGGCCGGACAGGTCGAGGTGCGGGTGTTCAATCCCACGCCCACGCCGACATCGGTGGAGATCGGCGGGCGGTCCGGGTGGCTGGTCGACCTACGGGGACGTCCCACCACCCCGTTCGAAGGGAGCTTCGAGCTGCGGTCCCAGGGCATCGCCACCGTCCGTCTCGACGGGGAGTGAGTCGGACCCACTGGCAGGGACGTCCCTGCCAGTGGCGTCGGGACCACCCCGGTCGGGGATGGCCCCTCCGGTGACGGCCTTCTCGCCCCGGTCGCGGAGGTCGTCGATCTCGCGGAGCACACCCTCCAGACGTTCCCACCGCATGTTCCGCCGACGGTCGGCGCCGGGTTCCGAACCCGAGCGTGACAGCTTCCACACCTGGATACGCCCGATGTCCTTCAGGTTGCGGGTCCGGAGTGCCCGCATCGCGAACCCGAGATCCCGACCGGCCGCGGTAGCGGCACCGATGTCGGCCCGCTCGCTCTCCAGGGCCACCCTGAACTCGTCGGAGGCCAGCACGGTGCCCGGATTGGCCACGCCGACCAGACGGCTGGCCAAGTTCACGACCGGACCGTAGAAGTCGCCGTCCTGGACGAGGACCGGGCCGATGGCCAACGCCACGCGGACGTCGGAGAGCAGTTCGTCACCGGCGTAGGCCTCGGCCAGGCTCAAACCGATCGACGCCGCCCCTGTGGCCGTGGGGACCACGAACATGACCTCGTCGCCGATCATCTTGACCACCCGCCCACCCAGGGCCACCACGGTGTCGTGGGCCAGGGCCTCGAAGCGGGAGACCACCGCGGCCAGCTCGTCATCGCCGAGGTGCTGGCTCAGCATGGTGAAGCCCACCATGTCGGCGAAGCCCACTGCCAGCACGGGACTGGTGCCCTGGAGGTGGCCGCGTGCCCGGTGGAGCATGGCCCTCCGGGTGGCGGCCTGAAGATGTCGGCGCCAGACGTACTCGAGCAGCCGGGACATGGCCGGCAGCGACATCTCCGCCCGGCGGGCGAACTCGTCGGCGTCGAATACGCTGTCTCCGGTGCCCATGAGGATCGGGGTGGACCCCGGCCCGGCCTGGGCCTCGGCGATGCGGGCCATCGACGACCCGATCACACGGGCCATGTGCACCGCCGTCTCGGTGTCGACCAGGCCCATGGCCACCATGGCCTGGAACAGTCGGACCGCCTCGATGTCCATGTCGGTGAAGACGGCGTCGTCATCGCCGACGTCGAGGAAGCCGAGAGCCCTCCAGAAGCGCTGGGCGGTCTCGATGGCGATATCGGTGGTCTCGGCCACCTGGGCCTGGGTCATCCGGTGCCGGGCGGGAACCACCATTCGGTCGACCACCAGGAGATCGAGCACATCGTCGGCCGCAGCGCGGTCGATCTCCTCTTCGGAGCAGCCGAGGTCGACGAGCAGGTTGCGCACCCGTCGCAACGCCTCGCTGCGGGCCTGACCGGTGGTGACAGGGTCGTCCGGCACTGCGACACCCTACCGGGGAGTCGAGGGGCGGCCCGGGGAACCGGTCAAGTCGGCCCCCTACACTGGCGCCGTGGCAGCCGCCTTCCGAGTGAGCCCGGGTCCGGGCAGTGCCGCGCGCATGGGCCCACGGGCCGTCCTGGTGCCGGTGAAGGCCTTCGACCAGGCCAAGCGACGCCTCCATCTGGCCTTGAGCGAGCCCGAGCGCGCCGATCTGTCGCGGGCCATGGCCGACCGGGTGGTCACCGCCGCCCATCCGCTTCCCGTGGCCGTGGTCTGCGACGACAACGACGTGGCCGAGTGGGCCCGCACGCGAGGGGCCCTGGTCATCTGGGAACCCGGTCGCGGGCTGAACGGCGCCGTCGAGGCCGGCGTGATCCATCTGGCCACGATGGGCGTGGTGCAGGTGACCGTGGCCCACGCCGATCTCCCCCGCGCCTCGGACCTGAATTCGGTCGGAGACGTCCCGGGAATCACGCTGGTACCCGACCGCTACGGCAACGGCACCAACGTCATCGCCCTGCCGGCCGACGCCGGATTCCAGTTCTCCTACGGCCCCGGCTCCTTCGCCCGCCATCTCATCGAGGCCCGACGTGTCGGCCTCGACTCCAGGATCCTGGACCGACCCGACCTGGCCTGGGATGTGGACGAACCAGACGACGTGGTGCCGGTCACAGTGACCGGGCCCCTGCCCCGGTGACCGGCGCATCCGCAGGTGGGTCCGGGAGTTCCCGGCTGCCCAGGGCCGACCGTGGGACGGGCGGTCCCAGCGGACTGGCGGTCGGGGACCTGCTCGACGAGACGACGGTCACGGTGGATCAGGCGGTTCCGTCCTCCGTCCTCGCCGTCGGAGCCCATCCCGACGACATCGAATTCGGCTGTGGTGCCACTCTGGCCAAGTGGGCCACCGCCGGTTGCCGTGTCCACTACCTGATCCTCACCGACGGATCCAAAGGAACCTGGAAGCCGGAGGCTGACCTCGACGAGTTGGTGGCCACCCGTGAAGCCGAGTGTCGGTCGGCCGCGGTGGTCATCGACGGACCGGTGGGCGGCGCGGAGGGGGCGGCCGGCGTGGACCGTGGCGGCGACCGGGTGCTCTTCCTCCGTCGCGTGGACGGCGAACTCGTCAACGACGTCGACGCTCGTCGGGACGTGGCCAGGATCATCCGGCAGCTCCAGCCCGAGGCGGTACTGGGACACGATCCGTGGCGGCGGTACCGTCTCCACCCAGATCACCGTGCCGCCGGGTTCCTCACCCTCGATGCCCTGGTAGCGGCACGCGATCCGCACTTCTTTCCCGAACTGGGGCTGGAACCGCACCGACCGGGCTCGCTACTGCTCTTCGAGGCCGATCTCCCCAACCACGTGGAAGATGCCGCCGGCTTCGAGGGTCACAAGATCGAGGCGCTCCTCTGCCATCACAGCCAATTCGAATCGACCATGGGACTAGCCGCCGACGATGTGCCGACGGAAGCCCGAGCGCCGGGAATGCCCGGTGGAGGCCGCGGCGACGGATCGGTTCAGTACCCGATCGACGGCTACACCACCTTCGCCGCCAAGGTCCGGCATCAGCTTGCGGCTCACGGTTCTCTCGCCGACCTGCAGTCGGGCGAGGCCTTCCACCGCATCACGGCCCTGTAGTGACGCAGTAGCTCGACGGGCGACGCACCGCCTGGTCTCGAACGTGTTGGGCGGGTCGATCGGGTCCGAGACAGAACATCGCGAGGTGGAGCACCCGTGAGCAGGGTGGATCACCGATCGATCAGCGCACCGATGCGCAGACGCGACACCAGGGGCCCGGAGGCCCCTGGTGTCGGATCGGTGGCGGCGCCGATGGCGCCGGAACCGCTACTACCTGCGCTTGGTGGTCCGCTTGACTGCCTTGCGGGCCGGAGCCCGCTTGACCGTCCGCTTGGCCGGAGCCCGCTTGACCGTCCGCTTGGCGGTGGCCTTCTTGGCCGGAGCCTTGCGGGCCGGAGCCCGCTTGACCGTCCGCTTGGCGGTGGCCTTCTTGGCCGGAGCCTTGCGGGCCGGAGCCCGCTTGACCGTCCGCTTGGCGGTGGCCTTCTTGGCCGGAGCCTTGCGGGCCGGAGCCTTCTTGACCGTCCGCTTGGCGGTGGTCTTCTTGGCCGCAGTCTTACGGGCCGGAGCCTTGCGAGCCGGAGCCTTCTTCACCGCCTTCTTGGCTGTCGACTTGCGGGCAGCGGTCTTCTTGGCCGGAGCCTTTTTGACCGTCCGCTTGGCTGCTGCCTTCTTTACTGCCATTGCTACTCCCTCCTTAGGGTTCAACGCCGTCTTGAACGTCGAACCGGTGGCGAACCGGACACCTTTCGACGCCGGGATGGGTACCACCGCGCCAGTCCTCGGATTCCGACCCACACGGGCGCCACGGTCGATCGGACTGAATGAACCGAATCCGACCACTGTGACCTTCCGTCCGGACCGAACCTCGGTGACGATCGTGTCGAAAAGAACATCAACCACATCGGTGACGGTTCGTTGATTCGACAGCGTCGAATCACTCACCGTTCTGACGAGTTGAGACTTGTTCACAATCTCCTCCGCAGCGATACGCAACCCTTACCAGCAAAATGGCTTTTCCTGTCCAGGTCAAGCACCAAATCACGCGATGCACCAACACGTCGTGTGCCGTAGCGCACGGCCGGCGCGCTCAGACTCCGACCAATCTGACGGGGGGGCGCACGACCAGTCGTGTGCCATGGACAAAAAACCGTTTGTTTGCAAGGATTATCGGCGACAAGCCTTTCGTGTCCACTGTCGCGGAGTCGGGCATCCGCCATCACGCACCGGCAACAATTTGCACGATGACGGGACGGATGACCGATGAATTTATTTTTTCTCCCAATCGCCTCCTGAGCGCGTCACAACGAGTCATCGCGTCACTTTGGACGTGTTGGCGCGTGCTCATTACGGCGCGTATCTGGGCCATGATGCGCGTGGATGGTGCGTCGTTCCGCCCGAACATTCGGTGATGATCCTCGGTCCACCGCGGTCGGGAAAGACCTCGTCTCTGATCATTCCCAACGTGTTGGCGGCCAATGGTCCTGTCGTCTCCACATCGACCAAGCCCGACGTCCTCGATGCAACCGTCGGGGCGCGTTCCGCCCTCGGGGTGTGTCACCTATTCGATCCCAGCGGCACCGTGCGGCGCGACGAGGTCTCGGTGCCGCTGCGGTGGTCACCCCTCCAGTCGTGCGACACATGGCCGGGGGCCCTGGCCATGGCCCGCTCCTTGGTCGAGGTGGGCTCACTGGCCCACCAGGACGGTCACGGAGGATCGCACTGGACGGAGCGGGCCCAGGCCCTGCTGGCCCCACTCCTCCATGCCGCGTCCCTGGACAGTGTCGACATGCGCACCCTTCTGACCTGGGTCGATCGCCGCCAGGCCCTGCCCGCGGAACAGGTCCTGGCCGGGGCGCCCGGACGGACAACCGAGCTGGCCCGCAACCTGCTCGACGGCATCGCGGCCACCGACGAGCGGGAGCTGAGCGGGATCTGGTCGACGGCATCGGGGGCGCTGACCGGATTCCGGACCGACCAGGCCCTCGAGACCACCACCAGCCCCACCTTCGACCCGGCGAAGTTCGTGGAGTCGTCCGACACCATCTACATCGCCGCCCCCGCTCACCAGCAGACCCTGGCGGCACCGATGGTGGTGGGACTGCTGGAGGACATCCGACGTGCGGCCTACGCGCGACACGCGGCGGACGCCGGAGACCGCCCGGCCGTGGACCGGCCTCCGGTGCTGTTGGCCCTCGACGAGGTGGCCAACATCGCCCCCATCCCCGAACTGCCCGCCCTGGTGAGCGAGGGGGGCGGCCAGGGCGTGACCACATTGGCCTGTTTTCAGGACCTCTCTCAGGCCCGGCAACGGTGGCCGGGACGTGCTGAGGGATTCCCTTCGCTGTTCGGGACGACCGTGGTGCTGGCCGGCATCGGGGATGTGGCCACGTTGGAGGCGCTGTC
Source organism: uncultured Acidimicrobiaceae bacterium (assembly GCA_963831535.1). Classification (GTDB taxonomy): domain Bacteria; phylum Actinomycetota; class Acidimicrobiia; order Acidimicrobiales; family RAAP-2; genus Bog-756. Next base: position 162,243 of record CAWHQP010000008.1, on the reverse strand, counting down.
CACCCTGGCCGGCGAGGAGGAGATCCCGCTCCGCACAGTGTCGGCCGGGCGATCCCTCGGTGGTCATCCCCTGACCGACCTGGTGTCCGGCGGTCGTCCCCAGTTCGGCGAGAGTGTTTCCACGCAGTGGCGACCACGCCTACCCCCCGACGTCATCGCCCGGGGAGCCGCCGGCCACCTCCTGGCCTTTGACACGCACAACCAGCCGGGTTGGGTGCCGATGGCACCGTCCTACGCCGTCGAACCGTGGCGCAGCCTGCGTGATCTCCGTGTCGAGCACGAGCACGAGCACGAGCAGGGACTGCAGCGAAGTTCGGGCGGCCGGCGAGGGGGGGAACCGGGCGGAAGCGGGACCTCGACGCCGAACGGGCCGGTGGGCCGTCGATGGCCCGCGAGCACTGACGGTGCGTCACGGTCGGGCGAGCCGCGGATCCACAGCACGTCGCCGCCCATCAGCGCCCGATGTCCAAAGCATGGGTTCCGCTGGAGGGGGCCCTGACTTCGTGGCGCAGTCCGGGCGGTCGATGGGCCGGGCCGCCGGTCCTGATGACCGCAACGTTTGACGGCTCTGTGGCCTGCTCCGGGAACCGGACCAACGCCCGGGCCGCCGCCGTGACCAGGGCTGACGCCGGGTGACCGGCCGGAGCACCACGGTGGTCCGGCCAGGCCCGGTCGGATACGAGACCGTCCACCATCCCGATGACGTCAGTCGGGTCCCAGTGTGGTCCGGTGGCCGATCGGCCAGGACCGGCCGATCCTGCGGCGCGGGGGGTGGCACCGTACGCCTCCATCAGACCGGTGGCGGCCAGCTCGACGTCGCGTGACGCAGCACCCCCCGCCGTCGAGGAGGCCAGTGCAGCTACCAGTTGGTGGTGGCCGATACTCCGGAGTGCACCGGTCATTCCGAGGAGCTGTCGACGCAAAAGGCCCCGGTCCACCACCAGATGCCCCGGGCGTCGGTGCACGCCGACCGAGCGGGTGAGCTCGCCGAGATCGAACCCGAGATCGGCGGCCCGCTGTTTCCATCCCGACACCAGAGCATCGACGGTGACGCATCGGTCCTTGTCCGGTCGATCAACGTGGAATGCGGCGGCCGACCCGCTGGCCCGGGCCTCTATCCCGGTTCGCTGCCGGTACTCGTCCATCGAGGCCGACCGCTGCGAGAAGAGTCGGCACAGCCCGGGATCGACGCCGACGACGTCAGCCAGTCCAGACGGATGCAGCTCCCATGCCGCCCCCATGCGGTCGCCCAGCTCCAGGCGCAGCCGCGCGTGGTAGAGCGCCTGCGCGGTCCCCAAATGGGCAAACAGCCGACGGCTGTCCACACCGGACCACATCCCGTCAACACCTTCCGCCACATTGGCCACCACCACATGGGTATGGAGATGAGGGTCGAGAGCCCGGCTGGTGCGATGGAGGAACTCACCAGCCACGGGACCTGTGGTCGGGAGAAAGGACACGTGGCCGTGTCGACTCCGCCGGACCCCGATGCCCTCGCGCCCCAGATAGTCGAGGGCGTCAGCCACCGCTCGTCGGTGCCCGGTTCCGGCCGCGTCAGCGATCTCCCCGGGCGCCAGCAGATGGAGCACGCTCACCGACTTGGGGGCACAGAAGGTCAGGTCGTAGCCGGCCACGCTGCGTTCGCCCCGGCCGGTCCGCAACGTCCGTCCCGACGCCGGGTCACGACCCTCCAACACCTCGGCGAACGAGGACGAGGTCACCGGACCGCTCAGGCCGAGGGATACAGCCCCCGGCCCCAGCCACACCCCGGACTCCTCGCCCGCCACCCGACCCCCCTCTGCCCGGCCGGGAACCAGATCCTGCACGTAGTACTGGTGGCCGCCCTGACGGACGACGTGAATCGTGAGCACCACCGGGCCACCTCCGCCGGACGATGGTAGTCATTCGATATGTTTCAAACAATACTACTATGTTTCATATCTTTTGATATCTTTGCAGGATCCGGGCGGCAGCAGCGGCGGCCAGCGACCGGAACGCGGGCGGTTCGAGGACCCGCGCATCCGGTCCGAGACGGAGGAGGAGTCGCTCCAACCAGGCCTCACCCCCGACAAACAGCTCCACCTCCACGCGATCGCCCACCGTGACCGGCGGGCCGGTCGCCGGAACGGACTCAACCAACCACACCGTGGCCGGATCGAGGGAGAGGCGCACCCGGTGGTTGTCGGGTCCGGGTACGAACGGGTCCAACCGGCGGGAGGGGGGGATCCCGGGCTCGGGAACCGGTGCGTCTCCGGAGTCCGAGTCGGGATGGTTCCCGGAGTGGGGATGGACCGGGGCAGGGGGCTCGGGGTCGGGCCCGAGTGTCGCCTCTGGAGGAAACTCGCCGTCGAGGATCTCAGCTGAACGGACCCGGTCGACCCGGAACCGGCGCAGGTCCCCGGCGGTCCGACACCAGGCGTCGATATACCAGTGCCCCTCGCTGGCGAACACTCGGAGGGGAGCGATCTCCCGGTCGGTGACCCGGTCAGTGGAGGCCGAGTAGTAGGAGACGCGTAGGGGCCGCCGGTCGGCCACGGCCTGGCGGGCCAGCGGGAGCAGGGTGGGCGAGTCCAGTTCCACCCCGATGTCCCTCGCTTCCTCACTGCCGAGGGCCTGGTCCAGTTTGGCCAGAGCCGCAGAGAGCGCACCGGTCTCGTCGCTCCCGGGCACGGCCAGCAGTGCACGGGCCGACGTGGCCAGGGCGAAGCCCTCGGCCGGGCTCAGCCGGCGGGGCCGACCCAGGCTGGTGCCGACCCGGACCGACACAGTGGTGTCGGTGACCACGATCTCCATCAGCTGATCCGGGGTGTAGGGAGGCACACCACAGCAGGCCGCCAGCTCCAACTCGGTCACCAGGGCTTCGGGTGTGAGGTCGAAACGCTGAGCGACTTCGTCGATGGGAGCCTCCCCCACCTGGGCCATCCAGGCCAGGATGGCCAAGAGGCGGCGTAGCCGGAGCGCGGTGTCGAGGGACACGACTACCGGCCCTCAGATCCGCCGGCAGTCGATGCCCGCAGCCGCTCCATGACCTCGGCACGGACTTCGGGAGGGCGGAGCACCTCGGCGTGGTCGAGCAGGTCGAGCACCCAGAGGATCAGCGCACCGGTGTCGGTCACCGATAGGCGCACCACCACGGTGCCGTCCTCCCCCCGCTCGACGACCGCCCCCTCCCCCAGTTCGGCCACCACCCGCCCCGATTCCGCCCCGTCGACCAGGATGTCCACCTCGACGTCGTCACCGGAACCGAACTGCCAGGGGTCACGGTCAAAGGTCCGATCGGTGTCGAAGTCGTGGGGCAGTCGGGCCGAGTCCCGGGGCCCGAGCTCGGGATCGCCGTCGATGCGATCGACCCGGAACGTCCGGGCCTCCCCGCGGTCCCGGTCGAACCCGATCAGGTACCAGTGGCCGGAGCGGAAGCGGAGGCCGGCCACATCCACATGCCGGGACTCACCCCGGTATCCGAAGTCGACGACCGCCTTGATGCGGATGGCGTCGAACAGTGCCGGAAGCGCCGCCAGGCCGTCGAAGGAGGGGAGGTCCACCAGCGGAACAGGGCTTTCTCGGAGAGGTGACTCACCCCCCGCGCCCAGTTTGAGGAGGGCCTGGTGACCGATAGGCTCACCGAGGTGAACGCCGGCGACGGCCAAGTTCAGGGCAGCCTGCTCCTCTGCCTCGAGACCGAGGTCGGGAAGGTAGTAGGCGTCGGGGTCGACCCGGTAGCCGAGCTGGTCCTCTCCCCCGATGGTCACCACCAGGACGGGCACCCCCTCGTCCCGCAGCAGCCGCTTGTCCCGCTCGAAGGCCTGTCGACGGGCACCGTGCGAATCGGGGTAGCCGGGCACCCGATGGGCAATCTCCCTCAGACTCAACGGGCGCGGCGTGTCGAGCAGGACCAACAGCAGATCGGTGATCCGCTCGAGCCGATCGAGGCGTTGCATCGACGCCAATCTAGGGCGCAGCGGGCCGGGGACTGATCGTGGCCGCCGCCGGACCCTATGCCTGGGATCCCCATCTGATCGCCTGGGCCGTGCTGGCGGTGGCCGGTGCTGCCGTCATCGTGGGCCACCGCCATCTCGAGCGGTCGAGCGAGCACCCCATCCCCTGGACAAGACGGCAGATGATGGCGTTCGGTGGGGCGTGGGTATCCGCGGTGGTGGCCCTGACCTGGCCGTTGGCCTCAGTGGCGGCCCACTGGTCCCTCACCGCCCTCGTCGTCCAACGCCTGGTGCTGGTCCTCCTGGTTGCTCCGCTGCTCGTCCTCGGACTGCCCTACGACCTCATCCAGTGGCTGACCAGGCCCCGCGCCGTGGATGCCGTACTCCTGCGGCTGCACCGGCCCCCGGTGGCCATCCCGGTCGTCACCGTGCTGGTCGTCGGCTCGATGGCCCCGGCGCTGGTGCGGGCCCAGGCATCCTCGGCCGTGGCCCGCGGGGCGCTGGACCTGGCCCTGGTGGTGGCGGGCCTCATTCTGTGGCTGCCGGTTCTGGGCCGCATCCCCGGCATCCCCCGACTGAAGCCCGTGGTCCGGTTCGGGTACCTGGTGGCCCAGGCGGTGGTGCCGGCCTTTCTCTCCTTCATCTATATCTTCTCCAATCACCCCCTCTATCCGGTGTTCGCACGCTCCCGCGCTGCGGTGGGCCTGCGCCCGCTCAACGACCAGCAGGTCGCCGGGTTCGTGTCCAAGCTGTCGATGCTGTTCGTCCTACTCATCGTGGGTGCGGTGGTGCTGTCGCGGGCACCACGGTCCGAGGATGCGCTGGCGGCCGACGAGCCGTTGGTGTGGGCCGACGTGGAACGGCAGTTCGAACGGGTCGACCGGGCCGCCGGCCGGGGCGGGGCATCTGGGTCGGCCATCACGACCGGCTCCCCTGGGGTCCCCGATGGGAGCGGAAACGGTGGTCGGGATGACCTGGATGGCCCGAGCGACGGGGGAAACCGTCCAGGGCCGCCCGGCAGGCCGGGGCGGAACCTCACCGACCACCGGCACGGTGCCGGCGAGGCACCTGAAGGCGACGGACCCGAATCCACCTGATCGGGGTCCACACCGGACCGACGGTGGGGTCCGTAGCATGGGCCCGTGACCATCGAAGCGCCGCCCGCCCCACCTGGCCCTGTTGCCCCTACGCTCCGGCGGCACGTGAGCGGCACGGTTCGGGCCGGCGTGGAAGAGCTGGGTGGTCGGCCGGCCATGGTGGTGCGCACGGTCTCCACACTCCGTCGGGGCGCCCTGTCCATCGACGACGGGGAGACCATCCGGGTGGCGGCGGACTCCGCCTTGACGCTCCGGATCCCGGTGGTCCTGGTCCTGGCCTCCAGCGGTGCTGACGTGTCGGACGGGGTGGCCTCGTTGCACTCGTGGGGCCAGGCGGCTCGGGCGCTGGCCCGGTGTTCCGGCCTGGTGCCGTTCGTGGTGGTGGTCACCGGACCGGCCATCTCCGGCCCGGCACTCATTCTCGGTCTCGCCGACCTGGTGGTGATGACCGGCGACGCCTTCGCCTTCGTCTCGGGACCAGCCATGGTGGAGGAGTTCACCGGCGTACGGATCGGGATCCATCAGCTGGGAGGCACGGCCATGCACGCCCGCTCCAGCGGACTCTGCGCCATCGAGGCCAACACCGAAGAGGACGCAATGGCCCACGTCGAGCACCTGCTGAGCCTCTTGCCGTCCAATCTCGACGAGTTGGCCCCGCGGAGGCCCACGGACGATCCGGCCACCCGCAGCGTCGAGGAGCTCCGGGAGATCATCCCCGCCCGGACCACCAGTTCCTACGACGTCCGCAAGGTGGCCGCGGCCCTGGCCGACGATCACGACGTAACCGAACTCTGGACCCGGTGGTCGCCCCAGCTGGTCACCGCCCTCGGCCGGATCGACGGCCGGACGGTCGGCTTTATGGCCAACCAGCCCCAGGCCCTGGCCGGCACGCTCGACATCGCCGCATCCCAGAAGGGGGCCCGGTTCGTCCGGTTCTGCGATTCGCTCAACCTGCCGCTGGTGACCCTGGTGGACACCCCGGGCTTCCTCCCCGGTAAGGACCTCGAGTGGCGGGGGATGATCCGCCACGGCGCCGAGCTGGCCTTCGCCTACGCCGAGGCCACCGTGCCCCGGGTATGCGTGATCCTGCGCAAGGCCTTTGGAGGTGCGTACATCGTGATGGACTCGAAGGGTCTCGGCAACGACCTGTGCTTCGCCTGGCCCGGCGCGGAAATCGCCGTCATGGGAGCCGAAGGAGCGGTCCAAATCCTCCACCGCCGCTCGAAGCCCGAGGAGCGCGACCAGCTGCAGGCCGAGTACGCCGAACGGTTCCTCACCCCCTACCAGGCCTCCGAACGGGGGTTCGTCGACGCCGTGATCGATCCCTCCACCACTCGGACGGTGGTGGCCCTGGCCCTCGAGACGCTGTCGACGGCCCGGGAGATCCTGCCGGGCCGGAAACACACGGTGGGGCCGCTGTAGAAGTCAGCGACACCAATCCCCAGCGCTTCTGCAAGCTCGCCCCCGGCACGCATCCCCTCAAGCTGACGCCGTCGGGCCGCAGATCACCGCAGGGCGGGCTGGCGCGAGCGATAGGCCGCGTCAAACGTGTCAGGTTCCGTCAGGTGGTCGCAACCCTCCTGGTCCGCACCGCCCGCATCGGACTCCACCGGTTCCCGGCGTCGTGTCGCGAGATCGCTGGGGTAGCCAAGAGCCAAGATGGTGGCCAAACCAGCCACGATGGGGACCCACCAGACCCACGGATTGAGATGGTGGTAGGCGAAGACCGTCACTTCCACGGTGAGGATCACTGCAGTCCAGAAGCGCTTGCCCGGCCGTCGGGCCGCCAACACCAGACACATGATGAGTGGCGGCCCCAAGTAATAGGGGGTCATCACCGGCTCGAAGAAGCAGCGCGACGCCAGTACGAGGGCGACGAGCCACAGGACCTTCGTCGCCGGCTGTGGACGGCGCCAGACGTACAGCCCCAGCAGGAAAGCCAGCACGACATCGATGATTCTTCCAGCCCCACCGGAGACCTCGACGATCTGGGAAGCCTGTCCGGCAATGGTCGAGAGGACGGGATGTCCAATCCCGGGGACAAACGTTGTGGAGTGTGCGTGCGGCGTAGGGCTTGTAGCAACGTTGGGAGCCAACCACACCCAAGGCGTGGCGTGGTTGATCGAGGGCGGAGTGGGTTGCTGGATCAGCTGCCGATACGCATCCGACGGGTCACCTGCGAAGGCAACGCCCACGAGCAAGATCGAGAGTGCCGCCGACCTGACGGCGAGGAACATTCTCTGGCCACGGGGGGTCGAGGCGATCAGCAGGGGCAGAGCAAGGGCCACCAGAGGCTGCACCGCCACTCCGAAACCGAGCAGCCAACCCGCTGTCTTCCATCTTCCATCGAGCATGGCTCGAAGCGCATAGATGGTGAAGGTGAGGGCCAGGATATCCTCAGCATGACCCCAGGCTGCAGCCACGGGCCACGCCACGATACCAACGGCGATGCAGAGTCCAAACCGGCGGCGCTCGGTGATGTCCAGCCGTTCAGCCATGGCGTCGCAGGCAAACATCACCGTTGACGCCAGGAGCAACTCAACGGGCACGAGAATGAGCGCCGCCATCGGGTGCGGCAAAAGATAGGGGGGGAACGATTCCGAGAGACCCAGATGTCCGATCAGCATTGCCACCGGGGCAAGCAGGATCTCCATTCCCGGAAACGCCACAACTCCGTTACCCGCGCTGTAGACACCGCCCAGATAGCCCCATCCGACGTAGTGTGCTCCCCGGAAAATTCCCCAGAGGTCCCCACCCGTGGCCCAGCTCGCGCTGTGGTGCACAACAGGATTCCAGAAGAATAGGTAGCACATCCCCACGGCAAGGAAGAGTGCGGTACTGACCAAGGGGCCTTTCCGCCTACCGATCCATCCGGCGCTCAAGCGACCGGTAGTCGCCTCCTCGGATACGGGGGAATGCATGTCGTCCGCCGAAGCCGTCACCGCTCCTAATGGCCACATCATGCTCTTCTATCGTCATACTTTGAGATGGAGTTGAACGTTGCGTAACGTCGCCAATCTCACCACAGCATGGCCGGGAGGTGGTCGGCCAGCCCATGCAACGCATTTCGGCCAGGATCCCCAAACAGGACCCGGCATGCGGGTCCGTAGCCGCTGATCCAAAACTGCGACGAACGGGCGAGACCGGAGGCTGGCGAGCTCAGCGAAGATTCCGGCGTTCGATCATCGATCGAAGCAGATCGATTCGCGTGTGCCGGGACTCGTTCTCACAGGTCGCCCAGCGGCCTGGCCGGTCTGTCCCGACCAGCCAGAATTGCGAGGCCAGTTGGTTGGGCGCCGTCTCACCCCGGCGGTCAGGTGCTCCTACTCCCCCCTCGGTGCATCGACACCAGCGGCCGTCTCCAGTCAATCGTGACACGTGGGGAGCCCGATCCTGTGTTTGCCACGAGTACGCGAGAGTGCCCCCTCTCGAGGAGGGGGCACTCTCCGTGACTCGCAACTAACAAGTCACACGGTCAAGCTTTGGATTCCTAGGCGTTCGGGAATCCGCTGCCGCTCCACGTGACGTTGGTAGCCGGGATCGACGCCGAGTTGCACGTAGGCACGGTCCCGGTGTTCTTCACCTCGCCGTACCAGGTTCCAGGAGCCAGCTGGGCCGCGGGAACGTTGGTGTAGCCGGCACCACCCAGAGCAACGCTCTCGGTCTGCGAGTTGTCCAGCACCAGCCAGCAGTTGCCACTGCCCTTGGCCGATGCGGCCAGGGTAATGCCATTGCCGTCGGTAGCCACCGAGACGCTGATCTGGGCGGGGCTACTCCCGCTCGTAACGGCGCTGGTCACAAAGGCCAGGTTCGGCTCTGCGTTCGACAGCGAGTTTGCCATGGCGGCCGACGTGGTCGTGTACGTCGCGTTGGTCGCGATGTTGTATGACTGGCTGTTGGTCTGGAATGCAGACTTGGCGTCCACCAGGCCGGTGTTCAGGTTGGACTGCGCGGCCCGGTCATTCGCCGACTTCGTCACACCGAGGAATGTCGGAATGGCGATGGCAAGCAAGATGGCCAGGATCAACAGCACCACCATGAGCTCGATGAGGGTGAAACCAGCATCATCACCGGAATCCTCCACCGAGTCGCGCCTGTCGTTCAGGCGCTGGATCGTGGATGAAATCATTTACTGCCTCCTCTTGTATATCCATCAATCAATGGAAAGACCCCGATTGAGATCTACTAGTCCTATCGGCCTCGGAAATTCCGACCTTTAGCACTTTGATAAAGAAAATTCTTACGCTTTTTGCTCCCCATATCGTGACCCTGAGCTGGAGCTTTGTTGGGCGGTAGGGTGACAACGGGGCCGGCGTGCAGCAACGTTCCGGTCGGTAGCAAGGAGCCCGCTTGGCGACAAACGGAATGCGTCAGATCTCCGGGTGCACGAGAAGGGTCCGAGGTTGGGATCACGTCCGTGTACTCCGATGCCGAGCCTGGTGGGGTTCACCGACTACGACGACGGTGTGAGTAGCACAAACGGCAACCCACGCTTCGATCCCTGGATGTCTCTGGGCGACATCTTGGAATAGATCAACTAGGCGTTCGGGAATCCGCCGCTGCTCCAGGTGACGTTGGTAGCCGGGATCGACGCCGAGTTGCACGTAGGCACGGTCCCGGTGTTCTTCACCTCGCCGTACCAGGTTCCGGGAGCCAGCTGGGCCGCGGGAACGTTGGTGTAGCCGGCACCACCCAGAGCAACGCTCTCGGTCTGCGAGTTGTCCAGCACCAGCCAGCAGTTGCCAGTGCCCTTGGCCGATGCGGCCAGGGTAAGGCCATTGCCATCGGTAGCCACGGAGACGCTAACGATGGGCTGGCTGGTCCCGCTGGTAACCGATCCGGTCTGATAGGAGAGCGACGGATTGCCATTGGCCAGCGATGCCGCCAGCATCGACGACGTCGTGGTGTAGGTGGCATTGGTCGCCACGTTGTACGACTGCCCGTTGATTTCGAAGATCGATTTCGCGTTGAGCAGCGACGTACTCAGGTTCGACTGCGCAGCACGATCATTTGCCGTCTTGGTGGTACCCAGGAAGGTCGGGATGGCGATGGCCAGCAAGATGGCCAGAATCAGCAGCACGACCATCAGCTCGATAAGGGTGAATCCCGCCTCCGAGGCCAGGCCGTAGCGATCCAGTGGCAACTCAGTGAGATGCCGGTCACCCTCGCCAGCGAAGCTGGCGTTCGGACGTGACAGGCCCTTCGGACATTGCCTCCCCGAAGTTGGTCGTGCGGCCCACCTGCCTTGCATGCGACGCGAAACCACGGAAATGGAAATCATGGATGCTTTCATCGGCACGATTGATTTGCATCTGAAGCAACTTTTCCCAGGTCAGAAGCTTAAAGTGGTATTGGAATAACCTTGGAATAACCTTGGAATTTGGACCGGTTTGACCGCAGTCTCGAGCCCAACCCCGCTCGGTGCGAAAGGGGCGCGCCGAAACAGACCGTCAGCGGTGACCACGGCAACATTGAGCCCGCTGACCGAAATCGCTGCCTCTGACAACGTCCGGCGGTGGGCTCAGTTGTGAATGAGCTTGATGTAGTCGAACATCGGCAGATAGAGGCAGATCACCATGGCACCAACGCCGATGCCCATGAAGACCGTGAGTAGCGGCTCGAGGAGGGCGGTCAGGTTGTTGACAGTGACTTCGACCTCTTGGTCGTAGAACTCGGCCACCTTCCGCAACATCCCGTCCAGTGCACCGGTCTGCTCCCCGACCTCGACCATCTGGACCACCAGCGTGGGGATGACGTCCTCGTGCTCCCTCAGCGGGTCGGCCAGCGGACGTCCGGCCCGGACCCCCTCCTTGGCCAAGAGGAGCACGTCACCGACGGTGCGGTTCCCCGACGTGTCGGCGCAGATGTCCAGAGACTCGAGAATGGGCACGCCCGAGCCGATCAGCGAGGCCAGGGTGCCGGTCATGCGGGCCAGGGAGACCTTGTGGAAGAGCGGACCAAAGACCGGCGGCTTCAGAATCAGCTTGTCCCACTTCCGACGGCCCTCGTCGGTGGTAATCCACTTGCGGATTCCGATGATGGCACCCACGATGATGGCGATCAACAACAGAACCCACACACTGGTGATGATGTTGGAGATCTTGATGAGCACCCGTGTCGGGAACGGCAGCTTGCCTCCCAGCGTCTTGAATAGGTTCTGGAAGACCGGGACGATGAACACGATCATGGCGGTGAAGATCACCACCATCACCGAGAGCACCACGGCGGGATAGGTCATGGCCGACCGGATGGTGCGGTTGAGTTGGGCCTGGTTCTCGATGGTCTGGGCCAAACTCCCCAATACCTCGTCGAGGTTACCGCCGATCTCGCCGGCCGCGATGAGGGTGCAGAAGAGGTGCGAGAAGACCTTGGGATGCTTGGAACACGCCACCGACAGTGACGAGCCGTGTTCGAGATCGAGCCGCACGTCGGCCAACACCTTGGCGAAGGCGGGGTTCTCCACCTGGGCTGCCAGGATGCCCAACGAGCGGACCACCGAGAGCCCGGAGTCGACCATGGTCGAGAGTTGCCGGGTGACCACGGCCAACTCGCGCAGCTTGACACGGTCGGTGATCCCGGGGATCTTGATCTCGGTCTTCAGGTTGACAGCCGACTTGGGCGTCACCGAGATGGGCATGTAACCCATCTCTCGGAGCCGCTTGACGACCAGCGCCATGCTGTCGCCCTCCAGCTGCCCCTCGACGAGGCCTCCGGACTTGTCCCGGACCTTGTAGTCAAATGTCAGTGCCACGATTCCCCGATTCGTCGGTTACGCACGTCGATGCCGTGCACTAGGTGTTGAGATGGTTCCGCAGGTCTTCCTCGTTGGAAGACCGGTCATAGGCGATGGCCTCGGAAATGACACCCTGCTTGACCAGGGTGGCGAGGCCCTGATCCATGGTCTGCATCCCGAACGATCCGCCCACCTGCATGAGGGAGTAGATCTGGTGGGTCTTGGACTGACGGATCAGGTTTCGGATGGCCGACGTGCACACCAGGACCTCCGAGCACGGCACCCGGCCGGTCCCCTCCGAGGTCACGATCAGCTGCTGGGTGACCACGCCCTCGAGCGTGCTCGCCAACATGACGCGGATCTGTTCCTGTTGGTTGGTCGGGAACACGTCGATAATCCGGTCGATGGTCTGAGGCGCATCCTGGGTGTGCAGGGTGGCGAAGACCAGGTGGCCCGTCTCCGCGGCGGTCAGAGCCGTCGAGATGGTCTCGAGGTCGCGCAACTCCCCGACCAGAATCACGTCGGGGTCCTGGCGCAGGACCCGACGCAGGGCCTCGGCGAACGAGGCCGTGTCCTCACCGATCTCCCGCTGCGTGATGATCGACCGCTTGTGGTCGTGGAGGAATTCGATGGGATCCTCGACCGTCACGATGTGCAGCGGTTTCGTCCGGTTGATGATGTCGATGAGCGACGCCAACGTGGTCGACTTCCCTGAACCGGTCGGACCGGTAACCAGCACCAGGCCCCGTCGGAGTTCAGTGAAAGCCTTGACCGCGTCGGGAATACCCAACGAGTCGAACTCCGGCATCTCGTGAGGGATGGGCCGGAGGGCGGCGGCGATGGTTCCCCGCTGCAACGACACGTTCACACGGAACCGTCCCACCCCGTTGATGGAGTGCGAGGTATCCAGCTCGTGCTCCTCTTCGAACCGCTCCCGTTGGGATGCGGGCAGGATCCCGAACACCATCTCTCGGATCTGCTCGTTGTCGAGGACGGGGCAACCTTCGATCGGACGGATGGCACCGTGGAGCCGGATGGCCCCGGGCTGCGAGGCGGTGAGATGGAGGTCCGACGCACCGACAGCCACGGCGTAGCGCAACAGGTCGTCGATGTGCAGGGGCATGCTCCCCGTAGAGGCTTCGGCCGGGATGCCCGACTGGAGAAGGCGCTCGACGTGGGAGAGCTCCTCGGGTGCAGGTTCCGCGTTCGTGCCGAGGTCGACCAACGGCGACTGAGGGGCGGGTCCGGGTGGCGGGCCGACGCCAGCGCCCGTGCCGGCACCGAGTCCGAGGATCTCGGCGATCACCGTCGGGTCGGACAGCACCGGGTTAACCCGGTAGCCGACCTTTGAGGCCAGCGAGTCGACGTCCTGCTGGGACGGCGGCTCGGAGAACGCCACGGCCAGGACGTTCCCGTCGAACTGCAACGGGACGGCCTCGTACTGTTGGGCGATGGCATCGGACATGGCCGAACGGGCCTCTGGGCTCGGCGTCATCGCCGCCAGGTCGACGGCGGGAAGCTGGGCCAGATGGGCCAGTGCCCCGACCACGACGCCGGGTAGCGCCAGATTTCGGCTGATGAGCACGAAGGCCAGGGACTGGCCTGTCTGCCTCGACTCCTCGACAAGGGGGGCGAGATTGGATTCGGTGTCGTAGCCGCCCTGGACCAGAGCCTGGGCCAGTCGGGACGACCACTCGGTGCGTGCGGCGGCGGTGATCGGACTCATGCCACCACTCGCAGTACTTCTTCGAGGGTGGTCTCACCCTCAATGGCCTTGCGCAGGCCGCTCTGCCGCAGCGTGACCATACCTTGGGACACTGCCAGCCTATGGATTTCGTCCACGGATCCTCCTTCGATGATCATCCGTTCAATCTCCTCGCTCATGGGCATCAGTTCGGCTAGCGCCTTCCGCCCTCGATATCCAGTGTTGGCACACGCCGAGCAACCGATTGCCCGGTACACCTGGGGAATCTCCCCGTCTCCATCGACTTCATCGATCGTCCAGCCCGCGGCCAGGATGTCGGCCTCGGTGGGTTGATAGGGCTCTTTACAGTGCACGCACAGCCGCCGGGCCAGGCGCTGGGCCAGGACGGCCGAGAGCGCGGAGGTGACCAGAAACGGCTCGATGCCCATCTCGATCAATCGCATGGGCGTCGACGCGGCACTGTTGGTGTGAAGCGTGGCCAACACCATGTGACCGGTGAGTGCGGCCTCGATGGCGATGACCGCAGTCTCCTGGTCACGGATCTCCCCGACGAGGACGATGTCAGGGTCAGATCGGAGAATGGCCTTCAGGGCGGACGCGAAGTTCAGTCCGGCTTTGATGTTCAGCTGGACCTGGTTGACGCCTTTCAGGGGAAGCTCCACCGGGTCCTCCACCGTGATGATGTTCTTCTCGGGCGAGTTGAGTGCCGTCAGCGTGGTGTAGAGCGTCGTTGACTTACCCGAACCGGTCGGTCCGGTCACCAGAATGGTCCCGTAGGGCTTGGTGTAGATGCCCTCATATGTCTTGAGTAGGTCCTCGTCGAAGCCCAGGGAGTCGAACCCGAGTACGACGCTCGACTTGTCCAACACCCGCATGACGACCTTCTCGCCGTGGATGGTGGGCAGCGTGGCCATCCGGAGATCGATGCCCTTGGCCCCCACCTTGAGCGAGATGCGTCCGTCCTGGGGGACGCGGTGCTCGGCGACGTTCATGTCGGCCATGACCTTCAGTCGTGTGGTGACCGCCGGGGCGATGGCCCGGGGTGCGGTGGAGACGTCGTGGAGCACGCCGTCGATCCGGTAACGGATGCGGAGGTCAGTCTCGGTCGGTTCGACGTGGATGTCGGAGGCCCGCTCGTTCAGGGCCTGGAGAATGAGTAGGTTGACGTAGCGGACGATGGGGGCCTCTTCCGTCACCGACTGGATGTCGTCCACCCCGGCCTGGGCACCCGTTCCCTCGACTTCGAGCGATGCCTCCATGGCCATGTCCGCGGCGTCGGTCCCGCTGTTGAACGCCTTACCGATGTATGCCGTGATCTGGGTGCGGGTGGCCACCACCACCCTGAAACTGCGACCCATCAGGGTCCGCAGGTCGTCCATGGCGAAGACGTCGGTGGGATTCGATGCCGCCACCAGGGGCACTCCGTCCTCACTACCGATGACCAGGACGTTGTGATGTCGGGAGGTGGACTCAGGAATCATGCCGGCTTCGACGAAATCGATCCCGCGGGTGTCGAGGTCGACGAACTCGAGACCCATCTCCTGAGCCATGCCCCACATGAGGTCCGCTTCGGTGACCAGGTTCTGCGCCGTCAGGATGCGGGCAATGCTCTGCCGGGACTCCTCGTGCTCGGCAAGCACCGCTTCCATGTCCGCCAACGAGACCCGTTCCCCGTCCACCAGCGCCTTGGCCAGGGGCGGGAAGTGGGCCGTGGCCGAGGACATCCCCGACTCCGGCGTGTCCTCGAGGGGCACATCGCCCCGCTGCTCCTTGTAGGTGGCCACGGCCTCGGCCACCAGGTCGGCGGCCATCACCGTCGACTCGGTATCGGTGACGTCCACATCCCCCTGCACGGAGCGTGCCAATTCTTCGAGCTCGGCGGCCCGGGCCGTCAGGGCTGTCGGCACAGCAGCGCTCAGGTCGGACAGGTCAGATCCGAAGGTGGACAGGACACTGGAGGCGGCATCGAGCGACGGGATGGCGTCACCGTCGTAGATCGCGGTCGCGAACTCCGGGGGGGGTGGTGGAGGCGGTGGAGGTGGTGCCTCGTCCTCGACCAGGACATGGGTCCCCTCGACGATGTCAGCACCCACGGGTCCGAGGACGTCGCCATCGCCGTCGCCGTCCGCGATGAGGCTGTCGGGCTCCTGAGGCTCGACGCCCGACCCGACGAATTCCACCAGATCGGACTCGTCAGCCGGCTCGGACTCGTCAGCCGGCTCGGACTCGTCGTCGAAGGCCTGGGCAATGGCACGGTCCTCGCCAGCACCATTGCCGTTGACCTGGTATTCCGTCGGGTCATCGGGCCACTCGGCATCGTCGAACGACATCGGGGAGATCTCCAGGGCTGAACGTGCACTGGGCGTGGAATCGTGGTCCCGATCGCCACCCACGGCGACCGCGGGCTCGTCGATGTCACCGACCTGGGTGTCGAGGTCATCGGCAATCGCCGATTCCGCCTCCTCCACGATGGTCCGTGTGCCGCCCAGCTGGTCGCTCACCAGATCGGCAAAAGGATCCGCGTCGGTTCGGTCGCCATTGGTGACGAGCGCCGACGTATCGACCGGGTCTGACTGGGTCTCGGTATCGGCCTCGTCCGCCTCCGGGCCGGACAAATCCCCGCCGCGTCCGGGGGCCGGAGCGTCGTCATCATCCTTGCCGAACAGTTGGTCGAGATAGTCGCCGATCTGATCGGGGGCCGCCACCACGGAGATGAAGTCGCGCCCGATGGAGGCACGCACGCTGTCCTGGGCGGTGAGATCATCCGGCTCGGACGTGGCGATGACCGGCGTCCCGAACTTGCGTTTTACGGCCACGACATGGTGTTTTCTGGCCAATGACGCGGGAAGGATCTCGCCCGCGGCGGGATCCACCCCGTAGGTGTCGAGATCGACAAACTCGAGGTCGTGTTCGCTTGCCATCCTTCGAATGGCATCGACATCGCTCATCTCTGCTTCATCGGCAGACTGATGCGTGAGATTGAACGCCAATCCAAATGGTCAGTCCGGGCCGCCGGCCCAACGCGACTGCTCGTACCGGCCCTCCTATCTCCATCGTGGGCGGTGCGGTCCACCCTCGGGCCCGATCGGACGGTCTGGTCGTGCCCACCGATCCTGTTCCGCACTGGACTGCTCAAGCCACTCCGAGGTGGGTGCCGATACTGGAACCGTGGTCGATGTGCGCAGACGAGCGCGCATTCGGCCATCTCCTCAGATGCCGACGACCGCACCCACATCCTCGATCGTCATGAACGTCGAGCCGCCTGTCTCAGACCGGGGGCGGGAACATCGGCCCCGACGATCGATGCGATTGAATACACGTTATGAGTTCTGACCACATTTCAATACTGGCAGTCACGATTCCCCTGGCCGGGGTGATCGGTCTGTTCGTCGGTTCGTTCCTGAATGTCGTCATCTACCGGACCCCTCTCGGGCTTTCGGTGGCCGCTCCACGTTCCTTTTGTCCCACGTGCGACCGCCAGCTGCTGTGGTGGGAGAACGTGCCGGTGGCATCCTGGATCGCCCTGCGCGGACGGTGCCGCACCTGCCACCTCCCGATCTCGGTTCGCTATCCCGTCGTGGAACTGACCACGGCGGCAGCCTTCGCCCTCACGACATGGGCATGGCACGGCACCGTCTTCGCCGCCGCCTACTGCGCCCTGGTGGCAGCAATCATCGCCGTCGCCCTCATCGAATACGGAGGCCAGCGGGCCCCGCTGTCCGTGGCTGCCGTCGGAACCGGTCTGGGTCTCGTCGTCATCGTCGTGGGCGGAGCCTGGCAGCACCGGTGGACCATCATGATCGGATCGCTCATCGGCACGGCGGCCGCCGCCACCGTCTACGGCTTCCTCCGGAGGTCGGATCCCGAGTGTGCCGACCCTCGGGAGTACGGACGGAGCGCTCTGCTCTTGGCCGGCTGCTGGTGCGGCGGCCTCGGCGTCCGAGCCGCAGCCGTCGGGGCCTCGGTCTGGGTCGTGACCTACTTCTTGTGCATGGTCGGCGCGTGGGCGGCGGCGCGTCAGACCGTGAGTGTGGGCCCCTCGGCTCCCACCTTGTCCCGCACGGTCCATCCGGTGCTGGACGCACCACTGGCCACGGCGATCGTCCTGGCCATGGCCGCCTCGTTGATCGCCGGGGCTTGATGTAGCCATGGGTGCCGTCGAGTCCCGAGATCCCCGATCGCCGGACGACCCGGTTCCGATCGAGACGGTCGGATCCGACGAGTTGGCCCGCCCAGCGGCGTTGGCCCTCGAGGACCGGGTACGCCGGGTCGTGGTGGTCGACGACCACGAGCTGCTCCGGGCCGGCACCCGCAGGATCCTCGACGAGGCCTCCGGATTCACCGTCGTCGGCGAGGCCGATGACGGCGGATCCGCCATCGCCGTGATTGATCGTACGGATCCCGATGTGGTCCTGGTGGACATCCGTCTCCCGTCGATCAACGGGATCGACCTGGCGCGTCAGATCGTGGAGGACCACCCGGCCACCACCGTGCTCATCCTGAGTGCCTACGACGACGAGCACTATGTGCGTGCCGCCCTGGCCGCCGGCGTGTCCGGCTACCTCTTGAAGACCACGCCCAGCGACGAACTGGTACGCACCATCCGGGCTGCGTGCGATGGGATGACCCTGTTGGAGCGCGTCCCCTCAGGTCACGGGGAGAAGGCGCCAGCGGTCGACCCGCGGACCGCGGGCCCGAGACTCACCGGGCGCGAGAAGGAAGTCGTGCGTCTGGTGGCCCAGGGACGATCCAACAAGGCCATCGCCCACCAGCTCGGAATAAGCCCCCGCACCGTGGAGGGACACCTCAACCACGTATTCGAGAAGGTTGGGTCCACCTCGCGAACCGAACTCGTCCACTACGCACTGGCCAACGGGCTGTTCGTTCGTGATCCTGACGAGACTCCGGTTGGTCATCCATGACCAGACTGGATATTCCCGAAACCGCCCGGGTGGGTGGGACGTCACCCCTGGCCGATCCAGTGATCGCGCCCACGCCGGCCACGGTGCCCTCCCTGAGCACGGGGCCTGAGGAGGTGGCGAACGCTGGCGGTGACCGGGTGACCGTTGCCGGCTCCTTGATCGCCACCGATCACGACAGTGGGGACCAGCCCTGGGCCCGGTCCGGATTCTGGATCATCCAGTTGGTGGTACTCACCCTCTACCTGCTCAGGCTGGCCGCCACCGTGGCATTCCATCTCGACGACACCTCCTTGGTCGTCGAATTCTCCACGCTGGCCCTGTTCACGGTGCCGGCGGTCTGTGCCGCCCTCAACTACGGGTTCGCCGGGGCCGTGTCCACCAGCGCCTGGATCACCCTCCTTGCCGTTCCCCGCTTCGTCACGTCGCTCAGCGCCCACCAGGGAGTTGTCGCCTGGGCCGAGTTGACCCAAGTGGTGCTCATCGATGGCCTGGGCCTCCTGATTGGACAACGGGTCTCGGCCGAACGCGTGGCGCGTCGGCTGGCCGAGACCTCACGGGAGGCTCATCTGTCAGCTGAAGCCCTCTACCGCGACCTGTTCGATTCGAACCAAGCGCCCATCCTCATCATCGACGGCGACGGGATCGTGCTCGAGACCAACGCCTCGGCCCAGCGCGCCTTCGGACATCACCAGCTTCCGTCCTCCCACTCCCCATCCCCCCGACCGGCAACTCCTCTACGACTGGTGGACATGATCGGAGCCGATGCCGCGGCACGGGTTCTCACCCAACTGATCTCGTGGCGCCGTCACGCAGACCGAGGAGATGGCGGGTCGTCCACCGACATCGAACCGATCGAACCCCTCCCCTTCGACATCGGGGGCGACCGAGTGCTGTTCCGTCCCACCGCCACCATGCTGGTTCCGGACAACGGGGCGAGACGTATGCAGGTTGTCTTCGAAGACGTCACGGCCGAAACCCGTCGCCATGACCTGATGGAGGCATACGCGGCCCGGGTAGTACTGGGCCAGGAAGAGGAGCGAAGGCACATCGCCCAGGAAATCCATGACGGACCGCTGCAGACCCTCATCCACCTCTGCCGCCAGATCGACACCGTGGACGCCTCCGCATCGACGGTGTCGATCGAGGGTAACCCGTCGATCGCTCCGACGGCTGTCCCCGTCGAACGTCAGATGGGTCTGTCGGGACTCCGCACGATTGTGGAGGAAACGGTGGCCGAGTTACGGTCGATCGCCAAAGGCCTGCGTCCGTCGATCCTCGACGACCTCGGTCTCGTGGCCTCGATCAGTCAGTTGGTCTCCGAGGCCGGAGAGCGCCAACACTTCGTTACGTCGTTCGGCGTGACCGGACCGGAGAGGCGGCTGGCGCCGACCGTGGAACTGGCCCTCTTCCGCATCGCACAGGAGGCCCTGACCAATGTGGAGCGTCACGCGGCCGCCCGAAGCGTGGCCGTCGGGATGGATTTCGAGGCCGGTGGCCTGCGCATGCTGATCAAAGACGACGGCGTCGGATTCGAGCCCTCTGACCGCTCCGACGGGGTCCGGTCCCCTTCGATGGGGCTCCCGGGCATGACCGAACGAGCCCACCTCATCGGATCCCGCCTGGTCATCCACTCGGCGCCGGGTCTCGGTACCACTGTCGATGTCTGGGTACCAGCCACGATTCTCGACCATAAATGAGTTTATGGCGACGAATTTGGCGATGACATGCCCCTGCCACTATCGGGATCGGCCACGTTCAGTATCGTGGCGAGGCAAACCGATGAGCAACTGTCACTGAACCGACATGAAATCACTGCAAGATTCTCGTCAAATTATGGGATACTGACGAAGTGGAACAGATCGTCATCGAGTCGTGCCACAGCACCTGGATCATCGACATGGACCATTCGAGGTTTCGGCGACTCGTCAAAGGCTCGGATCATCACACCACGGCGTCCACCGAATGGCAGGCGTGCTATGGGGTGGAGATCGACCCTCTGTCGGAATCCTTCGTTGTGCTCCTCAATCCGGAGGGCACCCGATTGCTGCGCAGCTGGCGCCACGTCGAGCACTGCTCGCAATGCGGCGGTGAAGCCACCTCGGAGCTCTCCCTTCGGGATCTCCGCTCCGCCGTTCGCGGCTGAGCACCGCCCGGCGGGAAACGACGATACATCCCGATCAGAGATTTTTTCCTGATACCCCTGTCGGAAATCGACTTTCAGCCGATACTCTGGTGTAGGAGCTCATCGAGCGGTTGGCGGTCCACCTCGAGTCGCACACCACTCCTAACGAACGACGATGCCATGACTTCGCACGACATGACCGCCCAGACACCGACGCCGGCCGTGGAGACGATGGATGCTCCGCCGCCGCCGCCGCCGCCTCCTCCTCCTCCGCCCCGGCAGCGCGCCGACTTCGCGGCGAGTGCGGCCATGGCCAACGACATCCTGGCGTTGGGGACTGATGAAGGAGTAACGGCCACATCGACGGTGGCCGCGCCGACAAAACCCCGGCCCGTTCCCGAACTCGATGAGACCACGGCCATGGCCCTGTCCTTCAATGGCTCACCGATGGCCCCCGACTTCTTCTTCTCGTCGGCGCGGAACAAAGGGACCAAGTCGAGAAAGCAGTTCTGGAAACTCACTCGCTGAGAGCGGGCCGGCTCCTTCCTCAGGACCTTCCCGGCTTCCTCCGGACATTCCCGGGAGACTGAGCGCCCGGCCGAATTGACGCAACCGGCTCAGGTCAGCGGATCCCGCTTCCAGACGCCGGAGCTTCCACCGGTCTTCTCCCACAACATCAGTTGGCCGATGCTCATGGTGCGGTCGGTGGTCTTGCACATGTCGTAGACGGTGAGTGCGGCGATGGCACAGGCCGTCATAGCCTCCATCTCCACGCCGGTCCGGTCCACCGCTTCCACCTTGGCCTCGACCTCGACGAAGTCGTCGCCGATGGTGAAATCCACGTGGACAGCACCGACCAGGAGCGGATGGCACATGGGTACCAGGTCCGCCGTCCGCTTGGCCGCCTGGATGCCGGCCACCCGGGCCGCAGCCAGGACGTCGCCCTTGGTGATGGCGTTGTTGGCCACCTTGGCTGTCGTCTCGGGCTTCATCGCCACCTTGCAGCGGGCCAAGGCCCGGCGGTGAGTCGCCTCCTTGGGCGAAACGTCCACCATTCGGGTGCCGCTGAAGGGGTCCAGGTGGCTGAGGCTGCGGTCAGTCATGAGGCGAGGCCGTCGTTCACCGCCCCAGTGTACGGGACTCCGGAGCCCCAGGTCGGCATTGGCACTCTCTCAAGTAGACTGCCAGCCTGACGTTGGCTTCGGATCGAGAGGACCACCCGGTTGCCCACCTACGAGTATCACTGCGACAGCTGCGAGAAGAACTTCGACGTCGTCCAGTCGTTCCAGGATGATGCGCTGACCTCGTGTCCCACCTGCGGATCCCCCGTCCGCAAGGTCTTCGGAAACGTTGGGATCGTGTTCAAGGGAAGTGGCTTCTACAAGACGGACAGCCGCTCGGGCAGTTCGGCCAAGCCGGCCTCCGCCGACGGTGCCTCGACCGAGTCCTCCGGCTCGGACAAATCCGACCAACCCGACAAATCCGACAAATCCGACAAATCTGGCGGTGCCACCCCTTCAGGCGATGCCGCCTCGACGTCGCCCTCGAAGACGGCCCCGACGGATTCGGCCACCAAGCCGTCAGCCCCGACAAAGCCGGCGAAGGCGGTAACAACATCCTCAAAGGATGGAACCTCATAGACTGCTTCAACATCGATCCAACCCGTCTGCATCGACCAGGTATCGCGCCAACTTGAGAACGAATTAATTTTGAATTTGTCCTCGCCAAATGGGCATTTCGGCTCGTAAACTACTGGACGTGGACACATCAGATCTCGACAGATTGCTGGTAATGCTGTCCGACCTGGACGGCTCCGACCTGCATATAAAGGCTGGCTCTCCTCCTCGAATGCGGTTGGCAGGAGCACTGCGGACCATGGACGACGAGCCCCGGTTTACCCCCGAGGAGACCGTGACCATCGCCGAGGCGATGATGCCGCCGCCCATTCTGGAGATCTTCCACGAGAAGCGCGAGGTGGACTTCGCCTACGGCCTGACCGGCACCGGCCGCTTCCGGGTCAACGCCTACTTCCAACGAGGCTCGGTGGCCCTGGCCATGCGCCGGGTCCGATCCAGCGCAGCCACCGTCGACGAGTTGGGGCTTCCCGAAGTGGTCACCCGGTTGGCCAGTGAGATGCGGGGCCTCGTCCTGGTCACCGGCCCGACTGGTTCGGGCAAGACGACCACGCTGGCCGCCATGATCGACCACATCAACCACAACCGTTCGTGTCACGTGGTGACCATCGAGGATCCCGTCGAGTACCTCCACACGGACGATCTGGCCGACATTGACCAGCGGGAGGTGGGCTTCGACACCGACTCCTTCTCGTCGGCCATGCGGGTGGTCCTCCGCCAGGACCCCGACGTCATCTTGGTGGGTGAGATGCGGGACCAGGAGACGGTGTCGGCCGCTCTGACCGCCGCCGAGACGGGCCACCTGGTCTTCTCGACCCTCCACACCATCAATGCCACCGAGACCATCAACCGGATCGTCGACTTCTTCCCTCCCCACCAGCAGACCCAGACCCGGGTCAGCCTGGCCGGCTCATTGAAGGGCATCATCTGCCAGCGCCTCATCCCCACCGCCGACGGGAAGGACCGTGTGCCGGCCATCGAGATGTTGGTGGTCAACGGGAGGATCCAGCAGGCCATCATCGATCCGCTCATGACCGGTGACATCGAGGGCATCGTGGCCGATGGTGAGTACTACGGCATGCAGACCTTCGACCAGTCTCTGGTCACGCTGCTCACCGACGGGCGGATCGATCTCGACGAAGCCATGGCCACGGCCACCAGTCCCCACGACCTCAAGGTGATGCTCGAACGCAAAGGCATCATGCAGACCGGGTCGTTCGCCAACACCTTCGTCTAGGACCCTCCGGGGTCGGGACGACTCCCGGCGGGATCCACACGTTTCGGCCGCCGTCGTGTCGCGGCGCAGGACACCGTGGTCCGCCCGGAGGGCCCCGGGGCCCGACGGCAACCCCCGGGGTAGACGGCGATCCGTAGCAACCCCAACCCCTTCCCACCACCTGCGCCCAGGCAGGAACTTCCTGCCCGCGGCACGCCCGCTGGAGCTCGGCGACCGGTCGACGGGCCCATAGCGGTGGGTTACAGAGTGCCTCAAGCTACCAACCGTTTTGTCCGATAGATCTTCGTACAGTCTGGTGTCCTTGCACTCGGGCACCGGCCAAACCATCGACCATCCCCGGGTGGTCGCAGAAGGACCGGAGAACCAAGCGTGAACATCGTGACGGAGGCCAGCCGAGGATCAGACCCCGGGTCGGGCCGGAATGTGTCGGCGGACATCACTGGACACGCCGGTCCTCGTCGTGACGAACGCCATCTGAACGCAGGGGAGCGCTGACATGGCCCAACTCGTGGTAGGACTCGACATCGGCACCAGCGCGGTGCGCGCCGCCGAGATCGACATCAGTCATTCCCAGCCGGTCCTCCTTACCTACGGCCAGGTCGGCCTGCCCCCCGGCTCACTGGTCGACGGGGAGATCCGTGACGGCTCGTCTGTGTCCGAAGCCATCAAGAAGCTGTGGGAGAACGGGCAGTTCTCCAGTTCGACCGTCATCGTCGGTATCGCCGGGCTGCGGGCCATCACCCGGGAGCTCGACCTTCCCTTCGTGCCGGACAACGAAGTCGACAGCGCCGTCCGGTTCCAGTCCGAAGAGGTCATCCCCTTCCCACCGGAACAGACCATCCTGTCCTCCCAGATCCTGGCCGACTACACGTCGCCCGAGGGGGACAAGATGCGTCGGGTGCTCGTCGCCGCCGCCCACACCGATCTCGTGAACGGTGTGATCGAGACCGTCGAGAAGGCCGGCCTGACGGTGGTGGGCGTCGACCTCATCTCGTCGGCGCTGGTGCGGGCCATCGGGGGCCATGAGGAGTCCGAGCAGCCCGAGGCCATCGTCTCGGTCGGCGCCGGGCTCACCGTCGTGGTCGTCCACCAGAACGGCCGTCCCCAGTTCGTCCGCACCATCGGCTCGGGTGGGAACGCCACCACGGCAGCCATCTCCGGAGCTCTCGACATCCCCCTCTCCGACGCCGAGGGCATGAAGCGCCGTCTCGGTGAGGAGTCACCCCAGCTGCAGACGGCCCAGCGGGCCGCCCAGGCCAGTATGGCCGAGCTGGTGGGGGAGATCCGTAACTCGATCCAGTACTTCGCCTCGCTGCCCGGACGGCTACCGGTGTCCCGGGTGCTGGTCACCGGTGGAGGCTCGTCCCTCTACGGGCTCTTGCCCATGCTGGAGGACCAGATCCACCTCCCGGTGCTGCCGGTGTCACCACTGGCTCGCCTCAACACCTCCAAGCTCGACCTCACCGTTGCCCAGATGAACGAGGTCGGACCGGTGCTGTCGACGCCGATCGGACTGGCCCTGGCCGAGCCGGACAAGACCGTGAAGAAGTTCAATCTGCTCCCACCCGAGGTGGCCAAGCGCACCCGGATGAAGCGGATCCAGGAGCGGACCATGGTCGGCTGCGTGGCCGTGGTGGTCCTGCTTCTGGCCTTCGGCGCCTGGAAGTTCCTGCAGGTCCACAACGCACAGAACAACGTGGACACCCTGCAGAGTCAGATCACCACGCTCAATGCCCAGGTGCCCAAGTACGACCTGGTGGTGGCGGCCAACAACGCCTACACAGCCGGGGTGCAGCGACGGGCCTCCGTGCTCGACGCGGCCATCGACTGGCCACAGGTCTTCAACAACCTGGTGTCCATCACCCCGGCAGGGGCCGAGGTCCAGTCGTTCAACGGCGCGTCGGTGGCGGGAACCACGTCGACCGGGGCCACCACGGCCTCGACCGGCTCCACGTCCGCCGGTGCCTCCAGTGCCACCCAGTCGGCGGCCATCGGGACGGTCCAGCTCTCGGTGACCGGTCCGGGTCCCAGCTTGTCCATCTCCGAGGCGTGGATCAACGCCGTGTCCTCGTCCCAACTCTTCGCCAACCCGCTGCAGGGTGGGACGACGGCCAACGCCGACGGGACCATCTCGTTCCCCTTCACCATTTCCATCACCCCCAACGCCAGTCTCTCGAAGAATGCGAGCCTGAAATGAACGAAGTCCGCGAGTACCGGATTCCCCTGTTGATGGGGGCGGCAACTCTGGTCGTGGCCCTGTTGGTCTGGGCGGTCCTCATCTCTCCCCAGAACTCCAAGCTCTCGAGCCTCCAGACGCAGCAGACCACGCTGCAGAATCAGCAGACCACCCTGGAGGCCAAACTGGCCTCCCTCAAGTCAGAGCAGCAGAAGCTGTCGTCCAGCTGTGCCGATCTGCAGAAAATCGCCACCCAGATCCCGAGCGTCCAGAGCCCGACTGACGTCGATGCCGAGGAATCCTCGTTCGAGAACCAGTTCAACGGACTGGTGGCCGGATCCGGCGTGGCCCTCACCCAGTTCAGCGGTTTCGCTCCGGCCACCACGGCGTCCACGCCGAGTACCGGAACTTCCACTCCGGCCGGCGTGGTGGCGGTGCCGACCACACTGGCGGTCACCGGCAACTATGGCCAGATCAGCACGTTCATCAACGACCTCGACGGCTTCCCGCGACTGTTCGTGATCCAGACGTTCGTGCTCTCCTACGGTGCCAACGCCGCAACATCCACGTCGTCGGCCGGCACCTCGTCGTCGGCGTCGTCGGCCGAGACGCCCCTGTGGACCGGAGGCACGCCGACGGCTGCCGCTGCGGGGCCATACTCGCTGGCCATCAACGGATCCATCTACTACACGTCGACACCGAGCGCCCTCGATGCCTGCACCAAAGCGACGGCGGCTGTCCACTGACGGACCCGACAATCGGGCTCGACGGGGAAGAGCGGCGCAGTAGCGCGGCGCCAGAACCCCCGGGGACCCGGACCGAGGTGGCGAGCGTCCGGTCAGACCCCGCTGATCTGCATGTCGCCGACGGCCAGCGTCTGGCCGGCGGCGATCCCGGGCAGCCACTCGACGTCGGCACCCACCGCCACCAGTGACTGCAGGATCCGTTGCAGGGTGGAGGCCACGGTGATCTCCCGGACCGGCTCGGCCAGGCGGCCGTTACGGATCATCAGCCCCTCCGCTCCGACCGAGAAGTCGCCACTGATCGGATTGACCCCGGAGTGGACTCCGGTCATGGACTGGACGAACACTCCCTCCCCCACCGCGGCCAGCACCCCATCCTCGTCGTAGCCCTCGGGGCCTGGGGCGAGGGTGAGGGCCCGGCACCCGGGACCGGGGGTACCGGCGAATCCACCGCGGACCGCCGAGCCGGTCGAGGCCACCCCGGCCCTGGAAGCCGAGACCGTGTCGTAGAGAAAGGCACGGAGCACGCCCCGGTCGATGAGTACGTTCCGACGGCAGGCCAGGCCCTCGGCGTCGTAGGACGCGGCGCCGTAGGCCCTCGGATCGGTGGGATCGTCCACTAACGTGAGGGCGGCGTCACCGACGACCTCCCCGATCCGCCCGGCGAAGAAGGACCGGCCTTTGGCCACGGCCTCCCCGGACAGGGCCGAGGACACCACAGAGAGGAGCGTCGTCGCCACCCGTCGGTCGAACACCACCGTGGAGCGGCCCGAGGGTCCCTTGGTGGCCCCGAGCATCCTGAACGGCCCGGGTCACGGCGTCGGAAGTGGCCTTGTCCGGATCCAGCCCGGCGAAGCCGCGGTCCACGCTAAAGCCGCTGCCGGTCTGGCTGGCCTCGCCCTCGCCGGCGATGACCCCGACCGAGATATACCCCGATGTCTTCCGGCTCGACGAGCGGATACCCGTGGTGGACACGAGGGCAACTTCCACGGCGGCGTCGCCGTAGTCGGCGTGGTCCACCTGGCGGATCAGCGGATCGGCGGCGCGGGCCTGGGCTTCCAGGGCCAGGGCCAGGGCCACTTTCTCGGTGGTGGGCACCGAGGCCAGTCCGCCGTCCCACAGGTCGACGGGCACGGCGGCCATGCCGTCGGGCACGGCCAGCTGCACGTGCTCGTCCGGGGTGGCGTAGGTGGCGTTGTCCCGGGCTTCAGCCAGGGTCTCTTCCAGAACGGTCTGATCCAGCGAACCGGCCCAGGCGAATCCCAGCTTGTGGTCCACGACCACCCGGATCCCGATCCCGGCCGAGGTGGCCGAGGTGAGCGACTCAACCTCGCCGGCATAGGCGCGGATGTCGGTCTCGTCACCTCGCGCCACGTAGACCTCGAGATCCTCACCGGTGCGGGCCCATCCGGCCACCCGCTCGGCCAGGTCCACGAGGTCGTCGGCCCCCGGTCCCGTCCGGCCGGTGTCGGTATCGGTGACGGCGCTCATTCGGCCGTACCGCCGATGGTCACCCCGGTCAGGCGCATGGTGGCCTGACCGCAACCCACCGGGACACTCTGGCCGTCCTTGCCGCAGGTGCCCGGGGTCATGGCGAAGTCGGTGGCCACCGCGTCGATCCGCTTCAGGATCTCAGGGCCGTTCCCGATGAGGTTGGCGTCACGCAGCGGTTCGGTGATCTTGCCCCCCTCGATGAGGTACGCCTCGGTGGTCCCGAAGACGAAGTCACCGGTGGTGGTGTTGACCTGGCCGCCACCCAGCTTGGCCACATAGACCCCCCGGGGCGTCTGGGCCACGATCTCGTCGGCATCCTCGTTCCCGGGGAGCAGGAAGGTGTTGGTCATCCGCACCATGGGCAGGTGTTGGTAGGTCTGGCGTCGGCCGTTGCCCGAGGACACCCGGCCCTCCTTCCTGGCCCTCAGGTAGTCCCACAGATAGTCGGTCAGGACCCCGTGGTCGATGAGGACGTTCCGCTGCGCCGGACGGCCCTCGTCGTCGACGTGGAACGTGCCCCATTCGGAGCCGATCGTGCCGTCGTCGACCAGGGTGACCAGTGGGCTGGCCACCTGTTGACCCACCATGCCGGTGTAGACGGAGGCGTCCTTCACGATGTGGTCGGCCTCGAGGCCGTGGCCGCAGGCCTCGTGGAACAGGATGCCGCCGCTCCCTCCGGCCAGGACCACGGGCAGCTCACCGGACGGGGCCGGGCGGGCCGACAGCTTGGAGATGGCCCGGCGGGCCGCCAGCTGGGCCAACTCCTCCACCGACACCTCGTCGAAGAGCTCGAACCCGAGCGTGCGGGCCGCCGACTCGAATCCGGTCTGGAGGCCCGTGTCGCCCGAGGCCACGCACGACACCGAAAACCGGGTGCGAGCCTGCTCGTCGCCGGCGTACAGACCCTCGGAGTTGGCGATGAGCACCCGCCGGCGGGACCCCCCGCACCCCGCCTGGACCTGGGTGATGGCTCCGCCCGCGGCCCGGGCCGCTTCGTCGGCCCGACGCAACAGTTCGAGGCTTTGACCTTTGGACGCCAGGGACAGCGATGCCGGGTCATCACCGGTATCGGCAGTGCCCCTCGCTGGTGCACCGGTCGGGAGGGGCCCCACCGCCACGGTGGCCGTCCCTCCCCCGCCGCTCCGGGCTACCGCCGAGGCCGCCTCGGCCGCCTTCAGCAGTCCCGACTCCGAGAGGTCTGCGGTATGGGCGAAGCCAGTGGTGTCACCCGAGACCACCCGGATGCCCGCGCCGCGCTCGCGGCCCGACGACAGCTCCTCCACCCTCCCGTCGTCCAGCAGCGCTGACGAGGTCGACGCGGTCCTCGGCGAAGACCTCGGCGAAGTCGCCACCGTGCCGCAGGGCCTCACCGAGCACCCGCTCGAGTACAGGGGGATCGATCACCACAGCCTCCTCGTTACACCGCTCGGCGCCAGGTGGCCGATGCCTGCTGTGTCACGTATCGTACCGGCGTGGCTCCGCACACCGGTCTGTCCGCCCGAATCGAACTGCAGGTCACCGCGGCCGACACAGCCGAAGCCTTCCACTCGGGGACGGTCCCGGTCCTGGCCACGCCGCGACTGGTGGCCCTGTGCGAGGAGGCCAGCTGCAAGGCCATCGACGGCGAACTCGCCGACAACTGCACGTCGGTGGCCAAGCGGGTGCAGTTCGACCATCTGGTCCCGGTGCGAGTCGGCGGGACGGTTTGGGCCGAGGCCACCCTCGACCGGATCGAGGGTCGCCGTCTGGTCTTCACCCTGTCGGTCTCCGAGAGTGCCGGCCTGGTGGCGGCGGGCAAGCTGATCCGGGTGATCGTCGACCGGGACACGTTCTTGAAGAACGTCCGGTAGGTCGAAGGCTCCGTCGCCAGACCACCCGACGGCACCGGGATGAGCACACGGCCCGGTCAGGACTTCACCTCGTCCCAGTAGACGCCGTCCAGCATCCGGGCCAGGTGGGCGTGGTGGAGGATGGCATGATCGGGATCCTCGGGCATTTCGGCTTCACCGAACCGGATGGAGCGTCGGGTGATCCGGAACATCACGATGCCGTGGCGCAACGCGGCATAGGCCGTGTAGAAGTCGAGGTCCCTGGGCTCGTAGCCGGTCACCGACTGGTACAACCCGGCCACCGTCGCCCGCGTGAGGATGTGGGGCATGCCCGGCAACCCGAGGTCCTCCACCAGGTCCTGGAAGAACCGGTGGATGTAGATCATCCAACCAAGGTCGATCTCCCGGGGCCCGATCGACGCCATCTCCCAGTCCAGCACGGCCACCGGCTCGAACTCGACGAACATCATGTTGCCCACCCGGGCGTCGCCCCAACTGAACACGGCGTCGTCCTCGTTGCTGGGCCAGTGCTCCTCCAGCCACTCGAAGCCCCGCTCGATGAGGGGGAGCTGACCCCGTCGGCGGCCACCCAGTCGTAGTAGGCCCGCATCTCGTCCACATGGTGCCGGAGCGGGCTGGCCCCGTCGTCCGGACCGGCCAAGAAGGCGGCCGGACCGTCGACGGTGAGCTCGTGCAGGGCGGCCAGGGCCTCGACGGCGGTGCGTTCCAGCCGCTGCTGGTCGGCCAGATCGGCCTCGAAGAACCAGTTGTCCCCGAACGTGTAGGGAAGGACGTCGGGCGGCACGATGCCCTCCACCCGCTCCATGACGAAGAACGGCACCCCGATGACATCGGTGCCGTTCTCCAGCCAGAGCACGGTGGGCACCGGGACGTCGGTGTGTTCGGCCACCATCTGCATGGTCAGGAACTGGCGCTCCATGTCATAGGTCTGGAACACCGGGTCGGCGGCCGGGTCCGGGGCGATGCGGGCCACCAGGGCCCGGGGCTCGGCCTCACCCGGAACCGCCAGGTCGAAGAGGACCGTCTCGGACGACATGCCGTTCGACTCGGGCACGATGAGCTCGGAGACGGTGGAACCCGGCACCCGCTCCTGCAGCCAGGACTCCAGTTGGACCCGGAGCTGCTCGTAGTCCCGGGTGGACGTCTTCGGACGTTCGCTGCTCGGTCCGTCGGTCATGGTCATTGGTCGTCCACCTCGGTTGGTCGGATGTAGCGGATGGGTCGGGTCGGTTGCAACAATTCGGGCCAGTGGCGTCACAGTGTGTCGGGTCAGGTCGCATCGAGAACGGGCCAATCAGGTCGACGCACCGGCCCGACGGGATCGGAGGAACTCGCGGATGCCGGTGGCGCTCCAGTTGTCGTGGTCCTCGCCGTAGGCGGTGGTTCCGTCGAAGGACCATTCGGTCAGGCAGTTGACCGAGAAGAGGTTGGGGTTGAGGAACAGGCCGAGCCCGTTGAGGCAGCGCCCCTCGGCGTGCAGGGTCCGACCCAACTCGTCGGCCAGATCGAGCGTCACGGCCGTGGGGTAGGCGGTGTCCGGATCCCGCTCCAGCACCTGTCGGTTTCCCGACGCGACCTTCGACCACTCACCGTCCCGCAGCAGATAGCCGTGGATGGCCATGGAGCCGGATCCATCCTCCCCGCCGACCTGGGCGGCGGCATCCCCACTGAAGTCCATGGTGATGGCGTGGAAGGCGTGGCGGTCGGTCGCGGTGGCGTAGCTGTAGCCGCCGCAGCGGGCCGGGGTCCCGTGGATGCCCCGGCCGAACTGCGACCGGGGGCCCCACGAGCGGTCACGGAAGCCGTAGGAGTCGACGACGAACTCCTCGCCGTCGAGCACGATGGTGCCCTCATACCGTCCGGGCTGGTCGAGGTGGGACTCCCCGAGGTAGTTGGGTCGAGCGATCGCCGTGAAGGTGAGATCGGCTCGCACCATGGGATCGTCGGCCGGGCTGGCGTCGGGGTCCCGGTAGGCGAGCTCGTAGCGGCGAAGGGGCTCGACACACCGGTAGCTCACGCCGTTGGGCAGGTGGATGTCCGACAGAGGTTGGGCGGGGATGGGGAGGTGCCAGAAGTGCCGGGCGTGCAGGATGTCGGCCGGCGTGGTCCCGGTGTCGTCCCAGAAGAAGACCCCGGCGGATAGGACCCCCTGGTTGGTGCGGAAGAAGGGATAGAACTGGCCGGACAGCCGACGCTCGGGGACGGTGAAGGTGAACCAGCAGGTTTCGGTCCAGAACGGGTCGGTCGGGTCGGTCGAGTGGAACTCGTCGTCAGCGTGGTGATCGACCACAGCCGCTTCCCCCTCCCCCGGCTCCCCGGCGCTT
This sequence comes from uncultured Acidimicrobiaceae bacterium, assembly GCA_963831535.1. Taxonomy (GTDB): domain Bacteria; phylum Actinomycetota; class Acidimicrobiia; order Acidimicrobiales; family RAAP-2; genus Bog-756. Next base: position 130,271 of record CAWHQP010000008.1, on the reverse strand, counting down.
GCGGGCCGGCCCCCGAGCCGGTCCTGTCACGGGGTTCGACGTTAGCTGACGCGCCGTCAGGCCAGCAGTGTTTGCAAGCTTCGCTCGGAAGGGGGCGTCAGCTGCCCGATCCGATGGTCAAGGGAGACACGGTCGTCGGCGGCACGGTCACCGGACCGCCACCGCCCTGCGGACCCGCCGCCCTCGACGAGTTGCCCGAGGTGACGGCGGGGTTGCCCGCGCCCCGCGTCAGAGGAGCAGCACCTCGAGTGTGCCGGTGTTGGCTGTGGTGACGAACCCTCCCACGCTGGGGTTGGCGATGTGCCAGTCGGGGAAGGCGATGGGGATGTCGGCGAGCACGGCGATGCCGGTGGCGGTGCGCTCGGCGGGGACCGGGAGGCTGACGCTCCTGGTCACGCCGTGCATGGTGAGGGACCCGGTGTCCGTATAGCTGACTTCACTGCCCAGGGCCGGGACGGAGCCGAGGGAGATCGGGCCGGTCAGGCGCAGGGTCGCGGTCGGGTAGGTGGCCAGATCCATGATCCGCCCATCGAACTGGGCGTTGCGCTGGGACTGGTCGCTCTTCACCGAGGCTATGTCGACGGTGACCGTGACTGTGGTGCCGGTGATGGCAACCGACCCCGACACGGTGGAGGTGCGCCCGACAGCGGTCGCGTTCTGACCGATGAGCACCTCCTGGACGCGGTAGCCGACGACCGAGCCGGGCCCTACGGCCCAGGTGCCGGCAAGACTGCCCGACTCGGAACTGCCCGACGGTGTGGCCGATCCTTTCGAGGTCCCCGGCAGTGTGAGCCTGGCCGGAGCCGGTACCTCGATCAGGTGGATGTAGATGAACGGTCCGGCCACGGCCAGCACCACGACGACGGCCACGCCGCCGACGATCCACCAGTGGAGACGTCGGCATCGTGTCGGCTGGGTTCCGGATTCCGCCGTCTGGTCGCCGTCCATGATCCGGACCGCCTTAACGGGCACCTACCGCCCGGAGTCAGCACCTCCGCCAGCGGATCGGAGTCCCGGGCCGGCCCGTCTCCTTGGATCATCGGCCGCCCCCGTGGGCCTCGTTCAGAGGTTCTTGCCGATGATGCCGCCGAGCACACCGCCGACGCCGGCATCCACCCCCGAATGGTCGTCCTCGTGGCGCAGGTAGGGCTCGATGGCCTGAGCCAGGATCGGCACCGGCATGCTCTGGAGCCACACCCGCCCGGGTCCGGTCAACGACACCAGGTGGAAGCCGTCGCCGCCGAAGGCCATGTTCTTGATGCCGGACAGACGGGTGATGCTGAACTTGACCATGTCCTCGAACAGCCCGACATGTCCCGGGTGCACCAGGAGGGACTGGCCGTCCACCAGCTCATAGGTGGTGATTTCCCCGGAGAGCTCGATCCACGCCCGGCCCTGGCCCTCGAGGCGCTGGAGGATGAATCCGTCACCCCCGTACATGCCACCGCGGAACGACTGCTGCATCCCGATGGTGGGTGACACTCCGTCGGTTCCGCACACCCAGCCGTGCCGGTGGACCAGGTAGCCCTGGCCCGGGCCGATCCCGATCTCGAAGATCCGGCCGGGCAGCTTGGCGGCGAAGGCCAGCATGCCCTGTCCTCCCTGCGCCTCATACTTGGTGAGGAAGATCCCTCCCCCGCCGACCACCCGCTTCAGGCCACTCATCAACCCCTTCTGCCCACCCGTGGAGGTGGTCTGGGTCAGCTGGATATTGGCCGACATCCACGACAGCTCCCCGTGGGTGGAGATGACCGACTCCCCGGGTTCGAGGATCATCTCCAGCAGCGGCATGGTCGCGCCTTTGATCTCAGCTTGCATCGTCACTCCTCAGGGTCGATACGGGGCCCCGGCCACGGCACCGCCGTGATGGCCCCTCGGTGCACACCACACCAGTCTGGTCCGAACTCGGGGAACGTGTCGAGCATCCCGGCACGAGCCCTCTTGTCCGTCGGCCGGTCGACCGGGGAGGCCCCGTCGGCCCCGGTCGATCGGAACAGTGGGACGAGGTCGGCGCGCTGGTAGCCTCGTCGGAAAGGAACCACCACAATCCCATGATCCTCGAACACATCGACAGCCCCGCCGACCTCCGCACCCTCAGTCCTGAGGAGCTGGCCGTCCTGTCCGACGAGATCCGGGAATTCATCGTCGACGCTGTCACGGCCACTGGCGGCCACTTGGGATCCAACTTGGGCGTGGTGGAGTTGACCCTGGCCCTCCACCGCACCTTCGACTCGCCCCGCGACGTGCTCTTGTGGGACACCGGGCACCAGGCCTACGTCCACAAGCTGGTCACCGGACGCCGCGACGCCTTTCCCCAGCTCCGTCAAGCCGACGGGCTCTCGGGCTATCCCAACCGCACCGAGTCCGAGCACGACTGGGTGGAAAACAGCCACGCTTCCACCATCCTCAGCTACGCCCACGGACTGGCCAGCGCCTTCCAGCTCCAGGGCAGCCAGCGCCGGGTGGTGGCCGTGGTCGGTGACGGGGCCCTGACCGGCGGGATGGCCTACGAAGCCCTCAACAACCTCGGTCACTCGGGCACGCCGGTGGTTATCGTGCTCAACGACAACGGCCGCTCCTACGCCCCGACCGTATCGCGGCTCTCGCTCGGACTCACCCACCTCCGCCTCAATCCTGCCTATATCCAGGCGCGCCAGCGGATCCGCCACCTCATCCGAGAACTGCCCGGCGTCGGGGACCTGGCCTATTCGGGGGTCCACGGGCTGACCAGCGCCCTGCGCGAAGTGGTCACCCCCCACACCTTCTTCGAAGCTCTCGGTATCCGCTACGCCGGACCTATCGACGGCCATGACATCGCCGGGGTGGAGCTGGCGTTGGCCAACGCCTCGGAGTGGCCCGGCCCCATCGTGGTCCACGTGATGACCCAGAAGGGCCGCGGCTACGCCCCGGCCGAAGAGGACGACGTCCAGCGACTGCACGACGTGAAGGTCTCGGTGGCCCTCACCGTCCCCACGGCCGACGCCCGGAGCGGACAAGGCGTCGAGACGGGCGGCGCGGGGGCCACCGGCGGCGAGACAGGTGCGCCTGGTCCGGGCTCTGACGAGACTCCGCCCGATGGCACAGACGTGGCTGCGGTGCTGCCGGTCACCACCTTCACCGACGCCTTCACCCGGTCACTGCTCCGCCACGCCGAGGCCGATCCCCGAATCGTGGCCATCACCGCGGCCATGCCCGGACCGACCGGGCTCCTGCCCTTCGAAGCCCGGTTCCCCGAACGGTTCGTCGACGTGGGCATCGCCGAACAGCACGCGGTTACGGCGGCGGCCGGTATGGCCATGGCCGGGATGCGGCCCGTGGTGGCGGTGTACTCGACGTTCTTCAGCCGGGCTTTCGACCAGGCCAACCTCGACGTCGGCCTGCACCGGCTGCCGGTGGTCCTGGTTCTCGACCGGGCCGGCATCACCGGCGACGACGGGGCCAGTCACCACGGAGTGTTGGACATGGCCCTCGGCCTATCCATCCCCGGGATGACGGTCTTCGCCCCCTCGTCGGCCCAGGAAGTCGAAGTCATGCTGGCCGAGGCGCTCACACTCGATGGACCCTCCATGATCCGTTTCCCGAAGACCCCGGCCCCGTGGGTGGCGCCCGGCACAGTGGGATCGGGCCGCAGCGCCCGTAAGGCCCGGAGCGGTGACGGCTCGGTGTGCATCCTGGCCATCGGGAAGATGGTCATCGCCGCCGAGGAGGCGGCTCGGGAACTCGAGGCCGAGGGCATCGACGTAACCGTGTGGGACGTGCGGGTGGTCTCCGACCCCGACCCGGCGATGCTGGCCGACGCCGCCGGCCACGACGTGGTGATCACCGCCGAGGACGGAGTGCGCCAAGGCGGGGCGGGCATGTTCCTGGCCGATGCGCTACGCCAGTCGTCCCCACCGGGCGGAGCCCCACCGGTCATCTCCCTCGGCATCCCCGCGCGCCTACATCCCCCAGGACAAACCCGATCGCATCCTGGCCCGACTGGGCCTCGACGGACCCGGAGTGGCCCGGTCGGTCCGCACCGCGCTCGGGGCGATGCCCGACCCGGCCAGCCCCCCGGTCGTCAACCGAACCGTCGACCCCACCCCCGGCGACAAGACACCGACGGTGGCCCCGGCCTTCCCCCTCCGGCCCACCACGCTGACCGCACCCGACGCCACCGACTGAAGGTCCCGAGTGGTAGGAGAGAAGGAGGGGAACGGGCTCACCCGGGGCCGCTCCTCGACTCCCGGGGCCTGTTTGCCGCCTGAATAGAAACGTGTTCTACTGACTGGCCGATGACGTTCAACCTGGCTGATCTGTTCGAAGGGGCGGTCGACGCCTTCGGTGACCGTGAGTACCTGGTCGCCGCGGGCGAGCGCCGCACCTTCGCCGAAATGGAGGCACGGGCCAACCGGTTGGCCCACTTCCTTTCCGGGCACGGCGTCGGCCCCGGCGACCACGTAGGTATCTACTCGCTGAACAGCGTGGAGTGGGTCGAGACGGCCTGGGCCGTGTTCAAGCTGCGGGCAGTATGGATCAACATCAACTACCGCTACGTGAAAGACGAGCTCAGCTACCTGTTCGCCAACGCCGATCTGGTGGCCCTGGTCCACCAGGCCAACTACGGCCCCCAGGTCACCGACCTGCTGCCCGAGCTCCCCGACCTCCGCCTGGTGATCACCATCGATGACGGATCGGGCCAGCCCCCTCCCCCGGGAGCCATCCCCTACGAGGAGGCCATGGCGCAGGGAAGTCCCGAGCGGGACTTCGCCCCCCGGTCCAACGACGACCACTACATCCTCTACACCGGCGGGACGACGGGGATGCCCAAGGGAGTGGTGTGGCGCCACGAGGACGTCTTCTACGCACTGGGCGGCGGCGTCGATCCCCACACCAACACCCGGATCCAACACCCCGAGGAGATGGTGGCCAAGGGCCAAGCTGGGCAGGTCACCCTGTTGCCGATCGCCCCGCTCATGCACGGAGCCACCCAGTGGTCGGTCATGGGACAGAGCTTCGTGGGCAACCGCACCATCCTGGTGCCCAAGTTCGACCCTCACGAGGTATGGAAACTGGTGGAGACCGAACAGGCCAACTCCATCATGATCACCGGTGACGCCATGGGGAAGCCCCTGGTCGAGGCCTTGGACGACCCGGGAGCGGAGTACGACCTCTCGTCGCTGTACGCCATCACGTCGTCCGCCGCCCTGTTCTCGGCGCCGGTCAAGGACGAGTTCTTCAAGCACCTGCCCTCCATCATGATCATCGATGCCATCGGTTCCTCCGAGTCGGGCAACAACGGCATGGTCACCATGGGCAAGGACAACACCGCCATGAAGAGCGGTCCCACCGTCTCGGTGCTCGGGAACACCGTGGTCTTCGACGAGGACATGAACGTCGTCGAGCCGGGTTCGGGGGTCATCGGCAAGATCGCCCGCTTCGGGGACATCCCCGTCGGCTACTACAACGACCCGGTCAAGACGGCCGAGGTGTTCATCTACGTCGACGGGGTCCGCTACGTCATGCCGGGCGACTTCGCCACCGTCGAGGCGGACGGCTCGATCACCCTGCTCGGAAGGGGTTCGGTCTCGATCAACTCCGGGGGCGAGAAGATCTTCCCCGAAGAGGTCGAATCGGCCGTCCGGTCCCACCCCGAGGTGTTCGACGCCATCGTGGTGGGTGCCCCCGACGAACGCTGGGGTCAGCGGGTGGCCGCCATCATCCAGCCGCGTGCCGACAAGCACCCGTCGCTGGAGGACATCCAGATTCACTGCCGGAACGCCATCGCCGGCTACAAGGTGCCCCGCCAGCTCCATGTGGTGGAGGCCATCGTGCGGTCGCCCAGCGGCAAACCCGACTACCGCTGGGCATCCGAAATCGTCGCCGAGGTGCCCGAGGAGACCGACAGTGGGGGTCTCCGCACCGCGTCGGGTGAGTGAGACGGTTCCCGTGCGCCGGGTGTCGACCGTGCCGGTTGACCCGGCGGTTGTCCCCGGGCCAGGCCCGGAGCTGCCAGTGGTGAGGCCAGACCGGTGCCCGTCGACCTGAGGGAGCTCGCCGCACCGAACCGGTGCGCGGTCCTGACCCAGGAGATCCAGCGGGGTGTCGTCGGGGACCTCACCTCCTTCCCCCAACTCGCCGGCGTGGCCGACGAGGTCGGTGTCGTCCCGAACACGGCCCGGCTGCTGACGGCAGCCCGGGGATTGGGAGTGCCGGTCATCCACTGCACGGCCGAGTTCCGGGCCGACCGGGCCGGCTCGGTCGTCAATTGCTCGCTGATCGCCGCCATGGTGCGCAATCCCGGCCACCTCTTGGTGGGCACCCCGGCGGCCGAACTCATCGCCGACCTCGGCCCCGAACCCGGCGATCTGGTGTCGGCGCGGCTGCACGGCGTGTCGCCATTCACCGGAACCGACCTCGACACGTGGCTCCGCAATCTGGGTGTGGAGACGGTGGTGGCCACCGGCGTGTCGGTCAACCTCGGGGTGCTGGGCTTGGCCATCGAGGCCGTCAATCTGGGCTATCGGGTGGTGATCCCCCGCGATACGGTGGCGGGCATTCCCCACGCCTACGCCGACGCGCTCCTCGAGAACACTTATCCGCTCATCGCCACGTTGACCACGGTGAATGACCTGCTCAACGCCTGGAATTCCTGATCATCCCCCGGGCCATACCCTCAACCTCCGGTTGAGATATAGCCACCGGTATAACCCTCTACATGAGCGTCAGATTGTGCGACTTCCGTCCAGCTGGATCATGGCGTTGGTGGGGAGCTCCTCCACGGTGATGTCCGGAACCGGGAAGTTGAACGGCTTGTACTTGGGCTGGGCCGTCTGACGGTACCGGGTGGTGGAGTGCAGCGGGTCGGAGTCGAACTGCGGGATGACCTTCGATCCGAACACCTCGAGCATCTCGTGGACCTCGTCCTCCATCAACGAGTCGGACGGGAGGCCGAAGACCAGTTGGTCGCAGCCCACCGTCTGGTACTTGGACACCTGCTCGGCCACCTCGTCAGGCTCGCCGCACAACATCCACCCGCCTTCGATGAGGGCGTCGAGCATGCCCTCATCGGAGACCGTGTGGGGCCGCTCGGGCCACACCGGGACGCCGTCCTGGTGGGGGATGGTGTCGTGGTAGTTGCACACCATCGAATAGAGGTAGCCACGGCCGCGGCGCAGCGCCACCTGGCGGGCCTTGTTCCGGTCGTTCAGGCAGATGACGGCGTTGGTCATCATCACGTTGTCGTTCTTGAACTGCCCGAGGGGCTCGGTGCAGTTGGCGATGCCCTCCTTGTAGGCGTCGATGCGGCCCTTCAGGTTGTAGATGGGCTCGAAATTAAAGGCGATGGCTCCGATCCCCAACTCCCCGGCCTGGGTGAAGGTTCCGGGATTGCCGCAGCCCACCCAGATGGGTGGATGGCCCTTGCGCTCGTACGGCTTGGGCAGGATGTTGTGCGGGTACGGGACCGTGAAGCTCTCGCCCTCGTACATGTAGTCCTGCTCCTCCCACATCCGTGGGATCTGGCGGATGACTTCGTTCCACTCGGCCTTGGTGGAGTTCTTGTCCAGGTTGTTGAACGTGGCGATCTCATGGCTGCCCGCCCCGCGTCCCGTCCCCCACTCGAACCGGCCCTCCAGCACGTGGTCCAGCATGGCCACCCGCTCGGCCGACCGGACCGGATGGTTGACCCGGGGCGAGAGGTTCATGATCCCGGTGCCGATGTGGATCCGGTCGGTGGCATGGGCCAGGTAGCCCATCACCACCTCGGGGGCGGACATGTGGCTGTACTCGGTCAGCGAGTGGTGCTCACCCAACCAGGCGTACTTCCAGTTGTACTTGTCCGCCTCGACGACGTACGCCATCTCCCGCCTGAACATCTCGTGCTCACACGTCGGATCGTGTGCGGCCATCCCGGGCAGGTAGCCGTTGAGAAAGACTCCGAACTCCATGCGGTGGTGCTCCTCTCGCTCCGCGCTGGGCGCGCTTTTCACGGTAACACGGGGTTCTGATAAATTGCAACGTGTTCCAGATTTGTGCCTAGATCGTTCGCCGGGCGAGCGTTTGCACCTACTCTCGCTGACGACACCGGGGTCGACCGGGACAACGCCGCCCCCCGTCATCGGGGGTGCGTCCGGCCGAGCCGGCCGAAACCAGGGGGAAGCGATGCAGACGATCGACCAGTTGATCCGCCAGCGAGTCGGCGACCACAGGACCGGCCTCGTATTCGCCGACCGCGCCTGGACCCACGACCAGGTGGTCCGGGCCCAAGCCGAGCGGGCCGCCGTCCTCGCCTCACTGCGCCGACCCGGCCCGTTCCACGTGGCCCTCCTGCTCGACAACGTCCCCGAATACGTCTTTTGGATGGGGGCCGCCGCCCTGGCGGGGGCGGTGCTGGTCGGGGGCAATCCCACTCACCGTGGCGACGAGTTGGCCCGTGACCTGTCCCACACCGAGTGCCAGCTGCTGGTCACCGATGCCCGCTACCGGACGCTGGTCGAGGGTTACGACCTCGGTCCGGCGCTGCCCGACGACCGCATCGTGGTCATCGACGATCCCTGCGGCGAAGGCCCGTCGGGCACCACCGCCTACGCGGAGCTGATGGCCGGCGCATCGGGTGCTCCGCTCCCCGACCCGGACGAGACGGCGGTGACCGAGGAGTCCCTCGGTCTCCTCCTGTTCACCTCCGGAACCTCCGGCGCGCCCAAGGCCTGCCTGTGCAGCCAGGGACGGTTGGCCCGCATCGGCGGCATCGTGGCCCAGATGTTCGACCTGACCGAGGACGACGTCTGTTATATGGCCATGCCCCTGTTCCACTCCAACGCGCTGATGGCCGGTTGGGCGCCGGCGCTGGCCGCCGGCGCCACCGTGGCCCTCCGCGAGCGCTTCAGCGCGTCGCAGTTCCTGGCCGACGTGCGGCGCTACGGGGTTACCTACTTCAACTATGTCGGCAAGCCGTTGTCCTACATCTTGGCCACGCCGGTGAGGCCCGACGACGCAGAGAACACCCTTCGCCGGGCGTTCGGCAATGAGGCCGCCGAAGCCGACGTGGCCCGGTTCGCCGAGCGTTTCAACTGCACGGTCCAGGACGCCTACGGCTCGACCGAAGGAGGCGCCTCGGTGTCGCGTACCCCCGACACCCCCCGTGGCGCGCTGGGCCGGGCGCTGCCCGGGACCCTCATCATCAACCCCGACACCGGTGAGGAGTGCCCGCGTGCGGTGTTCGATGAGCACGGTCGCCTGCTGAACGCCGACGAGGCCATCGGCGAGATGGTCAACCAGACCGGTGGAGCCGGCTTCGAGGGTTACTGGCGCAATGCCGAGGCCGAGGCGTCCCGCGTGCGAAACGGCTGGTATTGGACCGGCGATCTGGCCTACCGGGACGACGACGACTTCTTCTACTTCGGCGGCCGCGACTTCGATTGGCTGCGTGTCGATGGGGAGAACTTCGCCGCTGCCCCCGTAGAGGCGATCCTGCAGCGCCACCCCGACGTGGTGCTGGCCTCGGTCTACGCCGTTCCCGACACCGTCGTCGGGGACCAGGTCATGGCGACGGTCCTGCTCCGGGACGGTGCCCACTTCGACCCCGAGGGATTCGTGTCCTTCCTGGCCGGGGAGTCCGACCTCGGCACCAAGTGGGCGCCACGCTACGTGCGGGTCACCGATCAACTCCCCGAGACGGCCACCACCAAGGTGCTGAAGCGCGTTCTGCGCAATGAGGGGTGGCGGGCCCCCGAGCCGGTGTGGTGGCGCCCGGACAGGGACGCCCCCTACCGGATCCTGACCGAACAGGACGCCGACGACCTCGACCGGGCGGTGGCCGAGCGCTGAGCCGCCGGCACCCGCCCCGCGTAACGGTTCCTGGGCAGGGAGCGACTAAGGAGCTGTCCCTCTTTCCACGAACAGGAAGACCATGCGCCCCTTATGGCCACCGCACCCCGGCCATCGAGCGCCCACCGTTCCCCGGCGGTTGGCCCTACGATGCGGGCCGTGGATCCCGATGTCGACCTCCTGGCCCGGGTCCGATCCGGCGACGAGACGGCGTTCGTGGTCCTGGTCAACCGCTACCACGGCTCCATGCTCCGGGTGGCCCGCTCCTATGTCCCGAGCGAGGCCATCGCCGAGGAGGCCGTGCAGGAGACCTGGATGGGCGTGGTGCGGGGCATCGAGCGGTTCGAGGGTCGGTCGTCGTTCAAGACCTGGCTCTTCCGCATCCTCATCAACCGGGCCCGCACCGCCGGCGGACGGGAGCACCGCGACGTCCCGCTGGCCGACGTCGAGCCGGCCGTCGACCCCTCCCGGTTCACTTCCGGCGGGGCCTGGGCTGAGCCTCTCGGGAGTTGGGAGACCGACGTCGACAACCGGTTGGTTGCCGCCACCTGGACCGAGGCACTGCGGAGCGCGCTCGACGATCTGCCGCCCCGCCAGCGGGAGGTCGTCGTCCTGCGCGACGTGGAGGGCCTGACCGGTGAGGACGTGTGCACCGTGCTCGGCGTGACCGAGGGCAACCAACGAGTCCTCCTCCATCGGGGCCGGAGTCGGCTGCGGACCCTGCTGGAGTACGAGCTCACCGTGAGGGGACGATGATGCGGCTCCTCCGACGTCCCCCTGACCTGGCCTGCCAGCAGGTGGTGGAACTGGTCACCGAGTACCTCGAGGGCTCCCTGTCCCGTGCCGACCGCAAGCGTTTCGAAGGTCACCTCAGGGGCTGCCCCAATTGCACGACCTACTTGGAGCAGATGCGGGTCACCATCGCGGCCACCGGCACCCTCTCGGTCGAGGACCTCTCCCCCGAAGCGGCGGACGAGTTCACCGCACTGTTCCGGCGGTGGCAGGAGGACTGACCGCACCGCTCTCGGGTCCAGCGATCGGGCGGACACGGACCCGATCGAACCGACCGGCGTCGCCCGCTATGAGCACTCCAGCAGGGTCGCCTGCACCCTCCCACGCTCTGTTCGGGGACAACCTCCGAGCCCCAGAACGGCGTGGTCCAACTGTTCGACGCTGCCGGCCGTTCCATCGGACTGCCTATCGCCCTTCCGGTCGACGCCAACTGGTTCCCGACAGGGCAGACCGTCAACTCTGGCATCATTCTCGAAGTGGCCTACGGCCCGGGTCCGGGTGGGGACGAGATCTGGAATCCGAACCTCAATCACGTTGAAGGCGCTCTGACGGGACGCACGATCGCCGCACACGGCACGGTGATCGTCTCCGGTGCCAGCACGTCCTGTCGGGAGTGCACGATCCGGATCACCGATGTCCTGACGGGCGAGAATCGGTCGGTCCGGCTGCCCACCGGGGCCATGGCGTCCGGATCGGGATCGATCTCGCCTGACGGCTCAACGCTGGCCCTCGCTCTCAGCATCCGGGCCCACCGGGCGCGACCGATCGACGAGGTCGTCGTGGTGGATCTGGCGTCAGGTACGGCCCGAGCGCTCCCCGGCGCTGGTCTCGGGACGAACCCAAGCGACTCGGACCCGACCATCACCTGGTCCAGGTCTGGATGGTTGTTCGCCGCCGGCGTCGGACGTACCCGGATCGTGGCCTGGCGGCCGGGTACCCGTGCTGCGGTGACGCTGCCCTCGGCCAAGCTCCCGTTCGTCCACCTGGAGCCTCCCCCGTTCCAGACGGAGTATCCGTCGATGATCGCTCGGTAAGCCACCGAACCAGGGAGTTTCGACGTGATCCGTCGGGAACCTCGGATCTACCCGGGAACCACGCCCCACTGGTCAGCCAGTCCGGCCACCCAGACCGGCACCGCGCCCGGATCGCCGGGAGGCGACTCCACCACGACCAGCTCACACACCCCCTGGTCGGCCAATTCCCCGACGTCCGAGGGGGCACCGTCACGGAGGGACACCACGACCTCGACCGCCGCCGGGTCCCGCCCCGCCCGCCGGCACTGCTCGGCCAGGACCCCGAGGCGATCGGCCACGTCGGTCCGGGTCAGATTGAAGCCGTACCAGCCGTCGCCGTAGGCGGCCACCCGGGCCAGCGCCCGGTCGCTGTTGCCGCCGAGGTACACCGGGACCTGGCCGTCCCGCACCGGCTTGGGATAGCTGCGAACCTGGTCGAAGTGGACGGTCTCCCCGTCGAAGGACGCCGCGTCCTCGCGCCACAGCGTGCGCATGACCTCCACGTACTCGGCGACCCGGTCGGAGCGGCCCCGGAATGGGATCCCGAGGGCGGCGAACTCCTCACGAGACCACCCGACACCCACGCCGAGCACGAACCGACCGCCGGAGAGGACGTCCAAGGTGGCGGCCTGCTTGGCCACCACCAACGGATTGTGCTGGGCCAGGAGCAGGATTCCCGTGGCCAGCCGGATGGTGGTGCTGGCCGCGGTGGCGAAGGCCAGGGCGAGCAGGGGGTCCAGCCAGTCGGCGTCGGATGGTATGGCGATCCTGCCGTCGTCCGAGTACGGGTAGGGCGAGTCGGGCCGGTCCACCATGACGACGTGCTCCCCGGCCCACAGCGTGGCGAATCCGGCCGCTTCGGCCTCCGAGGCCACCGAGGCGATGACGGCAGGGTTGGCGCCGGGGCCGATACCGAGGGTGTGCAGGCCGAACCGCATGTGACCATTGTCGCCGCGGAACCGCCGGTCCGGTAATCCCGACCGGCCAGGCGGACCCCACCCCGGCTCGGTCCTGGTCGCCGGCCCGCCCCCAGGCTCCGCTCAGCCGTTGACGCGCCGGTTCAGCCGTCGACGCCCAGGATCAGACCGCTGGTCGGCACACCGGTGCCCGCAGTGACCAGGGCGTGGGTGACATCGGGCACCTGATTGACCGAGGTGCCGCGCACCTGGCGCACCCCCTCGGCGATGCCGTTCATGCCGTGGAGGTAGGCCTCGCCCAGCTGGCCGCCGTGGGTGTTGATGGGCAGTCCGCCCCCGATCTCGATGTTGCCGTCGCGCACGAAGTCCTTGGCCTCGCCCTTGGCACAGAAGCCCAGCTCCTCGAGTTGGTAGAGCACGTAGGGGGTGAAGTGGTCGTAGAGCACGGCGGTCTGGATGTCGGCCGGGCCGAGTCCTGAGGTCCGCCAGAGCTGGCGGGCCACGGATTCCATCTCACCCAAGCCGCACAGGTCGTCGTAGTAGTAGGAGGTCATCATCTCCTGGCCGGGTCCGGCCCCTTGGGCCGCAGCCTCAATGACCACCGGCGTGGAGGGCAGATCACGGGCCCGTTCGAGGGAGGTGACCACGAGGGCCTGTCCCCCGTCGGTCTCCTGACAGCAGTCGAGCAGGTGGAGCGGCTCGACGATCCAACGCGACGCCTGGTGATCCTCCAGGGTGATGGGCTTCTCGTAGAACCAGGCCTTGGGGTTGGTGGCGGCATGCCTGCGGTCGGCCACCGCCACCCGGCCCAGATCTTCGGAGGTCGCTCCCGACACATGGAGGTAGCGCTGGGCGGCCATGGCCACCCACTGGGCCGGGGTCAACAGGCCAAAGGGTGCGTACCAGGCGAAATTGGCCGTCTCGGCGTTGGGGACCGGAGCCCGGTCCTGCACGCCGGTCCCGAACCGGTTGCCCGACCGCTCGTTGAAGGCCCGGTAGCAGACCACCACGTCGGCCACGCCGGCCTGGACGGCGAGGGCCGCCTGTTGGATGGTGCCGCACCCCGCCCCCCCGCCGTAGTGGATGCGGCTGAAGAAGGTGAGCTCGCCCATGCCCAGGCTGCGGGCGATCTCGATCTCGGGGTTGGTATCCGAACTGAACGTCACCATGCCGTCGACCTCGGCGGGCTCGATGCCGGCATCCCGAAGGGCCAGGTCCACGGCTTCGGCGGCCAAGCGCAGTTCGCTGCGACCGGACTCCTTGGAGAATTCGGTGGCCCCGATGCCCACGATGGCCGTGTTGCCGGTGAAGGCGTGGGCGTGACCGCTCATCGGTCGGCCCTCGATTCGGCGTCGGGCAGCAGCACCCGCACCGTGCCGGTGACGTGGTCACCCAGCCCGTTGGCCCCGCGCAACGCCACCACCACTGCACCCCGGCCCTCGGCCCCGGCGTCGCCCGGCTCCGGATCGACCTCGGTCACCGTGCCGGTCAGCGTCATGGTGTCGTCGGGGTAGTTGGGTGCCCCCAGTCGGATGTTGACGTCGGTGAGCACGGCCCCGGGCCCGGTCCAGTCGGTGACGTACCGACCCACGATCCCGTTGGTGGAGAGGATGTTCATGAAGATGTCCTTCGAGCCGCGCTTCACGGCCAGCACCGAATCATGATGGACGTCCTGGTAGTCGCGGCTGGCGAGGGCGGTGGAGACGATGAGGGTGCGGGTCAGGGGGAGAGCGAGGACCGGGAGTTGGTCACCCACCGCCACCTCCCCGAATGCCAGTGTGGTGACTCGGCGGGCGGTCGCCGCCCCGGCGGCGGTGCTCATGTCGTCACCCGGTGGCCGGCGCGGAGCTCGCCCACCACCTGGCGGCCGAGTCGGGCCACCTGAGCACTGGGCGGGCCGAGCAGGAGCTCGATCTGCTTGCCCCAGAGGAAGTAGCGGTGGATGGGGTACTCGATGTCGGCCCCCATCCCGCCGTGCAGATGCTGGGTGGCGTGCACGGCCCGGGACCCGGCGTCCGCCGAGAACCACGCAGCCACGCTCACGGCCAGATCGGCATCGAGCCCGTTGTCCAGCCGCCAGGCGGCCTGCAACATGGTCACCCGGATGGACTCGGTGTCGATGGCCGCGTCGGCGGCCCGGAGCATGGTGCCCTGGAAGGTGGCGAGGGGCCGACCGAACTGCTCCCTCGTGTTGAGGTACTCCGCTGTCTGGGCCACGGCCGCCTCGGTGACACCCACCTGGAGGGCGCACAGGCCGGTCCAGGCGCGGTTGAGGATCCAGAACAGCACGTCGTGGCCGGTGGTCGGGTCCCCGCCGGCCAGGACGTCGTCTCCGGCCACCACCACGCCGTCCAGGTGGAGGTGGGGGTGGATTTCCCGGTTGGTCGTGTCGGCCCATTCGATAATGACTCCGTCGGCTGTGGGGTCGACGACAGCCACCACCGCACCGTCCTCCACAGCGACCGGCACGAGCACCCGGTCGGCCACGTGCCCGTAGGGGACGGCGAAGGCCGTCCCCGACAGGACCAGCCCGTCGGGACCCGATTTGCCGGCCACCGCCGGACGGCCCGGGCCACCTCGGGCAATGTCGTCGGCCACGGCGGCCAATGCGGCGGTGAGGATCTGCTCACCGGCCACCACCTTGGGGAGGAGGTCCGACTTGAGCGCCTCGGATCCGAACTCGGCGATGGGCATGGCCCCGAGGGCAATCGTCGCCCACAGCGGTACCGGGGCCACCACCCGGCCCTGACCCTCCAGCAGGATGGCCAGCTCGACCATCCCGTAGCCACCCCCGCCGTAGGCCTCGGGCAGGCACAGGCCCACCAGGTCGGCCTGGGCGAGGGCAGCCCATAGCTCCCGGTCGACGCGGTCCTCGGAGGCCTCGACGGCCTTCACCCGGTCGGGGGTGACCAGGCCCGTGAAGATGCCGTCGACGGCCTCGACCACCGCCTTCTGCTCGTCGTTGTAGGTGAAGTCCATCGGATTCTCCTCATCAGGTGCTGGATCGTGGCTTACCGGGTGTGGTGGGGTGGGTGGTGGTTACCCGGTGGCGCGTCCGGGGTCCGGCCGGAACACCGGCAGGGTCAGATCGTCGTCGAAGGCTTCGAATGTGGCTACGACCGGAAGCCCGATGGCCACGGTCTCGGGGGTGATGTCGGCGACGTTGGCGACGAGGCGGGTGCCCTCTTCCAGTTCGACCAGCGCCACCACCAGCGGGTAGTCGAACGCCGGCACCTGCGGGTAGTGATTGACCGTGAAGCTGTAGATCGTCCCCCGGCCCGAGGCCTCGAACGCCTCCCACTCGAAGGAGCGGCAGTTGGCGCAGGACGGCCGGGGTGGGTGGCGCAGGGTCCCACAGGCCGAGCACTTCTGGATGAGCAGCTTGTGCTCCTTGGCCCCGTCGAAGAAGAAGCGGTTGTCCTGAGTGAGTGCCGGCCGCGGACGCCTGGGCCGGGCTGCGACATCAGGGGCCTTGTCCCGGGGGCGGAACTTGAGGATGCGGAACTTCATGGTGGCAACCGGTGCCCCGTTCTGGTCGGTGAACTCGAGACGGGTGGTCACGAAGTGACCGACCCCGAGGCCGGTGGCCTTCTCGCCGCTGACCGAGTCGATGACGCTGGTCACCTCGAGCTGGTCGCCTGGCACCAGAGGTCGGACGTAGTGCTGATCGCAGTTGGTGGCCACCACCGACGTGAAGCCGGCGTCGTCGAGCAGGGCCATGAGGGCGTCGCTGGGGGAACGGTCGGCCGGGTCGGCCGCCTCGAGTCTGGCCCTGTCCTCGTCCCGGGCCAGGGTGGCCTTGAGCCCGGCCATGATCCACGCTTGGAGCATGGTGGGAGGGGCGATGATCCCTTCGAAGCCGGCCGCCCGGGCCGCCTCGTCGTCGAGATAGACGGGGTTCTCGTCCCCCATGGCCTCCACCCAGTGGCGGATCATGGGGACGTTGACCGGATCCGGGCCGGGCGTGGGCGGCCCGGTCGACTGACCCACGAACTCCTGCAGGCGCTCCTCCAGGGTGGGCGCCTCGGTGACGGCCTCGGCGCTCACCGAGACGACCGCTTCATCCCCAACCCGGCCATGGCCAGGATCTCGCGCTGCACCTCGTTCACGCCACCACCGAAGGTGTTGATCTGTGACTGCCGACCGGCCCGCTCGAGGTCACCACGGATCGCCGCCCCGGGGGTATAAGGGTGCAGGTAGCCGGCCGAACCCACGATGCCCTGGAGCCGGCGGAAGATGTCGAGAGTCGTCTCGGTCCCGAACACCTTCACGGCCGACGAGTCGGCCGGGCCCAGCGTGTCGTCGGCCACGGCCGCCACCATGCGCCAGTTGAGCAGTTTCTGGGCCTCCAGTAGGGCGTAGGTACGTCCCAGATCGGCCTGGACCCAGTCCACGTCGGCCACGCCCTCGTCGATGGCCCACTGGGCCGTTTCGGCCCACAGCCGCGTGGGCAGGGCGGTCATCGCCCCGAGACCGACCCGCTCGTGGTTGAGCTGGCCGGTGATCAGGCGCCACCCCTCGTTGAGCCCGCCAACCATGGCCGACAGCGGAACGCGGACGTTGTCGTAGTACGAGGCGGTGGTGACCACGCTGCCCACCGTGACGATCGGCGTACAGGAGAACCCGGGGTCGCTGGTCGGCACCAGGAAGATTGAGATGCCCTTGTGCTTTGGGGCGTCGGGGTCCGTGCGGGCGGCCAGCCAGATGAAGTCGGCCTGGTCGGCGCCGCTGGTGAAGACCTTGTTGCCGTTGATGGTCCACTCGTCGCCGTCGAGGACGGCTCGGGTGCGCAGCGAGGCCAGGTCGGTCCCGGCCCCCGGCTCGGTGTAGCCGATGGCACAGCTGATCTCACCGGCCAGGATGCCGGAGAGGAAGAAGCTCTTCTGCTCCTCGGTGCCGTAACGCATCAGCATCGGGCCGACGGTGTTGAGGGTCACGAAGGGGAAGGGGGCCCGGGCCCGCTGCACCTCGTTGAAGAAGATGAACTGGTCGGAGACGGGACGACCCTGACCCCCGAACTCGGTGGGCCAGCCGATGCCCAGCCAACCGTCCTTGCCCATCTGACGGACCAGCGTCCGGTGCATGGCCCCGCCCTCGGTCTCGCTGTCCAGGGCCTTGCGGGCCTCGTCGGTCAGGAGATGGGCGAAGTAGGCACGCAGTTCGGCTCGCAGGGCCAACTGCTCGGGAGTCTCTTCGAGGTACATGTCGGGTGATCCCTCCACTCGGTGACGCTGACGCTTGTGAACCTGTCCGGCCCGATGAACTTACCCACATCCCATGGCGGACCGGTGGGTGAGGGACGTGGTCGAGGGGCGCCCATCGCCCCGTGCGCACGTCTCTCCCCCGGATCTCCCCCGGTACCGGACCATCATCGTGCCGAGTGCTCCCCGGCCCACGGGAGGTGGAGCCTCGGACACGACTCGCCTATGATAACTGATACACGTTCTAGAAACGTCATCGACGGCACCGTGTGGCTGCACGGGCCAATCACGGGCAAATCAACCCGGATCGATCAGGGGGAGACACCATGGAAGTCACCGACATCGACCTGGCCGATCCGGGGAATTTCGTCAAGGCGGTGCCCCACGAGTGGTTCGCCATCCTCCGCCGGGATGCCCCGGTGCAGTGGCACCCCGATCCCGACGGCGTCGCCGAGGGCTTCTGGTCGGTGACCCGCTACGACGACTGCGTGGCCGTCAACCGGGACTACGAGCACTTCTCCTCCTACCGGGCCGCCAGCCTGTTCCACGACTTCGACGAGGAGGTCCTCGGCCAGCAGCGCATGATGATGCTGAACATGGACCCACCCATGCACACCCGCTATCGGCGACTGGTCAACAAAGGGTTCACCCCCCGGATGATCCGGGACCTCGAGGTCAAGGTGGTGACAGCCACCGACGCCATCCTGGACGGGGTCTGTGAGCAGGGTTCGGCCGACTTCGTCGAGCAGATATCGGCCGAGCTGCCCCTCCAGGTCATCGCCGATCTGATGGGCGTCCCCCAGGACGACCGTCACCTGGTCTTCGACTGGTCCAACCGCATGGTGGGCTCTGACGACCCCGAGTATCAGCTCGATGCCGACGCCGGAGCCCAGGCCTCGATGGAGCTCTTCGCCTACGCCGACGAACTGTGCGCGAAGAAGCGCCTTGACCCCCACACGGACCTGTTCAGCGTACTCACCCAGGCCGAGATCGACGGCGACCAACTCACCCAACTGGAGCTGGACCTCTTCTTCATGCTGCTGGCGGTGGCCGGCAACGAGACCACCCGCAACCTGATCTCCGGGGCGATGGTGGCCTTCTTCGACCATCCCGACCAGTGGGAACGGCTCCGGGCCGACCGGTCCCTCCTCCCGTCGGCCATCGAGGAGATGCTGCGCTTCGTCTCACCGGTCATGCACTTCCGACGTCAGGCCACCGCCGAGGTGGTCATCGGCGACCAGAAGGTGGCCGAGGGCGACAAGGTGGTGTTCTGGCACATCTCGGCCAACCGGGACGAGTCGGCCTTCACCGACCCGAACACGTTCGACATCGCCCGCACCCCCAACAACCACATGGCCTTCGGCGGGGGCGGCCCGCACTTCTGCCTGGGCGCCAACCTGGCCCGCATGGAGATCAGGGTCATGTTCGACCGCCTGCTCGACCGTATGCCCGACATCCACCTCGACGGCGAGGTCCAGCGGCTCCGATCCAACTTCATCAACGGCGTGAAGCACATCCCGGTGGCCTTCGCCCCGTCGCCGCCAGTCGGTCGCTGACCGATTGCCGACCGGACAGCCGGAATTCCCGATACAGGACCGACCAGACCCGAACCGACCAGAAAGCGGACGCTCCTTCGTATGCGCTTCCACCAAGCAGTCACCTTTCTTCCCATCGACGAGGTCCTTAGCCTGTCCACGGCGGCCGACAGCCTCGGGTACTCGGGGATCTACCTGTCGGACCACCTGTTCAACCCACGCGACCTGAAATCCAAGTACACCTACTCGAAGGCACCGGACGGGGCGCCGTTCTGGGAGAAGGAAACGGCGTGGCCCGACCCCATGTGCCTCATCTCAGCCCTGTCCGGGGTCACCAGAACGCTGACCTTCACCACCGGTATCTACATCGCGCCGGTCCGCGATCTCATTACCGTGGCCAAGACGGTCGGCACGGCGGCGGTGCTCTCGGGCAACCGGGTCCGCCTCGGGGTAGGCGTGGGCTGGTGCGAGGAGGAGTACGTCCAGACTGGCCAGGACTTCCGCACCCGGGGCAAGCGGTTGAACGAGATGATCCCGGCCTTGAAGGCCCTGTGGCAAGGAGGGTGGGTGGAGTACCACGGCGAGTACTACGACGTTCCCGCCTGTCAGATGAACCCCTCGCCCACCGTGCCCATCCCCTTCATCGGTGGCGGCAACTCGGAGGCCGCCCTACTCCGGGCCTCCACCCTGTGTGACGGATGGGTCAACACCGGAGCCGCCACCCCCGAGCAGGCCTTCGCCGAGGTGGCCACCATCAAGGATGCCGTGAAGCGGGCGGGCCGGGAGCACGAACCCTTCTCGATCTACGTGGCGGTGAAGGCCTTCCCCGACCTCGACCTCTACCGACGCCTGGAGGACGCCGGGGTCACCGACCTGCTGTGCGCCCCGTGGATGGCCGTCCAGGCCAAAGAGGGTGACACGCCGGAGACCATCCATGCCGCCCGTCTGGCCGTGTGCGAACAGTTCGCCGAGCACTACATCGCCCCCATGGTCTAGTTGGAGCTGAGAGCGTGTACCCGACTGGTGGGCGCCATCGCGCCACCCGATACTTCCTTGTGCGGCCCCACCACCTTCGCAGCGGCGCTCAGGAGCCTCCCTACTTGCGTCGATTCCAGCAGAGTCGTTCCTAAGCGTGAAGCATCTTTTAGATCCAACGTATTGACAAGGGCCTCTGACAGAGATCGAGCCCGCAGGATTTGTTGTTAGCCGCAGCTCATGTATCGAAATAATGTTCGATGAGACGAACGCAATTGGTCCTTCAACGGGCTACCAGGGACCGGCTCCCCGAGGGGCCCTCGGTATTCAGGTCCCCCTGTACATCTCGTCGACCAGGGCGCGGTACTTCTCGATCACCACGTTCCTCTTGACCTTCAGTGTCTGGGTCATCTCGCCGGACGCGGTACCGAACCCGTGGTCCAGCACCCGGAAGACCTTGACCCGCTCCACCCGGGACCGGGTGGCGTTGACGTCGTCGACGATCTTGGTGATGGCCTGGTGGAACTCCGGGTCGTTGCCCATGGTCACCGACCCGATCTCCTTCCCCCGTCGGGCGGCCCAGGCCATCAGGGCCTCCCCGTCCAACGTGAGCAGTGCGGTGAGATAGCGCCTTCCGTCCCCGATCACCACGGCCTCGGACAGCAGCTCGTGATTGCGCAGATCGGACTCGATGCCCTGAGGCGCGATGTTCTGGCCGGCCGCCGTGATGATCAGGTCCTTCTTCCTTCCGGTGATGCGCAGGTAGCCGTCGTCGTCCAACGCCCCCATGTCCCCGGAGTGCAGCCATCCGTCCGGGTCGATGAGCTCGGCCGTGCCCGCCGCATCATGGAGATACCCCTGACAGATGTTGCCTCCACGCACCAGCACCTCGCCGTCCTCGGCGATCCGCACGCTCTCCCCGGGGATCGCCGTCCCGACGGTGCCGAGCCGGTTGTCCCCGGGCGGATTCACCGTGGTGGGACCGCACGTCTCGGTCTGCCCGTAGATCTCGAGCACGGGCAGACCTACCGTCCCCAGCCATCGCAGGAGGTCGGGATGGATGGGTGCGGCCGATGAGACCAGGATGTGGGCTTCGTCGAGGCCCAGACCCCGTCGGATCGACCGGCCAACGGTGGCATCGAGGGCCCGGTGGGGAACGGGGGCGGTGAGGAGCGGGCTGTCACCCTCGACGTGCTGCTCGGCGGCGGAGTCGGGCACCCCGCAAGACCCGTCCACCACGGGACCCGGCGGGAGGCGCCGTTCGCCCAACGTCTCGAGGACGGCGTCACGCAGCTTCTCCCAAATCCTGGGCACGGCGAAGAAGACCGTCGGGCGGCACGCACGTAGGTCGGCTCCCACCGTGCCGAGGTTGCGGGCGAACCAGGTCTCACCGCCGGTGGCGGCCGAGGCGAACTCACTGATCATCCGCTCGGCAATGTGGCTGAGGGGCAGGAACGAGAGGAAGCGCTCGCCCTCCCGGAGCCCGAACACCGAGGCCGAGCTGCGCAGAGTCCACATGATCGTGCCGTGGTTGATCATCGTCCCCTTGGGCGGACCGGTGGTTCCACTGGTGTAGACCAGCGTGGCCAGATCACCGGGCGCCACGGCATCGGCCCGGGCCTCAAACAGGCCCGGCTCCCGGCGGAGGCGGTCGGACCCGGCGGCGACCAACTCGCCCACGCTCATCACGAACGGATCGTGGTATGGCTGGTCCCCCTCGAACACCACGATCCGGTTGAGCTTGGGCAGCTGGTCGCGCACCTCGAGGACCTTGGCCAACTGGTCGGCGTCCTCCACGAAACAGACGCCCACCTCGGCGTGCCCGAGCACATAGGCCACCTGCTCGGGTGAGCTGGTCTGGTAGACGGGGACGGTGACCGCACCGTTGCTGAGTGTCCCGAAGTCGGCCAGATGCCACTCGACCCGGTTACCGGAGAGGATGGCCACGGTGTCACCGGCGGACACGCCGGACTCGGCCAGCCCCGCCGTCCACTGACCCACCGCCCGACCGTAATCGGACCATGTCCAGCCGACCCAGTGGCCATCACGGTTCCACCGCAGCGCCGGCCGTTCCGGGTTCCGCTGAACATGCTGACGGAAGGCGTCGACGATCGTGTCGCCTTCAATGGATAACGCGGCCATGGTCGCACTCCTTGTTCTGGTGAACTCTTGTCCTGGTGACTTCGTGTCCTGGTGGCCCGACGCTGCGTCGGTGACGCGGGGACGGTGGCCCGGAGCCGTGGCTCGGTGTCCGACTCCGACCTTCACGGCCGGCCTTCCCGGAGAGGCAGTACGGCCCGACAGTGATCGCCGCCGAGGTCGAGCACCTCTTCGAAACCCTGACGCACGCACTCGGTGAGGACGTCGCCGTCAGGGACTGCAGCGGCGTCCATGGTGAGACCGACGCAACACGTGCCGTCGTAGGACAGCAGCGTGGTGTTCAACGCCGATCCGGTGGTTGGTCCGAACACGTAGTACCCCGACACCCGCGCTCCGGCCAGAAAGATGGGCACGCCGATACCGGGCACATCGCTGGCCACGAAGTCGATGTGTTTGAGCATGCTGGCCACCACGCTCGAAGGCAGGAGGTTCAACGCGCCGGCGATGGTATTGCTCAACGGCACGGCACGGTCGTCCCGGGCGTTCCGGCACCGCTGGCCGATCAGCCGTATCCGTTGGGCCGGGTCGGCAACGGCCACCGGAACCGTGAATCGCTGCAGGGTGATCCGGTTGCCGCCCTGAGGGTCTCCCTCCTGGCGGATCGAGATAGGCAGCGTGATTCGGAGTTCGTCCACATCGGCACCGTGGCGTTCGTGGTAGCGACGGAGTCCTCCGGTGAGGGCGGCCAGGAAGGCGTCGTTGAGCGACCCACCGACCGAGCCCGCGGCCCGCTTGAGGTCGTCCAGCTGCACGGCGACCATGTCGAGGTGCCGATCCAGACTCCGGGCGGTCATGACCGGGGAACGGGTTTCGTTGACCGGCTGCACGAAGCGACCCACCGAGCGAACGGTGTCGAGGGTGGCGCACGCCGACCGTAGGGGGTGGCGGGTGGCCCGTACGGCACCGGGCAGCGCACGGGACAGACCGCGGCATCCGCTCCTGGCGGCCAGTTTCCCGTTGTGGGCCAGGGCGTCAGCCACGAGCCCGAGGGCTCGAGGGGTGTGACGGGCGGTGGCGGACACGTCGACCAGGTCGGCCGGCCCGGCCTCCCGGGTCAGATCGAAGAGCAGGAACGCCAGCTGCATGCCGCCGATTCCGTCAGTGAGGGAGTGATGGACCTTCATCACCAGCGCCGCCCGGTCTCCGGCCATCTGTTCGACGACGGTGAAGGTCCACAGCGGGCGTGACCGGTCGAAGCCGGTCATGGCCTCGATCCGGACGAATTCCAAGACGGTGACCGGGGTACGGGGATCTGGCGCCGCTATCACGCGCAGATGCAGGGAGAGGTCGACGTCTACGTCGACCCACCGAGGATTGGCGAGACGGCCGGGCACCTCCACGGGACGTTGCCGGAAACGGGGCGCCAGCCGTGTGGCCCGCTCCAGGCGCGCCCCCAGGGCGGCGATGTCGGGCTGATCGTCGAGCCAGGCCACGGCCAGGATGGTGGAACGAAGCCCGGGATCCTTTTCGAGGTACCAGGAGAACGCATCCGTGTGGCGCATGAACTCCTGGCTACGTGCGTTCATCGCCCCTCCCGAGTGGCAGATGCCCACCGCGAACGTAGGGCGGTTCCGCCCCGGCCGTCAGGGCCGAAGGTCACCAATCCGGTCACCGACCGGGCCGGGTTCCACCCGGCAGGGGGGTGAGGGTCTCCGGGGGGATGCGTCGACTCCGCCCCACTCCGCTGGGGGTCGTAGGGTGCAGCAGGGGCGCTAGACGTCGGGGCGTGGCCACGACGAACAAGCAGGAGCAGGAGGACGGTGTCGCCGATGGACCGACTCAGCGCTCTCGATGCCGAATTCCTCCATCTGGAGGACGGGTCCGTCCACATGCACATCGCTGTGGCCTGCATCTTCCCCGACCCTCCCCCCGACGACGGCGAGTTCGAAGCGCTGGTCAGCTCGAAGCTGTCCCTCCTCCCCCGCTACCGGCAGCGGATCCGTACGGTGCCCTTCGAGTTGGGTCGTCCGGTTTGGGTCGATGATCCCGAGTTCGACCTCAACTACCACGTCCGGCACACGGCGCTGCCCGCCCCCGGGTCCGATGCCGCCTTCTGCCGCCTGATGGGACGGCTCATGTCCCAGCCGCTTGACCGGTCGCGGCCGCTGTGGGAGATCTGGCTGGTCGAAGGTCTCGAGGGCGGGACGTGGGGCCTGGTGTTCAAGGTGCACCACTGCATGGTCGACGGGATCGCCGGCATCGGGCTCCTCACCGTGCTGATGGACCTCGTCGCCGACACGGTCGTCGGCCCGCCCGAGGTCTGGTCGCCGCAGCCCGAGCCGCCGGGAGCGCTCAAGGTGCTCGACGCCTGGGGTGGGCTGGCGTCGGACCTCTGTGCGGTAGCCGGTGACATCCCGACCACCGTCGCCCATCCCCTGGCCGCGGTCCGCTCCGGTCTGGCCACGGTCACCGGCGCCCTCCGCTTCGCCGAACACCTGGCCCCGACCAGACCCCTCTCCATCGAGGGGCCAGTCGGACCCCACCGGGCGTGGGCCCACGCCTCGGCGAGGCTGGCCGACGTGAAGCGCATCCGGGCCGCCTACGGCGGAACCGTGAACGATGTGGTGCTGGCCGCCGTGGCCGGCGGTTACCGCGCCCTCCTGGAAGAACGGGGTGACGATGCCGATGCCGCGGTGGTGCGGTCGCTTGTGCCCGTGTCGACCCGTGGCGACGGTGGTCGGGGCGTGCCGGACAACCGGGTCTCGGCCATGCTCTGCGAGCTTCCCGTCCAACTGGCCGACCCCGTCGACCGCCTCGAGGCCGTGGTCACCCAGATGGCGCGGCTGAAGGGATCCCACACCGTGGAAGCGGGCGAGACGGTGGTGTCGGTAGGTGATCTCGCACCGCCCCTGCTGATGGGGACGGTCAGCCGCTTCACCATTCGCACCATGCGTAGGTACGGGCAGCGGTCTCTCAACACCGTCACCACCAACGTACCCGGCCCCCAGTTCCCCCTGTACTGCCTGGGACGACGCATGATCGAGTACCGACCGTTCGTCCCCATCAGCCACGGGCTGCGCGTCGGGACCGCGGTCCTCTCCTACGACGGCGCTCTCATCTTCGGCATCACCGGGGACTACAACGCGGTACCCGAGGTGGGGGTGGTGGCCCGGGAGACGGTGGCCGGAATCGGAGACCTCCACGACCGGGCCCTGGTGGCCCTCGGGGACCACCGTCCGAGCTGACCGGAAGCTGAGGTGGTGGCAGGCGCACCCGGGGAGTGGGAGGTGAGGTTCAGGACACCACCGGCGCCGGGGCGCCGGCACCCTCCAGCGGGTCGGCAACAGCACCGGTGGCGGGTCGACGCCCGCCGGGCTGGGCCGGATGGGCAGCCAACGTGCGCAGCGGGTAGTAGAGCGCACCGGCCACCACGAACCCCACCACGAAGGACAGGTCGGCGCCGTCCAGCTGGTTGGACACGATGCCGTGGACCAGGCCGGTGTCCATGAACGGCACCATGGCCCCGAAGCCCACCACGAGGGACAGGAGGGCGGGCCAGCCGGTCCGCAGGTTCTGCCAGTCCAGCATGTGAACGAGGGTCTCGCGGTTGACCCCGCCCCGCCGATCCCGCCAGTCGATGAGCACCACGGCCAAGAAGGGCGCGATCCAGTAGGCGGTGAACAGCAGGACGTTCTGGAATTTGGCCGCCACATCGCCGGAGTTGAGCCACAGGATGAGCAGGAAGGCCACCGCCGTACCGATCAACGCGGAGACATGCCGCTTGACCTTGACGCCGCCGGCCTGCACGGCGAGGGATCCCGAATAGTCGTTGAGCGCGTTGGACGTGACCGCCCCGAACATGATGGCCACGAGAGCCAGCCCGCCGAGCAGTCCCCCGCCCATCAGCTGCTGTACGCCTGCCGCCGTCTGACTGGACAGGGTCTTGGCTCCCAGCAGACCGATGATGTACACCCAGAGGAAGGATGCGGCCAGTCCGGCGAAGGTGTAGAAGAATAGAGGCGTCCGGGGGGTGTCCCTCGCCATGTAGCGGCTGTAGTCAGCGGCATAGGTGGCCCAGCTGAAACCCCCCGAGAAGGCGATGGTCACCATGAGAAAGAACATGGCCACGGCCACGCCACCGTGCACGGTGTTGTGCACCGGAAACTGTTGGTGGGCCAGGATCTTGTAGGTCAGCAGCACGAAGAGGACGGTCAGGATGACCGCACCCCAGCTCTCGAGACGATGGATGAACTCGTAGCCGAGGAAACCCACCAGCCCCTCCAGGGCCAGCACCACCAACACGCCGACGGCGAAAGGCACGTGTAAGAGGATCTGGGCAGCCTGACCCCCGAACAGGCCGACGAGGGCATCCCAGGCCACCGACGACACCCACTGCACCAATGCCACCACCGAGATGGACTTGCCGAAAGGCAGGCGGGCGAGCGGCAACTGGGCCATGCCGGTCTTCGGTCCCCACAGGGCGAGGGCGGCCACCGGTGCGGCCCCGAGGAGTACACCGACCACGATGGCACCGATGCCGGCGGCAAGACCGAGGCCGAGAGCAGCGGCCAGCGTGCCGGTGAATACCCCGGACAGCTCCATGTTGGGGGCGAACCACACAGTGAAATTCCGCCAGTTGGCTCCGTAGCGACCGTCCTCGGGGATGGGAACGATACCGGCGGTCTCGAGGGTCAGGTCACCTTGATGGGTCGGCCTGGCCCCGTCGAAGACGCTGATGGTGGTCACCGGTCTGGTCGTCCTTCCTCATGCACGGTCGGGTCAGGGGGTGGGCGGAGTGGGTCGAGCTGTCGGGCAGGCGGCTCTGTGGCCACGGTGTGATTCTGCCTCGGATTGACGGGGTGGTCGCCAGTCGGGCCGAGAACCGGCCCGCTACCGGAGAGGCACTGGCGATGTCCGGGGACGGACGGACCGAATCGGTGCCCGGAGGCCATCCCCGACGCCGCCCGCCACTAGGGTCGGGAGATCGCACGCCTGGGGAGGAATCTATGAAGGATATGAAGCTCGGACTGCAACTCGGCTACTGGGGATCCGGACCGCCGGCCAACGCCCCTGAGCAGGTAGCCGAGGCCGAGCGCCTCGGGTTCGACTCCGTGTGGACAGCCGAGGCCTACGGCTCCGACGCCCTCACCCCACTGGCCTGGCTCGGCTCCCAGACCACGAAGCTCCGCCTGGGCACCGCTCTGTGCCAACTGTCGGCGCGCACCCCAACCGCCATAGGTATGGCCGCCATCACCCTCGACCACCTGTCGGGGGGTCGGTTCGTGCTCGGTCTCGGCGTTTCCGGGCCCCAGGTGGTAGAGGGCTGGTACGGACAGTCCTTCTCCAAGCCCCTGGCCCGCACCCGAGAGTACGTGGACATCGTGCGGCAGGTGGTGGCGAGGGAGGGCGTGGTCACCAGCGACGGCCCCCACTATCCCCTCCCCTACCCCGGCGGTACCGGGCTGGGCAAAGCGCTCAAGCCCATCGTCCATCCCCTTCGCCCGGAGATCCCCATCATCCTCGGAGCGGAGGGACCGAAGAACGTCGCGCTGGCCGCCGAGATCGCTGACGGCTGGTTCCCCATCTTCTTCTCCCCCAACGCCGTGAAGGCCTTCGAGCCGGCCCTGGCCGAGGGGTTCGCCCGACCCGGGGCCCGGCACAGCGCCGACGACTTCGAGGTCATCGCCTTCGCCCCCACCATCATCGACGACGACATCGAGCGGGCCGCCGACATGATGCGTCCGTCGGTGGCCCTGTACATCGGGGGCATGGGAGCCAAGTCCATGAACTTCCACTTCGATGTGTACGCCCGCATGGGCTACGAAGCCGAGGCCACCAAGATCCAGGAGCTCTACCTGGCCGGCCACCGCGACGAGGCCATCGCCGCCGTGCCCACCAAGCTCATCGAGGACACCTCGCTGATCGGTCCCAAGGAGAAGATCCGGGACGATCTGGAAGGGTGGAAGGAGTCCATCGCCACCACCCTGCTGGTCTCCGGAGGACCCGACACACTGCAGCTGCTGGCCGAGTTCGTGCTGTAGGTCGGGTCTCGGCCCGGGTGATTGGGGCGGGTCATGGTGAGGGGAACTTCCTCCGGCGGCTCAGCTGGCGATAGAGGTCCATCGTGCTCGGATGAACAGCATCAAGAGGTTCGATGTCGTCAGCGATCACCTTCAGCAGCTCGGCCATTATTGCATCGACCCCAGCCGGATTCCCTCCGGCGTCGGCGGCCCGCATGAGCATGCGGTAGAGGCGCTCGTCATAAGGACTAACGACGAGACCACGACGGGCGGCCCATGCGGCTTCTCCGGCTCTTCCCTGCCTGAGGTAGGTCCCGGCCAGACGACCGGCGAGGTCGACGACAGCGGCCTCGATGGCAGGGGCAATTCCCTCGAGAATCGGCCAGTCAGAGGAGCGGAGGCCCTCGAACGGCCTACCCCGCACCAACGTCAGCGCCTGACGCCACTGCTCGGGCCGATCTGATCCGGAAAGGATCAAGAAGCGATCCCAATCACTCCCCACGGTGCGAGCCAACGCCAGCCGCCCGTGAGACCGGGGCAGATGGTCGGCACCGTCTGCGCCCTGCCCCAATGACCGCCTGGCTACGGATGCCGTCGAGTACAAGCTGGATGGTGCCATCAGCCGGTCGGGCCACAACGCGGTCGCCCACGCCTCATTCGAGGCGCCCTTGGGGTGCATAGCCAAGTAGACCACCAGCTCCTCGGCTGAAGCCCGAGTGAAGGGTCGCTTCGCACCACGGATCTCGATGGGACCGAGCACAGCTACCAGAACGTCGGTCTCTCCACCCGCGCCGGTTTCGTCATTCTGCTGGATCTCGACATCGGCATGGGCATCAAGAGTGGGCGAACCCGGGACGTCCGCATAGTCCCGGCGGGCATCTGCTTCGCCTATTCCCACCATCCGCGTCGGGATCTGCTGGCGCGCCGGTTCCGATCGAACCGAGATCGCATCGTCGATCTGCGGCGGCAGTCGGATGGGCAAATTCACATACGGCTCCTCCGAAGACAAAACGGATTCCCGGGTGGCCGCGGTATCCAACAGTGACGAGACCTGTTCCCACTCTTGCGGTCCGATGCGCTGGGGAAGGACCAAGGTTCCCAGCAACTCGAGCGAAGCCGACCAATTCTCGCCGGTCAATCGCACCGAGTATTGGGCCTGCATCCGTTCCCCGACCGCCACCACCGCTGAACCGAGAACGGGGTCCGAAGCCACGCCGATAAGTTCGGTGACGTCGGTCTCGGAAATCACCGGGCCGCAGATCACCACCAGTGGAGCCCATCGCTCCGAGGCCTCAACCTGCCGGGCATGGGCGAAGGACCGATAACCGGTGGTGTGAAGCATCTTGATGCCGTCGAGCCGCCTCCGGTACAGCGTTCGGATCAGATCGGTGGCCTCGGCGTGAGACGTCACACCCTCGAATCGGTCGAGTTCGGAACCGAATCCGACCACGGCGACCGAAAACTGCCCCGACCAAAAGGACGTGACGAGCTCAAGGGCCAGGGCCCGCACCACGGCATCGGACTCTTCCGGATTTCCTTTCACAACGAGCGAACCCATCGATTCCAGATTGACCATGACGGGGCCGGCGACTGCCTGTCCGGCTGTGACCAACAGCGGGGCCACCGAGCGCCGCCCCTTCTCCGTTGGCACGGGCCCGGTCAACGGCAACGCGATCCGTTCCACGACCACATTCCGGCTGTCGCCCGCCATCACGAGTTCGATGGCCTCCGGATGTACGCGGACCCCCATGAGCTTGGGGCTACTTCTCTGATTCGACGATGTCGGGGACACCTTCTGGGCCAGGAAGTCTGCCGACTCGGCGGCCCATCGAACTGCGGCATCCACTTCACTTGCCACTCCCCATCCGTCACCGACGCGCACTCGCTGCTCGAAGTGACTTTGTTCCCCGGTGGGCAGCCGGATATAACCACCCTCAGGACGATGGCGCTGCTGAACCCGCCGAAGGCGGTCGATGAGCTGGGCCACTCCTGCGCCCACCACTCCACCGCCCAAGGGCATGACGGGTGCCGTTGGAAACGTCGGTGCGGTCGGTGCGGTCGGTGCGGTCGGCGCCGACGAGGGAGAAGGACTGAGCGGCTGTGCCGGGGCCAACCGTGCGTCATCGAGACCCGCAGTGCCAGACGTCGGTGGTGGCCCGGCGGCGGGAATCCCGGAGCGATCAGAGACCAGCGGCCGATCCGTGGGCATCGTGTCGGCAGGGAAAGGCGGCGGATGCACATTCGACACCAGGGTTGTCGGAATCTCGACCGCGGGATCGGCGACCAGGGGACCGATGGCCGGGGGCAAGAGGAGTTGCCATCCCGGGGCCACCCAGTGGTCATGGTCGAGGGACCGACCATCGGCCTGGATGATGCCGTAGTTATGGTCGGCCAGTTCACGCCAGCGCAGGGCGGTACCGAGTGTGTCCTCGGCGATCGACCACAGGGTCTCGCGAGACCGGACCAGGTGGATCCGGGGAACAGCCAGCGGATCCGCACACTCTGGACCCGCCGGCGCGGTGCCTGACCCACCCGAGATCGGATCCGGTGAGATGTCGCCCCGCTCTATGGCGTTAGACATGGGGGTCGACACCTGAGTGGTCGGATGGATCACCGGGTGACGGAACTCGTCACCTCCATGCCCCACCCTGCTGGAAGATGCAGATGGCTCGACGGTCCCCAGCAGTTGGCCGATCGGCACCACGTCGCTCCCGGCCCGCTGATCGGTGGGCCCCACCGGCCGAGGCGAGACTCGTGACGAGGGCCACGCGGCTGCTCGGGTGGACGCCTTTGGTGCGGACGATCGCAATGTCGTAGCCGTCATCCCGACGACCGTCCGGTGCTCCGTGCTCGGGATCACCTTCCCGACCGACACCATAGCCAAGGCTGTCCCTACCAAACAGGCGGCCACGGACTGCACGGTCCGACTGGCCGGAAGTCTCACCGGCGTTCGGCCGGTGGCCCACGATCGCAGCTCCACCACCACACAGACCGTCATCCATATCCAGGCCAGCCAGGCCAACATCAGGGCGCAACCGGCAATCCATCCGGTGATCAGCCGGGGGTCGCCGGATCGAGCCGGCGAGAGGGACCGAGAGACCTGTGACAGGTCTGCGTGGGCGAACGGCATGCCGCCCGCAAGCACTAGGGCAACTGGTACGGCTGCCACCAGGAGGCAAAGAACCGTCACTGACGATACGAACTTGACCACCCGCCAGCGGTCGGGTGAGGTCGGAACGATGACCCTGTTCACGGCGAGCCCACCGACACCCCCTGGAGGTCGGTGGCCGCCGCCACCGCCGACACCGGAAGTGATTGAATTCCCACAATGCCAAGAACCACCGTCGCTACCCGGTAGTGGATCTGCACGGTCACGACTCCTCCGGACACCGAAGCGGTGCCCGGATGACCCGCGGCGGCGGTGAACGATTCGGCCGCAGCGACCGCCGCTGCAGGGTCGAGCTGGAGAGAACCAGCCCGGAGAGCCTGCACCGACAGAGCCCCGGCCCCAGCCCGGGCCGCCTGTTCCGCCTCATCGGCAGCCGATTGTCGAGCAGAGAGAGCCGAGCCCCCATCGACCACCAGTCCCAGTAGCACAACGAGTGCCACCAACAACAGGACCACGAACGCGCTGATCGAGCCATTCTGATCACGAGGGTGCTCCATGGGGCTCACCCCACCGACCGGTAGGGATCGATGGGAGCTGTGGACGTCGCGTGGACCATGACCGATCCCGGCAGTCCGGGGACGTCCAGATCGGCTAGTGGAACTCGGCATGCCACGGTCACCGTCACATACCCGCCGGGATAAAAGTGGCTGGTGTCAGTGGTTACCGTCCTGTCGGCACAGGTCCGTGCGTGGACCGACACGCCCACAGCGGCAGCCATGGCGGCTTGGGCCAGGGCATCAGGCCCGTCCGGCTGCACCGATGCCACTTCGGCCCCGGCCCGAGCCGCTCCAACCACCTGTTGACGCGCCTCGGCCACCCGACCGAATACCACTACGACCAGCAGGACGAGCAGCAGCACCGGGGTGACCACCACCAGCTCGACGGTGAGGCTTCCCTCCTCGTCGGGACGGAGCGGTGGACTCATCCGGAGGTCCGGAATTCTTGGACCGGACCAGTCTGGGTGGCCGAGACGGGAAGGTCCAACCACGGCAGTATGGCCTCAGCTCGGCCCGTTACGGTGATGACAGCTTCATCGTCGGGGCCGATGGACACGGCAGCCGACGTTGCCGTCACCACCGAACCCGATGACGACAGAACGGACTGCGCCCTGGCCTCGCCGGCGACGACGTTTCCTCCTGAAGTGCGAGCGATTTGGTCTCCCTCGGAGGCAGCCACTTGGACGATCTGGGCCGCATGGGCCCACAAGGCGAACTGCAACACAGCCAACAACAGGAGCATGGCCACCGGGATCACCAGTACGGCCTCGACGACTGCCGAACCGAGGTCAGACCCGTGACGATCACGGCGGTGGGCGGTTTGGGACCAGAAGGGCGGCAACCTCAATTCAGATTGATGGAGTTGGCCTTGGCGGTCACCTTGGCCACGATGATGGCGCCCACGGCGATGGCCAGGGCGGCGAAGACCGCCGTCAGAATGACCTTCTCGACCACGCTGCCTGCCTCGTTCCAGCCACCGGCGGCATGGGTGCGGGCCTGGAGGTAGGTCCAAAGGATGGTGACCTGTTGGGGAAGCATGATGGTTCCTTTCAGTCGGTGAGACGGTCGGGTCAGTCGGTGAGACGGTCGGGAAAGCGAAAGGCGAGTCACCGGAGCGGTCACCGTTGCCGTTGGGGTCGAGACAATCAGGTCGGTCGAATGAGCACTGCATCACCAGCCTCCAAGGATCCGGCTGAAAGCGGGATACCCTACGAAGAACAGGAAGCCGATGAGGAGTAGTGCACCGGGAAGGAAGAGGCGCTCGGTCATGGCATTGGCGGCCGATTCGGCCTCAGCCTGTTCGTGCCGGCGGAGCGAGGCCGCCCGGGCGCTCAGGGACTGCCGAATCTTGGCTCCCTCGGTTCCGGCCAGCTGGAGGGAAGTCGACAGCTCCTCAAGTTCAGGCACCGCGAACCGCTGGCCCAGCCGTCCGAGCGCCCGCCACGGCGATTCGCCGGTGTCGCGTGCCTGCTGCAGCACCCGTCCCATCTGGTCGAAAGCCCAGTCCGAACTCATCTGGGAGGCGGTCAGCAGTGCTCCTTCGATCCCGACCCCTCCGGCCAGGCTGAGGACCACGAGGTCGACGAACGAACCCACCACCACCCGGAAGTGACGGCGACGCACCTTCGCCCTCTCGGCCAGCGTCATGAACGGCACGCCGGCACACAGAGGGGCGGCAAGCAG
Source organism: uncultured Acidimicrobiaceae bacterium (assembly GCA_963831535.1). Lineage (GTDB taxonomy): Bacteria > Actinomycetota > Acidimicrobiia > Acidimicrobiales > RAAP-2 > Bog-756. The sequence goes on along the minus strand of CAWHQP010000008.1, from coordinate 96,562 downwards.
ACCCACCGCTATGGCCACCCCAGCGGGCAGAGCCGACGTCGTCGAGAGAGCGGCGAGCCACAGCACGGGTGGGCCCAGTAGCCCGATCACCCCTGCCACCACCACCTTCGAAGCCAGCCGCTCGGCCGTATCGCCCGTCACCGCCAGTGAGGCGACCACGCCGGACCAGCGAGGCTGACCGGCCAGCGGACTACGTTCGAATCTGGCCAGAATCGCGGCCCCGAAGCGCTCCAGGTGCCCTGGCCCGTTGGGCATGGTCCCTGGCCCCGTTGATGGACCGACATCCAACTCCAGAGTCCGGTCCAGCGTTGCCGCCAGCGCTTCGAGCGATGGAGGTGCGTCGTACAGTCCGCGGATCACACCTAGGGATCCAAGGCCTGCCAGTACCCCGACGAAGACCACCAGCGAGATCACTCCGCCACCTCTCGACCAAGCAGCCGTACCGGTGTCGGAGGTCGGGCCAGGGTAACCATCAGAGTCAGACCGATGGCATAGAGGACTCCTACCACCACCAAGACCAGCTGGCCCTGCCCTGTTCCGAAGGGCGCCAAATACGCACGGGCCAGGACGACTAGGCCCAGCGCGAAGACCACGGAGAACACCAGAACGATGCGGACCCCACTGCGCACCGACGCCCGGCTGGTTTCGATGCGGAGACGGAGTGCCACCTCGTCGCGAGTCGAGTCTGCCAGCGCGGCCAGCAGATCCCCAAGTCGCTGCGCTCGTGCCGCGGCGGTCAGAAGGAGGGCACACACCACCCGATCAGCGCTGGGGTCGGCCAGTTCATCGGCGAACTGGATGAGGGCGTCGCGAGGTTGCATACCGGCTCCCAACCGGTCTGCCAGCCGGGTCGCCGCCGGACGAATCGGCAATGGAGCCAACGGGGCTGTGACGATGATGGCCTGGCCCAGCCCCGCTGAGGCCGTCAGCGTCGCCTGCAGCATCTCCGTCCAGGAGGCGATGGCCTCGATCCGGGCGACGGCCGCAGAACCCGACGTCTGCCGCGAGCAGCTTGGGAAGTCCGTAGATGGCCATCGCAGCCATCGGGCCGGCGACCGGCCACCTGGTGGCAGCGAAGGCCGCCGCTCCCCCAGCGATGGCCACCATCGGTAGAGCCCGATGGCCACCTCGGGCATGGTGCACCTGAGCTGATTTCGCCGAGAGGTCACTCCTCATCTCGTTACGGTTCCCGGACCGCCAGGGACGCCGACCACCCCACCATGACGACGCCAGTCCTGCCGCACCGAGGGCCAGTCCCAGCCCACATAGCCCAATAGCCACGACTGCCGGCACCAGGGCGGCGACCGTGACGATCCCAACAGCGTTCAAGGACATGAACAGGGACGAACCCACGGAGGCCGTCACCGAAGGCCGATCGCGTTGATGCTCACGGGGTCATAGCCGAAGCGACACAGCTCCTCTAGCGTGTCCTGGCGAAGTGGCGACGACAGCTCGGCCCTCCGGTCCCTTCCGGGACGGTAGACCTCGTTGGAAATGACCTGAACTCCTTCGGCGTCCACCACCTCACGGATCGACGAGACGAATCGTCGACGAGACAGGACCGCGGGGAAGAAGATTCCTCGAAGGTCGTTGTTCGTGGGGGTGGTGGCGCCGTACACGGCCTGGGCCGTGCCCGCCCTTGGGTTCTCGGCCTCGGTGTCGTGCGCCTCGGTGTCCAGATGCACCACGAAGTGGATGGCGCCGGCTATCAGCAGATTGCTGGATTCCAGTGGGAGCCGCTCCGGAGCCTGAACAGCGTATGACGCGATCCGTCGGAACACACCGGCCGAAGAGTCCGCATGGATTGTGCACATCGATCCGGAGCGCCCCTGGCTCATGGCGTTGAGCATGGGGAGAACCTCATCCCCGAGGACCTCACCCACGATTACCCGGTCGGCATTCATCCGCAGAGCCCGCCGGACCAAGGCCGAAACCGCCACCAGTCCCTCGCCTTCGACGTTGGCCGGCCGTGACTCGAGCGCCACCATGTCCGGGTGCCGGTCATGATCCGCGTCGAGTCCCAGCTCGAGGGCCTGCTCGATGGTCACGATTCGTTCCCGCCGGGGGATCTCGGCAGCCAGGGCCCGCAACAGCGTTGTCTTGCCCGAGTTCATCGCGCCGGACACGACGATGTTCTTCCTCGCACGGACTGCAGCGGCCAGTAGTGAGGCCACGCTGTTGCTCAACGTACCCAGGCCGACCAGGTCGGCCAGGGAGAGCGAGGCGAAACGGTGCCGACGGATGGACACTGCGGGACGCGCCGAGACCGCCATCAGCGCCGAGAGCCTGCTGCCATCCGGCAGGCGCAGGTCGACCTCCGGACATGCGAGGTCGAATCGCCGTTCGGCCAGACCGAATCGGCTGGCTGCCGCCCTCACCATTTCGATGACCTCGTTGTCAGTGTCGGCGACGGCAGGCATCATGCGTTTTGATCCATCGGCGAACGTGGCCCACACTCGGTCACACCCGTTAATGTCGATGTTCTCGATCTCTGGGTTGTCGATGAGGCTTTGCAGCCCGGCCATGCCGAAGAGTGCGTCGAGCACTGACTGGGCCAACATCTGCTCCTCGACCGGATCGGCCGGAAGGGTGGTTGGGAGCGACCGCCCCCACTCGTCGCCGGAGAACGACCCGTCCGCAGTCGACCGGGTGGCGGAGGAGATGGGGGCCGACCCTATGGCCGACTCCCGGTGAGTGAGGCGGTCAAGGTGAGCAAAGATCCGTTGTCGGGCAAACTCTCGCCGATTGTCTCCCGACAGTGCCGTCCCCCCCGGACCGGCCAGGTCTTCAGCCACGAGCTCACGCAGCTCTGCGGCCAGCGAACGAGTCATCGGACCGGCTCAGACCGGATCGCCTCGGTCTCATGCTCGTTGGAGAACCGTGGTGACGGTCCGCGTTCGACCCCCAAGTCCTCCTGCTGCACGTCGTGTTCTCCAGGCGCCGGATGGATACCTTGACCTGCGCCGTCCTTTGAAGGTGGTGGATGAAGTCTCCCCTGACTGACGACGCCGCCCAATTGATGCAGCCCGGTCAGCCTGCGCGGTGCGCGCCTAGGAGCAGGCGTTGTCGCCGGTGAAACGGGGTCGTGTTCGGCGTCACCGTTGACCGCGTGTGTCCCCTTCTCGTCCTTGTGGCTGGGTCGGGCCAGTGCCTCGGCCAGCCGGCGGGCGGACACCACGAGAGAGGAGCGTGACAGGCGCCGATTGGCCCCACCTCCTCCGGAGACCGCATGAGCCGCCCTGAGGTCGATCGGCACCTCACCGACAATCGGAATTCCGGTGAACTCCTCGATGGCAGCATTGCGGAGGCGCCCCCCTCCGACGATGACGAGACCTACCACTGACTCATGTCGGTCCGCCAACGTCTGGGCATGCTGCCGGACGTTGAGGATCGACGGGGCATCCCTGTGCACCACAACCACTACCTGGTCCGAGTGGCCCAGCCAGCTAGCGGCACCGCTCAGATTTTCCGTGGGCAAGAGCCGACCCCCGTCCACCACGAGATCCCACGGGCCACCCTCCGATGACACACTGGCTTGGAGTGCGGCCTCGATGGCCAGCGAATCGGGGCCGGGACTGCTTCCACCTCTGGTTCCGATCATCACCTGTAGGCCTCCGGGGAGAACCTGGAGATGCGGCTCGATGGGGACATGCGCCCCTGAGCGCCGCGTAGCCGTGACGTAACTCGTCCATCCGCGGGATGTCGGGAGTCGGAACCTGGCGGCCAGATCCCCCCCGAAGGGGTCCGCTTCCACGACCGCCACCCGGCGCGCATCGGGCCACGTTGCACCAACAAGACAGGCCAGTGTGGTGACCCCTGGCGCCCCCTTGACCGATACCAGCGTCGTCACCGTCACGGGGAGCCGGATCCCGCACCTGAGGATCCGGCGGAGACCCGCGGACCTTCGGTGCTGCCGATGTCGGGAAGAAGCACCAGGCTCACCTGCGAAGCCGACGAAGCCGACGCCACCTCGGCGGCCACGGTGGAGGGGACCTCGACGGAGACCAGCTCGGCCGCTCCCGAGCCCGACGATGAGGGTGGGAACGTGGCCTCATAGACAGTGGCTTGCGCCACGAGCACGCCGCTGGACATGGTGGCATCGGAATCGGGACCACCGGTCGTGCCCGTGGCTGGTATCACCGACCCCACACTGAGGGTCTGAACAACCATCACCTGGTCTCCAGGTTCGACCCCGTTGGAGGGGAGTTGACCATCCTTCAGGGACAACCCGACAACCGCACTGCCGCTGGCCAGCGGCCGGGATGACGTGACGTCACGGGGGGAGATCAACGATCCCATGGGTATGGTGACGGCCGCCCAGGTCCCCGAGAGCTGGGAGGCGTCGGCCAGAGGGATCGTGGAGAGACCGGCGGATGCGGCAACATCAACCGTGCCGAGTTGGATGCCACTGAGGCGCTGACCCTGTCGGATGGTCGTGGTTGCCACCAGTACCGGGACCCGATGATCAGCGGAAGAATAGATGGTGGCAAACAAGGCGATGCTGGCCAACACGAGTAGGGCGGAGCCCGCCGTGACCAGAGATCGTCGTCCCCGGGCGGCCACAGGCAGGCGATCGTAACCACCGGTGGTGAGACGATCGGGTGGCGTAGGCCGGTCGAGTAGTGAGGTCATGAGGCATACCCCGCAGTTACGGAGCGGGGAAGGGACAGTCCATACGCTGGCGCAGGTCCGATGTCTACACTCTCGACCTCAACCACTCGCACAGGAATGACCGTCGATGTGGTGACCGACGGCAGCGTGCCTTGGCCGGAGGCCCCTTGAGCGTTCCAGGTCACCGACCAGATGAGCGTGGCGCGGACCAGATACGAAGCAGCGTTCGGATTGCCGTCGGCGTAGGGCTGGCCAAGGGACGACGTGCGGTAGGTATAGTCGCACGCGGTCGCCTGGGTCCGAGCCAGTTGGTGCAGGTCGAAGGCCTGGCCGGCCCCGTTGCAGGTCACAATGCCTCCATCGCCCATGTCCCATACGACCTCCGTCGGCATGGCGACAGCTGTGGCACTCACGGTTCCCACCGATGCCGTAACCGAATAGGAGTGCCAGACCGATGGATCGATCCACAGCCAGGTGGGTAGGTTCACCACCGACCGCGCCGACGGATTGAAATGCAACGTCGGAGACGGAAGCCGAAGGGAGTCCTCAGCCTGGAGGGCGATGCGTAACGGATCGACAGCCGATGCGGCCGCCGGGGTCTGACTAGTGATCCACTCCGTCTGGGTCGTGCTGGCGCCAGTGGCGCTGTCAGTGCAGGTCACCGAGTACCAGCCACCAGGGGTGGGGCCCCCCGGAGCGAAGCCTCCCTCGTCGTTGAGGAGGAGCGATGTGGAAATGCAGAGCCAAGGGCTCGTCCCGGATCCACCCTCTCCGCCGACCGCGACCCCGGGTGCTCCGGGCTTCGAGCCGCCGTCGGACACACCCACGGTGACAGTCCCGTTGCCACTGTCCGACCCGGTGGCCGCAGCGGATGCCGGCAAGGGCCGGGCAGCAACGATCACGACCAGGACCGCGGCCATGGCCACTGCCGGTGCCTTGGCCATTAATGGCCGCACTGACCCACCACCACGTCCTGATTGGCCAACTTCCACCCGCTGACCGTGTGTTCCATGATCGAGGTAAAGGCTTCGACATCAACCTGGCCCAGGACGCCAGGCACCGGGAGACCCGTGGCAGCCGAGACAACCGTTTCTCCGTCGTGCACGCAGGCTCGCACCGTGGCTAGATCCGGTCCCTCCATGACGACCTGGGGATCTCCGAATGCAACCGGCCCCGTTGCTCCCTCCCTGGCCGCCCGTACCAGCGTCAGGAACGACTCGGCCCATGTGAGTTGCGGTTCCACTGTTGTCGCATACAGCTCGGGTGCCGTGGGATCGGCGGTCCGGACGGCGTTCTCGAAGGCCAGCTGTGCAGCCATCCACGCTGAGATGACCGCTCTCCGTCCGGAGGCGGCCCGAGCGGGGTCCGGCGGCGGCGAAACCGACGTGCCGCTACCGGACGCCGACGATGCACCGGGGATGACGATGTGGTTCGATGCGGGGCCCGATACCGCGTCGAGGCCTCCGCAGGCGGCGAGCAGAACGGCACTCGCCAAGACGACCATGGCGCCGGCTCGTGAAGCTGAACCCGCTGAACCCCATCGCATCGGTGGGCGCCCTGTTCCCTCGAACATAGAGGCCGGACCATACGAGTGCGCCGGGATACCAGCAACACCAATTGCATACGTAGTGCAACCGGTTACGCCTCTCCTGGCGGCCGTGGGCCGCCGGAAGACCGGTCGATAACGAGATGGCGTCGGCCGCTCATGCACCTGATCAGATTGGGCGCGCGACTTTGCTCGTGGCCTTGGCACACACCTTGCACGCATCGGCAGAGAGTGCCCTCAATCTGGACGTACCTGGCCCATCCGATCGACGGATCTCCCGGCAGCGCCGAGCATGCTCATCGCACCCGGCGAGCCGCTTGTCACTCCATCGGTCGGAAATCCCATCCGTAGCAGCTGGCCCGGTCTCGTCGTCCCAGGATTCGGCGGGACGCGAACACGCCGGCTCGGGTCGGCCCATCGGCCACCTACTGGGCGCGCCAAGGACACCACGCCCCGCGGTCAGTTCTAGCTCGGTGCTTCCCTCCAAGTCAGCCGTCAGCGGCCGACGCGGATCGGTTGTCGGAAGGTGGAGCCGGTAGGCCGTCGGTGGCCACCGCCTGACCGGTGACCAGCTTGGCACTGAATTTGACCGCCTTGGTCGCCGTCACCGCTCCCGTCTGGAGCGGGATGGCGATGACCAGCAGTATGACCCCGACCACGAAGAAGGGATGGATACCGAGGAGGACGATCCCGACCCGACCCAGCAGATAGGGGGGCGAGCACACCACAGCCCCGACCGCCCCCCCGATGGCCGTGGCCGTGACCTTGTCCCGGCGGGATCGGTCCGACTTGATCCCGATGATCCGAGCGGGAACGGCCACGTAGGTGATCATCATCACCCCCACCACGACGCTGAGAATTAGGGCGAACCAGATCCGACCCCAACGAGCCGTGACCATGGTGGCGAACCCCAGTCCCAGGCCGATCACGAACCCCCATCCGAGGACAGTGCTGAGGTGGCGGCGGGCCCGGGCGAAGGCCGGACGGATCTCGGGATGGAGCGGATCGGCCACGGAGAAGGCGAACACGGCATTGAGGAAGTAGGCCGCCGCCGTGATGACGGCGATACCGAGGATGATGGGGATGAGGATCGGGCCCTCGATCGTGCGCAGGCTCTTCCCTTTCAGCACGTGCAGCTTGAGGTCGAGCATGGCGACCCAGATCAGCATGGCCGGCAGGACCTGGATGAGGGTGAGCCGCCAGTTGGTGAACAACAGCTTCACCCCCTGGAACAGCATGGCGAACGCCCCCACCACCAGGGTGAGGGGGGCCAGCAACCGGCTCCGCTGGCTGAGGGAGAGGATGACGCCTCCACCTGGGCATCGTCGCCGTTGCGGATGGCCACCACCATGCGTTGGAGCTGGCTGTAGACACTGGCCCGACGGGTGGTGCGGACCGACTCGCCGGCGTCGGTGAGGGTTGGTTGGGTCGTGTCCGCCCCACCAGGCGGAGACCCGGACAACGGACCCAGAGCCACCGCGTCCGGTGCTGGGTCGGTGTGCACTCCCGCTGCGTCGGCCGCCCCTTCGGTCATCATCCCCACGCTACCGCCCAGTTCCGGCCGATTTTACCCGGCCACCGAGGCCCGGCTCCGGCCCGAGACTGCGCCGGGCCGGTTCCGATGTGGCCCTGTTGTCCCGGCACCTCTCCGGGCTGGGCCACACTGGTCGCCATGGCAGCCCAGTACATCTACACCATGCGCGACCTCCGGCGCTTCTACCCACCCGACCGGGAGGTGCTGAAGGGGATCAACCTCTCCTTCTACCCCGGGGCCAAGATCGGCGTCATCGGCGGCAACGGCTCGGGGAAGTCCTCGCTGCTCCAGATCATGGCCGGCGAGGACGACGGCTTCACCGGCGAGGCCCGGCTCACCGCCGGCTTCACCGTCGGCTTACCTGGCCCAGGAGCCCCAGCTCGACCCGGCCAAGGACGTGCTCGGCAACGTGTCCGACGGGGTGGGCGAGGCCAAGCGGCTGGTCGACCGGTTCAACGAGGTCTGTGCGGCCATGGGCGAGCCCGACGCCGACTTCGACAAGCTGCTGGCCGAGCAGGCCGAGCTGCAGGACAAGATCGACGCCGCCGGGGCCTGGGACCTCGAGCGCACCTTCGAGATCGCCATGGACGCCCTGCGGCTCCCGCCCGGGGACGCCGACGTGACCACCCTGTCGGGCGGCGAGCGCCGCCGGGTGGCCCTGTGCCGGCTGCTGCTGTCCAAGCCCGACCTGCTGCTGCTCGACGAGCCCACCAACCACCTCGACGCCGAGTCGGTGGCCTGGCTGGAACGGACCCTCCAGGACTACCCCGGCACCGTGGTGGCGGTCACCCACGACCGCTACTTCCTCGACAACGTGGCCGGCTGGATCCTCGAGCTCGACCGGGGGGCCGGCATCCCCTGGGAGGGCAACTACTCGTCGTGGCTGGAGCAGAAGCAGGCCCGCCTGGCCGGCGAGCAGAAGGCCGACCAGTCCCGCCAGCAGGCCCTCGCAACGGGAGCTGGAGTGGATCCGGATGTCCCCCCGGGCCCGCCAGTCCAAGGGCAAGGCCCGCATCAACGCCTACAACGACCTGGTGGCCGAGGCCGAGGCCGCCGAGCGCCGGGCCGACAAGCTCGAGATCACCATCCCGCCCGGGCCCCGCCTGGGCGACCGGGTGGTCGACGCCGAGGGCCTGGGCAAGGGTACGGCGACCGGCTGCTCATCGACGGGCTGTCGTTCCTGCTGCCGCCGGGGGGCATCGTCGGGGTCATCGGCCCCAACGGCGCCGGCAAGACCACCCTGTTCCGGATGATCGTCGGCGAGGAGAAGCCCGACGCCGGCACCCTCGAGGTCGGGACCACCGTGCAGCTGGCCTACGTCGACCAGTCCCGGGACGAGCTGGTCGGCGAGGCCACCGTGTTCGACGAGATCACCGGCGGCCAGGACCGCATCGTGGTCGGCCACCGCGAGCTGCACGGCCGGGCCTACGTGGCCAGCTTCGGCTTCACCGGCAGCGACCAGCAGAAGAAGGTCGGCCAGCTCTCCGGCGGCGAGCGCAACCGGGTCCAGCTGGCCAAGGTGCTGAAGGAGGGCGGCAACGTGCTGCTCCTCGACGAGCCCACCAACGACCTCGACGTCGACACCCTGCGGGCGCTCGAGGAGGCGCTGCTCGGGTTCCCCGGGTGTGCGGTGGTCATCAGCCACGACCGCTGGTTCCTCGACCGCATCGCCACCCACGTGCTGGCCTTCGAGGGCGACTCCGAGGTCCGGTGGTTCGAGGGGAACTTCAGCGACTACGAGGCGGACCGCAAGAAGCGGCTCGGCGTCGACGCCGACCAGCCCCACCGCATCCGGTACAAGCCGCTGGTGCGCGACTGAGGCCCGATGGTGACCGATCGAGCGGCGAACCTTCGCCAGCGACAACTGGGCCGGCGTCCATCCCGACGTGCTGGCGGCCGTGGTGGCCGCCAACGGCGACCACGCCCCGTCCTACGGCGACGACCCGGTGACCGCGCGAGGCCGAGGCGCTGTTCAGCGAGCACTTCGGCGACGACGCCGAGGTCTTCCTGGCCTTCAACGGCACCGGGGCCAACGTGGTCGGGCTGCAGTCCCTCCTCCGGCCCGTTCGAGGCGGTGATCTGCGCCGAGACGCGCCCACATCAACGTGGACGAGTGCGGGGCACCCGAGCGGTTCCTGGGCAGCAAGCTGCTCGCCGTGGCCACCCCCGACGGGAAGCTGACCCCCGAGCTGGTCGACGCCGGCGGCCGGGGGCGTCGGCGACGAGCACCACGTCCAGCCCCGGGTGGTGTCGATCACCCAGTCCACCGAGGTGGGGACGTGCTACCCGGTCGACGAGGTCGCCGCCCTGGCCGAGTGGGCCCACGGCCGCGGCATGTGGCTCCACCTCGACGGGGCCCGGCTGTCCAACGCCTGCGCCTCCCTGGGGGTGGGCCTCGGCGCCTTCGGGTCGGCGGCCGGCGTCGACGTGCTCTCCTACGGCGGGACCAAGAACGGGGCCATGGGCGCCGAGGCGGTGGTCTCGTTCCGACCGGCCGATGCACCCGGCCTCCGCTTCATCCGCAAGCAGTCGATGCAGCTGGCCTCCAAGATGCGCTTCATCGCCGCCCAGTTCGTGGCCCTGCTCACCGACGACCTGTGGCGGCGCAACGCCGAGCACGCCAACGTCATGGCCCGCCGGCTGGCCGACGGGGCGTCGGCCGTTCCGGGGGTGCGGGTGGCGTTCCCGGTGGAGGCCAACGGGGTGTTCGCCTTCCTTCCCCGGCGGTGACCACGGCCCTCCAGGCCGAGTACCCCTTCTATGTGTGGGACGAGGCCGACGGGGTGGTCCGGTGGATGGCCTCGTTCGACACCACCGAAGAGGACGTGGATGCCTTCGTCGAACTGATCGCCGAGGCCATGGGCGAGCTGGGGTAGCAGCGCACCCCGGTGGCCGGCCTCGGCCTCCGGCTACAGCACGGCCTCCGGCGCTCGGGCCGGGTGGTGCGCTCCACGGGTGACACCGGCATCTCACTCCCGGCGTGGAAAAGCGGTGCGCCGGTGCTGTCGGTGCGGTCGGTCCCGATGCCCGGAAACCAAGCCCTGGTCGATGGTCTGCGGCAACGGAGCACGGGATCAGTGTCGGTCAGGGTTGCGCCCACAACGGTATGAACAGTGGGATCCGATGCGGCCGCATTCAGTTCGGTCGGCGGAACACGACCTCGATGCGGCTGAACAGGCGATCGGTGCCAGAGGGGTGCGGGATCCGCTCGATCTCCTCCCACGTCGACGACAGGCCGTCCCTCTGGCTGACGAATCGGACCTCGGGTTCGTCGATGGTGGCCCCGGAGGGCCAGTCGACGAACACGCTGTGCAGCTCATCGGGAGGATCGTCCACGGCCAGAGCGTAGATCCCGGAGTGCCCCAGGGTCGACGGGACCGAGGACGGGGTCGGAGGCCGGCCCTGGACCGTCCGGCCACGACCGCTCCGACCTATCGAGCCCGATTGGCTCCCACGCGCAGGAGAGTCCCGTCGACTCGCCGTTCGAGGGCGCAAAAGGCCACCAGGACCGGTTCGGGTTGGTGCCGGCCAACGTTGAGTCCGCGCACTGGGAGTTGCAGTGCAGCATCGCTACGCCGTCGCCCACGGTGGATCTACGAAGCCCTCAGATCCACGGTTCTCCGGGTGCCCGATTCATCTACCTCACCTGGGAGTAGTTGACTTGGCCGCGTTTACCGTGTTCCGGCGGACCAAACTCTGGCTGAGTGCCGCTCCGGCGGACGTCATCGGGGCGGCCTGCGCGAGTGGCCGGCCGGTCGGACGGCTGGGTCTGTCCGACGACGAGGGCTGGCCACTGTGCGTCCGTGCGCCCGCCCCGAATCGAATGGACAGCCACTACTCGCTGATGGCCACCGACCGGAGATTTCCAGTCGTTCATGGTGGTGAGCCGGGGAGTCCGGCCCAGCCATTCCACGTGGGACATGGCCCGGGAATGTCAGCCAGGGGAGTCGGGCTTCTCGGTCCTGTTGAGCTAGGGAGAACTCGTCGTACTCGGGATCGCAACCCCTACTCTGTGCCTCAGCCCAGAAGTCGAGCAGTGCCGAATCGACAGTGCTCGGCATCTCTTCACGTCGAGATACGCCCTGGCTGTTTCTGATGTGGCAGGTCGTACCGTCGGAGGCACCGATCTACACCTCATCGGTGGTTGAGCCTCGTGGCCGGGGGCGAGTGTCCTTCGACCGTTGGCGGCCGGGGTCAGCTCAGTTCGCGAACCCTTACCGTGTCGACGTGCTGCTGGAAGGCAACAGCTTTGCCACCGTCCATGGTCCAGACATGGACCATCTTCACCACGGCCGGCTCTCCGGATCCCTTGTGCTTCCACGCGTAGCTCCCGAGCGCCACCACGGTGTCACCGTCGGCGACGAACTGCTCGGGCACCACGGCGAACTCGTCGCCGATCTCCCCGAGTCGCATGAACACCCCCTCGAGGACGGCCTGAGGACCGATGTAGGTGCCGGCGAGTGGAAATCCGTCGGCCTCGGTCCATCGGATGCTGTCGGCCATGGCCCCGAGAGCGGCAGGTACGTCGCCGGTGGCGAAGCTGGCATAGGCGTTCTCGACGATTTCCTTGTTGGTGCCCATCACATGTCCTCTTTCCTGTCGGCAGGAGCGGCGCGAGCCCCACCTGTACGCGGTGATGTTCGGTCCCGGGCTGGCCGCATTCAGGCTTGGTGATCGCGCTGACCTCGAGGCGGCTCGGTCCACCTTCGTCTCGCTCCTCCGGCGCATCCACGCCTGCGTCAACGCGGGCCGATGGGAGGTCAACGACGTCACCACCGCCGGCGAAGCGGTCTGGTCGGGCGTGCACGGCCACACCACCCTCGAGCAGACCGGCTTCTTCGGTGCGGTCGGCCGCGACCCGGTGCGCTCCTACAGCGAGATCCTCACCAGGATGTCGATCGGGCTGGGTGACGAGGCCCGAGACACCGCCCGCTCGCTGGCGACGGCCAGACGTCGGGCCGTCCGAGCTGACGGCGCCGAAGCCGCGTCCTCGCGGTGAGCGGTACCGCGACCACGGTCGCCGCGACACCGTCACTGCCCACGTGTCACACCTGGTCCCTGTACCAGCACAGAAAGACTCCCCCGCCACCGCCGTATTCCGACGGTGCAACCAGCGGCCGCCGACCGACCACGTGCTCACGCTCGGCGCCGACGATGATCAACCGGTCGGTGGCCGCCCGGGGCCCGGGGGTCCGGCGAAGGCCTGAGCCACCGACATCCAGTCCTTAGCGAGCTCGCCACGGACCACGAGGGCGGTGTCGGCCAGGTTGCGACGTTGGGTGACCACCAGACAGAAGTCCAGGGCCGTACCGGTCACCGTGCCCCCGGGCGCTCCGCCGTCGATCGATCCGGCGGCGAACTCCCACGACTGCCCCGCCGGGGAGGTCAGGGTCACGTCGACGCGGCCGGACGGGACGGCCCTGCCCCGGACCCCATAGGAAAAGGGTCGGGAGCGTACCCCGAGGTGGGCCACGTGCCGAAGCCGGTCGGTGGGTTCCCGGTCGATTCCGAGGGCGTCGGCCACATCGGTGCCATGGGCCCATGTCTCCATCAATCGGGCCGACAGGAACGACAGCACTCCCATCGGCGGCCCGAACCAGGGAAGGCGGGCGGAGGGATCGGCCGTGACGAATGCCGCCATCATGGCGACGTGGGCCTCCCCCCACCAGTCCAGGAGCCCGGTGCCGTCCATGTCCCTCCCCCGAATCAGATGGGCCTCCATGGGATCGCCCACGACGGTCATGGCCTCGGAGGCCCAGCGGGCGAAGGCCTCGGAATCGACCATCGCCTGGCGGCCGGCGTCGTCGAAGAAGGCCAGGTGACTGATCTGGTCCCGGACAGCCCAGCCTTCGGCTGGCGTGGGACGGTCCCACTCGGGGGCGTCAGGGGGGAGCGAGTCGACCAGGCGGCGACAGTCGGCGTACTCGTCGTCGAGATCGTGGAGCAGTTCGGTCAGGGTGGCCACGATCGGAGGTTAGGGCTCCGCTGAGCGTCGAGACTCATTCGTCCGTCTCGAGCCACGTCCGGTGGCCGTCCAGGACCTCGATCTCGGGATGGGACCACACGAACCGTTCCACGGCGTCGAGCACCTCCTCCACGTGGCCCGCCGTTCCGGCCACCGCGGCGAAGCCGAGCTGCGAACGCTGCCACTGCTCCTGGTGGCCCACTTCGGCAGCGGCCACGCCGTAGCGGGCCTTGGCCGTCTCCACCACGTGCTTGACCACCGTCCTCTTGGCCTTGAGGGAGCCGCTGGCGGGAATGTGCAGATCCATCGAGAGGGCGCAGGCGAACAGCATCGGTCCAGCATGGTCGCGGCCACCCCGGAGCGCCAGGGAATCGGTCGGGGACACCGCCCGGGTGGCCATGCCGGGCCGCCTCCCACGTCCCGGCGCCGGGGGCTGGCGTCGGGACGTGGGCGATCACCGCCGGCTCCTACCCCGCCGTGGAGCTGGATGTGGAACCACCCCATCCACCCGATGGCGGCGCACCGCCGCCGGCGCCCCGACCGCCGGAACCGCCCGGTCCGGCACCTCCCGGACCTCCCTTGCCGCCAGCGGGAGAATCGCCGATGGCCACGCTGGTGGCCGTGACCACGTTGGCGGTGTCGGTTCCGAACACGGCGACGTGTTCGCCCACCGTCACGTTGGCGATGGTCGGTGACGTGACCGACGGATCCCGGTAGGTGGTGGTCGAACTCACGTTGACCGTGACCGTGGTCTTGTCCGCAGTGGTCACCGTGAACGTACCGTCTCCCACCGAGGCCACCGTGCCCATGGCGGCTGGCGGCGAACCGCCCGGTCCGGCACCTCCCGGACCTCCCTTGCCGCCAGCGGGAGGATCACCGATGGCCACGCTGGTGGCCGTGACCACGTTGGCGGTGTCGGTTCCGAACACGGCGACGTGTTCGCCCACCGTCACGTTGGCGATGGTCGGTGACGTGACCGACGGATCCCGGTAGGTGGTGGTCGAACTCACGTTGACCGTGACCGTGGTCTTGTCCGCAGTGGTCACCGTGAACGTACCGTCTCCCACCGAGGCCACCGTGCCCATGGCGGCTGGCGGCGAACCGCCCAGGGGAGGACGGGCACCGGTGGATGACCACCCCGACGAACCCGGCGCCGACGACGGCGTGGCGGTCGAGGTGGCGCCGGCCACACCGCCTCCGGCCAGGGCCAGACCGAGAGCGACGGCGGCGGCGCTGGTCACCATCACCCCCCGGCGTCGGTTCTGACTGAATGCGGCGACCGGATCCGTCACCGTCGGCTCCATCAGCCCTTCTTCGTCGAGATCACTCATGTCCTGCTCCTTTGCTGAGGTTTGCTTCGGATCCCCAGCATGGGAGCAAGCCTTGTGCGCGACCTGTGGATCGGTGCAGCGCCTGCTGGCAGTTCGGCGACAACTCCGTGACGGAATACCGTGGGCAACCGAAACGCAGCGATCAGGTGACCGGATCGGGCCGACACCCAGACGGAGCCGGCCACCCAGACCGGCCGGGTTCAGCCCTGACGACGGACCAGGGCCTCCATGGCGGCACGTTCGGTGGCCGTCATGTTGGGGTCGGCCGTCTTCCACCCGGCGGCGGCGGCGAGTTCGGTCCGGACGGCGTCCCGGTCGAAGTGCGAGAGGAAGCTGGTGACCAGGGCGGCCCGGAACCGGCCGAGCACCGCGCCCCAGACGGCGCCGGTAGGGATCCCGCCGGCCGCCAGGAGCAGCCAGGTCAGCGCCACATCGGTGGCTTCGTTCCCCCGGGCCGCCCTGGTCCAGTCGATGACCATGGGACCGTGGTCGGTGAGGATGACGTTGAGGGGGTGGAGATCCAGGTGTACCAGGCAGCCGCCCTCGCCCGAGGGTGCCTTCGGGACCCACAGCGGTGCCGGGATCTCATGGAGCCGGCGGTGAAGGTCGGCCAGCACCGCGGCCTGGGTCCTGAGGGACCACGGCCGGCGGCTGAGGGCGGTGAGCATCACCGGACCATCGAGACGCTCCATGACCAGGTCGGTCCCGTCCCCACTCAGCTCGGACACCGCAGGAACCGGATAGCCGTGGGACCGGGCGTACTCCATGGTCTGGGCCTCGGCCTCCAGGGACCGATGATGTCGGGAACGACGCAGGACCAGGCTGTCCCCGTACTCGAAGATGTCCGAGTCCCGTCCCGACGCCAGCAGGGGTCCGGGATCTCGCACGACGCCAACTTACCGATCCGACCCCGACGGCGGACCGGGTCTCACCTACGAGACCAGACCCTGGCGGGCCTGTTCAGTGGCCGGAGGCCTCGATCAGCGCACGGACATCCGACCAGCCGAAGGCGACGGTCTCGCCCACGATGACCCCTTGAGCGGCATCTACGAGCACGAAGAACGGGTACCCGGTGACCCGGTAGTCGGCCCAGGCCGCATCGCTCATGACCACGGGGACGCCGTCGGGGGAACCGACAGCACCGGCCACCCGGGCCACCTCGGCACGCTCGACCGAGTCGGCCCCCTTGGTCACCACCACGGCGGACACGGTGTCGGGATACTCCGTGGACGGGGCGGCCCCGAGGCCGCGCCAGAATCCCTCGCACCCGTCGCAGCGGACGTGCAGGAAGCACAGGAGCACCAGACCGTCGAAGGCACCTATCTCCACCTGCACCGGGCGTGCACCGAGGTCCTCGCCCACGATGTCGGCGGCCGGCCGTCGTTCAGCAGCGGCGATGGAACCCGAAGGAATGGGTCTGAGGCCGGCCACGAAGGCCGGATCGTCGAAGGGAGAGGGCCGGTCAACGTGCGGTCGATCGGGGGACTCCGCGTCGTCCGGGGCGATCATCCGGGACAGAGAGGTGCCATCAGACCGCTTGCGCAGACCCGTCCCCGATGACCTCGATGGCCTTCCCGTTGCCGCACCACCGGCACGACACCTCCTCCACGGTCTCGAGGAGAACCTCGACGTCCTCCACCGAGAGGTCGCCACCCACCGAGTAGTGGTGGAAGGCCTTGGTGCGCCGGCTGGTCACCACATCGAAGCGGGTGAGGTTGCCGCACGCCGCACAGCGGTAGCGGATTCCCCCGGTAGCTGAACCAGCGTTATCGGGGGATTCGCTGGTCTCGACAGGGGCGCTGGCGGAGTCTGGCGTCATCGCCCCTACGGTACTCGCTGGGACCGACACCGCTGCCGCCGCCTCCGGCCGGGGAGCCGGCGTGGGCGGGACATGGACCGTTCCGGGGTCAACCGCCGGGGGAGACGCTGGCGACCCTCCTGCTACTCGTTCCTCACAGGAGGTCAATCGACCTTCCCGGCACGCACCGCAGCCTCCCGATCCTGACGGAAGGGGAGGCTGCGGTCGACACTGCTTCGTCAATCAGTCAGTTCCTACCGGAGGATGCAGGCGGCAGTGGTTCCGGCTCGCTGATCAGTGGACTCGTCCAAGGCGCTGACACTTCCCACATCACAACTCAACGTCTGTGGTAGAGCAACGTCGATCTGGCCGCCGGGCTGCAGCAAGGAAAAGCACTGGTGTTGGAGCCCCGAGCAGTGCAGAGTCATAGCCTGCGTAGTGGCAGCTGTGGTCACGTTCACCGGCTGCAGCACCTGATGGGGAGGTAGCCCGATAGGCGCAGTCTCGGTAACCAGTACCTGCCCTCCCGTGGTGAAGCCGTCGCCGGCCAGGGCGGCGTTGTCGTCCGTCAACCAGACTTCCGGACCACAGTCCTCGGTGTATCGAACCATGGGGCTCACCGACCAGGTCTGCAGCAAATACTGCGGAGCGCCGCTCTGATCGTAATATCCGGTCAGACCGGTGGCCTCGATCTCCAGCGTGTCCCCACAGGTCACCCGTGGGACATCAGTGATGGTGAAAGACGTATCACTGTCGGAGGGGTCGCTGTAATTGATCACGGCAGTCACCGGCGGCAGGGCCGGGAGAGACACCGCCGGCTTGGATACGTCCGACCACGTGATCGATACGGTCGAGCCTGGTTTGAAGGCCGAAACGTCCACATCAATGTTGCGGCCCATCTGCTGGTCCGAGGGGGAGTAGGAAAAATCGCCCACCGAGCCGGTTTCGGCCACCGCATGCACGGCGGCTGGCATCGGCTGGGGAACGAAGATCGGCGTGGTGGCCGCTGCCGGCCCGCCAGCCAGGGCCACTGTTCCAGCCAAGACGCCGAACGTCGACACCAGGCCGGCGATAGCGACACGAATGCTTCGCGTGAGTGTCACGGTGCGGATCTGCTTCGTCATGTTCTTCTCCTGTCGTAGGGCGCCTCGTGGCGCTTGGTCTCGGATGGATGACCCATCCGCCTAATCCCACTCTGAACGTGAAGGCTTCAATCGGACTGCACCGAGCCTGCAATGACGAAGACGGACGAGGCCACGACGTCCCTCGTCCCCGTTCGTTCACGTCACAAGGGCGCCGATCTCGCCCTGAATACCGATCCGCTCCTGTCGAACTCACGAGCAACCCGGTGCTGCACCTGTCGGTGGGCCGCAGCCGTCGGTCAAGGTGCCATCGGACGCGACTCCAGGACCGGTCGAGTGACCGGTCCTGGAGTCGGGGAGATTCGACTGGCTCACGGAGGATTACCAAAATGGCGTGTACAGCCCAATCGGTACGGACTCAGAGTTACTAACGATTCCGGGCTCGGCAGTGTCGTGGGCCACGACGGTCAATGTGGTACCGGTCTGCCCGTGACCCAGGAGCGTGTAGGCGGAACCAAGGGGAAGAGTCACCGAGAACGTCGGGAAGTGCCCCAGAAGACATACCCCGGTCATGAGGCTGGGACACGTGGGTTCCACCGATCCCGTGGCGATAGTGGCAGGGACGAGGCTGTCACCACTCACAGCCCCCGTTGGATCGATCACGCTGATTGTCACCGAATTGAGCGTCCCGCTGCAGCCCGTGACGGCGACCTGCACCTGACCCGCGGACCCGGGGGCGCCCGGCTGGAGGGAGACACTCGGAGCCGCGATGGTTAGCGGCGATGAGCAGCTAGGCACACGCACCGACACCGGTAGTGCCTGGGCAGCGGTACTGGTGAACGCCAATGATCCGATGCCCACGACGCTGAGGGCAGCGAGGAGCGATGCGGCGGTACCTACCCGAGGCCTCCGGCCGAGGTCGGTAGTGACGGTGGTCAGTTGCATGATGTCCTCCTGT
Organism: uncultured Acidimicrobiaceae bacterium; assembly: GCA_963831535.1. GTDB lineage: Bacteria > Actinomycetota > Acidimicrobiia > Acidimicrobiales > RAAP-2 > Bog-756. Next base: position 77,737 of record CAWHQP010000008.1, on the reverse strand, counting down.
GTTCGGGCGCACCGAGGCGCTCTTCGTTGGGCTCACGGCCGGTTTCAGCCGGTCCGTCTGCCTCCACCCTGAGCGTTGGCACTGCAACAGCCATGCAACCGTGCTGCAACAGACCTGGCTCATCCGTCTGCCGGCATCCGGCTCGGACCGGGTCACGTACTGGTGGCCGGGGCCCCCGGAGGGTCGAGGCCCAGAAGCCGGTCTCAGCCGCAATTGGTCGACGATCTGAGGCATTCCCTGACAGGTTCAGGGTTCGAAGGGCTGGCGGACCGAAGCCCTCCACAGCTCCGGCCGACCCCCGAGGCCACCGGGAAAGTATGGTGGTCACGTCGTTCCCTGGGCTACTGGCGGAGGATCGGGAAGTGCTCGAATTCGAGATACTCGGCCCGTTGGTCGTGCGGACCGACGGTGGCGAGGTGGCCATCAGTGGGGCCCGTCGTCGGGCACTTCTCATCCGCCTGTTGACCTCCGCCAATCAGTCCGTCCCGTCCGAAGTCCTCATTGATGACATCTGGGACCAGGATCCGCCGTCGGGAGCAAGCCAGACGCTGCAGAGCCACCTGTCTTTCCTTCGCAAGATCCTGGTTGAGGATCGGATACGCCGGAGCGCAGGTGGGTATGCCCTCATCTGTGAGGACGCTGAGCTTGACGGCCGACAATTCGAGATCGAGCATGACCTCGGGTCGCAAGCCCATGACGCGGGAGACCACGAAACATCGGTGCGATTGTTGGGCACCGCGCTGGCCCGGTGGCACGGTGACGCCCTGGCGGACGTCAACACCGCCGCCTGGACGCTCCCCCACATCGCCCGGTTCGACCGCCTGAGAGAATCGACCTTCGAATTGAGGATCGACTCCCTTCTGGCCCTCGGCCACCACCTGGAGGCCGTCAGCCAGGCCGAGTCGGCGGTGACGAGTTATTCCTTCAACGAACGGCTCTGGGCCCAGCTGATGCTCGCTCTCTACCGATCCGGTCGCCAGGCTGATGCGCTCCGGAGTTATCAACGTCTCAGGAGTCGGCTCGGTGACGAGTTGGGAATCGAGCCATCCGGTGAACTCGTAGCTCTGGACGAGGCGATTCTCCTCCAGAAACCCGAGCTGAACTGGACCCCGCCACCCCAACGCCAGCGCACGGGCCTCCACGGTGCCCCACGGGATGGAGACACCGATCGTCACGAGCGCCTTCCACTACCTCCCCGACTCGTCGTGGCATCCGCAACCAACGTCGTCGGACGCCAAGCCGAACAGCAGCGGCTCAGAGCGCTGTGGAAGCAGGCCGAGGAAGGCAGCTTGCGGGTGGGAATGCTGGGGGGAGAGCCGGGAATCGGAAAGACATCGCTGGCGGCAACATTGGCAACGGAGGCATGGGAAAGCGGCGGCATCGTCCTCTATGGCCGTTGCGATGACGGACTTGGCCTCCCCTACCAGCCCTGGGTGGAGGCATTCAGCCACCTCATCAGGCACGGACCCGACGCGCTCCTCGAGGGTCACCTCACGACGCGGTTCGCGGAACTGGCACGCCTCTTGCCGGAACTCTCGGAACGCACTGGCGTGGAGGCGTCTACGGTCCTCCCGGACGAATCCGAGCGCTATCTGCTCTTCGGGGCGGTTGTCGATCTCGTGAACAACTGCTCCACCATCGCCCCCACCTTGTTGGTGCTGGACGACCTCCATTGGGCCGACCGCCCAACCGTCCAACTGCTTCGACACGTTGTGACCTCCGACAGCCAATGGCGCGTCATGATCGTCGGTACGTTCCGCGACTCGGAGCTCGGCGGAGACCATCCGCTGGCCGAAGCGCTCGCCACATTCCATCGAGAGCAGGGAGTCGATCGATTTTCCCTAAGGGGACTTGGCGACCTGGATTTGATGGAGATGCTCGAAAGCCACCTTCGTGAGGATCTTCCCGACGATGCAATCCCCCTCCGCAATGCCCTGCTCGAGGAAACGGGGGGCAATCCGTTCTTCGTCAGCGAGATGCTCCGGCATCTCCGCGAGACGGGAGCCGTTACACAGGCAGGTGACGAACGATCCATGGACCGCCAGCACCTGGACCTGACCGGATTGCCGGTCAGCCTGAGGGAGGTGATCGGCCATCGGGTGGGCAGGCTCGGCCGCTCGGCAGTGCAGTGGCTGACCATGGCTGCTGTCATCGGCCGAGACTTCGATATCGAGTTGCTGGCCAGCGTGGTGAACATCGACCAAGCGGACCTCGTGACTCCGCTGGAATCCGCGGTGGAGGCCGGCATCCTGGTCGAGGGACCCGTGGCCGGTCAGTTCAGCTTCGCCCACGCACTCACCGGTCGCGCTCTCTACCAGGACCTGTCCGTCCTCCGTCGGGCCAGGGCTCACCGATCGGTCGCGGAAGCCATCGAGGATCAGTGCGGTGGCGATGTGGCCCACCGGGTCGGCGAGCTGGCGTTCCACTGGGCTAACGCCACCCAGCCCCAAGAGCTGGGCAAGGCCATCGACTACGCGCAACGAGCCGGTGATCGAGCCCTCCTTCAGCTTGCTCCGGACGAAGCCGCTCGCTGGTATGGCGAGGCCTTACAGCTGCTCGACCACGAAGACCCCGACAACACGGCACGGCGAGCATCGCTGCTCGTCCAGCTCGGGGAAGCCCAGCGGCAGACCGGCAGCCCCGAACACCGCGCCACGCTGCTCGAAGCGGCCCGCCTGGCCAGCGACGCCGATGACACCGAGACGCTCGTGCGAGCCGCCCTGGCCAACAATCGCGGATTTCACAGCAGCACGAGTTCGGGCGACGAAGAACGAGTCGCGGTGCTTCGACTGGCCCTCGAACGACTCGGCGACATCGACACGCCCGAGCGGGCACGGCTGCTGGCCGTCTTGAGTGCCGAGACTCTCCACTTCCTCCTCTTCGACGAACGCTTCGCGCTGGCTGTGGCCGCCGTAGAGTGCGCCCGACGGGCCGGAGATCCAATCACGCTGGCCGATGTATTGGTGCGCTCCCATGAGTCCATCTCCATGCCGGGGACACTGGATCTTCGTGTTGCCTGGGCCCAGGAGGCCTGCGACATTGCCCCGGAGGACAACCACTTCCTCCGCTGGCTGGTCCACGGAGTCCGGTCGATCGTGGCGCACGAGTCAGCAGATCTGACGGCGATGCGCCAATCGCTCGAGATCTTCAAGACCGAAGCAGAACGCATCGGTCAACCGCTGTGCCTGTGGGTCAATCAGATCTACCAGAGCTGGAACCAGATCCTGGTTGGGGACCTCGCCGAAGCGGAGCGACTCTCCGAGGAGGCTCTCCACGCCGGCCTGGCCTCGGGTGAGCCCGATGCACTATTCCTCTACGGCACGCAGATCATCGACATCCGCTTCTGTCAGGGACGCATGGGGGAGCTGCTTCCCCTCATGGAGCAGATGACTATCGACTACCCGGGACCAACGGCATTTCGGGCATTGCACTGTTTGTCCGCCGCGGAGGCGGGCGACCTCGAGTTGGCCCGGGATCTGGTGGACCGGGACCTCACCTCGGGCCTCGAGGTCTACGAGGGCGCAACATGGCTGACCGCCCAGGTGGCATGGGCCATCGCTGCTGTGCGATGCAATCACGGCGAGGCCGCTCAGTTCATCTACGACCGCCTCGTCCCCTGGCACGGGAAGATCGCAACAATAGCGATCACGGCCGGTATGGGGTGCGTCGATCGGGCCCTTGGGATTCTCGCCACCCACCTGGGTGACTTCGGTCTTGCCGACCGTTGGTTCGGTGAGGCGCTGGCTATCGACTACGCCATGGAATCGCCCATGCACATCGCATGGACGCAGACTTCTTGGGGCGACATGCTGGTGCGCCGCGGTGGGACACCCGATCGGACCAAAGCGGCGGAACTCATTGGTTTGGCCCTTGCCGCAGCCCAGAACTTCGATTTCCCGCGGGTGGCGATTGAGGCTGCGGCCGTCCAGTTGCGAATGGGTTGATGTGAAGGCGTTGGTCACAAGCGCATCACCGCGAGACACCCCTGACAGTACTGAGGCAATGACGTAGCCAGAGCGAATCCCAGTCGGCCCAAGCTGGTCGGAGTCACACCGGATGACCCGGAGAAAATCCCCCCGGAGGTCACGGTGACGATCCTCGATTCTCGGAGGCCGGGGTCGGTTCGGTCGGTGGACTGCGGCCTTGGGCATGCTTGTCGGTGCAGCGACGGTGTGCAAGCCTGCATCGGTGACCTACGTGCTGGTCCACGGGGGAGGATTCGCAGGATCGTGCTGGGATCTGCTCCGACCCCGGCTGGACGCACCGAGCGTGGCTGTCGATCTGCCCGGTCGGGGTAGCCGTCCCGGTGATCTCGCCAGCGTGACGATCGGCGATTTCGTGGCCGCGGTGGTGGAGGAGATGGTCAGCCGCCACCTGACCGACGTGACGCTGGTCGGCCACTCCATGGCCGGGCTCACCCTCCCCGGCGTGGCCGAACTCGTCCCGGAACGGCTCCGTCGGTTGGTCTTTGTGTCGTGTGCGGTGCCACCCCACGGCACACCTCTGGTCGAGGTGCTGGGAAGCTTCAGCCCCACGGTGGCCGCGGTGGCCGACGGACTGGGCGACACGGCAATCAGGGAGGGGGGCAGCCTCCATCCCGACCTGGCCCGGGCCATGTTCTGCAACGACATGGACGAGGACCTGACGGCATGGACCCTCGACCGCATGGGCTCCGAGGCGATCTCCGTGCTCACCGAACCCTCGGACCTCACCGGACTGTCCCGCCCGATCCCACGGACCTACGTGCGTCTGACCCGTGACGCCAGCATCGACCTCGAGGCCCAGAACCGGATGGTGGCCACACTGGAACCGGTCGAGGTGGCGGATCTGGACTGCGGCCACATGGCCATGGTCAGCGCACCCTCGGATCTGGCCACGGTGCTCTCGGCCCTCGGGACCGGGTGACCCTGCCCACACCGAGGAGTTTCGGCCCGGCCCGGTGCGGCGCCTCCCGGCGTAGCGCCGGGCTACCTGAGCCGGGAACAAGGCCGATCGCCGGACCGGTTCAAGGCCGGAGCGAATCAGGTCGATGACCTCTCCATGACGTTCCGACCCCTTTCACTGATCCTGAACAAGACCACGGACCCGTCCCCGGCCCCCGCCCACGGCACGCCCGACTACAGCCGCTACAGCGACGACGAGTTGATCGCCGAGCGGGACCGACGTCAGCGGCAACGGGACGAGCTCATGTTCCATGCCGGCGCCGAGCCGTCCGCCCGCGACCTCATGGCCAGCCTCGAGGGAGAGGTCGGACGGATCACCGACGAACTCATCCGGCGGGCCCGCTCACGACATCCCTCGTCCTTCAGACCGGCGTCGTAGCGCTCCGGCGAGGGGTCACAACGACCCGGACGGCGGTCACGAGTAGCGCCTGAGGACGGCGTCGACCCGGCCGCGGTAGCTACCGTCGAACAGAACGGTGTGCACCAGGAGCGGGACCAGACAGAAGAGGTCGGTCCGGTCCTCCCATCCGGCGTCGAGCGGCCTCACCTCGAGGTAGGCCCGGAGGACGCGGTCGGGGACGGCACCGAAGAGCCCCAGCATGGCCAGGTCCTCCTCGGGGTGGCCCCCGTGGACCGAGGGATCGATGATCCACGGTCGCCCCCCGATCCCCCACAGGACGTTCCCCCACCACAGGTCGCCGTGAACCAGGGCCGACGGACCGGCCGGCAACAGGTCGCCGAGTCGGTCGACCACCGCGCTCACCGAGTCCTCCATCGCACACCGGGTAGCCAGATCGAGGAGGCGGCTGCGGTAGAAGGTCTCCGCATCAGGGTGCACGTCCGGGCTGACCGGGCAGGCTCCGATCCATGACGACCCACCACCCCACTCCACCCAGGAGGAGGCGTGAAGACGGGCCAGACACCGGCCCAATGCCTCCTCGTGGACCGGCGTGCGCGGACCCTCCTCCACCCAGGTGGTCACGAGCAGACCGGGCTCGGCGAGCACCACGGCGGGAACCGCGGGTGCCCCGCCCACCCCGGCCAGGCGGCGAAGACCGGCTGCCTCGTCCTCCAGACCCGTGCCGACCTTGGCCACCAGCTCGCGGCCGCCCACGGTGACCCGCCAGACACTGCCCCCGAGGGCCCGCGGCGGATCGAGCGGCCCGAAGATGGCCGTCAGGCGATCCGTCCAGCCGGGCGAGCGGGTCGATCGGTTGGGCCGCGGAGCCATGGCACCAGTATCCCCGGTCCCGACGGGGTGGTAGCACGATCGAGAATCGAGAGGGTGACCACCTTGGCCGGTTCGCCCTCAGGGGGGACAATGACCCCATGGCGAGGCGCGGGATCGACGGGGTAGGGCCGGGCGCAGTGCGGGAACCGGAGCCTGCCGCGTGGCCCTGAGCAGCCAGGGACTGCGAGTGGCGGCGTACCGGCACCGGGCCACCTTCGCCCGGCGGCGGAGCGGCTACCTCACCCTGATCGTGCTCATCGGACTGGTCGGCGGGCTGGCCATGGGCTCGGCGGCGGCGGCCCGCCGCACCCAGTCCTCCTTCGCTACCTACCTGGCCAGCACCAATCCCTCCCAGTTGGGCATCACCCTCTTCGGCGGTGCCAGTAGCGGTGGCGGCGCGGCCCCCTCGTACTCGGCCGCGGCCCTGGCCCACGTGGCCAAGCTCCCGGGGGTCAGACACGTCGAGGCTTCCTTCCCCGTCACCGCGGTGCCCCTGACTCCTGCCGGGGCCCCCGAGCTCGCTGGCGTCAGCAACGTCTTCGCCGTGGCCAGCGTCCAGGGGCAGTACTTCGACCAGGACAGGCTGGCCGTGGTGGCCGGGAGACGGGCCGACCCCCGTCGTCTCGATGAAGTGATGATGACGCCGTTGGCCGCGCACCTGCTGGGCTTCCACGTCGGTGAGGTCATCCACTACGGCATCTACAACTTCGCCGAGCAGAACGAGGCGGGCTTCGGCACAGCCAGGGTCCCACCGCACCGACGACTCGACGCCACGCTGGTCGGCCTGGTCCAGGTGAACAACGCCGTCGTCGAGGACGACATCGACCAGTACCCGACGTTCGAATTCTTCACACCGGCGCTGGGCCGCGCCATCGTGGCCGACGGCGGACAGGGCAACGAAGGCGCTGTCTCCTACAATCTCCAACTCGTCCGGGGCAACGCGGGCGTGGCCGCCGTGGAACAGGAGTTCGCCGCCGTCGCTCCGCCCGGCAACACCTGGGGCTTCCACAGCATCCAAACGGTGGTGGTCAAAGTGGACCGCACGCTCAAACCGCTGGTCATCGCCCTGTGGGTCTTCGCCGGTGTGGCCCTGTTGGCCGCCCTGCTCATCGCCGTGCAGCTCATCTCCCGCCAGGTTGGCGACGCCGCCGAGGATCTGCGCGTGCTCCGGGCCTTCGGGGCCGATGAGACCGCCCTGGTAGCTGACGGGCTGCTCGGGATGCTGGCCTCGGTGGTCATCGGCTCGCTGCTGGCGGCCGCTGTGGCCGTGGCGTTGTCACCTCTGTCCCCGCTCGGGCCGGTCCGTTCGGTCTACCCCGACTCAGGGGTGGCCTTCGACTGGATCGTCCTCGGCCTCGGCGTGCTGCTTCTGGCTGTCGTACTCGGCGTGGCGGCCACGGCGATGGCCTGGCGGGGCACCCCGTACCGGGCCGAGCGGCGGGCCCGGCTGACTCCCCCCCGAGCCTCGAAGACCGTGCAGACGGTGGCCTCGACCGGACTTCCCGTCCCCACGCTGGTCGGGGTGCGCTTCGCCCTCGAGCGGGGTCGAGGTCGGACCTCGGTACCGGTGCGCTCCACGCTGCTCGGGGCCGTGCTGGCCGTGGCCCTGGTGGTGTCCACGCTCACCTTCGGGAGTGGACTGCAGTCGCTGGTCTCCCGGCCGGCGCTGTACGGATGGAATTTCACCTACCTGCTCAACGCCAGCAACACCACCCCGCCCAAAGCCCTCACGCTCCTCGACCGCGATCCCGATGTGGTGGCTTGGGACGGCTACGACTACAACGATGCCGAAATCGACGGCCAGGGCGTCCCGTTCCTCTTCGAGTACGGCCACTCCACAGCGAAGGCACCCATCAGCCCCCCGATCCTGAGCGGCCACGCCGTCGACGGGAACGGGCAGATCGTCCTGGGTGCGGCCACCCTGGACCAGCTGCACAAGCACCTCGGCGACACCGTCTACGTCTCCTATGGGTCGCCCGAGAACCACCACTTGTACATCCCGCCACGGCCCTTTGTGGTGGTGGGGACGGCGACCATGCCGGCCGTCGGCTTCTCCAGCGTGATCGACGACCACACATCGATGGGGACGGGGGCGGTGATCGCCGTGGCCGGCCTGCCCCAGGCGTTCCAGGAGGCATCGCAGAGCTCGATCGCCGCACTGAACGGGCCCAACCTGGTCTTCGTCCGACTGCGTTCGGGCGCATCCCGGGCCGGGTTCACCGACATGCAACGGGTGTCCGATGCCGCCAACCGGATCATCGCCGCCGTTCCCGACCAAGGAGGGGGCGGCAACAACGTCACGGTGCTCGGTGTGCAACGGCCGGCCGAGATCGTCAACTACGGGACCATCGGAGTGACCCCGGCCCTGATGGCCACGGCGCTGGCCGCCGCCGCCATCGTGGCCCTCGGCCTGACGCTGACCGCCTCGGTCCGGCGGAGACGCCGCGACCTGGCCCTGCTCAAGTCGCTCGGCTTCACGCAGCGCCAGTTGGCCGCGGCGGTGGCCTGGCAGGCCTCGGTCTCCTCGGCCATCGGCATCGTCATCGGTGTGCCTCTCGGTATCGCCCTCGGCCGGACGCTGTGGACGATGTTCGCCCGCGAGATCTTCGCCGTCCCCCTTCCCACCGTGCCGGTGCTGTCGGTGGTGCTGGTGGCCGTGGGCACACTCGTGCTGGCCAACTTGGTGGCCGCCGTACCCGGCCGGATGGCGGCACGGACTCCCACCGCACTCCTGCTCCGGGCGGAGTGAGCGGGGAGGCCCGGCCGGCCCCACCCACGTCCACCAGATCGAACACCTGTTCGCTAGAGTATCCCCATGGCCGTAGCCCTGCAGGGGTCCTTCGACGATCTCGGGACACCCCTCCACCAGGTGACCTTCGTGGTGGTCGACGTCGAGACCACCGGAGGGTCGCCGGCCCAGTGCTCCCTGACCGAGGTGGCGGCGGCTCGCTACCGGGGCGGTGAGCTGCTCGGCACCTACCAGACCTTCGTCCGGCCCGACGAGCGCATCCCACCGTTCATCACCGCCCTCACCGGCATCAGTGACGCCATGGTGGCCGACGCCCCCCGGGTCGGCGAGATGCTGCCCTCGTTCCTCGAGTTCGTGGGCGGCTCGGTACTGGTCGGCCACAACCTGCGCTTCGATCGCTCGTTCCTCGACCACGCCCTCGTGGCCACGGGACGGGAGCCACTGGCCAACCGGACCGTCGACACCCTGGCCCTGGCCCGGCGCCTGGTTCGTGACCTGGTTCACGACTGCAAGCTCGGGACCTTGGCCGCCACCCTCCGGCTCCCCCATCAGCCCTCGCACCGGGCTCTCAGTGACGTGCTGGCCACCGGCGACCTGCTCCACGCCCTGCTCGAGCGGGCCGGCTCGTTCGGGATCGTCGGACTCGACGAGCTGATCAACCTGCCGAAATTGGTGGGCCATCCCCAGGCGGCCAAGCTCCGGCTCACCGTGCGGCTCCCCCACCGACCCGGTGTCTACTGGTTCACTGACGCCGCCGGTCACGTCCTCTACGTGGGAAAGGCCACCGATCTGCAGACCCGGGTCCGGTCGTACTTCTCTTCCGACCAGCGGCGGAAGGTGGGTCGGCTGCTCCGCCAGCTCGATACCGTCCACCACCGGGTCTGCGCCGGTCCCCTCAGTGCCGCCGTACTCGAGGGCCGGCTCATTCGGGCCTGGTCGCCCCCGTACAACCAGCAGGGGAAGATCCGGAAGAGGACGAACCGGACGACGACGGCTCCGGCGCTGCGCTCCCCGATCCGACCACGCAGCGCCCGCCGCGACCGAACGTCGGCCTGGAGTGCGGAACAGCTGGCTGGCGACCCTGCCAAGCTGTTGGGTCCTCTGGCCCACGAGGTCTGCGAACTGGCCGGCCAGCAGCGTTACGAGGAGGCCGGCGTGGTTCGGGACGAAGCCGTGCGGCTTCGTGCCCAACTTGTGCGGCATCGCCGGGTGGAGTCGCTCCGGTCCGCCGGTCGGGTGGTGCTGATCGTCGCCGGCGAGGGTGAGGTGATCCTCGACAGCGGGGTATGGACGGGAGGCGAACGGTGGGGTGACACTGACACACCGGGAATCGGCGGCGGTGAAGGCGAAGGCGGGCTCGACCACGAGCGAGCCATCGTGGCCCAGTGGATCGGGGCAAACGCCGGCCTAGTCCGGGTCCTCGAGGTCGAGTCACCCACGGGGATCTGCGTGCCGGCCCGTCGGATCCCGGAGCTGGTCGAACTCACCGGGTGCCACGCAGCTCCAGACCACCCCGGGTCCGTCACCCCGGCCGGTTCTGCTGTCTGAACTCATCCGGCCGCCTCCGCCCCCGGCCGTCTCAGCCCCCCGGCCGTCTCAGCCCCGGCCGTCCTAGCCACCGGCCTCCTCGGTCGAGGCCTCCTGGGAGACTCGGATCAGCGACTGGAGCACCTCGGCGGCCCGACCGTCCTCGATGACCCGACCGGCCTGATCGATCCCGCTGGGCAAGTCCGGGGCCGCCCCCGCCACCACCAGGGCGGCTGCGGCGTTGAGCACGGCGATGTCCCGGTGGGGGGAGGGCTGTCCGGCGATGACCCGCAGGATGGCGGCGGCGTTGAAGGCGGCGTCCCCTCCCCGGAGATCGTCGAGGGAGGCAGGGGCGAAACCCAGCACGGCGGGGTCGACCCGGTAGGCCGAGGTCTCGTAGCGTCCGTCTTCACTCCGGATGAGCTCATGGACGGTGGACGGCCCAGTCGTGCTCAGCTCGTCGAGGCCGTCGTCGCCGTAGACGACCACGGCCCGCTGGGCACCGTTGGCGGCCAGCACGCCGAGCATCTTGTCGGCCATGGCCGGATTGGACACCCCCACCACCTGGTAGCGGGCCCGGCCCGGATTGGCCAGAGGACCCAGGTAGTTGAAGACGGTGGGAATTCCCAGCTCCTTGCGCACGGGTCCGGCGAAGCGCATGGCCGGATGGAAGCGCGGGGCGAAACAGAAGCCCATGCCCACCTCGTCGATACAGCGGGCGACGCCGGCCGGGCCGAGATCGGCAACCACGCCGAGTGCCTCGAGCACGTCGGCGGCACCCACGGCCGACGACGAAGCCCGTCCGCCGTGCTTGCACACCTTGGCCCCGGTGGCTGCCACCACCAGGGCGGCGATGGTCGACACGTTGATGCTGGAGAGACGGTCGCCACCGGTCCCGCAGGTGTCGATGACGTCCATGTCCTCGGGCAGGGCGAGGGGCACGGCGTGGGCCACCATGGACCGCACGAAGCCGGTGAGCTCCTCGACCGACTCGCCCTTGGCCCGGAGTGCGACAGCCAGGGCGGCGATCTGGGCCGGGGTCGCCTCCCCTTCCAGCACCTGCCCCATTACCGTCTCGGCGGTGTCGGTGGACAGCGACGTGCCCGACAGCAGATCGGTGAGGATAACCGGCCACCCGCCCAGGAGCTCGAAGGGAGCGGGCGGACCGCCAGAGGGCGCCGGCGTCGAATCCGGATCTGCGGCCATCAGTCCCACCACAGGTCGTGGCCGAGGACGCCGCGGGCGATGAGGCCCAGCTGGACCTGCGAGGTGCCCTCCACGATGGTCAGCTGTTTGGCGTCGCGGTACCAGAGCTCGGTCGGATGGTCCTCCATGTACCCGGCCGCCCCGAGCAGCTGCACGGCCAGGCCCGAGGCCCGCACCGCCAACTCCGTGGCGAAGTACTTGGCCATGGACAAAAAGGGTACGTACTCCTTCCCGAACTTGCCCTGGTCGGCCAACCACGCCGAGCGGTAGGTCAGCAGACGGGCCGCCTCGATGTCCACGGCGACCTTGGCGATCTCCCACTGGATGCCCTGGAAGTCGGCGATGGTCTGGCCGAAGGCCTGGCGCTCCTTCACGTACTCGGTGGCATACATGAGGGCCCCCTCAGCCAGGCCGATGCCCCGGGCGGCCACGATGGGCCGCATGGCGTTGAGCCCCAGCATGGCCAATCGGAAACCGCCCACCTCGCCGATGACGTTCGCTCCGGGGACGTGGACGCCCTCCAGCACCAGTTCGCCGGTGTGGACCCCCCGCACCCCCATCTTCTTGTCGGTCCGGCCCACCGACACCCCGTCCCAGGATCGCTCCACAATGAAGGCGGTGATGGAGTCGTGGGCCCTCGAGGCCGGATCCCCCGTCTTGGCGAAGACCGTGTACCAGTCGGCCTCGACCACCCCGGACATCCAGCACTTGGTGCCGGTGAGCACCCAACCGCCCGCCGACCCGACGTCGGGCTCGGCCCGGGTCCGCATACCCGCCACGTCGGAGCCGGCCACGGCCTCGGACAAACCGAACCCGGCCCGTAGCTCGCCGGTGGCGATGCCGGGCAGGTAGCGCCGCTTCTGGTCGTCGTTGCCGGCGATGAGTACGGGACCCACGGGCAACCGGGTCAACAGCAACATGAGGGCACAGGCGTTGGAGTACTTGGCCACCTCCTCGATGGCGATGGTCAGTCCCAGGATCCCGGCCCCCGAGCCACCCAGCTCGGTGGGCAGGCACAGCCCGAGGAGATCGGCGGACCGGAAGGCCTCGAAGATGTCCACCGGGTACTCGCCGGTGGTGTCGATGTCGCGGGCTCGGGGCTTGATCTTGTCCTGGGCCAGGCGACGGACGCTCTGCTGGAGCTCGTCGAGTTCGGGGGAGAGGTCGAAGTCCACGGACGACGAGGCTACCCGAGGGGCCGCGGCACCCATCTTCGAGGACGTTGGGTGGCCGTCTGGAGGCGAGCGGTAGGAGTTCACGTGGTCGTCGCGGCAGCGACGCGGAGGGGACGCCAAGAGATCACCCGGAGTTCAAGCAACCGTGGCGTGCGGTTCACCGGCGCTCCGTACCGTCGTCACTGTCAACTGATCTCCACGGACCTCCGCGGATCTCACACGTGTCGGGCGTTCACTCGTCCAGGATCGGAGCCCAGTGCACCGGAACAGTCGCACCCGCCTCACCGTCACCCTGGCCACCGCCTCCCTGGCCGTAACCGGGTCGGTCCTCGGACTGGCCGGTCCGGCCTTCGCGGTGTCCGGCTTCACCCCCGGCGACCTCGTGGTCGAGCAGGTGGGCAACGTGGGCGGCTACAACGGGGTCTCAGGGGCGGCCCCGACGAGCTCCTCGGGCGCGGTCTCCCTGTGGGACTACAGCACATCGGGCACGCCCAGCGGGTACGTCGACACCTTCTCATCGACTACCTCGACCGACTCCTCGGCGTCGCACGCCCTGGTGGACAGCGGTACGGCCACCTACAACGGGGAGATCAGCCTCTCCGCCGACGGCCAGTACATCTACGTCGGCGGCTACGACGACAACGCCGGGGTGGCCTCGATCACCTCGTCGACCCTCGTCCCCCGCACCGTGGGGATCGTGTCGGCCGCCGGAACCATCGACACCTCGACCGCCCTCGCCAGCAACTCGTCCGACGGCTCGCCGCCGAACCTCACGGCGGCCAGCATCAACTTCCGGTCGGCCACCGGAACGACCGGGGGGATGTCGTCCTTCTATTCCGGGGGCGACGACGGCCTGGCCATCTCGCCCGACGGGGCCACCAGTGCCGCGTCGCTGAACACCGACGCCATCCACCAGCTGAACATCGACGGCGGCCAGCTCTACGAGTCGACCACCTCGGCCATCGACCAGGTCGGCACCGGGACCCCTACCAGTGGTTCACCCGGCGACACCAGCCTGATCGGCTCCCCGCCAAGCAAGTTCGAGCCGGCCGGGTTCGCCTTCGTCACGGTGGGCTCGGCCACCTCCCCCAACGTCCTCTACGTCGCCGATACCAAGAACGGCGCCGTCGAGAAGTACGTCTTCAACGGGACGGCCTGGGTGGAGAAAGGATCGGTCAGCGTGTCCAACGTGACCGGTCTGGCCGCCAGTGTGAGCGGCTCCACCGTGAGCCTGTACGTCACCAACCAGGGCGACCTCTACGGCATCACCGACTCCTCGGGGGCCACCGGCACCCTCTCTTCCACGGCAGCCGTCCTGGCCGCGGCACCGACTGGCGAATCCATGAAGGGGGTCGTCCTGGCTCCGGTGAACCTCACCACTGGCAACAACCTGCCCGAGACGCCCTTCATCGTGTTCCTCCCCCTTCTGACCGTGGCCGGCCTGGCCGGCTACCTGGCCGTCCGCCGTCGTCAGACCGTCGCCTGATCCGATTCATGAACCCAGGACGGCCAGCTCCCCCCACCCCCCAACCGAGGACCTCCCAGCCGTGACCCGTCGCACGCCCGCCCTGATCGTCGCTCTGGCCGTGGTCGTCATGCCCCTCGCCACCGCGGTGGGTGGGGGCGTGGCCGGCGCGGCCGACTACGTGGCCGGGACCCCGAGCCTGGCCACCATCACCGACGGGTCGACCGCCGCTCCCTGGAACGAGGCCCAAGGCGACCCCTCGGGCACGGCCTATCCGCAGTCGGACCTGCTCCCGAGTTTCCTCACCGGCGGTCCGACGGCGGGCACGCCGGCCGCGCCGAACGTGGCTGTCTACCCCGGCTCGGCCAGCGGCACCGCCGGGGTGGCCCCCTATCCGAGCGGGGTGGTGGGGACACCCGGACCGCTGGACGCCTACTGCGGCACCGGCAACACCACCACCGAGGCGACCGGCTCACCGGTGCGCCAGCCCGCCGGGACGACGCTGCCCCTAGCTCCGGCCTACTTCCCCCACATCGTGCGCACCGGCGCCACCGACCTCACCGGCTACTTCGACTACCGGCCGAAGGACGCCGACGAGGCCATCGTGGTGGCCACCTCCACCGATAACGGACAGGACTGGACCTACCAGGGTGAGGCCCTGGAGCAGAACCCGGGCTACTGCCCCTCGGCCGACGTCAACGACGACGGCGAGGGCCACCCCAACGTGATCACCGTTGGGGGCACGACCTACCTCTACACCCTCCAGCGGCCGGCGGGGGACAACAACGGCGTCGGCATGCTGGTGCACACCCTGACCTCGTCCGGTCCCGACACCCTGGCCGGACTGCCCTCGACGGAGCAGGTGGGCATCGACCCCGACGCCTTCGCCACCGCCGGGGCCACGGTGCCGTTCACCGGCGGGACACCGGCCACCTTGTCGGTCAACCAGACCGGTCTGGCCAACTCCCCCGAGCAACTGGTCCCGGGGCCGTTCGTGGACCTGACCCAGACCCCGGTCCCGACGGCGTCCTCTATCATCACCTGCACCGGCGTGGGCGCCGCCACCCTGACCGGGTGCACCTCGGCCACCTCCGGCGGCACCACCGTGGATAGCGGCGACCTCATCGAGCAGGTCATCGGCACGGTGAGCACGGCGGAGACCATCCCGAAGGGGCCGAACAACACCCTCGGCACCGGCGGCCTGTCCAGCCTGCCCGTCACCTTCGAGGACAACGTCACCTCGACAATCCTCAACAACAACGCTCCCAACCGCGTCTACGTCAACGGGATGGCGGTCTACTGCTCCCAGGCCAACGCCAACCAGACCACCAAGATCGAGGACTGCACGACAGGACCGGACGGCTCCCCCCTCGCCGCCGCCGTCGGCGCCCCGGTCACCTCCGATCCCGTCGTACCGGCCACCGCTCAACAGACCAGCGGACTGGTGGCACCGGACGGCATCGTGGGCGTGCTGCCGTCCTACCCGGGGGCGCCGGCCGGATCCACCATCGTCCTCTACACCGAGAAGGAGCTCAACTACTTCGTGGCCGGCGTCACCACTGCCGGGGGTACCTACAGCGCCACCACCGGCTCCAGCATCTCCATGTTCGCCAACGGGAACACCACCACCACCCTCGGAACCCCGTCGGCCGGAAGCCCGGTCACTGTCGACGTGGCCGATGACACCACCTCGACCGTCATCCCGGCCTCCTGCACCGGGCTCACGGTGGGTTCGTCAGGCACGGCCATCTCCAGCTACTCCTCGCCGCTCATCGACACGCTGACCGGCTGCACGGTGCCGGCCGCCGACAACGGCAACACCTACGGCGCCAAGGACCAGATCGGCGCTCCGGGGGCCGCCCTCGAGTCCCCGGCCACCTTGGCCAAGACCGGCGAGGGTTCGACCAACCAGGACAAGCTGTACAAGAACAACGAGGACCTGACCATCCTCCGGGCCGCCTACACCACCGACGGGTTCAACTTCTCGGCGGTGGGTCTGGCCAACGGCGGGGTGATCAGCGGCCAGGGCACCGAGGGGTCGGACTACAACGACATCAACGACCCGTCCACGACGGTCGACCCACCCGGCGGCCCCAACCAGTACGGGCCCCAGGGGACCGCACTGGCCACCGAGATGCGCTGGGTGGGGTCGGCCGGCTCCATCATCACCGACACGTCGGGTTCCACGCCGGTGTACCAGCTGTTCCTGTCGGGAGCGTGGGCGGTGGACGGCGACAGCGACGCCTTCAACCAGATCTACGAGACCACCTCCACCGACGGGGAGCACTGGTCGGTACCGGTCTCGGTGATCAGCACCGACTACACCTTCTCGGCCTCGGCGGCCCAGGACGCCGACCCGAATCCGGCCCTGGGCATCTCGGCCTACTACTCCGGTCGGGCCTACGGCCCGAGCGTCGTGGCCAATGGGGACGGCTCGCTGACCATGGTCTTTGCCGGCTACCGGATCCCCAAGACCATCGCTGCAGTGGGTACCGTGCTCGGCACCAACGGGTCGGACCTCTACACCATCGGGGCCGGCGACCCTGCCCTCTACCGGAACATTCTGGTGGTCACCCTCGACCCGTCGGTGCCCAACGGCGGGGACGCCCCCGAGGCCCCCGTCGCTCTGTTGCTGCCCCTCACGGCGGTGGCGGTGGGTGGTGCCTGGCTGGTGGTGCGGGGTCGCCGGAGGTGGGGACTGTCTAGAGGCTGAATCGGTCGGGACAGACGACCGGAAACCCTCGCTTCCTTCCGAGTCACCCCAACCCGCCTGACGCCCCGTCAGTAGGCTGCGGTTCCATGACCCCGCCCGGCCTCCGCCCTCCCCCACCCGTCGGCTCCTCGGCCCTCGCTCCCGGCACCTACGACGACACCGTGGTCATCGTCACCGGGGGCGGGACCGGCTTGGGCAAGGCCATCGCCACCGAGTTCGGCCGGCTGGGGGCGTCCGTGGGCATCCTTTCCCGGGACGAAGGTCACCGGAATGCCGGGGTCGAGGCGGTCAAGGAGGCTGGGGGCTGGCCCTACGCGGCGGCCTGCGATATCCGGGACGAGGCGTCCATCGCTGCCGCCTTCGACGCCGTTGAGGAGAACCTCGGTCCCGTCGATGTGCTGATCAACAACGCGGCGGGCAACTTCCCCGTTCCGGCCGAGGATATGAGCCCCAACGCCTGGCGGACGGTGGTGGACATCGTGCTCAACGGCACCTTCCTATGCTGTCGGGAGCTGGCCCGACGGCTGATCCCCGACGAGCGGGACGGTGCCATCGTGAACGTGGGGGCGACCTACGCCTGGACGGGGGGTCCCGGGTTCGCCCACTCGGCCGCGGCCAAGGCCGGGGTCAAGAACCTGACCGAGACGCTGGCCGTGGAGTGGGGGCCCTACGGGATCCGGGTCAACGGACTAGTACCCGGCCTCATGCCCCACGAGGACGAGGTGGCGGCCATCGCCGCTGTTCCCGGTAAGTATGAAGGCCAGGACTCGAGGGTGCCGGCCGGCCGGGTCGGCTTCCCGCGGGAGTTGGCGTGGGCGGCAACGTACCTGTGCTCGCCGTACGCCACCTACGTCAGCGGCCACTCCCTGGTGGTAGACGGGGCCAACTGGCAGCGACGCCACACCGTCCAGCCACCGTTCACCCCCATCCGCGAGCAGCTGGGCCGACCCCCCTTCGGCGAAGGTCCTGCGGCCAGGAGAGGAAGCAGATCATGAGCAGTGTCGACATTGCGAGCACCCTGTCCCCGGACGACCAGCGTCTGGTCACCCTGGACGTAGACGGCCCCGTCGCGGTCATCACCAACAACCGGCCCGAGAAGCACAACGCCATGAGCGATGAGATGGACCGACGGCTTTTCGAGGTGCTGGCCCACCTCCACGAGCGGCCCGACGTGCGGGCCATTGTCTGGCGCGGTGAAGGGAAGTCGTTCTCCTCGGGTCGGGACACCGACCAGCTGGGCCTGCGTACCGAGGACATCTCCGATCTGGAGTTCATCGAGCGGGGCCACCGCCCGTCCCAGATGTTCTTCACCATGCCTGCTCCCATCATCTGCGCACTGAAGGGGTGGGTCATCGGCGGAGCCTTCGAGCGCTCACTCCTCTGCGACATCCGGGTGGCAGCACTCGGCACCCGGATGGTCCTGCCCGAAGTGGTCCACGGTGTCATCCCCGACACCGGCGGCATGGCCCGGCTGTTCCAGATGGTGGGACACGGGGTGGCCGCCGACCTGGCCTTGACCGGTCGGGTGATGACGGCCGAAGAGGCGTTGACCCACGGGATCATCAGCCGTCTGGTGGCCGACGAGGACGAGCTCGAGGCCGTCACACGGGAGATGGCCGAGACCGTCGCCAAAGCCCCCGCCTTCACCGTGAAGATGGCCCGTCGTACCCTCTACGGTCTCGGCGTCCACGAGGTCCAGCGGTCGATCGCTGAGGAAGCGGTGGCGCAGTCCATGGTCTTCGCCTCCCGCGACTACGCCGAGATGAAAGCGGCCCGGGCCGAGGGACGGGAGCCGGTCTACAAGCGGCGTTGAGCGGACGTTCCCCGGCACGGGGCCCCCGGAGCGACGGGCCACGCGCTGACCACTGGACCGCTGCCCTGGTCACCCGCCTCTGAGTCGGCGGGAGCAAGGGGAACGACTCCCGATGAGACCGGTCAGCGATCGACGAGTCGGGTAGGAGAGCAAAGTGCGGACCGGGAGGTGGCGGTGGCGTTGGGGTGGTGGCCCCCTGGTTCCGAATCAGCCGCGGCCGGGTAGACCAGGAGCAGCGCCCAGACATCCGTCCCCGGCGCACCCCGTCGAGAAGGAGACCCATGACCACCACCGATGAGAGCACCCTGCCCGTGCACCACTCCGGCACCTTCGACCTGGCCGGAAGCGAGGTCCACCGCCTCGGCTACGGGGCCATGCAGATCACCGGCGACGGTGTCTGGGGCGAGCCGGCCGACCGGGACGAGTGCGTCCGCACCGTTCGGCGGGCCGTCGAGCTGGGGGTCGACCTGATCGACACCGCCGACTCCTACGGTCCGGAGGTCTCCGAGAGCATCATCCACGAAGCCCTCCACCCCTATCCCGAAGGGTTGGTCATCGCCACCAAGGCCGGCCTGACCCGCCAGGGGCCCGGCCAGTGGCTTCCCGTGGGGCGGCCCGAGTACCTGCGACAGCAGTGCGAAATGAGTCTGCGCCGCCTGGAGGTGGAGACCATCGGCCTGTTCCAGTTGCACCGCATCGACGCCAAGGTCCCCGCCGCCGAACAGTTCGGTCTGCTGTCGGACCTCATCGACGAGGGCAAGGTCCGTTCGGTGGGCCTCAGCCAGGTCGGCGTGAAGGAGATCAAGACGGCCTTGGCCGTAGTGCCGTTGGCCAGTGTGCAGAACCTCTACAACCTGACGGACCGCTCCTCGGAGGACGTGCTCGACTTCTGCGAGTCCGAGGGCATCGGCTTCATCCCGTGGTTCCCCATCGCCGCCGGGGCCCTGGCCCATCCGGGTGGCCCGGTGGACGCCGTCGTCCAGGAGACCGGGTCGACGCCGTCCCAGGTTGCCCTGGCCTGGTTGCTGCACCGCTCACCGGTGATGTTGCCCATCCCCGGCACCAAGTCGGCGGCTCACGTCGAGGAGAACTGCCAGGCCGCCACGCTGGAGCTGACCGACGACCAGCTGGCCTCGCTGACCGCGGCCGCGGCCTGAGCAGGGTCCGCGCCGAGCCGGCACCGACGGGCCGCTGCGGTGGTCCTCACGGTGGCCCGCAGCCATCCGTCCACCGACGGCGACGACCACCACGACTCCCGCCGTCAATCGCCCTGTCTACCCGAGGTCAGACCCGAATGACCTGGAGTTCCTCCAGGCCCACATAGCCGTCGTCCTGAGTTACGAGAGGTAGGTCGAGGGCCAGTGCCGTAGCGGCGATCCACGTGTCGTTGATGGCCATGCGGGCACCGGCCTCCCGGAGCAGGACCCGCAGGTTGGCCCACGACTCGGCGATTGACTCGTCGATCGGGACGGGGTCGAAGCTGAGTGCCCGCCGGTAGGTGTCGAGGCGTCTGACCCGCGTGCGACTGTCCTCGGCGGCCAACACGCCGGCCCGGAGCTCACCGACCGTGATGACCGAAATGGCCAGCTCGTCGGGCAGCAATCCGAGGTCGAGGGGTCGACCCGACTCCCGGGCGATGAAGATCGACGTGTCGGCTACCGCCGCCCGACCCATCAGAGATCGTCGGTGGTGTCAGGGGCCAGCCGGTTCAGGTCCGCGGCCAGGCCGGCATCGGCCTGGTGACCGACGACCTCGTCGATGAACGCCGCCTTGGACATCCATCGGGGACGGGATCCGACCGGCCGGAGTGTGGCCACAGGGCGGCCATCGACAGTGATGGTCACCACTTCACCGCCCTCGACGCGTTCCAGCAGGTCACGGGTGTTGTTCCGTAGTGCACGCGACGCCACACTCCCCATGCGACGATCGTAGCATATGTGCTACGTCCACCCATCAGAGGGCGCGTGATCGGCGGTGACGACGCTGCCCAACCGGTCAGCGGGAGGGGCCAGCGCCGATGGAGGACACCGATCGATGGCGGCGCCGACTACATACGGCGATTGCCGTGTCCGCCGCGGCGGCGAGCACCCCGAAGGTGATCTCGTTGGTCAGGCCCGAGGGCGACTCTTTTTGGACCCAGGAGTGCACGCGGCGGACCACATCGGGGAACGGGTAGACCCCGAAGAAGTGCTGGACCGGCTTGTCCAGGTCGAGGAAGGCGGCGCCGACCATGGCGGCCATGACGGCCGGCCGGGCCCTCCGGTCGACGGCCAACGCTGCCGTGGCCATGGTGGCCAGGCCGAGGAGGCCGTCGCGTCGGGCGGCGGTCAAGAAGTGCTCGGCACCGTCCTCGGTCGACGTGTCGCAGCTCCAGTGGGGGACGGAGTCGAGCACCAGATGGGACCCCAACCCGACCACGAAGGCGGCGACCGGTCGGCGCTCCAGGGCCCGACCGATGAGGACTCCCGAGAGGACATGGTTGGTCACGAACACCCATCCACTCTCCCAGGCCGGCGAGGTCGGGCGCGGTCAGGTCAGACCCTGGGGTGGAGGTGAAGCGACACAATATGGACGGGCCTGTTGTCGTCGGTGGGGCGATGATGGCCCTGGCCAGCTGTCATCCGGCCCGGCGGGACCCCGCCAGCCACCGCCCATAGTCCCTTCCGAAGTTTCCGGCCCGTTCCGACATCCCCGACGCGGACCAGACAGCCGGTGGCGGGCAGTCCGGATCACCGCTGCGAGTCAGTCCGATTCACGGCTCGGATGCACGTCGGCCACGGCTTCGCTGAGCGCCGACAGGCGTCGCAGTTTCGGCCCTATCCGTCGACCACGAAGAGGCAGCAACCACCGCTCCACGTACTCGAGATCGAGCGGAGACTCCTCCAGCATGGCTTAGATGTCGGCCCAGTCTTTCTGTCGGTTGAACGCGAAATTGAAGATGCAGAGGTCCTCGGCCGAGAGGAAGGGCAAGTCGACGAGATGCCCGCCGGAGCCCTCGAAGGCGTGATGTTCCACCCGTCGCTCCACCGAGGCGAAGAACTCGGGGTCGTAGGAGAAGAACAGTTCGACATGGGTGTCGTCCCACGGGCATCGCAGTCCGGCCGGGGGCAGTACGTCAGTTCCCACGGGCGGTGTGTCGTTACCCAGAGATCCCAGGACCTAACCCACCGGAGGGAGGAATGCGTTGCAGCCGATGTCCACGCCGTGTCATCCGGGGGCAGGGGCGGTTGAGGGGCCATGAGCAACGCTGTCGTATCCGATAGCGTTGCCGCTTCGCCGGGCCGTTCAGATCGCTCCGAACACCAGCGGGGCCGACTTCACGCCGGCGATGACCGGAGATGCCGTCCGCACCACCGGACCGGCCACCTCGAGGGTGGCGAACCGCTGCAACAACTCTTCCAAGAGGATGCGGCCCTCGAGGCGGGCCAGCACCGCCCCGATGCAGAAGTGGGCCCCGAATCCGAAGGCCACGTGGGGATTGGGGTCGCGGGCGGCGTCGAAGGTCTCGGCCGTGGGACCGAATACCGTCTCGTCCCGGTTGGCCGAGGCGTAGAGCATGAGCACGGGCTCATCGGCCCCGAGCGAAGCCCCGCCCAACTCCACCGGCCGGGTGGTCGTGCGCATGAAAGCTACGACCGGGGTGGTCCATCGCAGCATTTCCTCGATGGCCAGGGGCAGGGCCCGCGGGGCCGAGGTCAGGAACCTCACCCGTAGGGCCTCCCACTCCCCCGGCTGGGAGGCCAGGCCCACCAGGCCACCGGACATCATGTTGCGGGTGGTCTCGTTACCGGCCACGAGCAGCTGCACGAGGAACATGCCCAACTCGTCGTCGGTGAGCCGGTCCCCCTCGACCTCAGCGGCACCCAGTTCCGAGATGATGTCGTCCCTCGGATTGGCCCGGCGATCCGCGGCCGCCGCCAACAGATAGGTGACCATCTCACCGCTGAGGGCCATGCGCTCCTCCTCGGACCAGTCGGTGGCGCCGGGGATCACCGCCTCGGACCAGCGGAAGAACCGGGGCCACTCGTCCTCGGGCACCCCCAACAGGTCGCTGATCACCTGCAACGGCAGGGGTACGGCCAGGTCGGGGACGATGTCGACGGCCACGCCGGCCTCGATCCGGTCCACGAGGGCCACGGTCCGGGCCCGGATCCCGTCCTCCAGTGCCCGCATGAAGGTCGGGCGGAAGCCGGGTTGGACCAGCGCCCGGTACCGGTCGTGGGCCGGGGGGTCGGTGTGCATCATGGTGGGCGGGGTCGGGTACTCGGCCCCGATCTCCATGGTCAGGATGCCCTTGCCCGAACAGAAGGTCGCTGGATCACGGGAGATGGCCACCACCTCGGCGTGCCCACTGGCCACCCAGAAACCGCCGGCCTCGCTATGGGCCATGGGGGCCTCGGCCCGCAGGCGGGCATAGAGCGGGAACGGGTCTCCGGCGTAGAACTGCGGGTCGAGGAGCGGTGCGGTCAACTCGTCCTGATCGTCCACATCGGCAATCGCCATCACGCCTTCCCTCCCTGTCCGGCCACCGGCCCCGTGTGGAAACCCCCGACAGCGCGACCCCCGGGGCCTCTCGGACCCCAATCGGTCGTCCGGGGCACTCCCGGTTTCACGGCAGTCAGTCTGCCGGAAGGCCAGGACCGGCGCCAGACATCCGGTAGACACCACGGTTCCGAACCGATCGTGCCGCGTAGATGTCTCCAGTTCGGAGCCCGCCCCCGCTCGGGGGCTCGGGCTCCGATCGGAGGCAACGGTCACCCAGCCACCGAGTCGGGCGATCACCGTGCGCTACCGTGGACTCTCGGCACCGTGCCCCGCAGACCGCCTCGGAAAGGACGACACCCTGTGGCTACCTCGACCACGCCACGGCTCATCTCGGACCTGCGGGGGGTCCGGTACGGCGAGATCATCGCCGTGTTCCTGCGGGACTCCGGGCTGGAAGCCGAGGTCTACGGCACGCAGATGCTCAACGACTGCCCCCAGGACCGCTGGGAGACCCTCGATGCCGACGTGATCGCCGCCGAGATGGGGGCCGTGGCCGTCAAGCTCAATGGTCCCCGCCACTGGATGATCGACGGACTGGGCACGAAAGTGGCGGTGGTGGAGCCGGTCTTCCGTGATTTCAACGGCCTGACCATGCGGCGCATCGCCACCATCGACCTCGGTGATACCCCCGGCGTGGCTCCGTACACCGAGGCGCACGTCAACCGGGGGGCGGTCTTCTTCTTCGATGCCGGCTCACCGGTCTACGAGCTGGTCAACCCCGACGGTCTGGCCTACGTGATGCAGGCCCGGTGCATCGGGGTGGATCCGCTCATGAGCGAGGCGGCGCTCCCTACCCTGGGCCATCGCCTGTCCATGCCTCCGGGATGGACCTACCGGACCCGCATGCTGGACGACGAGCTGGTGGTCGACACCACGGCGACCATCGCCACCGTGCTCCAGGACGAGTTCGAGAACTCCTACACCCTTCCCGAGTGACCACTGCGCCGACCCGGTCAGGCGGGCGGCGGGTGAACGGCCACGGTCACCCTCCCGGGTCCGCGGCACCACCGGATTCGAGCAGACGCTTGAAGCCGACGTGGCTGGGCTCGAATCCGTGGCGGACGTAGAACCGGTGGGCATCGGTACGCTGTGCATTCGAGGTCAGCTGGACCGGGTAGCACCCGGACCGCCGGGCAGCGTCGACGGCTGCCGCCAACAGCTGCATCCCGACACCCTGCGAGCGGGCGTCGGGATGCACGTGGAGGGACTCGATCTCGGCGCACAGGCCGCCGCCCGCTTGGAGATGCCGGAACACCACCAGTTGACACATCCCGACGATGACACCGTCCACCTCCGCCACCAGCACCTCATTGCCCGGGGCCGATCGGATCTCGGACAGGGCGGCGGCGTAACGCCCGAGATGGCCGGGGTCCTCCTTCCCCGGCACCAGGGCCCCGAGGTCGAGGAGGGCGACGAGTCGCTCGATGTCATCGGGTTCGGCGCTGCGCACGATGACGGTCTCCATCTCCCTCAGTGTGCCATCCGACCTCATCCACCGTGCCGGACCATCGAGCCGGTGCCGCGAGCCACGCGCCGGCGACGACCCGGCTTACGCTTCGGGGGTGCCGAATGCCCCCGTTCGCTACCGCTCGGCCGACGAGGACAGTGCCCGGTGGTCGGGGTTCCCCTTCCGGGACGGCGACATCGTGATCAGCACGCGTTCCAAGACCGGCACCACGTGGATCCAGATGATCTGCGCCCTGCTCGTCTTCGGGACGGCGGAACTGCCCGCCCCGCTGGCCGAGCTCTCGCCATGGCTCGACTGGTCGATCCGCCCGAGCGAGGAGGTCTTGGCCCAACTGGCCACCCAAGTGCACCGTCGGTTCATCAAGACCCACACGCCCCTGGACGGCCTGCCGTCCGACCCACGGGTCACCTACATCGTCGCCGGACGGCATCCCCTGGACATGGCGGTGTCCCTCTACCACCAGGGTGACAACCTCGACCGCGAGCGCATGCGGGAGCTCCTGGGCCCGTCCGGACCGGGCCGGACTCCCGCGTCCCGGCCGGGGTTGACCGACTGGCTCGTGGCCTGGATCCACGACGGTGCCGATCCGCGGCTGTCCCTCGACTCGTTGCCAGGGGTGATGATGCACCTCACCGGCGCCTGGCGCCTGCGGGACGACCCGAACATCGTGCTCCTCCACTACGCCGACCTCATCGGCGACCTCGAGGGGTCGATGCGGCGACTGGCTGACCGCCTGGCCATCAGCATCCCCGAGGGGATCTGGCCGTCCCTGGTGGAGGCGGCCACGTTCGAGAGCATGCGGTCGCACGCCGAACAACGGGTCCCGGACCCCGCAGGAGTGCTGGTCGACGCCACTGCCTTCTTCCGCCGCGGTAGGTCCGGTGCCGGAGCCGAGGCGCTCATGCCGGTGGCGTTGCAGGAGTACCACGACAGGGTGGCGCTCCTGGCGCCACCGGACCTACTCGATTGGCTGCACCGATGACCCGGGCGCCGTGCGTCCGCCCTGGGCTCGGGTGCTCAGACACCTGGGGCCCACAGCCTGCCCACCCACGCGCCATGGATGCGAGGAGGCCATGAGCCCGGACCCCGAGCGGGACGACGTGAGACTGATGAGGGTGGGGCTCGGCGACGAGCGGGCCCAGGCCCTCGAGGCCGCCCACATCGACGAGATGAACGAACGCTACGGGACAGGAGGCCCGGGCCGGGTGGTCCGGGAGGGCTTCGACCCGCCCGGCGGCTGCTTCCTGCTTGCCGTGGTCGACGGATCACCGGTCGGATGTGGCGGATTTCGTCGCCTGGGTCCCACCCGGGCGGAGATCAAACGGATGTACGTCGACCCAGCGGCCCGCGGCCGCGGCGTGGGTCGCCGCCTGCTCGCCGATCTCGAAGCCAGGGCCGAAGCCGTCGGCTACCGGGAGGTATGGCTGGAGACCGGGACCGAACAGCCCGAGGCCATAGCCCTCTACGTCCGATCCGGCTATGTGCCCATCCCCCCGTACGGGGAGTTCGAGCACGACCCGCGGAGCCGTTGCTATAGGCGAACCCTGGCCACCTGAACATCCAGCCGGGATGGTCCTCACGGATTTGCTACGGATGGACCCGTCTCGCCCCGAGGGTCATCTCGGTCTGCCAGAGGTGACCAGGCCGATGGCTCTCCGGTGAGCTACTAGGCGAGGGGCACGGTCGGCGGGTCGACCGGCGGTGGTGGCGGTGCCTCCGATGAGCCGCCGTAGTGGCTCTTCGGGAAGAGGCGCAGCCTCGGCTCGAGGAGGTTGCGGTGGGTCTGGAGGACGGCCAGGGCCACGAGTCCGAGGTAGGCCGCCACGATGAGATAGCGGAAGGAAGCCACCCGGCCACCGAAAGCGCCGAACACCCCGGGACCGATGAGGGCGATGACCAGATAGGCGATGACGACGCCGGTCACCAAGAGGGTCAGCATGGCCACGAAGGCCACGGCGGCCACGTAGCTCTGGCCCACCCGCTGCGACGGACTGGGCAGTACGTCCTCGGCCCGGGCCAGCACGAGGCCCCGACGGAGGTGGGTGACCAACAAGAACAGGCTGACCAGAGCGATCAGCCCGCCGATGACGACGGTTCGCGCCGTCGAGTTGGTGATCGATCCCGAGTGGTGCCCCACCAGCCTGACCAGGCCGATGACGACGACGGCCGAGCCGATGATGGAGGTGGCCAGCGTGATGAACGAGACGGCGAAGTAGTACACCGACTGGGGACGTCGGCCGCTCGGATCGGGATCGGCGCGGTTGGCCACCACGATGACGACGAAGATCCCCACCACGGCCACAAGGATCAGGACTCCCAGCACCTCGAGGAGCCCCTCGAACACGGTGCCCAGCCCGAGGCCTCCGCCGCCGATGGACAGGTTGCCGCTGCTCACACCTCCCGGGATGGAGTTGGATGCGACGATCGGGCCGCCCGAGCAGGTGATGGAACTGCTGGAACTGCTCAGACCGCTGATGCCGCTCAGTCCGCACAGGGTCGTGGTGGTGACGCTCATCGAATCAAGCCCCCTTCATCGCGGAACCGCGGATGGGGCACCCTACTCGGCTCACGGATGTGCCGATGGCGTTCAGATCGCGTGCACCGTGGCGCTCACCCGAGGTTCCTCCAGCATCGAACCGATATCGCCGGCATCGCTGGTCAGCACGGTATCGCCGGACCGAACGATCAGGGTGACATGACCGTCGACCACATCGCCTGTCCCGCTCCGCCGGAGGAGCTCACCGATCGATCGACCGGCAGACTCATCAAGGACCATGACCTCGATGCCGGCCAGCACCCGGGCCAGTTGGGCCTGGATGGACCGGGGTCGCCAGACCTGGGCGGCGGCGGCGCCACGGGTACGGACCGGTTTCCGGTTCTGCTGGACCAGCCGCAATACGGCACCGACCGACGCATCGGAACGTTCCACGGCGATCAGGGCCCGGGCATCAAGAACCACGGCCATCGGGGCGCCGAACTCTGAACTTCCCGGCTCAGCCCGAGTACCTCCGCCGCCTGGTCCAGCTCTTCATCGGTGAACGCTCCCGTACCCGCTCCCCCGGGCGTCGAGGGCGGCACCGAGCAACTCGTTGCGGAGCCGGTCAGAAGCTGCCGCTCCCATCCAGGCCGACACGCTCACGCCGGCCTCGGCGGCGGCCTGGCTGACGGCGGTACTGAGGTCGGTATCAAGGGGAACAGAAGGTGGGGCAGGGTGGAAGGATTCCCGGCATGATGTCTCGGTGACAGCCACCGGCGGAACGGACTCCAGCAGCTTCCCCATCGAAGGGGTTGAGATGACCGTCCAGTTCGTGGTGGGGAACCTCGAGCGTTCGCGCCGCTACTACCGCGAAGTGCTGGGGGCCACAGAGACCGGCTCTGACGGCACGTCGGTGTTCCTCACCTTCCAGGGCATCGTCCTCGTGCTGGTGACCGGCGGAGGACCGACCGCCGAGCGACCGGACGTCACGTTCCGGCCACCGGCCGACATCGGGCACGTGAGCCTCCGGCTGACCATGCGGGTGCCCGACTGCCGGCAGGCCTATGAGGTACTGCGGTCCCGGGGGGCGGGGTTCCTCGCCCCGCCGGTCGACTACGACACGGAGATCCGTGCCTTCTTCCGTGACCCGGACGGCCATCTCCTGGAGATCAGCCAAGCCGTCTAGGTCCGGACCTGGCGACCGCAGCAGGCTTGCGACCCCGACGACGACTGCGGATCGGCTGTGACCGCCGGCCCCGACGGCGCTGCGGGAAACCACCGTCCTGGCTCGCCGACCGGCCGGCGGTTCAGCCGGTGGACGCCGCATCAGTAGGGTGAACGTGATGGTGACCGGCGACTACAGGGACTTCTTCGTCGTCATCGCCACCTCGGCGGCCACCCTGATCGGCCTCCTCTTCGTGGCCATGTCGGTTTCGGGCGGCCGCGCTCAGAACCATCCCCAGGTGATCCGGGAATTCCGGTCGGCGGCGGCCCTGTACGCCTTCACCAATGCCTTCAGCGTCTCGCTCTTCGGTCTCGTCCCCGGATCCAACATCGGCTATCCGGCCGCCATCATCGGCGTGACCGGACTGGTCTTCACCGCGGCGGGGCTGCGCACCACCTTGTCCCTCCCCGCCGCGCTGCAGCGCCGACGCCCCCAGTTCGCCCTGATGGGCGGACTCGTCCTCGTGCTGGGGTTCCAACTCTTCGCCGGGGTCGAGCTCATCCGGACGCCGCACGACCGGACCCCCCTGGACACCATCGGCTACGTCCTGGTCGCCTCGCTCCTGCTCGGGATCGGACGGTCGTGGGAGATGGTGGGTGACCGGGACACCGGCATCCTCACCTCGCTCGGCTTCCTCTTCGGCCACGATCCGACCGGCTCGGCCGGTACCGCGCTCAACCCACACCACGACCAGGCCGCCGACGAGCGGGACGCACCACCCCCCGGCCCGGATGCCTGAGGACCGTCGGGCTCAGACCGTTTCGTCGGGGTCCGTCAGTTCCTCGGCCACGCAGTAGCCGCCCGGCCGTGGGTGGGACGCGGCCCACACCTCGGCTTCGGCCAGCAAAGTGAAGGGACCGACGATCGCCTCGGGGGCGCAGTTGGCGGGGCCACGGAGCACGACTGCCGGCATGGGCCCGATGGTAGCCAGCAGCCGGGAAGGTCACCGGGCCGTCCCGGCGGCAACAGGATCTACGCTGAGTGACCGTGCCCACCGACAGCACCTCGTGCCAGGTCACCCGGTCCATGGCGGCCGAGCCGCTGGCCATCTACCGGGCCTGGACCGAGGCGTTCGACAGTTGGTTCGCCACGCCGGGTGCCGTCCGCATGGTGCCCCGGGTGGGTGAGCCGTTCTGGTTCGAGGTCGTCCACGAGGGGGAGCACCACCCCCACTACGGTCGCTTCCTGGCCCTCGAACCGGGCGTGCTCATCGAGCAGACCTGGGTGACCGGTCGAGGCGGGACCGACGGGGCCGAGACGGTGGTGCGCATCGAGCTGGCCGGGACCGACCCAGGTACCCGTCTCCAGCTCACCCACCGGGGCTTCTTCGATGCCAGCGCCCGCCAGCAGCACGCCGAGTCTTGGCCCGCCATCCTCGCCCACCTCGACGCCACGCTCACGGCCCCCACCTGACCGGCAGCCTGCGCCGCGACGGTCTGTCCGGCGCCACCGCCCGAGCCCTCGGTCAGGGTGCGTCCTCCACGATGCCGGCAGGAGCCGCGCCCCCGCCCCCACCGGCCGCCGGGTTGTGAGCCGTGTCGTTGATCACGATGGAGTCCACCACTTTGTCGTGCAGACACTGGCGCTTGTCGTCCCACAGACACCACAGGGGGTCGAGCAGGCCGATCCATCCGAGCAGACCCGCCACCCAGTAGATGGCGGCCCGGCCGAAGGCCCTCCCCCAGCCGAGCGGGCCTCCTCCCACCAGCCGCACCGGTCGGATGTGGAGCCAGCCCATGCCGAGGGTCCGGCCGAACTTGGCCACGGCCACCGTCTCGTAGGCCACCATGACCAGTCCGGTGAGGATGGCGCAGACGAACACCGTCAGGTAGACCCACACGAAGCCCGGGGCCGGGGTACTGGCCTGGTTGGTGTCGACCCTCGGGAAGATGGGGCCGAAGCGCGGGGCGAAGATGAGCAGGCTCACCGTCAAAAGGATGGCGAACACCGGGATCATGAGGAGCCAGTCGAGCGCCCGCGCCCCGAGCCGGCGGCCGGGATGGGCCAGGGCGCCCGGTCCGGCGGCGGGCCGCCCCAGTTGGGCCCCCTTCCAGGGCGGCGGTCCCCAGGCGGCGTAGGGCGGGTAGTACTGAGGAGTGGGGGGAACCACGTGCTCGGTCCACGCCGCGCCGTCCCAGTAGCGCAGACCTCCACCACCGGCCGGGTCCGGGTACCAGTTGGCCGGGATGGCGCCGTAGGTCACCGGCAACGCTCGGGACGGGCGGCGCGGACCATCCCGCGATCACGGTCCGGACGCCGGTGCTGCGGGGGGTGCATCACGGCGGAACCTACTCCTCGAGCGGGACGAAGGGCGGGAGGTCGGCCATGGCGTCGCCGAGGGTGATCGACCCCTGGAGACGGCTGATGAGAATGCGCAACCGGGCCAGCGGGTCGTCCTCCAGAGGAACGATGCCGTCCCACCGGCGCTCGTAGGGGTCGAAGGCCGGAAGGTGGTCGGAACCCTCCGGGCTCTCCTCGAGGAGCGCGTTGGCCACCGCACCCTCACGCTCGCCGACGAAGTCGCCTTCGACGAGCTCGATCCCCACCATCCAGAAGCACCCGGCGAACAGGACCATGATGCCGCCCGCGTAGTGGACGTGACCGTGGGCCCGGTGCCGGGTGATCATCTGTACGCACCGGGCCGACGACACCTCGAAGAGTTCGAGATCGAGCAGGCTGACCTGCTCGGGAAGCTCGTCGGGGAGATACGGCTGGAAGGACTCGGGGAGATCCTCCCGTCGGAACTCGGGTGATTCGACAAGACCCTGCATGGCCTTCACCTCCTCCCGCAGCACCTCGACATCCCACGTGTCGAAGTCGGGGGCGAAGTCGAAGTACCGCTCGACCAGGGTGCCGTCCTCGGCGCGCCACTGCCGGACGCCCACCGACCTGGGGGAGGCCTCCCAGCCGAAGGTCTCGAAGCCGAGGGCGTCCAGCATGCGCTCGGACTCCACTCGGGCCCGGAGGGTGGCCGCGGCCTTGGTCGAGTACTCGCTGCCCGCCTCGGCTGCCCGGAAGTGCCAGACCAGGGCCTCGTCGAGCAGCTCCCGGCGCTCGAGCAGATACCCGAGCATCTCCATGGCCGGGGTGAGCCCTTGTTCGGCAGACCGTCGGAACAGGATCTCGGCACCGGCGGAATCGTCCTGGTCCATCCGCAGGAATCCGAGGTTGTAGGGCCCGTAGCGGTTGCCACCCTCGGCGGCACGCTCATACCACCGGACGGCGTCCTCCAAGTCGCCGGCGTCCCGGGCCATGCCTCCGAGCGAGTTCATGGCGTTGACATCGCCGGCCTCGGCCGCCTCCCGGTACCACCGGCGCGCACCGGCGAGGTCGCCGTCGTCCCGGCGCAGGTCACCCAAACGGTCCATGGCCCGTCGGACGCCGGCCTCCGCGGCTGCCGTGAAGCTCCGTTCGGCGCCTTCCCGGTCGCCCTCCGACAGCAGCACAAGCCCGAGGTTGAAGCGGCTGGACTCGTTCCCGCCGTCGGCCGACCGTTCGAACCACGACCGGGCCCCGTCGAGATCGCCGGCGGCCCGGGCCGACAGACCCACCACGTTCATGGCGTGGGTGTCCCCGGCCTCGGCGGCCCGAAGCCGCCACGACCGTCCCTCCTCGGCCAGGCCCTGGTCGCCCAACAGCTCGGCCAGCCGGTCCATCGAGGCGGCATGGCCGGCCTCCGCACCCTGCCGGTACCAGGTCTCCGCCCCGTGCTGGTCGCCACGTTGGAGGAGCAACGAGGCCAGGGCGTGCACGGCGTGCGGCTGGCCGGCCTCGGCCGCCTTCCGCGTCCACATCTCGGACCGTTCGGCATCCCGTTCCCGGAGGACGAAGGCCAACGCGTACATGGCGTCGGCGTCGCCGGAGGCGGCCGGCTCCTCGAGCCAACGCGCCGCGCCCGCGGTGTCGCCGTTCTGGCTCAGCAACGTGCCCAGCCGGGCCATGGCCGGGACGTAACCGGCCGCGGCCGCCCTGGTCAGCCACACTTCCGCCTCATCCCGTCGGCCCTCCTCCAGGAGCGAGACACCCACCCGGTCCATGGCGGCAGGATCCTCGGATTCGTCCACCGGCCGATCGCCGTCTCCTCCTCCGTCCATACCTGCATGATGCCAGCACCCTTCGCCGATCCGGTCCCGCCGGAGCCGGGCCCGTTCCACCCAGGAAGCCGTGCGTGTCAGGCGGGCACGCCGAGGAGGGCCAGCCCGACGCCGACGACGCCGGCAATGAGTAGGGTCTCGACCACGCCACGACGGAGCGACGAACATCCACACGACGGCCCCGGCCAGCAGCGGGATCTGCCAGAGGTGCTGGAAGGAGAGACCGAGGGGAATGGTCGATCCGGCGATGGCGCCCACCACGGCCGGTCCGGCACCGGTAAGGAAGGACTGCACGCCGCGGTTGGCCCGGAGCTGGTCGAAGCGAGCTCCTCCGACCAGGACGAAGATGAACGACGGGGCGAAGGCGATACCGGCAGCGAGGAGGCTGCCGCCGACACCGGCGGCGGCGTAGCCGACGGCGGCCACGGTCTGGACGACCGGACCCGGGGTGATCTGGCCGAGGGCCACGGCGTTGAGGAACTGGGCTGCGGTCATCCAGTGGTACGTGGTCACGGCATCGTGCTGCATGAGGGGGACGATGACGAATCCCCCGCCGTAGGACAAAGCGCCGACCTTGAGGGCCACCCAGGCCAGACCGACCAGACCCCCGGCCGCGGCCACGGGCACCATCCCGACGGGAGCGAACGCCGACATACCGCCAGTCGTCTGCGGCCGGGTCGTCTGTCTGATCACGATCTCGAGCACACCGCAGGAGGCCAGGACGAGGACGAGGAACGGTCCCACCGTCGCCGCCGACACCCCGCCGGCCAGGACAAAAGCCAGCCAACGGAGCTGCTCCGCCCGTCCCGTCCCCATCCGTCGCCGACTGGCCGGCACCAGCCCTGATGCGGCGTGGAGGGCGACGGCGGGGACGGCCGCCCCGGTCCCGGCGGCCGCACCGAGGACCCAGAGCGGCGGGTGGCCGGACAAAAACACGGCCGAGAGGGCCACGATGAGGACGAGACCGGGGGCGATGAAGCAGATCCCGCCCAGCACGGCTCCGGCCGCTCCCCGCAGACGCCAGGCACAGAAGATGGCCAGCTGCGTGGAGGCCGGGCCGGGCAGGAGATTGGTGGCGGCGATCCCGTCCTCGAACTCGGTGGCGTCGAGCCAGGGGTGTTCTTCCACGCACATCCGCCGGAGGAGGGCGATGTGGGTGGGCGGCCCGCCGAAGCCGATGCAGCCGAGCCGGGTCCACTCCCGGGCGATGGTGGCCAGCGACACCGGTTCGGCCGGAGATTCCGTCCCCCGGCCGTCGGGAGCGCTCACAGTGGCGGGTCGCCCAGGACCTCACGGGCGAGCTCCCGCAGCTGCTCCGTGGTGGTCCGCAGCTCCTGCCGCCCCCGTGCGGTGGCTGCGTAGGACCTGCGGGTCCGCCCGTCGACGACCTCCGAGCGGGACCGGAGCAGCCCCTCGGCCTCCATCTTGTGCAGCGTCGGATAGAGGGATCCCGGGCTGATGGCGTAGCCGTGGTGGGCCAGTTCCGCAGCCATCCATGCACCGTGGATAGTGCCATGGGCGGCGTGATGGAGGATGTGAAGCCGCACAGCCCCCCGGAGGAACTCCCGCATGATGAAGACGCTAACCGATATCGGTTTCCGATATTAGTGGGGGCCACCGGATCTCGGCGGCCGTCACCGTCTGGTCCAGGAGCGTGGCGATGGTCATCGGTCCGACCCCTCCGGGCACCGGTGCGATGAAGCCGGCGACGTCGACCGCCTCGTCGAAGGCCACATCACCCACGTTCCCGGCGCTGTACCCGGCATCGATCACCACCGCCCCCGGCTTCAGCCAATCCCCCCGGACGAAGTTCGGCCGACCCACGGCGGCCACCACGATGTCAGCCGACCGGATCAGGTCGGCCAGACCCACGGTCCGCGAGTGGCAGGTGGTCACGGTGGCGTCCCGGGCCAGAAGGAGCATTCCGACGGGCAGGCCCAGGATCGGGCTCCGGCCGATGACGACGGCGTGCCGGCCCGACGGGTCGACGTCGTACTCGTCGAGGAGGCGCAGGATCCCCGCCGGCGTGCACGACCAGAACCCCGGGAGGCCGAGCGCCATTGCCGCCAACGAGTGCATGGTCACCCCGTCCACGTCCTTGTCGGCACGGATGGCCTCGAAGGCGGCACGCTCGTCGACGTGGGCTGGGACCGGATGCTGCACCAGGATCCCGTCGATGGTCGGATCCTCGGAGAGGTCAGCGATGGTCGCCACCACCTCGGCCGTCGTCGAGGTGGACGGCAGACGGACCACCCGCGAGGCGATGCCCGCCGTCGCGCTGCGACGCTCCTTCATCCGGACGTAGACCACCGACGACGGATCGTCACCCACCAGCACGGCGGCGAGACACGGGGACCGACCGGTCCGGTCGGTGAAGGCGGTGGCCCGCTCGGCGGTCTCGGCCACCAGCGTGGCAGCGAGGGTTGTCCCGTCCATGATGCGGGCCTGGTGTTGCACCACAGCGTGCCTCCTGAGGTCGACGACGGTCGCCCAGGCGCACGGCATAGGACAGGTGTCCCTCCACCGAGCCGCTCCACGGTGGTACTCCACCCGAACGCCAGTCACGGCCCGTAGACAGCATATCGGCGGGCTCGCCACCACTCCGGACCCGTCACCGCCCGGTCCCCGTCGTCACCGAACCCGATCTGCCGGCCATCTAATCTGGCCCGGTGACGCTGGGGGAGGCCTGGGACGCCAATGCCAACGACTGGATCGCCTGGGCCCGGGCCCAGGACCACGACGGTTTCTGGGGGGGCACGTGGCCGGAGCTCGCTGCCCTCCTCCCGCGTCCGCTCAAGGGGCCCGTCGTGGGGGTGGGCTGCGGCGAGGGACGGGGGCAGGAAGCTGCTGCATCTGGGCGTCGATGTCCTGGGCGTCGAACTGTCGTCGGTCCTCGCCGGTTCCGCCCACCACGGTCCCGGCCCCTCCCCGTCATCCGGGCCGACGGCACCCGGCTGCCGCTGGCGGATGCCTGCACCCCCACCGCGGTGGGCTGCATGTCGCTGCTGGATACCGACGATCTGACCGGAACGGTCAACGAGATCGCCCGGGTACTCCGTCCCGGCGGTCACCTGCGTGTGGCTCTCGTCCATCCGATGGCCAGCCCCCAGGATCCCGAGACCATGCACACCAGGGAGCCGAAAGTGAGCCGGCCGTACCTGGAAGAGCGGCGCTACGAGGACCGGATGGAGCGGGACGAGCTGTTGATGACCGTCGCCAGCATGCACCGGCCGCTCGGCACCTACATCGCCGCCTGTGCCCAGGCCGGCCTCCTCATGGAGGGGATGCGGGAGTTCGGGGCGAAGCCCATCCCCTGGCTCCTGACCGCCCGCTTCACCAGAAGTCCCGGATCAGCGGGCCGCCGGACAACAACTGGCCCCACCTGACCTTGGGTCCCACCCGCTGCGTCCTCGACCCGGCTTCCCCATCGGCCGGCGGCAGGGGGGCAGGGGGCAACGATCAGAGTCCCCCGCTACTGCGGGTGAAATAGCTCCACACCTGGTCGATCACCGCGTCGGGATCGTCGGGTCGGGCGTCGGCCCTAGCCAGGTCGTCTGCGGCCACCGACGCCGCCGGGTCGATCAGCCGCATGTCCCCCGTGGCAGGCGAGTCAGGCGGAGGGTCCGTTGAGGTCGTCCCGGCGTCTCGCACCAGGCTGGTGGGGCTGCCGTTGGAGAACCAGCGGGCCTCATGACGGATAAAGGGGTCGGTGTACCAGCCTTCTCGTACCATGGTTCCTCCCCGACGTAGCCCGCTGCCCATGGTATGCCAGCAGTTACGCCACGACCCCGCGGTCGGCCCTCCGCGTGACGCCACGACCACGGTCCGAGCGGAGCCACCGAATCGGCACCCCTTGTGGCCACCGGGATCGGCCGGTTCCGGTCAGGGACGCCAACCATCCCGACCCGGGTAAGGTGGAAGTGCCTTCGGCAACGAGGGTCCACGAGGGCCGGCAGATCGGTCCTCCGCAGCCGATCGGTGGCGCCCGTTGTGAGTCTGCAAGGCGAGTGGTCGGGCCGCGAACCTCGCGTGCCGGACACGTCCGATGCGCCGCCGCTAGGCGAGTGGTCGGACCGGGCCCTGGCCCAGGCCGTCGTCCAGTGCCGCATCGACGCGTTCACCGAACTCCGACGCCGGCATCTGGGTTCGGTCACCGCGGTGACCAGGATGATCCTCGGCAACCGATCCAACTGCGAGGACGTGGTGGCCGAAGTCTTCCTCGGCTTCTGGCTGGCACCCCGAGAAGTTCGACCCCGAGCGGGGCACGGTCCTTGCCTACCTCCGGCTGATGGCCCGGGGCCGGAGCATCGACCTGGTGCGGTCGGAAACCTCCCGCCAACGACGCGAGCGTTCCAGGGACATCACCGTCCCCGACCATGATCCCGACGCCGCCATGATCGATGCCGAAGCCTCCCATGAGCTGCGCACCGCCCTCGACCTGTTGCCCGCCGACGAGAGGGTCCCCATCGAACTGGCCTTCTTCAGCGGGCTGACCTACGGCGCGGTGGCCGATCATCTCAAGCTTCCCGAGGGCACCGTGAAATCGAGGATCAGACGGGGACTCCGCCGGCTCGAGTTGAGCGACGACCTCGAAGACCAACGGGCCGAGCGGAGCACGCCGTATCTCGGCGGGTCAGAGACGCG
Source organism: uncultured Acidimicrobiaceae bacterium (assembly GCA_963831535.1). Taxonomy (GTDB): domain Bacteria; phylum Actinomycetota; class Acidimicrobiia; order Acidimicrobiales; family RAAP-2; genus Bog-756. The sequence goes on along the minus strand of CAWHQP010000008.1, from coordinate 40,463 downwards.
CGCTGCCGGGGACGCCACCGCTAGCGTTGAGCCATGAGGACCGACTGGGAGGCGGGTGTCCGCGACATCACCCGGGTCGCCGCCCTGCAGCGCTCCGGACTGGTGGGATCGGATCCCGACGATGCCTTCGACCGACTGTTGGAGCTGGCCATCACCCTGACGGGGGCCCCCCGGGGTTGTATCAGCCTGGTCGGCGCCGAGAACACGTCGGCCCTGAGCGCGGTGGGCTTTCCCGCGGACACCGTGCTGTCGGCCCCCAATCAGTTCTCCCTGTGCAAATTCGTGGTGTCCTCCGGTCATCCTCTGGTGGTGGACGACTCACGTCACGACCCCCGCACGTCAGGCGACCCGGCCATCGAGGCCTTCGACGCCGCGGCGTGGGCCGGCTACCCCATCGAGGACGACAACGGCAACATTCTCGGGACCTTCTGCGTGATGGACGCCCTACCCCGTGGGTGGACGCCACTCGACCTCCACGTGCTGGCCACCCTGGCCAAGGCGGCTTCGGCCGAGATCGCCCTCCGCCAGGCCCGCGCCGAGGTCGACGCTGCCCACTGGGAGATCGAGGCGTTGCGGGCGGCACGGGTCGAGTAGACCCACCCACGGGCGCCTCCGCTCCGGGCCCGACCACACGATGGGCCGGTGGGATACTGGCGAGACCCCTCGGAGTCGAAGGAAGCCACGATGGACCCGGACATGCTCGGCTACTACAACCAGGGGCGGGAACACGCCCGACTGACCAGCATCGGGCGGCTCGAGTTCCTCCGGACCCAGGAGATCCTCCGCCGGTACCTGCCCGGGCCACCAGCCCGGTTGGTCGATGTGGGCGGCGCGGCCGGCATCCACGCCCTACCGCTGATCGAGGAGGGCTTCGACGTCACCCTCGTCGATCCGGTCCCCTTGCACGTCGATCAGGCCAGGGAGGCCGGCGTGGCCCGGGCCACCGTGGGCGATGCGTTGGCGTTGCCGCTCGACGACGGGGCGGTGGACGCGGCACTGCTCCTCGGACCGCTCTACCACCTGACCGAGGAAGACGACCGCCATCGCGCCCTGGTCGAGGCCCGGCGGGTGGTCCGGCCCGGCGGCGTGCTGGTGGCCGCCTGTATCTCCCGGTTCGCCTCCACCTTCGACGGGCTGAGGCTGCACTACCTCGAGGACCCGGCCTTCGAAGCCATCGTGAAGGACGACCTAGACCGCGGCCAGCACCGCAATCCGACGGCGAGAAACGGGTGGTTCACGACGGCCTACCTGCACCATCCCGACGACATCGGCCCAGAGGTGACCCGGGCCGGCTGGGAGGTCACCGCCGTCCTCGCCGTAGAGGGACCGGGAGCCACGGCCGACGCCGATCACTGGCTGAGCGACGAGAGCCGCCAAGCCACCCTGTTGCGGGCCATCCGACGGGTGGAGTCCGAACCGTCGCTGCTCGGCTCGTCACCCCATCTGCTGGTGGTGGCCGGACGAGTAAATTTGTAATTAGCTAATGAGCTAATATCAAACCATGAGCGACGACACCGGGGTGTTTCGGGCCCTGGCCGATCCCACCCGGCGACAGATCCTGGAGGACCTCCGACCCGGCGAACTGACGGCCGGAGAGATCACGGCACGGTTCGCCATCAGCGCCCCGTCCATCTCGCGACACCTGGGCGTGCTCAAGTCGGCCGGGCTGGTGACCGAGCGACGTCAGGCCAACCGCATCTACTACTCGTTGGTAGAACAGCGACTGGCCCTGTGTCTCGGAGGCTTCCTCTCCGCCGTCTGCCCGGAACAGGTCGTCGTCCGCCAGCGGCGCAAGCGGTCGGCGTCGTCGCCATGAGTGTCGTCCCCACCATGGGCGGTGTCATCGACCGTCGCATCCTGGTGAACTACCGGGTCGATCCGTCGGTGCTCGAGGACCTACTCCCTCCGCCGTTCCGGCCCCAGCTGGTGGACGGCTACGGGATCGCCGGCATCTGCCTGATCAGGCTGAAGCGCCTGCGCCCGCAGGGACTCCCCGCTGCCGCCGGAATCACCACCGAGAATGCCGCCCACCGTATCGCCGTGGAGTGGGAGGGTCCTGTCCGATCGCAGCGTGGCGTTTACATACCCCGACGCGACTCACCGTCGCTCCTCACCGTGGCTCTCGGTGGTCGGCTGTTCCCCGGCCCCCACCACCGGGCGACCTTCACCGTGGCTGAGACGGCCCGCCGCCTCCAGGTGGGGTTCGCCAGTCGGGACGGGTCGGCCCACGCCGCCGTCGATGCCACCAGGAGCGCGGCCGTGCCGACGGGCTCGGTCTTCGGGTCCCTCGAGGAGGCCTCGGCCTTCTTTGCCGGCTCGTCCCTCGGCTACTCACCCACCGGCCGGACCGGCCACTTCGAGGGCGTGGAGCTCCGCTGCCACCGCTGGGAGATGTCGCCCCTCCGGATCGAGACGGCTTCCTCCAGCGTGTTCGAGTCCGACACGTTCCCCCCGGGGGCAGCCGAACTCGACTCGGCATTCCTCATGAGCCACCTCCCCGCCACGTGGCACCGACAGGCGCCACTTACCGGCGACGACCGGGATGTTCAGCCCCTCAGCTGGATGGCGGCGTAGGTGCTTTCGTCGTCGTGGACGATGCGGGTCGAACCGGCCCATCCGGAGTAGTCGTCGCACCCACCTGGGGTCGGGAAATGGCGCCGTGGCCGTTGCCGTCGACAATAGGTGGCACAGGCCCACCATTCCCCCGCAGACGACGTGAGCGTGCGACGATGGGTGGAGGTATCTCGGTGGTCCGGCGCCTTGTCCGGGCTGTGGCAACCACTGTGGCAACCACGTGCTCACCACGCCACGAGCATCGATGTGAACGGGCCACGAACGGACGGGTCCATCTCGCTCGAGCGACTCGGGGTGACAGGGAAGAGAGGGGTCAGATGACGATGCAGCCTTCAGCCGGGCGGGTCGCCGCGGTTCGGACCATGGTGGCGGTGGTGCTGGTGGCGGGAGTGGCGACCATGGTCACGGCCGGAGCGGCCGGAGCGGCCGAGTCGTCGAGCACCAAGACCGCGGTGGCCAACGCTAAGAAGGCCCTGATCGTGCTCAAGGACCTGCCCAAGGGCTGGACGTCGACCCCGGCCACTGGCGGCAACTCGTCCATTCCTGGGGCCAGCCAACTGGCCACCTGTCTGGGCGTGCCGGCCAGCGTCATCAACGACAATCCCCCGTCCGCCAACAGTCCGGAGTTCGACAGCGCCAACCATCTGATGACGGTCAACGACAGCATCGCCGTATCCCCGTCGGTCAAGTCGGCCAAGGCTGACTACAACTCCCTGGCCAACGCCAAGACGCCCGGATGCCTGACCACGGTCCTGAACGGCGCCAGCAAGGCCAGCCTGGCCTCGGAGTTCGGGACCGGTGCGACCATCGGGACCATCGATGTCACGCGGGCGCCCAACGCGGAGTTCGCCGGCCACGGGGCTGACTTCACCGCCTTCCTCCCGGTGACCGTGCAGGGACAGACCCTGAACGTGCAGCTGACCATCATCGACTACCTGAAGGGCACGGAAAACGAGACCGTGACGTTCACCGCCATCGAGACACCGTTCTCCACCGCCCTGGCCAAGCACCTCACGACGGTCGCCGTGAAGCGCTTCTGACCGGCCGGATCACGGCCCTCTGTCGTGGCCGCTCGGGCAACCGGAGCCGGGCGCCGGCCTACCCGCGGGCGAAGTGGGCGGTGAGATCGGTGACCAGCTGGTCGGTCAGCTCGAGGGGTAGGTCGTGCCCCATACCCGGGACGAGCCTGAGGGATGCACCGGGAACGGCGGCGGCCGTGGCCCTACCCCCGGAGGGGTCGACCAGGGGGTCGGCCTCACCGTGGATCACCAGGGTGGGGACGTCGAGGGTAGCCAACGCCTCGGTTCGGTCGGGTTGGGTGAGGATTGCGGCCAGTTGGCGGGCCGTCCCGGCGGGGTGGAAGGCACGGTCGAAGTCGGAGCCGACCCGCTCGCGGATGGCATCCTCGTCGAAGGGATAACCGGTCGAGCTGATGACCCGCCACGATTTGGCCCCCTGCTCGACGGCCTCCTCCCGGGTGGTGGGCGGCGGCACCATCAAGGTGGCCAGGGCCTCGGGGTGGGGCTGGCCGACGCTCGGATCACCGGTGGTCGACATGATGGACACGAGGGTGCGGGTGCGCTCGGGAAAGTCGAGGGCGAAGGTCTGGGCGATCATCCCGCCCATGGAAACCCCGACGATGTGGGCGGAGTCGATGCCGAGGGCGGCGAGGAGTCCGGCGCCGTCAGCGGCCAGGTCGGCGATGGCGTAGGGAGCCGCGTAGGTCCCGTCCAGGAGCCCGCCGAGGTCGGCATCGCCGGCGTTGTCGAACCAGGTCGACAGACCGACGTCCCGGTTGTCGTAGCGGATCACGAAGAAGCCACGGTCGGCCACCCGCCGGCAGAACTCAGGATCCCAGGCGGTGAGTTGCGCCCCCAGTCCCATGATCAGCAGGACCGGAGGCGAACCCGGCTCGCCGAAGGTCTCGTACTCGATGGTGATCCCGTTGGCGCTGGTGGTGGGCATTCCCGGAGCCTACCGGCGGGGTCGACCGGTCGCCGGTCGCCGGGTGGCGTGCCGGCTGGTCTGCCGGTCACCGGTCACCGCAGAGCACCCCGGGATGACCGTCGGCGTCGGCGCCACCAGGACGCCGACGCCCAACCGACCAGCCTCTGCTCAGGCGTTGATCGCGGCGCGGGTCCAGGCCAGGGACTCAGCACCCACGCCGACGGCCTCGGCCACGTCGACGACGGGGACCACCTTCACGTCGTTCCAGTACACGAACTTGCCCACGAACCGGCTCACGGCGAGCGGATCGTCCGTCTCGAGGAGGATGTAGCCACCGTTGTCGAGGGTGGAGACGAAGCTGTGGATGGTGAGGCCATCTTCGGGCTTCCACTGTTCGAAGACCTTTAGCAACGCGTCCTGGCTACTGAGGTTCTGGCCGTAGTCCAGGCCGGTCGTACGGATCTGGTAGTCGATGACGTATTTCATGGCACCCTCCTTGGGGTCGCAGTCGCTCCGCCGTGGGGCAACCGATTCCGACGCTACCCCCGTGGTTGTCTCGCCTGAGGATCGCCTGGCCACCGTGAGTGTCCGGGACCCGGACTCCCGACCGGAGAGCAGAGGCAGACTGTTAGCTTTGGCGGAGTGTGCGGCATCTTGGCGGTCATCGGATCGGATACCCCGCCCACCGACGAGTTGGACACTGCGCTCTCGCTCCTCGCCCATCGGGGACCTGACGACGCGGGGACGTGGAGTGAGCGCGGAGTGTGGCTGGGTCACCGTCGACTGTCGATCATCGACCTCTCCACAGCGGGGCGGCAGCCCATGCACGCCGAAGACCTTCTGACCATCACCTTCAACGGCGAGATCTACAACTATCTCGAACTCCGTTCGGAACTCGAATCCAAAGGACATCGCTTCCGCTCCCACACCGACACGGAAGTGCTTCTACGGTCATATCTCGAATGGGGCGTTGACTGTCTGGGCAAGCTCAACGGCATGTGGGCGTTCGTCATCTGGGATCGACGGTCCAAGAGTGCCTTTGTCGCTCGAGACCGATTCGGCGTGAAGCCTCTCTACTACGCGACCTCACGTGACCACGTCATTTTCGCCTCGGAGCCCAAGGCCATTCTCAGTCTCGAGCCGCAACGCAAGTCGGTGGATCAAGGAACGTTGCTTACGCTTCTGGTCGAGAAGCGGATGGATATCGCACATCGGACGTTCTACGAGAGCATCGCCTCGGTTCCGGCCGGTCACTACGCCGTGGTGACCCCGGATGCCCCGGCGGTGCGGCCCCGATCGTACTGGACCATCGCCTCGGGGGCCGAAGGAACCGATGGCGTCGTGGATACCGAACACGAGCTGGCGAGGATTCTCGAGGACTCGGTGCGGTTCCGACTGCGCAGCGATGTCCGAGTGGGGCTAACCCTATCCGGTGGCCTCGACTCGACGGCGATTCTGGAAGCCACGTCACAGATCCAACCGGAGTCCGACCTCCTCGCGTTCACGTCGGTTTACGGCGACGACCAGGCCGTCGACGAGCGCTCGTGGGCCCAGCTGGCCGTGGCACGACATCCGAATGTGGAGCTCCGCACCGTCGAAGCGGACCGAAAGCACTGGCTCAGAACCCTGGCCGACATCGTGTGGCACATGGACGGCCCCGGAATCTCTCCCGCCGTCTATCCGCTGTGGGAGATCATGCGGACGGCGCGAGCGTCGCAGGTACCGGTACTGCTCGAAGGCCAAGGCGCGGATGAGCTATTCGGCGGCTACGCCGCGCACGCCGCTGTTGCCCTGATGGAGCAGGTCGGTGCGGCACTGCGACATCCCCGTGTGCGCTCGCTGGCCGAGATCAAGGCGTCGCTGGCACGGTCGGTGAGCTCCCATTCGACCCGGCGACTCCTCGTCGAGGCCGCCAACGCCAAGCTCGGACTGTCGGACCTGGCCTATCGGCGTCACGTGGGACTGGGCAGGGCGTTGCGACCCGAGTTCGTCGCCGCCGCCATGGACCACGTTGAGCCAGCCACCTATCCCGATGCCCGCACCGGTCTCGATCGCCGATTGTTTGACGACTTCACCCGCAACTTGCTGCCCGGATTCCTCCACTACGGCGACGCCATGAGCATGGCCCACTCCATCGAAAGCCGGCTGCCGTTTCTGGACTATCGCCTGGTGGACCTGGCCTTCAGCCTCCCCACCGACGCCAAGATCGCGGCGGGTGCATCAAAGGCGCCGCTACGCTCCTATCTCCACCGGGTTGGTCAGCATGACATCGCCAATCGGATTGACAAGCGGGGTTATCCCACCCCGACATCGGACTGGCTGGCCCAGGGAAACGGCGCCATTCTGCGGGACGTGCTCCTCGATCGATCCTCCCTCATCGGTGAGTACGTCGATCCCGTGAAGCTGAAGGCACTCATCGACCACCATGTCGGGGGGTCTCATCGGGCCAGCGATCCGCTGTATGCCCTGCTGACCACTCAGCTGTGGCTCACCGCCTGTATCGCATGATCAGGCGCCGAGGCGACGGAAACGGCCTGGAACGGCCCGTCGGTCACGCACCGAACGCTCAATCCGACTCACATCCTCAGAGGGGTGAACCCCATCCTGGCCGCGGTTGCCTCGGTGATCGTGGGTCGGGGCGTCACGGGATGCTCTTGGCGGCAGTGAGGATCCTCGGGATCAACCACCGGGCCGTCCAGAGAGACCCGCTCGGTCCGTAGTGGATGGTGTCCGGTCGAACCGACCCCTTCCCGGTCGAATTATCCCCCATCCCGTCCACCACATAGGGACACGCCGGCCCGGAAGGACAGACCCGGGCGGCGAGATCAACGACCGCCACGTGTTTCGGATGGCGGGCCGCCACCTCCACCAGGAGGGCATTCATCTTCTCGTAGTAGATATCGTCCGCGCTCGGTGGTGTCTTGTGGCTGGCCACGTCGCCGCGGGCCGGCTCGAGCAGCAGGACGACCTTGGCCCCGGTGGCGATGAACTGTTCGAGGCGGTTGTCCATACGCTGCAGCATCACCTTCTTCCACTGGGGCGTACCGGGATCGAGCACCGTGGTGCCCGGCGTATCGACGAACGGCGTCGACTCCTCGGTGCTTCCCCACACGATGATGTCCGGTGTTCCCTTGGCCAGGGCCGACGTCTCGGCAGAACGGGCCTCGCCCGCGCACTTCTCGGTGGGGGCCGACAGGTTGACGTTTTCGATGTAAACCGGGGCGGCTTCGCCTTCCACGATGCCGCATCCGATGACGGCCGCATTGACGATCTGTACGCCGTAGTAGGAGCCGACGGCGGCCAGGCCGGGCAGCAGGGTACAGGTGGTCGAATCGCCGGCCACCACCATCCGGAGCGGAGGGTCGGCCGGCCTCACGACAGGGGGATGGCTGGACAGATAGGCCGAGTACAACGTGGCGATCTCACTCCGCTGGGGTGACGCGCAGTCTGAGGCCGACGGTGCCACGGCGATGGGTCCGGTCACCGTTGGGGCGACCCGCCAGACAACGAAGGTGCACACGGCCAGGCTGGCGATGATCAGACAGCCCCCAAGGGCAACGCTGCCCCACCGGCGCGCCCGTAGCCACGGTGAGTGGCGTATCGGATTCTCGACCAGCCGGTAGGTCGCCACCGATACCACCAGGGCGACGAGGAGCAACACGATGTTGTCGGCCACCGGAAGGCTGGAGCTTCCGCGCCGCTCGGCGGCGATGATGAGGATCGGCCAGTGCCACAGGTAGAGGGAGTACGAGACGAGACCGAGCCATTGCAGAGGCCGAAGCGAAAGGACGGATTCGACCCCCCACCGTGGTCGGACGGTCCCCCCGCCGATGATGAGACCGGCACCGATGACCGGGATGGCTACCAGCCATCCCGGGTAGACGCTGGCTGACGACAGGGTGAAGGCCGCGGCCAGGATGCCGGCCAGACCGACCCATGACATCCCGGCGGCCCACGCCGGCGGTACCTGTCGCAGCCGGTCGCTGCCCACGGCGATCACGCCCCCCAGGGCCAACTCCCAGGCCCGGGTGAAGGGGGAGAAGAATGCACCGGACGGGTTGACCGTGGTCCAGAGGATCGACAGTGCGTAGGAGCCGATGATGATGGCTCCGAGCACCACCCCGATGCGGGCCCGCAGCGCCCGGCGGGTGAACACCCCCGCCACGATCAAGAAGAGTGTCGGATAGACGACGTAGAACTGCTCCTCAACGGCAAGCGACCAGAAGTTCTGGAGCGGCGACGGAAGGGCCTGGGAGGCGAGATAGTTCGTGGACGTGGCGGCGAAGTGCACGTTGGAGAGGAACACCGACGCCCACAGACCGTCCACGGCGGTGGCTCGTCCGCTGGCCGATCCCACCACGGCATAGGCCGCCACCACCGTGACGATGATGACCAGGGTGGCAGCCGGGATGATGCGCCGCACCCGGCGTCCGTAGAAGGACAGGATCGAGGTGCTCCCCTTGGAGACACGCTCACGCAGGAGCACACCGGTGATGACAAACCCCGAAATGACAAAGAAGACGTCGACGCCGACGTACCCGCCACCGATGCCCGGGATACCGGCGTGGTAGAGGACGACGAGCAGAATGGCCACGGCCCGCAGACCCTGGACATCCGGGCGAAATTTGCGGTCCCCTGGCGCGGTGCCGGACTCGTCCCCCGCGGCCAACAGCCGATCGTCGGCCGTCACCGTCATCACGACCTCACTATGCCTAAACGCCTGAGTTGTTGCTCATCGGTACCCATCCCCCTGCTCCAGGGAGCAAATCTACCCGCGGCCGTCCCCCAACAGGTCGCACGGTAGCCAGGGAGCGGTCCGGATCCGGCACGTTCCGATCCATGGCGGGCCCGGATCTTGGACGCCCGGTCCCGCAGTGGCTGACTCGGCCGCGAACCGTCTCGCGGAGCGCACGGGACAGCGTCGAGGTCGGTTCCAGCAATCCATCGATCGGCCTCGCTTGCATCGACGGGTCACGGTGGAGCTCGGCCGGTGCTTTTTCAGGAAGGAGTCGTCCAAGCCGGACGCGTGGAGTCCTGGGTGTCGTCGACCCTCGCTTACCGTGCCGGTACCGCCACTCCTGTCGACGACTCGGTGAACACCCAGTGACAAGCGACCTCGACCGAGTCGGTCCCCGGGCCGCCACCCTTCGCCCCTTGGATCTCGGTCTCGAGCAACGGGCCGCGGCTCGGTCGTCAGCGACCATCCGGACCGACTATCCCCGGCCGTTCGGGCCGCGCACCGGTAACCCGCTATGTCATCTTCTCATCACTGGTTACCTGCTATGTCATCTTCTCGTCAATGGTGGGTCATCTTCTCATCAATATGGAGGAGGCCACATCGCCGTCTGGTTCGGCAAACACACCCGATAACCCGGGTGTTACTCCCCAAATACCGGTGATCGTTCGTCCCCAAAACGTGTGCTGACAGTGACGGAACCTTCACGCAGTGTTACTTTAAAAAACCGCTCTTGACCTGCACTGATCTCGACTTGCTCGATACGTTGCATTGCGACATTATCTGCGTGAGGGAGGCGGCTCGGCGGTGTTATTCAGCCGACCTCCTCGAACGCTCGGGAGGTCGGCCCCATCGCGGATGAACTCGTAACTCCTCACCGGGAATCGAGACAAGACGCAGATAGCCGCGCACGGGACGTTGCCGCCGCGGGCGTCCTCGGTGCGGTGCCAGCTCAGGCGGTCAGCCATTCCACGCGTCGACTTTCCCCGTGGACGCGGACCTCCGCGGCCCAGGTTCTGCTGCTCGTCGATCTGATCTGCCTCAGTCTGCCGGCCCTCTGGGAGCGGCCTCACTACCGGGCCTACCTGGCTGCCGCGCTCATCACGTGCGTGCTGTTCTGGTGCGCCGATCTCTATCGGCCGCACCTGCAGGCGTTCGTGATCAATGAAGCACCAGGACTCCTCGGATGTCTCCTGGCCGCAACGGCCATCGTGGCAACGACGATCTCCCTCCGCAATCCCGACCTCGGTGTGTCGCGCTATCTGGCGGGCGCGGCATCAGCCATCGTGCTCACCATGCTCGGGCGGACGGTGGTCAATTTCTCCATCCGACGGGCCCGTCGCATGAGACTTGTCCACCATCGCTCCATCATCGTCGGAGCGGGGCCCGTTGCCGATCGGATAGCGGACATCCTGGGGTCCGATCCCGGCTACGGACTGCAGTGTGTCGGCTATGTCGCCGACCGACCGGCCGTCGATCCGGCAGCCTCAGGCGCACCGTACCTGGGCCCCGTCCGGTCGTTGCGGTCGGTCATCGACGACATCGACGCTGAGGTGATCGTGATCAGCGACCAGGGGTTTGCCGATGAGGAACTCTCCTCCATCGTCCGCCAAGCCCTGTGGAACGACTGCACCATTTTCATCGTGCCCCGTCTCCACGAACTCAGTCATCAGGCCTGGCAGTGGGACATGATCGGGGCCATCCCGGTGTTGCGCTTGAGCCGCTCCGGGAGGGTCGGTCTCCCTTGGAAGTGCAAGCGGGTGTTCGACGTCGTCGTGAGCGCCTTAGTGCTCATCCTCCTCTCCCCCCTGCTTGCCGCCTGCGCCCTGGCCGTACGAATCGACGGAGGTCCCGGCATCCTGTTCCGTCAGGTCCGGGTCGGCCGCGATGGCCAGCCTTTCGAGATCTTGAAGTTCAGATCGCTTCGACCGGCCAGCGAGGAGGAGGCGGCCACCACCTGGTCCATCCAGGACGACCGCCGGTTGAGTCGTATCGGGAAGCTGATACGGCGAACCTCGTTGGACGAGCTCCCGCAGTTCTGGACCATCCTTCGTGGCGACATGACCATCGTCGGCCCCCGACCCGAGCGCCCGCACTTCGTCGACAAGTTCTCTGCGGAAGAGCCCATCTACCGCTTCCGGCACCGTGTTCCGGCCGGACTGACCGGTCTCGCCCAGGTGAACGGGATGCGAGGCAACACCTCAATTGCCGAGAGGTCCTACTTCGACAACTACTACATCGACAACTGGTCGCTCTGGTTGGACATCAAGGTGATCGTCCGGACGTTCTCTGAAGTGTTTTCCGGGGGTGGAAGTTGATCCGGGCTCGGTTGACGAGTAGGGAGAATGGTCCGGCCACTCAATCGGTCCGTGTCCTCCATGTCAGCCAACCGGTGGATGGTGGGACGGCCACGGTCGTGGAGCAGCTGGCCCTGTCGGATCTCGACCACGGTCGCACAGTGACCATCGCATCGCCCCCGGGCCGGCTCCAGTGGTGGGCCGCCAAGCACCAGGTCCGGTGGGTCGACCTTCCGATGACCCGCTCGCCCAAGCTGGCTGACCTCTCGGCCGTCTCCGGGATCCGGCGGCTCCTGCCCGCCGCCCAGGTGGCCTACCTCCATTCGAGCAAGGCAGGGGCGGTCGGTCGGATGGCCCTGGCCACCATGCCGCGGCACCAGCGCCCGAGATGCATCTTCGTCCCTCACGCCTGGTCGTGGTATGTCGGTGGCAGAGCGGCAACGGGGTACCGGCTGTTCGAGGGCCTGGCCAGTCGGTGGGCGGACGCCATTGTGGTGCTGTCTCCTACCGAGGCCCGGGACGGGAGGGACGTCCTGCCCGCGGCGGCGGCCAACAAGCTCGTCCTCATCCCCAACGGCATCGACACGGCCGCGTTCTCCGTCGACGGACCGGCTGCAGCCCGACGTCCGTGTCCACTCGTGGTCTGTGTGGGCCGACTCTGCCAGCAAAAAGGGCAGGTCGCGCTGATCCGTGCCCTCGATCTCCTCGACGATCGCACCGTACGACTCAGCCTGGTGGGTGATGGTCCAGACGAGAGGCGCCTGCGTCTCGTGGCCGACGAGCTCGGCGTGGCCGATCGAGTCGACTTCGTGGCCACCACCGATCCTCGGCCCTACTATCGGGCGGCCGATGTCGTCGTGCTCCCCAGCCGGTGGGAGGGACAGTCCCTCGTCCTGCTCGAGGCCATGGCCTGCGGAGCCGCCGTGCTGGCCACACCCGCCGCCGCATCCACCATGGGACCGGGTGAAGGAGTTCTCGGGGCCGAGGGCCCCGAGCCCGAGTCCTTAGCCTCGCCGTTGGCCCTCCTCCTCGGTGACCCCGACCTGCGGGGCCAGCTCGGACGGTCCGGCCGGAGGGTTGCCGCCGAGAGGCATTCCGCAACGAGGACCACCCGCCGACACCACGAGCTCATCGTCTCGCTCACCGGGTCATCCTCGCCATACTCCTGGCCGGCCCCGACTGGGCTGTCCGCCGGCATCTCGAGACGACGTGGCCGGCATTCCCGATCAGAGGACGCATCAATCCCAACTCCGGTTGGCACGTCGAGAAATGAGTGACATGAAAACGACACGAGATCAAGGCAGGACACCGACACTGGAGCCCACCAACCCCCGTGACCGTTTGGTCGGCCTGAGAAGGAAATCCATGAATGCCAACCTCGGAACGTCCTCGTCGACATCCCTGCTGAGCCCGCTACCGGGGCCCGACGAGGATGATGACCGGGAACCGCCAACCTTCGGACATGACGACCTCGTCGATCCCGATCCGTCGGTGGTATCCACCCTCGTGACCCCCGTGGCCGCAGAGCCGGCGGAAACTGACCCGCCACCGGCCACCCAGGCGACGGCGCATCCGACCAACCCCGGCGAGGTCGACCGTCTCAGCGCCATCTGGAAGGCCCGTTATCTCATCATCCTCGGAACCGTCGTGGTGGCAATGCTGGTGTATCTCGTCAGTAACCGGGTGCCGGCGGTGTACTCGTCATCGGCCACCGTGAGCGTCACGGCGGCGTCGACCCCGGGGGGTTCAGCCCAGGACGTGGCGTTGGCCTCGAACGATCTGGCCGCACAGGATGCCCAACTTGTCCAGACCGACGCGGTGCTGGCGGCGGCATCGAAGAAGCTCGGCGTTCCCGCGGCGACGCTGGGCGCCCATCTCACTGCAGGAACCGTCGGGGCTCAGAATCTCATCCAGATCACCATGCAGTCAGCAACGCCCGAGGAGGCCCAGCGTGCCGCCGAGGCGGTGGCGACCGCATTCCAGGCGTCTCTCGTCCAACGGGGCCAGCAGGCCTCCCAAGCACTGCAGGCCTCGGTGGCCACCCAGTCCGCCTCGCTCAACCAACAGATTCAGAGCCTCAAGTTGGAGATCGCTTCCAACCTGGGGGCCCTACCCGGAAGTTCCCAACTGGCTGTTCTCGAAAGCCAGGAGACCCAACTCACCAGCCTCATGGGGAGCATGGCCAATCTCACGGCCAACACAGCCCTCGCCGTCGCCTCCCAACAGCCAAACGTCGACATCGTCGTGGCCAGCACACCGGCCAACAAGGTGTCTCCGCGTCCGACCTTCTACGCAATCATCGGCGGTCTGCTGGCCCTCCTCATCGGGTGTCAGGTGGCCGTAGTCGTGGCTCGGCGTCGATCGTTACGCACCGTCACCACCTGATGTCGGGTCGGTTCAGCGACTACCCAGTCCACTCCCTCGTTACCGAGCGCGCCACCCGGGCCCGTTCCTTCGTAGCCAGGTACCGCGTCCGTGACCTGACCTGGTTCGCACTGGTCGCCGCCTCGCCGGTACTACTGATCGCCACGCTGTCTGGGCTCCTCACGGTGAAGGTCTTCCACGAGTACTCGACCCTCAAGTGGGCCATGTTGGCCTCTATACCCATCCTTCTGATCGTGCTCCTCACCACCAAGCGGCCATCGTTGTGGGCGACCGGACTGGTGATCATCACGATCCCCATCGAGCCATACGTGGCGACCATCCACGCCCAGCCGGTTTCGGTACTGTTCGTGACGGCCACGATGGCCACGTTCGTCGTGACCCTCGAAGGGGGTCTGGGGCGTCATCGGGCTCCGCAGACCTCCGCTCTCGTCCGTGTCCTGCCCTGGATCGTCCTGGCCCTGGTCGTTCCGACGGTGCTCGGATCCGGCTGGCAGCACCAGGTGCTCTACATCGGCCTGTTCATCGACGTGGTGTGGATATGCACGCGGATCGCCTCCCTCTATTCCGACGGTCGATTGTGTATCGTCCTCATCTTCCTGGCGTCGGCCGCCCTCCAGTCGTTGGTCGCTCTCGCCCAGTACGTCACCGGCAATGCCTTCAGCCTGTACGGCGGGGCGGGCACGGCCACCTACTCGTCGCACGACTACTTCTTCGGCTACGGGACGCAGTTGAGGACGACGGGCACGTTCTTCGATCCGATCTCCCTCGGGAACGTGCTGGCCATGACCCTCCCCTTGGCGCTGCTCCTGGTGCTCCGACGCGACCTGTCCAGCTCGAAGCGGTGGTTCGCCGGGTCGACCGGTCTGCTCATCCTCGGTGGTCTCACCGTGTCGCTGTCTCGGGCCAGTTGGTTGGGAGCGGTGGCGGGATTGGTCTGCGTGGCCCTGTTCAGTCGGGGCAACCAACGGAGGCGGGCTGTCGCCCTCACCGTCGTGCTGCTGACCGGTGTGATCGTGGCGGCCTCGGTGCTCTACGGTCCGGCCGTCACCGCCCGGTTCGACTCCATCTTCAACCCGACGGCCACGACCGTCCGCACGTCGGCCGGCGACAAACTCCGCCAGGCCGAGTGGTCCACGACACTGCACGTCTTCGAGACGAACCCCATCGTCGGCGTGGGCCTGGGCAATCTCGCCGGCCACATCGAAGCCGGCGTGCCCGGGACCGACGCAGTCACCGCGCAGGCCCAGAACACCTACCTGCAGTATCTGGCCGAAGGGGGGCTCTTCGGAGGGGCCGTTCTGGTTCTCCTGGCCGGTGGGGTGGCGCTCGATCTCTACCGATCACGGGGGGCCGACTCGCTCTTCCCCGGATTGGTCGGATCCTTCGCCACCGTGGCGGTCACCTGGGTGACCGACTACACCGTCCGGTACATGGCCGTTTCCGGCTGCCTGGCCCTCCTGGTGGGGCTGGCGGCCAGCAGCGGCACGCCATCGTCCGGGCTCGACCCGCTCTCGTCCACCCCGGTGGCGGCCGAGGACGAAGCTGTGGCATCTCCCCCGTTGCCGGTGGGCGTGTGATGCGGGTCGTCCTGGCCACCACAGTCACCGGAGGCGGAGGAGTCTGGCGGCACGTCATCGATCTCGCCGACGGGCTACGACAGCGCGGCTGCCACGTGGAGATCGCCCTGCCCGACGAGGCCCACAGCTTGCGCAGCGAGGCGGCTGCGGCCGGACATCGGGTGTGCGGGATCACACCCCGCGCCCGGTGCGACGTCTGGCACGTGCACCTGGCCGACACCTACGACACGACGGCCATGCGGGCCTTGATGGTGGCCCGTGTCGTGGCCTCATCGGTGGTCGTCACCGAACACCTACCCCGCACGGATGCCTCCGACCCGACCGCCCGGGCCGAAGCAGACGGGTCGCCGACCCCCGGATCGCGGGCGGCCAAGACGGCCTTCAAGCGGACTCAGTACGCACTCTGCGACCGGGTTATCTGCGTGAGCCAGGCTTCTCGCCGGTTCGTCCTCGATCGCTACGGCGTCGCCCCGACCAAGGTGGTCACAGTTCCCAACGGGGTGGGCCCCGCGCCCACACCGGCAGCTCTACCGGACGGGCCGGCCCGGTTCGTGGCCGTGGGATCGGTCATTGTCCAGAAGGGATTCGACCTCCTGATCGATGCGGCCGAGCTCGCTCGTGTCCCCTGGTCGATCGACGTGGTCGGCGAGGGTCCCCACCGACCTCGGCTCCAGGAGCGAGCCGACTCCCTCGGGGTGCCGGTGCGCTTTGTGGGCTATCGGGACGACGTCCTCGCCGTGCTGGCCTCGGCCACCGCACTGGTCGTCTCCTCACGCTGGGAGGCCTCTTCCTACGTGGCCATGGAGGCCATGCAGGCCGGACGGGCGGTGGTGACCACCCGCATTGACGCGCTACCGGAGATCGTGGAGGACGGCCGCACCGGGCTCCTGGTCGAACCCGAGGATCCCCTCGCCCTGGCCGGGGCCCTCGACCGGATGGCCAGCGAGAGCCCGCTGGCCGTGCGCATGGGCCGGGCCGGCTACGACCGGGTGGCCGAGTTCGGAGTGGATCGCATGATTGACGGGGTCCTCGCCCAGTACGAGGGCGTGTGCCACCCTCGGCACCGCCCGGCCGTGATCGGGGCCGCATGAACATCGTCCTGGTCCACAACCAGCAACCCGGGGGTTGCCACCGCCGAATCACCGAGCAGTGGAAGCACATGAGTGCATCGATCACCGAGGTTACCTTCGAGACGGCATTGCCGGTGACGAGCGAGCCCATTCTGGTGCCCATGACCATCATCGACGACAAGGCCCACCCAGTCCTGCGTCCCGCTACCCGCTACCTCGACCTCTTCGCCCTGATGAAGGCCTACCGGGAGATGGCCCAGGTGGTGCGGGACCTGTCGCCGGATGTGTTGTGGATGAACCCCTGCCACGTCCTCCAGGCCATGTGGCTCCCGAAGGACTTGGCCAGCCGCTCGGTCTTCTACTGTGACGAGCCCCGACGGATCGACTACGAGGTCGCCCTCCGTCAGGCCACCAAGCTGCGCACCCGGATGCTCTACTGGCCGCTCAGGCGGACCAGCCGGTACCTCGACCGTTCGACGTTCGTGCACATCCCCCGGATCGCCACCAACTCTTCGTACACCTCCGATCAGATCCGCCTGGCCTACGGCCACGATTCCGAGGTGGTCCGCTGTGGGGTCTCCGAGCAGTTCCGACCCCCGGTCGGCCCCTCGCCGCGGAAGCACCTGCTATCGGTGGGCAGCCTGATCCCGACCAAGGGCCATGACCTGGTCATCGCCGCAGCAGGGCGATCGGGGCTGGACCTCCCGGTGGTGGTGGTCTCCCACCAGGCCAACCCTTCCGAAGAGCGTCGCCTGTTGGACATCGCCGAACGGGCCGGGGTCACCCTCGACATCCGCATCGATGCTACCGATGACGAGTTGGTGAAGCTCTACCAATCGGCCCGGGTGACGCTGTACCTCTCCGTGCGTGAACCATTCGGACTGGTGAGCACCGAGGCCCAGGCGTGCGGGAGCCCGGTGATCGTCAGTGACGAAGGTGGCCTTCCCGAGTCGATCGTCTCCGGGGTGACGGGGTGGGCCGTGGCCAGAGACGTGGAGCCGGTGGCACGACGACTGGCCGACTTCGGCGACGTCGAGGTGGCCGATGAGTTCGGCGCGGCGGCAGCGGCCCATGCCGCCACGTGGTCGTGGGCCGATTCCGCCGAGCGGCTCACCACCATGATGGAGGAGGTGGCGGGAGCGTGACCCCGCTCACCGTCTGCTCGAAGAGCACCTGGCACCCGGCCATGCGGCGGGAGCACGCGTTGTCTCTGGTCGCCCGACGCCAGGGCATCCCGGTCACCTTCATCGAAGCGCCGGACGACATCCGAGCCCTGCGAGCCGGGAGACCGGCCCGGTTCCTCGCTTCGCTCGGTGGCACCCGGGAATTCGGCCTCGACGATGACCTGGCGGTCGTGGCCCGCACGGTCCCCGTCCCCGGACACCGTGGTCGGATGGCCGCATCGATGGACACCGGGCTCCTGCGCAGGATCCTCGACCGCCACGCCGACTCCGACGGGCCGATCGTCGGCAACCTCCCCTGGCAGTGGCCGGCCCTGTCGGGACGTTCCGGGCGTCGGATCTTCGATTGTGCCGACGACTGGACCAGGCTCTACCCGCAGTCCCGGACCGACCGGTTCACCGACTTGTTCCGCCGCATCGCCGCCGAGGCGGACGAGGTGATCGTGGCCTCGCCCGATCTCGCCCACCTCTTCGCCGGGCGGGACGTCACCACGGTACCCAACGGGGCCGACGCGGCCAGCGTGGCCGAACGGGTCCAGTCCCGCCCCCATCATCGCTCGCTCGTCTACGTCGGCACACTGTCCGAACGGTTCGACGTGCCGCTGGTGGCCAGACTCCTCGAGGATCTGCCCCAGTGGAGCCTCCACCTGTACGGCCCGTGCCGGTATGCCGGCATGGACGACCGGCCCGCCGCCGAGCTGGTGGGTCTGCTCGAGTCCCGGGCCGACCGAGTGCACTGGCACGGCACCATCCCCCGGTCGGATGTGGCCACGGCCATTGACCGCGCCGATGTCGTGGTCGTGCCCAACCGTCCCTCGATGTCCGAGGGCCAGTCCTCGATGAAGCTCTACGACGGTGCGGCCCGGGGCCGGCCGGTGGTGGTCTCACCCGGGGTCAGCTCCGGGGCCACGGAGCCTCCTCCGGGGACCTACATCGCCCGCGGGTCCGACGAGTGGGCGGCCGCCGTGCTCGCCGCCGACGGGGAGAGCTCCGAGGTCGCCCTGGCCCGGGTGGCCTGGGCCCGATCCAACACGTGGGAGCAACGGTGGACAGCCTGGGCGGCCGGTGTATTCGGTCCCTCCCCGCTGGTCGGCGCGGAGCCGTGATGACCGACGTCGACCAGGTGCTCATGCTGACCAATGCCATCGCCCCGGACAAGCTCGGTGGCCTGGAGCGGTACGTACGCGAACTGTCCGCCTCGCTGGTCAAAAAAGGCGTCGCCGTCACGGTGTTGACCAAACAGGTCCGACCGGAGGACCCGGCCACCGAGACCGGCGAGGACGGCGTGACCATCCTCCGCCATGCTGTCCCGGGCAAGGACCGCCTCACCTTCGCCCTGCAGTACCCGGTCTACGTCTCCCTCGGGACACTGCGTCATGTCCGGGCCCTCGGTCCCCGGGCCGTCGTCCACGGCCACTACGCCATTACCGCACTACCCATCTCCGTGACCCGCCGACCCTACGTCTACACGTTCCACGCACCGGTCAACAAGGAGATGCTGAGCGAGCGGGGGGGCTCCTACGCCTTGCCCGGCTCCACCCAGAAGACCGCGGTGCACGGGCTGAGGATGGTCGAGCGCCGGGTGGTCTCCCGGGCCCGCCGGGCCATCGTCCTGTCCCACTACATGCGGTCCGAGCTCGGTGAGCTGTCCGAATCGACCGCCGACACGAGTCAGCTCATCGCCGGGGGCATCGACACCGACTGGTTCAGCCCCGGACCGAGAACGCGACCTTCCCGTTGGGCCCTAGCGGCGGATCCCCTGCTGTTCGCCGCCCGGCGCCTGACCGCCCGCACCGGGGTGACCGAGCTGGTGGAGGCCATGCCGGCCGTATTGGAGCGCCACCCGGAGGCCCGCCTCGCCATTGCCGGTGACGGACACCAGCGTGAGGCCATCGCCGCGCTCATTGCCCGGTTCGGCCTGGAGGATTCCGTGGTTCTCCTCGGGCGGATCAGCGACGGCGATCTGCTCGGCTGGTACCGGGCCGCCGACCTGACCATCACCCCGACCCAGGAGCTCGAAGGGTTCGGACTGGCCACCGCCGAATCGTTGGCCGTGGGCACACCGGCCCTGGTTACCCCGGTCGGGGCCAATCCAGAGCTCGTGCGCGATCTCCATCCCCTGCTCATCGCCGACGGTCCCCGCTCCGAGGACCTGGCCCGGGCCATCAGCCTCCTCCTCGATCGCCCCGGGATTCTCGACAGCCTGCGCAGCCGGGCCCGCTCCCACGCCCATCCGCGATGGTCATGGGATTGCGTGTCCGAGCGCTACCTGGAGCTCTACCGGGAGTCGCCGGCATCATGACCGACTCGACGACCACCGAAACCGGTGACGTCGCGGGCTTGGAGGCCGTCCACCCTGACCAGACGAGCGACCCTGATCAGACGGGCAACGCTGACCAGACGGGCAACCTCGACACGACGGGCGGATCCGGGAGCGATGCGAGACCGGAGGCACCGGGGGCCAGTTACGAGGTGGCAGCCAACGAGGACGAGGCGACCTCCCCGCTGTCCAACAAGATGGCCAAATCGGCATCCCAGCTGTTCATACGGCGGATTGCCGTGCAGGCGCTCTCGGCCCTCTCGACCGCGGTCCTGGCCCGCAAGCTCGGCGTATCCGGCTTCGGTGCCTACTCGACGGGTCTGGCCATGTACTTCCTGGCCCTGTCGGCGTGCGACTTCGGATTCGGCAGCGTCCTCGGCCGCGAGCTGGGCAGCGGTCGGAGCGACGACGGATCGATCGTCCGATCCATGCTCCGCACCCAGACCACCTGGTCTGCCGCGGTCGGACTCGGGGTGGTGGGGTTCTCCATCGCCGTGGGCCTGGGCATCGTGCGGATGCAGGTGCTCATCGTGCTCGCCCCCGCGGTGGCGCTCTTCGGGCTGAGCGGAGTCCGCCAGGTCTTCTACGCCAACTACCAGGTCGCCCGGCTCGGACGGCTGGACGTGGCCACCAACGTGCTGCAGGTCGTGGTGGTGGTGGGCACCGCCCTGGCCGGGGGCGGACCGGTGGCCGTGGCCATCGCCATGTCTTGCATGATCATGCTCAACAGTATCGTGGTCACCGTGGTGGGCCTCCGCCTGGTGGACGACGGCACGTCGTCCCGGGACGTCAGGCGGCGGATGCTCACCGACTCCCTGCCCCTCGGGGTCTACTCGCTGCTGGCCAGTGCCTATTTCACCCTCGACCTGAGCATCGTCGGCTTCCTCGTCTCCAGCCACCAGGTGGCCTACTACGCGGCGGCCACCAAGGCCCTGTCCATCCTGGTCATCGTCCCCGGGCTGGTGGTCAGCGCCATCCTTCCGGGGATGGCCTCGAAGGTCGGGGACTCCCGTGACCTGGGCCACCTGGTGGCGCGGGCCTGGCACTGGTTGACCGCGGTGGCGGTGCCCCTGTGCATCGGCGTGGTGCTATTCGCCCCGTGGTTCGTGAGGATCTTCTACGGCCGGGGGTTCGGACCCGCCGTCCCTCTCGTCCGGATCCTCGCCCTCTCGGGTCTGGCCGCCCTCTTGTCCAACGTGTTCGGGGCGGCTCTCATCGCCTCCAAGCGATCACGGTGGCTGATCATCCAGGGAAGCATCGCCCTGGTGTTCAATGTGGCCGGCAACTTGGCTCTCGTTCCCCGTTATGGTGTCGTGGCCTCGGCCTGGCTCACCGTGATCACCGAAGTCGGGGTGGCCCTCGGATCGGCCCTCGGGCTGCGGGGCCTGATCGAATTCCGGTGGGCCCTGAAGGTCACCCTGGTCCCCATCCTGGCCATCATGGCCATGGTCGGCGTGTGGATGGCCACCGATCGCTGGGTCATCCCCTCGATCGTCGCCTCGGGTCTGGCCTTCTTTGCCGTCCTCATCACCCTCGGAGGATGGCCCGAGGAGCTGCCGCTCCCCCTCCCCCGCCAGGTCGTGCTGTGGCGGCGGCCATGACCCCCCGATACGAGGGCAACGGCCCGACCCACGCCGTCGGACCGGTGGTCATGGTGCGGCCCGGACACGGGGGGGTGGCCTACGTCACCAGCGCCTGCGTCGCCGAGCTCCGGGCTCGGGGCGTCGAGGTGACCGAGTTGGTCGGGCAGGATGGGGGGTCTCCAGCACTGGATGGGCTCCGCACGGTGTGGAGGAACCGAGGACCGATCCGACAGGCGGCGGTGGTCCACCTCGAGGTGGGCCTCACCGCGCTCTCCACCTTCTGGATCGGGCTGTGGGTGAGCCTGCTCCGCCGCGATCTGGTCACTGTCGTCCACGACGGACCGAGCATCGTCAAGTCACCGGGGAGCGGGGTCATCCGCACCAGCGCCGGTCGGCGGGACGCCGTGGCCCACAAAGTCTTCGCCCCGGTACTCGACCGACCCCTCCGGGCGATGGTCAGGCGAGCCACCCAATGCTGGGTCACCTACAGCGAACGGGCCAGAGACGAGCTCGAAGGAGCGGGCCTCCAGCCGGTCCGTGTCGTGCCCCTCGGGGCTGATCCTCCTACCGCATCGTCACCGCCGTCGATGGGCAAGACCGTGGTCTTCGCTGGCTACATCGCCCAGTCCAAGGGCATCGATGTGCTCCTCGACGCCTGGGAGACCGTGTCGGCCCACACCGACCTGCAGCTCATCATCGTCGGAGGTGAGCGGCGCCACTACGTGTCCTACGCCGAGAGCCTCCGCCAGAGGATCGAGACGACGGACCTTCCCGTCGAGTGGTCGGGATGGGTGAGTGACGACGTCCTGGCCCGGACCATCGCCGAGGCCGCCATCGTCGTCCTTCCGTATCGGACGTCCAACCCGGTCAGCGGCATCCTGGTCCGGGCGGCCGTGGAGGGGCGGGCCATCGTGGCCACAGCGGTGCCAGCCTTCGTCGACATGCTGGAAGACGGCATCACCGGGATGATCGTGGAACCCGGCAACGTCGACGGCCTGGCCCGGGCCATCGCCACCCTGGCTGCCGACGACGAGGCTCGAGATGCCCTCGGGCAGGCCGCCGCGTCGTGGGCCGCGGTCCACTGCACCTGGAGTGGCCACGTCGACGCCCTGGAAGAGGCCTATGGCCTACCCGGGCGGGCCGGCCGGCTACTTGTTCAGTAGCCGCTTCCCGGCATCCTTGGCCGAGGAGGGGATCATGGCGATGAACTTCGCCTTGGCGTCCTCCGTGCGGGTGGTGATCTTCTCGCCCGGCCGCGTCCTGAAGATGGCCGTGCGACCCTTCCAGTCGCTGTCTACATCGGGCGCCGTGTAGTAGTACAACGCCAGGGACCGTCGGCTCCGACCCTCAGGACAGCTCAGCGGGTCGGGATGACCGTGGAAGCTGTCACCTGTCGTCTGGAAGACAACCAACCGGTTGGCCAACGGAGCGATTGACGTCACCTTCCTGGTCAGCTCGGTGTCCCAGAGCTCGAGGTTTCCGCCGTAGGAGTCCTGCCAGTCCTCGTTGAGGTAGAGGATGGCATTGAGGCGGCGATGCACCTTCATCCGGGGGTGCATGTCGAAATCGGCATGGAGCTTCAGCATGCCGCCGGGAAGAATCTGGTGCAGGCCGCCCCCGCGGAATTGAGGATCGGGGATGAGGCCGGTGATGCCGGTCAGCGCCTCGAGAAACTCCACAAAGAACTGACCGTTCAGTTCACGCAACACCTCAATATGAGCGGCGGGGATCCTGGCCTCGTCCTCCAGTGCAAATTTCAGCTCCCGTTTCGTATCGTAGGACAGCCATTCTCCTGGATCCGGGGACGGGAAGTCCGAAATGAGCGGGTCCATGAGTTCAGCAGGAAGGAAGTTGTCGATGACGACATGCGGGAAGGGTTGAGCGTTATGGAACTCGTCCGACCGTTGCGCCGCCAGCTGCAAAAGCTCGTCACGACCGAAAATCGTTGTCATCGCATGCCTGCCCTCTTGAGACGAGCCCCCTCACCGCCGGGCCCGTATGCCCATTTTGTGGACTCTGCCAGGACGAACGATAGTTCCGACCCGGTCGTCGTGCAACTGAGCCGCACCCCCGACGCCCGTCGGCGATACCCCCCGGACCAGGAGGCCGTCCCGTCAGGAAGACAGGGACTTCATGAGCACCAATGAGGCCGCCTCGATACCAAATCCATACAGACCGCCAGGGCTCCAATTGGACACGAACGTCGCATACGATTGCTCGGTAGCCTCCACCTGGCTTTGGACATAGCCGAGCAGATCGTTCCGACCTCCATACAGGGCCAGGAGCGGAATGGCCGGCGTGGAGAAGGGCACGGACCGATCGGGCTGCGGGTGACGCGTACCGCCAGATGTGTCGAGCATCCAGGTGCTGGTATTCACCCTCGGCCACTCCTGATTGACCTCGAGATTGATGAAGCGGAGCACAGTGGCAGACCGGGTGACGAGATAGAGCCGGACCAGCTGATCCAGCTGGAGCTCCGTGTAGTCGGCGTCGAACCCGGGCGCTCCACCGCCGGATTCAGCGAAGTAGCCGGCACCGTCGGATCCGTCCGGAAGGGTGGGCACTGTGGTGTAGATAAACCCGAACCCAGGCCATCGGGACTGGGGCGGATCGATGGCGAAGGCCAGAGCCGTGTTGTATGCATCCTGGTAGTAAGGGTTGTCCGTGGCCCAGTAGGCGAGAGCCATGACCAGCGCGTTGCCGATGGTGATGTTGCCGTTCGTGTACCAGGAGAGGTTGCCGTTGGCGATCAGGTAGTCGGCGCCGGCGGTGATGGCCGATGTCCACAAAGACGTGTCCGCAGCCGACAGTTGCGAGCGCAGGGTCCACAACGCCATACCCAGGTTGGTGACGAAGAACATGGTGTCGATGTCCGCGGATTGGGGATCCGGTGTTCCACTCACCGCGGTGAACGAGCCGTTGGGCTGTTCGTGTTCGGCGATGAGGGTGTCGAAAGTCTGCGCGGCGACGGCGCGCATAGTCGGATCGCCGTCGAGGCCGGCCACCGCGGCAGCGGCCAACCCCGGGCCCGAGTTCGACCGCCAGGCGACCGGGTCGCCGCCGATCCAGAGCCCGATGGGATTGCTCGGCGACTGGCCGGCCACCATCTGATTGACATCCGACGTCAGCCAGCCCGACGCACCCTGGCTCACCTGGGACTGCAGCGCCATTTGCGCACTCGAGAAGCCGCCCGTGAATGGGTAGATGATGCCCTCCTGGCTGACCAATGAGTACCCGTTGACGCCAGCCTCCATCCCCACCACCACACCCGGCGTGGCCGTGCCCGCCGCGGATCCGTCAAAGGTGGCGTCGCCGAAACTGAAGATACCGCCGTCGGAAGCCACCAGCCAGTAACCCCCACCGTCGGGGGTCGACGCCATGCCCACGATGGGCTGGTTGAGGTGGATGTTGCCTGTGGAGCCGTGGAAGGTTGCGTCGCCGAAGCTGAAGATCCCGCCGTCGGAGGCCACCAGCCAGTAACCCTGGCCATCGGGGGTGGCGGCCATGCCCACGATGGGCCGGTTGAGGTGGATGTTGCCGGTCGAGCCGTGGAAGGTTGCGTCGCCGAAGGAGAAGATCCCG
The DNA here is from genome assembly GCA_963831535.1 of uncultured Acidimicrobiaceae bacterium. GTDB lineage: Bacteria > Actinomycetota > Acidimicrobiia > Acidimicrobiales > RAAP-2 > Bog-756. The sequence continues at coordinate 15,212 of CAWHQP010000008.1, read as the reverse complement.
CCGTCGGAGGCCACCAGCCAATAGCCCCCTCCGTCGGGGGTGGCGGCCATGCCCACGATGGGCTGGTTGAGGTGGATGTTGCCGGTCGAGCCGTGGAAGGTTGCGTCGCCGAAGGAGAAGATCCCGCCGTCGGAGGCCACCAGCCAATAGCCCCCTCCGTCGGGGGTGGCGGCCATGCCCACGATGGGCCGGTTGAGGTGCGTGCCCCCCATGGAGCCGTGGAAGGCGGCGTCACCGGAGGAAAAGATCCCGCCGTCGGAGGCCACCAGCCAATAGCCCCCTCCGTCGGGGGTGGCGGCCATGCCCACGATGGGCCGGTTGAGCACGAGGTTGGTGGCCACAAAAGGCACGTCGGCACGCGCCGAGAGGAGGGGTCCAGCGGCCCGGGACGTGGCGTGGCGGGCCGCCACCGGGTCTGTCGATGCCCAACCGGTGGTGGGGAGGGCGAGGATGACCACGAGGATCAGGAGCGCCCAGACGCTCCGTCGGCGGCCGGGACGTCGACCGGGCCCCGTGGCCAGCCGCGACCGACGGCCGGCGGACTGGTGGGATTGACCAACGATCTCGGAATGCCGTCTCACTGGTCAGTCATCGGTGGATTTCCGTGTCGCCTTAATGCCTGGCGGCGACCGTGGATCGACCCACCTCCACCAGGGCGGACCCGCGGCTCCCGAAACCGTTCCTGGGTGAGGTCCGTTCCCTACGGGTCCGGTTACGCTCCGCCCAGCAGTCCGGCCAGCATGTCCGCCTGCGACTCGAGGTCGGCAAAGGCCTCGACGAAGGCCCGCCCGGCCTCTCCCATGCGGCGGCGGAGACCCTGGTCACCGAGAAGGGAGCGCAGCGCCTCCTCCCATTGGTCGGGATCCTCGACCACCATTCCGGCCCCCGATTGCTCGACGAGTTCGCGGTTGACGCCGACCGGACTGGCCACGACCGGGACACCGGCAGCCATGTACTGGAGGAGCTTGAATCCGGCCTTTCCTCGCGCGTACTCGGTGTCCGGGAGGGGCATGATCCCCACGGCGAGCGGGGCGAAGAGGCTGGGCTCGTCGTCCAACCTCCACGGGACGTACTCGGACGGGCCGGACCACGGCGCTGATGAGATGACCCGAAGACGCCCGACCCCGTCGTCGGCCAGGTGGCGGAAGACCACCTCCAGCGGGTCGAGATACGGTAACCCGCCCTCGGTCCCCACCCAGCCGACGAGTCCCGGGGTCCCTCCGTCGATGGCCTGCTCGTAGCGGGCGACATCGGGAACGGTAGGCAGAACAGTGACGGACCGTTTGACCGGGCGGATGCGAGTGGCCAACACCTCGGTGCTCACCACCACGTGGTCGGACCGCTCGAGAATACGGAGGGCCGCCTGAGGTCCGTAGAGCCAGTGTGCCGCCGCTCCCTTCCCCAGGGCTGCCAGCGGCTCGGCATACACGTCGTCGTCGAAGTCGAAGACCACTCGACCGTCGTAGCGCTCGACGGCCCGGGCAACGAAGCCCGGGCCGAGTGCGTACAGACCTCGCTGCACGAAGAGGGCGTCGTAGCCCGGCACGATCGAGGACACCTCACGGCAACGAGCGAGGTAGCGCCGACCATGGTCGGCGAAGTAGCGGACCTGCCCGACCTTCCCGGGGAGCCGGCGGGGACGGTCATCGGCCACGTAGAGGTCCACGGTGCCGAGTCGTGCCCTCAGGCGATCGAGGTGCTGGATGGCCCGAGACCTCGTTGACGGGCTCCAGTATCCATGTTGCGTGAGGACTGCCACCTTCACCGCCGCGAGCCCCCGTCCTTCGGCCGTCGGCTCCAACCTCGCAACGAAGAGAGGCCTCGCCGATATGGAGCAAGCATTATGCCCCATGCCCACGGCGGAGCGACAGAACGCCACCATCGGTCGATGGACAGGTTGATACCTCGTTGCGGTCCACCTCGTTCTCAACGTTGGCCGCGAGGACGGGTCACCTCGGAGGACGCAATTGGGGGGTGGCGAGCGGGAGAGATCCGACATCGATCCTGGTCAGTGGCCGGTGACGGCGAGACGGTGGCCGCCGTCGCCTATCATGGACCTTGCCTCGACGGACAGCGACAGCTGATACCTGCCCACCCGTACTGCTTGCGCAATCCGAGGTACACGATGCTCTGTCCCCAAGGCCATCCTCTTCCCGTTCCCGATTTCACGGCCAAGTTCTGCCCCACGTGTGGGTCGGCACTGATCAACCCGTGCCCGGTCGGGCACGACAATGTGTCCAATGCCCGGTTCTGCCGCGACTGCGGCCGGTCCATGGGGCTGCCGTCGGGCAGACCAACCCAGGCCACGGTACCTGTCGTCCCCCCGACCACGGCGGTGGTGCCGGCGACCTTGATTGACACCGCTGCCACCCCGAGGACGGTCGGGGTCCGACCAACCGAAACCCCGGCACTGCAAGCACCGCTCGACGGTGCCGAGGAGATCCGAAGGCGCGGACGAGGCCTGCTCATCGCCATCGTCGTCATCGCTGTGGCTGTGGTGGCGGTGGTCGTCGCCGTGATGGCCACATCCTCATCTCCCTCCGCCAACTCCCCCACCACGCCCTCGACTCTCGGCACCCAATCGACAGTGGTGCCGTCCACCACCTCGACGTCTACCCCCTTGTCGCCCCAGGCCCTTGGCCAGGGACAGGCCCTCACCGCCCTGCTGTCCCAGAGCTCGGGGAGCCGGAGCGAGGTCGGAACGGCCACGGCGTCCATCGCCTCATGCGGTGACCTAGCCGGGGCACAGTCGTCCTTGACGGCGGCGCAGGCTTCCCGCCAGGCGCTCGTGAGCCAACTTACCCAGCTCGACCTATCCGCCCTCCCCCAGTCTTCTGCGCTGACTGACGCTTTGACCAATGCTTGGCAGAGCTCAGCCAGCTCGGACGGGGCCTACGCCCAATGGGCCGCCGACGAACAGACCAAGACCTGTGTGCCCAACGACACCTCAGATCCCAGCTACCAGACAGCCTTGGCCGACGATGGCCACGCTTCGACGGCGAAGGACCAGTTCAGCACGCTGTGGAACCCCATCGCCCTGTCGCTCGGGCTGCAGCAGTGGCAGCCGAATCAGTTCTGACCCGCTACTAAATCAAGGCACGTATTTCAGCGGGCCGATGTCGCCGTTGTCCTGACTGCACGATCCTGGCTTCCGGTGTGACGAATCTCCTTCGGAACCTCTCCCGCCGCCAGACCGAGGGTTGAAATTGGGTAGCAACAGGACCATCTCGCTTGCGAGGGATCCGGCCAGTTAGGAAGTGGCCAAGATCACCCTGATGCGACACCGGAGTAGTGCAATGTCAAAGGAGCACCCTCACAGGCATCTTGATTGGTATTGGTCTCGATCATTTTGATGACTGGCCAGCGAGACTGCGATATACCGAGCTGAGCGAGTGATTTCGTCGAACCTGAAGGAACGACCACCGCAGTCGTAAGACCCCTGGTCACAGCGAAGTTCACCGACGGAGGGCATCCGGCCCTAGAGGTGGTCACGGTGATCGTGACTCCTCCGGGAGCGATTGTGATTGGTGACGAGTTCGGATTCGTGAACAACAGATTGAGTTTCTGACTTGCACCGGGATAGAGGAGAGGAATGATGTTGCCTGAGATGGAGAACACGGCTGTGTTGGTGAGAGAAAACTCGGCGGCAGCTCCCACGCCGGGGGTCTTGGCATAGACCCGATAGGGACCCGTGGTGTCGTTGGCCGTGAGCATTGACGAGACGGCTATTCCCAGCGAGTTGGTGACGACCACACAAGTGTAAGCATTCGGATTGCCGTCTGGACAGGAGGCAAACGTGGCTGAGGGACCGGATGCGGGCGCGACGAATGTGACCACAGCTCCACTAACCCCATGGCCATCGGAATCAGTGACCCGGGCGTCGAGCGGCAAACCGAATGCAGAGGTCACACTGGTGACCTGGGGAGTCCCCGTGGTGGACCGAATGTCGGCAGCCGAGGGACTCCCAGAAATCGTCCAGCAGAACCTGGTGGTAGGACTGATCGAATGTGTCTGATCCACAGCAAACACATCGAAGCAATGCCGACCGGATGACAGGTGGTGATATGCAATCTCACCTTCAACGTCCTTGTCACCATCGTGATCAGTGTCACCGCTACAGGGGACCACAGGCCTCTCGTCGAGTCGACAGGTAAACGACACCTTTGGAAACAAGGAGTCCGTAAAGGAGATCTCCGCGCTCGAATTTGTGCTGGGATTGCTGGGTGACGACGTGATCCTTGGAGCTGGAACAATCGATCCGGCTGATGCGCTCATTGCGAAGATGGTGCTGAATAGTGCTCCACTCAGAGCGACAACAACGGCCACCTTGTTCTTCGACCTCGGTCGGCTCAACTTCCGCACCATCTCTTCCATAGCTACCTCTTGATCACTGACCTTGCGGAAAAGCCAACGGTCCAGCGCTGTTGATTTACCTTCCTGTTAGCACTGCCTGTCGCCTGATCCGCGTGCGAGCCGCGGCTCAGCACACTGTGACAGCCGGCCAGGGTGCCGGATCGTGAAGTACTGACTCCACGATCCGGCACGCCGGCTAGGTACTTCGGTGAAGGTTCGGTAACCGATCTCCACCCATGTCTGATCCGTCTCAGCTAGCGAGGACCGTCAGTGGGACCGTTCCACCTTCACAGCTGTCCTGATTGGCTCCGTTGTCGATCATTTGGATATCGAACGCGCTGGTGAAGGTTCCACCAATGGGCAGCAGCTGGCCGACCGGGTAGACACCTGCCGTACCGACAGGAAGCCCGTTGATCGAGAAGTCACTCGCGGTGCACGCCGGATCACTGTTCCCATCCACGTACGAGAAGCCAGGGGTAACTTCGATGGTGATCGTCGTCAGCTGAGCAGGACTTGCGGCGCTTCCAGGATTTGTCACCGTGTAACCCACATTGTCGGTCGTTGCACTCCCCAGAGGCCCCGGGACAAGGGCGCCTCCGGTGGGGGTATTGACGACAACATCGAATCCGGAAGCCGAGGCGATGCTCGCAGATCCGTTTCCTGTGCCGCTGGATGTAAAGAAGGCAGCAGCGGTACCTGCGGCTCCGGCGATGATTACCGCCGACAGCGCAACAGCAACGAATCGCCGTCTGGAACTGAAGATTTTACTCATGGTTACTTCTCCTATTGCAGTTGTTGGATATTGGGCTCTGCTACTCGCCTGACGGCGAAAACGACGAGATCACAACTCGATTCCCACAGGACTTTGCCGTTCGGCCTGCGAGCAGTCGATCAACACGTCGCCACTCCGGGCAGTCACAAGGACGCCCCGGCACACGGGCCATGGGGCGGAATGGCCCCGTGGCCCTATTGAGATCCCTGGGACGCTTCCCCAAAAGGTGCGCCGTCAAGGAAAAAATGTCCGGCAAACGTCGCCGGACCTTCCAATCAGATTCGGAGCATGAGGGATCTTCGAGCGCGCCAAGGGCAGGCCTTGATTCTCCGCACAGGGCGGGCAAGTCCTCCCTCATCAACACTCCTTCGGCCCCAGCCTCCGAATGGGCGTCGGTTTCGCCATTCGCTAACCCTTGGAAAGGCGACCAAATTGCTCCAAGGGATCACTGCTCACCCAAACGGAGTATGCCCCAGCCTGGACCTATTTGCTGTGAACACGCAGAGTGGTAATTTCTAGCGACACCACTGAATTGCATCAGCGGTTCAAATTTCCCTTTAGATCTGGGCCATCGCCCTCTCAATTTGTCCACCTGACAGTGGACCCAGTTCACGTTGCGTGAGCACCCCGCATGGCCGCGTCCCCTCACGTGGTAGGCTTTGAACTGAGCCGGGGCATCCACCATTTGGTGGGGCCATCGGCGTGATCCTCGGTGATCAGTCTGTCCCGTTCGAACTACTCGACGTGTTCCGAACCGGTTCGGACCTCGGCCTCATCGAAGATGCCGAAGCTGTGGTCTGCCAGGAGCTGATCGAGGCCGAGATCACGGACCAGATCGGGGCGGACCGCTGAGACGGATCAGCACCCGGAGTAACGAGCGCAACGGGCACCGTGAATCGGCCCGGGAATCCTGGAGGCTCCTTCCCTTGAGAGGATGGAGTAATGCCAAGGAACACCCGATACTCCCCGGAGGTCCGTGAGCGGGCCGTCCGGATGCTCGTCGAGCACCGAGGTGAGTACCCCTCGGAATGGGCGGCCATGACCGCCATTTCGGCCAAGCTGGGTATGACGCCCGAGACGTTGCGGATCTGGGTCCGTCGGACCGAGATCGACGACGGCAAGCGACCGGGAACCACCACCGAGGATCAGAAGAAGATCAAGGAACTCGAGCGGGAGGTCAAAGAGCTCAAACGAGCCAACGAAATATTGAAGGACGCCTCGATTTTCTTCGCGACCGAGCTCGACGGTCGAACGAAGAAGTAGTCCGCTACATCGATGCCCGAAAGGGTCGATGGGGAGTCGAGCCGATCTGCGCCACGCTGCAGTTCGCTCCCGCCACCTACTACGCCGCCAAGAAGCGCCCGGTCTGTGCCCGGCGGGTCCGGGACGAGCAGCTGAAGGTCGAGATCAGGCGGGTCCGGTCGGAGAACTTTGACGTCTACGGGGCCGACAAGGTCTGGACCCAGTTGAACCGGGAGGGCCATCGGGTGGCCCGCTGCACCGTCGAACGCCTCATGCGGGACCTGGGACTCCAGGGCGCACGGAGGGGACGACAGTGGAAGCGGACCACCATCGGGGACGACACCTTGGAGCGACCCGCCGACCTGGTCGACCGCCAGTTCACCGCCGTTGGGCCCAACAGACTGTGGGTGGCCGACCTCACCTACGTGAAGACCCACACCGGTTGGGTCTACGTGGCCTTCGTGGTCGACGTGTTCAGCCGCTACGTCGTCGGATGGCAGACCTCGACCTCACTGCGCAGCGATCTAGCCATCGACGCCCTGGAGATGGCCATCCACGGACGAAAGGACTCCGGCCTCGGCGGCCTCATCCATCACAGCGACCGCGGAGTTCAATATCTATCAATTCGATACACCGAGTGACCGGACCCCGATAGCTGGTCCACTCGCTATGCGAGCTGTGGTTGTTGTTGGTGGTGAAGCCAGGCCTCGACGAACTCGACCGGTGTGAGCCAGCCGTGAGCGCTGTGAGGTCTGTTGTTGTTGTAGTCGATTCGCCAGTCCTCGATGAGCACCTGAGCCTCGAGGAGGCTGTCGAAGACCTGGCCGTTCAGGTACTCGTCCCGCATCCGTCCGTTGAAGCTCTCGATCCAGGCGTTCTGCCAGGGCTGACCCGGGATCGATGAACACGGTGTCGGTGCCGTTGAACCGGCACCAGTCGGCCACCGCATAGGCGATGAACTCGGGTCCGTTGTCGAAGCGCACGTAGACCGGGGCTCCTCGCTCCTTGGCCAGGCGCTCGAGGGTGGCCACCACACCGTCGGCGTCGATGGAGCGGGCCACCTCGGTGGCCAGGGCCTCCCGGGTGAACTCGTCGACGACGTTCAGGATCTTGAGCATTCTCCCGTCTCGGGTCTGGTCGAACTGGAAGTCCATGGCCCAGACCACGTTGGGCCGGATGGGGCACATGGCCCCGACCGGCTGCGCCGATGCCCCGGAGGGGCTTCTTCCGCTTCCGATAGGGCACACGCAGGCCTTCTGCGATCCAGAGGCGGTGGATCCGCTTGTGGTTGGCCCGCCATCCGGCCTGCTTGGCGGCTCGACGGCCGCCCGTCGCCAGCCCCAGCGGGGACGTCGCTTGGAGAAGTCCCGGAGGAAGGCCCGCAGCGCCAGCTCGTCGTCGGTGGGGATCGGGGGGCTTGAGCCGCTGGGTGGAGCGGGGCTGGCCGACCACCCGGCAGGCTCGCCGTTCTGTCACCCCGAACTGGGCCTGCAGGGCCATGACGGCCCGCCGGCGGCAGTCCGGGGTCAGAAGTTTCCCCGGTTCAGCTCCTTCAGCATGTCGATGTCCAAGGCCTGGTCGGCCACGATGCGCTTCAGGCGCTGGTTCTCCTTCTCCAGCTCCTTCAGCTTCTTGGCGTCGTCGGCCTTCATGCCCGCCGTACTGGTTCCGCCACCGGTGCCAGGTCGACTCGGTGATCTCCAGGTGTCGGGAGACCTCCTCGATGGACTGGCCCTCGCCGAGCAGCTTCTCGCCCTCGGCCAGTTTGCGGATGATCTGTTCGGGGGTGTGCTTCCGGTTCTTCATGGCTGCGCTGTCCTCCTTCCCCAAAATAATGGGGGTCTGGACTCGCACAGCGGGTGGATCAGTTCACGGGGACCCGGTCACCTCCAACAGCCACACGTTCGGGTTGCAGGATCCACCGTTTGGGGCCGGTGGTGCCGTCCGGCCGGAGGTGCCACGCCCCGGTACGTTCGGGCTGTTCCGTTCACATGCAATCCTGATGTCCCCCGGCCGACGAGCAAGGAACCAGCCAGATGGACCAGATCACAGAACTTGAACTCCAGCGACTCCTCGACAGGGATCGCATCATGGCGCTCATGAACCGTTACTTCGCCACCATTGACGACGCCAGCAGCCTCGACGCCGAGTGGGCGCGCTGATCTTCAGCGAAGATGTTCGCGTCGAACACCGTGGCTTCACGCTCGAAGGCATTGACGACTTAGCCGTTGGCAACCGCTTCGTCCGAGACGGTTGGGATCGCACCTTCCACATCGGTACCAACGCTCAGATCGAGCTCGACGGTGACAGAGCCCGTCTCAGAGCTAGCTCCTGGCCATCCACCTTCATCCGCAGTCGGCTCCGCCCGAGCCGTACGTCATCGCCAACGTGTTCGAAGCGGATGCTGTCCGCACCCTTGACGGGTGGCGGTTCAACACGCTGAACCTCCGACCCGTGTGGTCCACCGGACAGTCCCACTTCGACACCGAAACGAGCGAGCTGTGACCGCCGCACTGCCCGAAGAGCTCAGAGAGCTGGTCGAATCTGGCCCGCTGACATACGTCTCAACTGTCAACGCCGACGGTAGCCCTCAGGTGACCGCGATCTGGATCGGGTTGGACGGAGGCGACCTCATCAGCACCCACATGCGGTACAACACGAAGCTCCGCAACATGCAACGCGACCCTCGCGTCGTGTTTTTGTTCGCCCCGCCCTCGCGATCTGGTGAATGGATGAGTCCGTACGTTGTCATCTACGCTCACGCCACCATCGGGCCCCTCGGCGTGACCGGGCCACTGCTGACAAAACTGGCCAAGGCCTACGTCGGACGCGATGCCCAGTATCCGGACGAATCTCAGACCGGGTACGTCGTGCGCTATTCCATCGACCGGATCGGGGGCGTTGGCCCTTGGGTCGGGAGTGCCCGCTGACGGCCGTCCTCCGGCGCTTCGAGCGGACCGGTGTCTCCGACCACCGGATCGTGGAGCACCCGACCCGACGATCTCCTAGAGTCACCACATCCGGCTCATGAGGAGAAACACCATGTATGCAATCGTCGCCAACGTCAGAGTCGAGAATCCCGAGGAAGCTCGAGTCCTCCTGCCTCAGGCACGAGAGACGCTGGTGTCCCGGGCACCAGGCATCGTCAATGGCTACTGGCTCGAACCGATCGACGGGGTTGGAACCTCAGTGCTCCTCTTCGAGACCAAGGAACTCGCCGAAGAAGCGGCCAAGTATCAACTGCCGCCGATACCAGGAGTTACCCCGCTCAATGTGGCGGTTCGAGAAGTGTTCCTGAAGGTCTGAGCGTTCATGCCTCGGAGGCCAGTTCACCGTCCCTGTGCCGGGAGCCACGCTTCCGCCGGAATCAAGTAAGGCCATTGCCAGGCAGATCCTTCTCGTAGAGTGCCAGCGCCTGGTCTGGTCCCAGCCACGGGTATTGCTGGTCCCGTACCCAGCGATACCCCACTGATTCGTACAGGTGGCGCAACTTGTGGCTCCCTGCGCCACAATCGAGCCGGGCCAGGCCCCGGCCAGAACTGGCCACGTAATGCTCAGCCCACTGGAGCAGCTTGAGGCCCAGGCCTTGCCCACCAAAGGCCCTCGCCACGATGAGGTTGTGGACGTAGCCGGCGGGGACGAACTGCTCGCCCCAGATGACGGGGTCGTCCCACAAGATGGTGACTGTTCCGACCCGATCCTTGCCGTGCCAAAGAACGAAGACAAAATACTCATCACCCCGCTCCCAGGAGTACGGAATCTCGCCCACTCGCCACTGGTCGATCCCTCGGGCTACGAGCCATCGGGCCGCATCGTCGCGCAGCTGGAGTAGCGCATCGATGTCCGAGTCGGCCGCTTCGACCACCGTGTACTCACCCCGATCAATCACGACGCACAGTCTGCTCCAGGACCGCCCCAGCCGCCCGGCATCCACGATAGTTCGACGCCGAGGGAGGTGCACCAGATGTCGAATTGCCGGGGGATCCACCGGCAGTGTGCCACCACATTCGTGCGGCGATCGTTTTCGACAACAATGGTTGCGGGAGCAGCCTGGGCAATCCAGGCCAACAGAGCGCGTCGCCACCGACGGGAACGCCGGACGGCCCGACGCGATGGAGGAGACGAAGGATGAGCGTGATGTTGAACCACACAATCGTCTGGTGTCGCGACAAGCAGATCTCCGCCCGATATGTCACCGAAATGCTTGGGCTGGGGGAGGCAATGCCCTGGGGTCCGTTCATGATTGTCGAGATGGACAATGGCGTTTCTCTCGACTACCACGACTTCGACGACCTCAACGGTGAGATCCTTCCTCAGCACTACGCCTTTCTGGTCACCGAGGACGAGTTCAACGAGATCTTTGGCCGCATCGAGGCTCGCCACCAGGATTACTGGGCCGATCCTGGGCTCACAAACAGGGGTGAGATCAACCACCACGACGGTGGCCGCGGGGTGTACTTCCAGGACCCCGACGGCCACCTCTTGGAGATCATCACCCGCCCGTACGGTTCGGGGTAGGACGACATACGCATCATCACTGGACATTCCAGGTTGGATCCCCCGTCACCGCACCACATCCATCCGGTGATCAGGGGCGCGGCCACCGGATGTCAGCCGACAAGACGCTGGACGAGGAGCTGTCCGGGCCAATCGTCACGGTCGAACGTCTCGGTAGCGGTGAATCCGGCTGATTCGTAGTACCGGACCAACCGTCGATCGCCTCCAGCCCAGCAATCAACCCAAAGCAGGCCCAGACCCCTGGCAAGGCAGTCTGCCGCGAGCGTATTCCAAAAGGCTTCTTCCGATCCCTTGCCCGGTGAACCGTCGCGAGGTCAAGAGGAGATCCACGTACAAGCTGGGTTCATCCGTGACGGGGGCATACCAGGGTGATTGATCGTTGACCTCGAGCACGCCTACTACGTCCTTGCCGATCTGAGCGACGGTTGTTCCGCGGCTACGCGCCAAGCTGGCGATCCGTTTTCTCTTCTCCGGCTGCTCCGACCAAGGCTGGCTACCCCACTGACCCGCAAGACCCCGTTGCGTTAATCAGAGGACGGCCTCATCAAAAAGTCCAAGAAAGGCCTGCTCATCGTCAATGCGCGCCGGACGCATCGCAATTTCCATGCCTACAGGATAAGGCCCTCGTCTCGAGCCAGGACCGGTGGCTCACCGTGAGACAACTCGCGACCTCGGAACCGGCGTTTCCTCCACCATTCACGTGTTGCGATGACCGGTTTAGGCCACCGGTGCTGAGGGGCACCTGGCCGATTGACACTAGTCCTCACCTGGGCAAAGGTTGCTCCACCACGTTGGATGGCGTTCAGAACGGGAGGTACCCGATGCAGCACTTCAATCTTCGTGGCACCAACGTCGTGGCGTTGGACCGGGGTCCCCGGTGAGGGCGGCGCGCGCCGAGACGCGCCGTCTCGCGTGGTAGTCAGAATCTGCTGCTGGCAACGCTTATGGTCCTGGTGGCCGTGGTGGTCGCGGTGCTCGGTTTGACCAGTACCGCCACGGCTCGGTCGTCGGTGGCATCAGGAGATTCCTCCGGCTTCGGCTCCAACTGGAGCACCTACCACGGGAACGCCGAGGCGACGGGAGTGCAGCCCACCGCCACCAACTCCTGCCGTCGCGCCACGCCTGGACCTCACCTGTCCTCGACGGGCAGCTCTTTGGGGAGCCCCTCGTGGCCGACGGGCGGGTAGTCGCCGCCACCGAGAACGACACCGTCTATGTGTTGGCGGCTCGCAGCGGGCACGTCCTGTGGTCCCACCACCTGGCGAACGCCGTGCCTTCTGGTGACCTGCCTTGCGGCGACATCTCGCCCAAGGTCGGCATCACCGGCACTCCGGTCATTGACATGTCACGCCACGAGATTTTCGTCGACGCTGACACGTTGATCAAGGGCCCGGCTGCCTTGGGTGGCGTGGAGGCCTCGCACCGCCTCTTCGGGCTCGACCTGTTCACGGGCAAGATTGAGCTGGATGAGCTGGCGATGCCAAACGCCGGGGAAGATCAGCTGGCGCAGCTGCAGCGGCCAGGGTTGGCGCTCGACCAGGGTCAGGTGGTGATCGCCTACGGCCAGAACACGGGCGACTGTCCCGGCCTCAACGGTCCCGCACACGGGTTCGTTGTCTCGATCCCGGAGACCGGTGGCCAGCTTCACTACTTCCAGATGGGTCGGGGTCAAGATCGCGGGGCGGTGTGGATGGGCGGCAGCTCTCCGGTCGTCGACCCGAACGGGAACCTCTACGTGGCGAGCGCGGACGGTTACGATCTCGGTGCCGGCCAGTCGTACGACGACAGCGACGCTGTGCTTGAGCTGTCCCCCCTCATGCAGCTCGAGTCGATCTTCATCCCAAGGACTGGCAGACGCTCAGCGATGACGACTTGGACCTCGGAACTGGAGACCCCATGCTGGTGGGCGGTTTCGTGTTCCAGATCGGCAAGACGGACATCGCCTATCTGCTGCGTCAGGGACATCTCGGTGGCGAGGAGGGCGAGGTGGCACACCTTTCGGTGTGCCGCGGCGACCCCGACGGCGGCCGTGCTGTCAGGGCTCAGTGGTCTACGTGCCGTGCCCGAACGGAGTGACGGCCGTCAAGGTGTTGGCGAAGCCCCCGTACCTGAAGCAGCTCTGGACCGACAAAGACGGCGTGGCGGCGGACCGATCATCGCTGACGGGCTGATCTGGACGATCGGCGGCAACGCCGTGCACGGCCTCAACCCGGCCAATGGCGACAGGTTGTCTCCATCCCGTTCGGTGGGTATGCGAACCACTTCCCGACACCGTCGGTCGGCGACGGCCTGCTGCTACTTCCCGGTACCAACAGGGTCTTCGCCTCCATGGGACCCGCCGGGCTGCCACCGCTCCCTTCCGCCGAGCAATGACAGGATCGGGGCCGAGACCGTCCGATGGTGTGGATGGATGGCTCCGCGTTACCGGGAGGAATGCCCCCCGGCACCGTCCCCGGCGCCACGGCCTGTAGGGTCCGGGAAACAGGTACGAGGAAGGGAGTCACCGTGACGCAACGCTCAGTGGAGATCGAGGCCGCAGACGGGATCTGCCCGGCCGCGCTCAGCATTCCCGCTGGAGAGGGGCCCTGGCCGGCGGTGATCATGTTCCCCGATGCCGGGGGGATGCGAGACACCATCCGCCAGATGGGCGAGCGGCTCTCGGGTCTGGGCTACGTGGTCCTGGTGCCCGACTTCTACTACCGCAACGGCCCCTACGAGCCCTCGACATGCGTACGGCGTTCTCCACCAAGGAGACCGCGGAGAGGATCATGGGCATGATGCGGGCTACACCGCGGACCTGGTGGTCCGCGACGCCGGCGCCTTCGTCGACTACCTCGACTCCTTGGCCGAAAAGAAGCCGGGCGGCGTCGGTACCACCGGCTACTGCATGGGCGGCCGGCTCTCGTTGTGACCGCGGCGAACCTGGGCGACCGCATCGCCGGGGCCGCCTCCTTCCATGGAGGGAACCTGGCCAAGGCTGACGACCCTGACAGCCCCCACCACAAGGCCGGCGCCATCAAGGCTTCGTGTATGTGGCCGGGGCGATCGAGGACCAGTCGTTCCCGACGAGCAGAAGGAACTGCTGGAAACCTCCCTGACCGAGGCCGGAGTGACCCACACCATCGAGACCTATCAGGCCCACCACGGCTTCGCCGTCCCCGACAACGCGAGCTACGACGCCGATGCCGCCGAGCGCCACTGGAAGGCCACTGAGCAGTTTTTCGGGTCGGCCTTCGGGTAGGGACGACTGGCGAGGCTGATCGCTCCCCGGGGACCGAAGCCGATGACGGCGCTGGGTCGCTCAGCGGGTGATGCCGGCCAGATCGGTGATTCCAATGACGTCGCCCTCCGACGGAGCATCGCCGTAGGAGACGACGTCACCATCGGCATCGGCGATCCAGTACCCCCGACCGTCGGGGGATGCCGCCATCCCGACCACCGGGCTGTTCGGCGGGTGTGAACCGGCCGAGCCGTGGAAGCCGGCATCGCCGAAGGAGAACACCCCGCCGTCCGAGGCCACCAGCCAGTACCCGTTGCCGTCCGGGGTGGCGGCCATGCCCACTATGGGCTTGTTGAGATGGAGGGCACCGGTCGAGCCGTGGAAGCCGGCGTCCCCGAAGGAGAACACCCCGCCGTCGGCGGCCACCAGCCAGTACCCCTTGCCGTCCGGTGTGGCCGCCATCCCCACGATGGGCTGGTTCAGATGGAGATTGCCGGTCGACCCGTGGAAGTGGGCGGCGCCGAAGGAGAACACCCCGCCATCGGCTGCCACCTCCCAATAGCCGTTCCCGTCGGGTGCGCCGGCCATGCCCACGATGGGCCGGTTCAGATGGAGACCGCCGGCTCAGCCCAGGAAGGGAGCGTCCCCGAAGGGGAACACCCGGCCGCCGTGGGTGACCAGCCAGTAGCCGCCATCCAGGGGCGTGGTGGCCATGCCCACGACCGGTAGTGCCGCCCCACTGACCTCGCCGGAACTGGAACTGACCGAGGATTCGTTGGCCGATGACGACAACGTGGTGATGGAGCCGTCCTGCCCGTACAGGTTGTAGCCCGGCGGGCGCGTGCTCGGAGGAACATTCAATCCGACGGTCCCCATGATGAGGGAGCCGACTCCGACTGTGGGTGCCACACAGAAGAATTGGAGCGCCAGTACGGTCATGGTCTTGGGCGGATGGACCACCATCTGGTTGATGGTCAGAATTCCCAGGCCACCCTTTGCGCTACAGGCATTGCTCCCACTCAGCGAGATCGTGCCGCCCAGCGGAGGCTCGAATCCTTCGATGACCGTGACCCCGCGGCCAGCGGTCCGGCGCCGGCAACCGTCAGA